>NZ_CP117411.1:0-662500 GCF_028607085.1 Sphingomonas naphthae | reverse complement strand
CTCAACGCCACCGCCGCCAAGGCCGAAAGCGACGTGGATGCGGCGATCGCGACCGGCTCCGACGTGGCCGAGCGCAAGGCGGCCCAGGCTGGCGACGCCACCTCGCAGGCCGCGAACAGCGCCGGCGCCGCGATCGACCGCGCGGGCGATCGGGTCGAAGAGGCGGCCAACGGGCTGTGATCTAACCGATCCGCGACCCGCCAACAGAACGGGCTCCGGTATCAACCGGAGCCCGTTTCGATTCAGGCCAGCCTAACCCCGCTTGGGCAAGGCATAGGCGATCACCTGATCGCCTATCGGGGTTTCCATGAAGTGGTGGCCGCCGGTCATGATGACCAGATATTCGCGGCCGGCGACTTCGTAGAGCATCGGGGTGGCCTGGCCGCCGGCGGGCAGCACGTCGGTCCAGAGCGTCTTGCCGGTCTTCAGGTCGATCGCGCGGATGAGGTTGTCGGTCGCGGCGGCGATGAAGATCAGGCCGCTGGCGCTGACCACCGCGCCGCCGTTGTTGGGCACGCCGATCGTGAGCGGCAGCATCGAGGGGATGCCGAACGGGCCATTGGTACGCGCGGTGCCGAACGGGCGATCCCAGATCGTCTTGCCGCTGGCGATGTCGATCGCGCGGATGCCGCCATAGGGGGGCTGCTTGCACAGCATGCCGGTGAAGGGCAGGCGCCAGCCGGCGTTGACGTCGATCGCATAAGGCGTGTTGGCCTGGGGATCGCCCGCCCCCTCCGCGCCACCGATCGCGCCGCGTGCCTGATCGCGCGGTGCCCAGCCTTTCTTGTCGGCCTCCGCACGGGGCACGAGGCGGACGTAGTTCGGCATGTCGTTGTAGTTCGCCACGATCACGCCGCGCGCCGGATCGACGGCGATGCCGCCCCAGTCGCTGCCGCCATTATAGCCGGGATATTCGATCGAGCGGCGATCGCTCTCGGGCGGGGTGAAGAAGCCGTGGTAGCTCGCCTTCCGAAACTGGATGCGGCAGACCATCTGGTCGATCGGCGACATGCCCCACATGTCGCGCTCGGTGAGCGTGGGCTTGCGCAGCGTCTGCCACAGCGAGACGCGCTGGGTGGCCGGGCGGCGCGCGGGCTCGACACCGCCCTGCGGCACACGGATGGTGCCCACCGGGGTCAGCGGGCGGCCGGTGCGGCGATCGAGGACGTAGAGGTCGCCCTGCTTGGAGGGCAGGACCAGCGCGGGCGTGCCCTTGTAGTCGATCAGGGTCGCCTGGCTGCCGAAGTCATAATCCCACACGTCGTTGCGGACGGCCTGGAAATGCCAGCGCGGCTTGCCGCTGGCGACGTCGATCGCGACCAGCGAGGTGGCGAATTCGTCCTCCGCCGGGCGGCGCAGGCCCGAATAATAATCGGCCGAGCTGTTGCCCATGGGCAGGTAGACGAGGCCGAGTTGCTCGTCGCCGCTGGCGATCGTCCACATGTTGGGCGTGCCGCGCGTATAGGTCTCGCCGGCTTTGAGGAGCGTGCGATCGGGGCGCATCATGTCCCACGACCAGCGCTGCTGGCCGGTCACCGCGTCATAGGCCTGGATCACGCCGGAGGGCGCCCAGCGGTCCTGCCCGTCGAGCACCTGATGACCGGTGACGATCACGCCACGCACGATGGTGGGCGGGGAATTGATCGAGATATAGCCGGGCGAGACCTGGCCCATGCCCTGCTTGATATCGACCTCGCCATTGACGCCGAAATCCTTGCAGCGCTGGCCGGTGGCGGCGTCGATCTCGACGATGCGGGCATCCAGCGTGCCCTCCACGATGCGACGGGCGCAGGGCGCGGTGGGGGCGGCGCCGGGGGTCTCGTAATAGCTCACGCCCCGGCAGGCGGCGGTATAAGGGATGGCGTCGTCGGATACCTTCGGGTCGAAGCGCCATTTCTGCCGGCCGGTCGCCGGATCGAGCGCGAGGACGAGGTTCTTGGGCGTGCAGACGTAGAGCGTGTCGCCCACTTTGAGCGGCGTATTCTCCGCGCCATAGGTGCCGGCGACCTGCGGGTTGGAGGGCATGTCTCCGGTATGGATCAGCCAGGCGCGTTCGAGCCCGGCGACGTTGCCGGGGGTGATCTGGCTGAGCGGGGAGAAGCGGCGCGCGGCATAGCTGCCGCCGTAGGCGGGCCAGTCGGCGCCGGCCTGATGGAGCGAGGGATCGCCCATGATCCCGCTGGCGGCGGGCAGCGCTGCCATGACGGGCGCCTCGCTCGCCTTGCCCAAGGCGGTGAAGGCGATCGCCGCGACGACGACCGCCGCGACGGCCCCGCCCCCGCCCCAGCGCCAGCGGCTGGCGGCGCGGGTGAGCAGCGGCATCACCAGCAGCACCGCGACCAGCAGAACCAGCGGCGCCACGACGCGCGGCACCAATGCCCACGGGTTGCCGCCCACTTCCCATACGGCCCAGACGAGCGTGGCGGCGAAGATGGCGATGTAGAGCCAGCCGCCCGCGATCCGCTGCCGCACGAGCAGCACGCCCGACACGATCATCGCGAGCCCCGCGATCAGATAATAAGCCGAGCCGCCGACCCCCACGAGCCACGCCCCGCCGACGGCGAGGACGAGACCGATGAGGGCGATGACGGCGCCGAGGATCGTCGCGCCCCAGCTACGGCGGCGACGGGGCAGGAAATCATGAGAGGGCATGGGCCGGTCCTTGGACTAAGCGGCCATCGGGGAAGATGGTCTGAACACGGCGACCGAAACGATCGTCACCGCGCAGAACCCGTTTCGATTAGCAATGTTCCGTAACAAATGGGTGCGGGGAGACAACGGTGTGTTGGGCCTATCGCAACGGTGCCCCGGTCTCAGCCTGCTGCCACTCAGGTCCCTGCCGCGATCAGCAGCAGCGCCGCGTCGATCGCCTTCGTCGCGCCGCCATCCTCCGGCACATCGTTGGCGAAGGCCGAGAAAGTCAGCGTCCGGCCGCTCGCCGTCGTCAGCCAGCCGGACAGCGCGTTGGTGGCGTTGAGCGTGCCGGTCTTGGCGAAGAGCTTGCCTTCCAGCGGCGTGCCTCGGAAGCGTCTGGAGAGCGTGCCATCCACCCCGCCGATCGGCAGCGAGGCGCGCCATGCCGCGCCCCACGGCTGGCCCGCGATCCAGCGCAGCAGGCCGACCGCGCCGCGCGGCGCGACCCGGTTGTAATTGGACATGCCGGAGCCATCGGCGAAGTCATAAGCAGTGCGCCCTACCCCCGCCTGCCCCAGCATCGCCCGCACCGCCGCCTGCCCGTCCGCGATCGATCCCGATCCGGTCATGCGACCGGTGCGGCGCAGCAGCAGTTCGGCATGGAGATTCTGGCTGACCTTGTTGGTGATGGCGACATCCTCGGCCAGTGGCGGCAGCGGCAGGGTGGCGAGCGGCGCGGGCACCGGCGGGCGGGCGGCGGGCGCACCGCCGCGCGCGACGGGGTCGTCGGCGGCCGTGAGGGGCCGGTGGCGGACATCGACCTTTCCGGTGACCCGCACGCCGCGCGCCTCCAGCATCGCCCTCAACACCCACGCCGCATAGCGCGCGGGATCGTCGATGCCGAGGCGGATGGTTTCGGGCTTCGCGTCGGCGGCGATGGTGCCGGTGAGGCGGACGAGCGCGCCATTGGGCTCGCGGGTGAAATCGAGGTCGCCCCCGCCGGCGGGGCCGGTCGTGGCGCGATTGTCGAGCGCGTAATAGGCCGGGAGATCGACGATCGGGGGCTTGCCGGGCATTGTGGGGGTGACCGTCATCACCAGTTCGTTGTCGTCGAGGGTGAGCGCCGAGGTGGCGGTGCCGGAGCGCGTCGGGATGTTGTTCCAGCTCATGCCCGGGCTCCACCGTTCGTCGGGGTAGAGGCTGTCGTCGCCGATCACGTCGCCCACCAGTCTCGCCCTCGCGGCGACCGCGTCGGCGAGGGTGGCGAGGCAATCGACCGTGCAATCCTTCGCGCTCGACAGCCGCGCGTCGCCCGCGCCGACCAGCACGACATCGGGCACGCGCCGCCCCTCCCCGTCCAGCCGGATCGCGGTGCCGGCGGTCGCGTCCAGCACGCCCGGCGTCGCATAGGCGGCGGCGGTGGTGAACATCTTGGTGTTGGAGGCGGGCACGAAGCGGCTGTCGGGATTGATCGCGACCAGTTCGCGGCCGGCTTCATCGACGACCAGCAGGCCGAAACGGGTGCCGAGCGGGGCCTGGGCGAGGACGGCCTCGACCTTTACTTGCAACGGCGGCTGCGCCTGCGCGGGGGTGGCCGCGAGGGCGAGGAGCGCGAGGAACGGGAGCGATCGTTGCATGGCCGCAACCGTATCGGGAAACGGCTGGGGTGCAATATCCTGCGGACACCCTACCCCCGCCCCCGCCGCTCGGCTAACAGGCGATCATGCCCCGCGAGATCACCGCTTACTCAAACCCCCTCGTCAAGCGCGTCCGCAACCTGCGCGAGAAGCGGCACCGCCGCGAAGAGGGCCTGTTCCTCGCCGAAGGGCTGCGCATTCTGGCCGAGGCGCAGGAAGCGGGCCACCTGCCGCAGTGGATCTTCTACGCCGCCGACAGCGCCGGCCACCCGCTCGTCCGCCGGCTCGTCGCCGCCACCGAAAAGGCCGGCGGCGAGGCTATCGAGACCACCCGCGACATCCTCCACAAACTTTCCGGCAAGGATAATCCGCAGACGGTGCTGGGCGTCTATCGCCAGTTCGACACCAGCCTCGCCCGCATCGACCGCGCCGCCGCCGGCATCTGGATCGTGGCGCAATCGCTGCGCGACCCCGGCAACCTCGGCACGATCCTGCGCACCGGGGATGCGGTGGGGGCGGGCGGGCTGATCCTCGTGGACGATTGCGTCGATCCCTTCTCGGTCGAGGCGGTGCGCGCCACCATGGGCGCCCTCTTCACCCAGCGTATCGCCCAGGCCCGGTGGGAGGATTTCCTGCCCTGGCTGCGCGCCGGCCCCGGCCAGCTCGTCGGCACCAGCCTGAAAGCGACCGGTTCTTACCGCGCGCCCCGCTACGAAGCTCCCACCTTCCTGCTCGTCGGCAACGAGGCGCAGGGGTTGCCCGAGGCTTATGAGGCGGAATGCGACCTCTTGGTGAAGATCCCGATGCTCGGCAAGGCCGACAGCCTCAACGCCGCCGTCGCGACGGCGGTGATCGCCTATGAGGTGCTGGGCCAGCGATCGTAGCGGGTCTCGCGCGGCCGTTGACCCCGCCGCGCCGATATGATGCCCTGCCGCTCGTGAGGGAGGGTCTATCATGGGGGATTACGAAGCGGTTCACGGGCGCCTGCGCGCGATCATGCTGGCATCGGCCGGAGACCAGAACGTCACCCGTGACGAGGCCGGTGACCTCGTCGTGCGCACCCACGCCATTGATGCCAGGACGAACCAACCCGGCTGGTTCGGCACGGTGACCATCAAGAAGAGCTATGTGGCCTACCACCTGATCCCGCTCTACGATCAGCCGACGCTCGCCGAGGGCCTGTCCGAGCCGCTGGCCAAGCGACGACAGGGCAAGACCTGCTTCAACTTCAAGACGATCGACGACGCGCTGTTCGGGGAACTGGCCGCCCTCACCGCCAAGGCGCGCGCGACGGTGGCGTGACTGTTCCGCGGACGCACGCGGGGGCCGGGCACCGTTGCCTCCGCCCCGCGTTTCCCCGACCACGCACGGGAGACCGCATATGCCCGATCTGATCCTCACCACCTTCGATTGGGTGCCTCACCCGCCGCGCGGCTACGTCCGCGATCTGCGGGTGCGCTGGGCGCTGGAGGAAGCGGGCCTGCCGTATCGTGTGGCGACCACGCCCTTTGGCGATCGCGGCGCGGCGCATCTCGCCCACCAGCCGTTCGCGCAGGTGCCGTGGCTTACCGACGGCGACCTCTCCATCTTCGAGAGCGGCGCGATCCTGCTGCATCTGGGCGAGCGGAGCGACACGCTGCTGCCCACCGATTCGGCCACGCGCGCCACCGCGATCGAATGGCTGTTCGCGGCGCTCAATTCGGTCGAGATGGCCAGCCTGCCCTGGTCGATCCTGAAATTCTCGGGCGAGAAGGAGGACACCACTGCCTGGAAGCAGCTCGACGGCTTCCTCACCAAGCGGCTGGCGCATCTTGAGGCGATACTCGTCGCCCGCGAATGGCTCGCCGGCCCCTTCTCCATCGCCGACATCCTGATGGCCGACGTGCTGCGCCTCGTCGATCGGCTGGGGGGCCTCACCCCCTTCCCCACCGCTCGCGCCTACATGACCCGCGCCACCGCCCGCCCGGCCTTCGCGAAGGCCCATGCCGATCAGATCGCGCATTTCGCGGCGGCGGATGCGGCGGGGCTGGGTGGCGGCTGAGCGAGGCTTTGACGCGTACCAGCTCATACTTGAGAGCCGTCACCCCGGACCTGTTCCGGGGTCCACCGTGCCACTAGCGCATCGGCCTGCGCGTTCGGTGAGGTGGATGCCGGAACAAATCCGGCATGACGGGAACTAACGACGTTCGCGAGTCGCCGCCTCACGCCGCCGCGCGGATCTCCGCCACCCAGCCGGGCAAATCCGCCAGCGTTTCCAGTTCGCGGTAGCGCGGGTGGTCGGCGGGCGCGTCGGCGGCTTCGTGCCTCCAGACGAGCGGATAGGGCACCAGCGCGGCCCAGGCGCCGGCCGTGAGCGCGGGGATCACGTCGGATTTCACCGAATTGCCCGCCATCACGGCCTGCGCCACGTCCCCGCCGTGGCGGCGGAAGGCGTGGGTGTAGCATTCGGGGGTCTTTTCGCTGACGATCTCCACCCCGTGGAAATGGCGGCCGAGGCCCGAGGCGGCCAGCTTCTGCTCTTGGTGGAACAGGTCGCCCTTGGTGATGAGGATCAGCCGCGCCTGATCGGCCAGCACCGCCAGCGCCTCTTCCACGCCCGGCAGCGGCTCGATCGGATGCGCCATCATCTCGCGCCCGGCGGCGAGGATCTCGGCCAGCACCTTGCTCGGCACGCGCCCTTCGGACAGTTCGAGCGCGGTCTCCATCATCGAGAGCGTGAAGCCCTTGGCGCCATAGCCGTAGATCGCCAGGTTGCGCCGCTCGACCGTGACGAGATGCTCCTCGATCACCGCCGGATCGCCATGGTCCTTCAGCAGATCGGCGAAGCGCGCCTGCGTCATCCGGAAGATGGTCTCGTTGTGCCAGAGCGTGTCGTCGGCATCGAGGCCGATGAGGGTGATGGACATGGGGGCCGGAATAGAGGGATTCGCCCGCCGCGCAAAGCCTCCGACACCTTGCCCCCGCCCCCGCCCTTGGGCATAGGGCGCCGCAACACCCGCCCCCGAAGGAGCGCACACGCATGAAGGCTCGCATCTATGTCACGCTGAAGAACGGCGTGCTCGATCCGCAGGGCAAGGCGGTGCACCATGCGCTGGACGGCCTGGGCTTTGCGGGCGTCGCCGACGTGCGGGTCGGCAAGCTGATCGAGCTGGAGCTGGCCGACGGCACCTCCCCCGAGGACATCGACGGCATGTGCCGCAAGCTGCTGGCCAACACCGTGATCGAAAATTACCGGATCGAGCAGGTGGAGCCGTGAAGGCGGCCGTCCTCGTCTTTCCGGGCTCCAACTGCGATCGCGACCTCGCCGTCGCCATCCGCGAGGTCTCGAGCGTCGATCCGGTGATGCTGTGGCATCGCGAAACCAGCCTGCCCGACGGGCTCGATCTGATCGCGGTGCCGGGCGGTTTCTCCTATGGCGATTATCTCCGGTCGGGCGCGATGGCCGCGCGCAGCCCGGTGATGCGCGCCGTGGCCGATGCGGCGGCGCGCGGCGTGCCGGTACTGGGCGTGTGCAACGGCTTCCAGGTGCTGACCGAGGCGGGGCTGCTGCCCGGCGCGCTGATGCGCAACGCCGGCCTCTCGTTCGTCTGCCGCGATGTGGCGCTGACGGTCGAGAACGCGCAATCGGCCTTCACCAGCCGCTACGCCGCCGGCGAGACGATCCACATCCCCGTCGCCCACCACGACGGCAATTACACCGCCGACGCCGCCACGCTCGACCGGATCGAGGGCGAGGGCCGGGTCGCCTTCCGCTATGCCGAGCCCGTCAACGGATCGGCGCGCGGCATCGCCGGCGTGCTCAACGATGCCGGCAACGTGCTGGGGCTGATGCCGCACCCCGAGCGGGTGATCGAGCCGGCGCACGGCCGCAGCGACGGCCGTCGCCTGTTCGAGGGCCTGCTCGAAACGGTGATGGCGTGAGCGACGGGCCGGCCGTCATGCCGGTCACGGGCGGATGCCTGTGCGGCGCGGTGCGCTGGCGATCGGCGGCGCCGCCCTTCGCGGCGCGCGCCTGCCAGTGCCGCGACTGCCAATATTTCGGCGGCGGCGGCGGCATCGCCAACGCCGGCTTCGCCACCGACACGCTCACCGTGACCGGCGACGTGACCTGGTATGAAAGCGTGGCGGACAGCGGCAATGTGATGCGGCGCGGCTTCTGCCCCGCCTGCGGCACACCCTTGTTCAGCGGCGCGGTGGTGCGCCCGCACCAGATGTTCGTGCGGATCGGATCGTTCGACGACATGGAAGTGATCGCCCCGCAGATGACGATCTGGACGGCGTCCGCCCCCTCGTGGGTCACGATCGATCCGTCCCTGCCGATGGTGGAAGGCCAGCCCGCGCCGCCACCCGCCGCCTAGAGCATTCTGTTATTAGATTGAAGCATAGCCGGAGTTGACGAGGTAATTGGCGCATTCGGACGGGTAGAAGGCGTCGAGGAGCGATCCGATGCGTCGCCATGTGGTTTCGACAGTGCGCTCTGCGGCCTTGCGGAGGAGCGTCTTGAGCTTGGCGAAGACCTGCTCGATCGGGTTGAGGTCTGGGCTGTAGGGCGGAAGGAACAGTAGCCTTGCACCTGCGGCCCGGATGGCGCTGCGCACAGCCTCACCTTTGTGGCTGCCGAGATTGTCGAGGATGACGATGTCGCCGGGGCCAAGCGTCGGGATGAGGATTTGCTCGACGTAGGCGAGGAAGCTTTTGCCGTTGATCGGGCCATCGATCACCGCAGGTGCATCGATCCGGTCGTGGCGGAGCGCCGCCAGGAAAGTCAGCGTCTTCCAGTGGCCATGCGGCACCTTGGCATGGAGACGCTCCCCGCGCCGACAACGCCCATGGGTGCGCGTCATGTTGGTCTTGGCCCAGGTCTCGTCGATAAAGACCAGCCGCCGGGGATCGAGCTTGCCCTGATACCGTTTCCAGCTCGCCCGCCGGCGGGCAACGTCACGCCGGTCCTGCTCGCTGGGCAGCACGGTTTTTTTTGAAGCTGATGCCTTCGCCGGTGAAGAAGCGCGACAGCATGCCGGTGTCCGCCCGTACGCCGCGCTCGGCCAGTAGCCGGGCCGACAGGGCCGCCAGTGTGATGTCGGGCTCCTCCGCGATCGTCGCCAGCAACCAGTCGCGCTCCGGCTTCACCTTCGAGGGACGGTGCCCGCCAGTGCCGGCGCACCGCCGGTCACCCAGCCGCTCGACCCGCTGCACCCATTTGATCGCCGAGGCCTCGCTTACCCCGAAGCGCCGCGACGCAGACCGCCGGCTCTCTCCGCCACGCAGCACCGCATCGATCACCCGGTCCCTCAAATCTTGCGAATAGGCTCGTGCCATTCTGACTGACCTCCTCGCCAGCCAGCAGCTTGAATCACATCCAGCGACCGTCGGGAATCCCCAATCGATTCAATCTATCCGCAGCACGCTCTAGCCTAGCGCGCCTCGCGGGTCGCCTTCACGATCAGAAGGTTGCGCAGGACCAACGGGAAGTAAGGCGCATCCTCCGGCGTGGTTCGAAGCTGGTCGCGCCACAGGCGTTCGGCGCTGTCGAGGTCACCCTGCTGGGCATAGGCCATGGCGAGGAAGTAAGGCGGGCCGGGGTTCCTGGGGGCCGCCGTGCGGGCGCGATCGAAGGCGAGTTTCGCCGCCGGGGTCACCACGCCCTCCGATTGACGCACCAGCGCCTGTCCCAGACCGGTCAGCAATTCGGGATCGCCGGGCGCGCGATTGAGCGCGGCGCGGAGCTGGGCGATCGCGTAATCGCCCAGCCGCTGGCGGTAGAGCGTGTCGGACGCGGCCAGCACGTCCGCCGCGCCGCCGACGCTGGCGAAGCCGAGCTGTTCGCGCTGGAGGGTGAAGGCATCCTCGCCCTTCAGCGCCATCGGCCGTTCGCGGGGCAGACTGCCGGGCTGGCCTGGGCTGCCCTGCCACGCATAGCCCGCCGCCGCGACCAGCAGCGCCGCCAGCACCAGTTCGGTGCCGGCGCGCCCGGCCCCGCCGAATCGCCACAGCGCCGCCAGCACGAGCGCGCCGAGGATCAGGAAGATCAGCCAGCCGATCATCGCCGGTGCCCCTTGAAGCGGCCGCGCAGCAGCCAGACGCCCGCCAGCAGCAACGCGATCGGCGCGATCCACAAGGGCCAGCCGGCGCCGCCGACCGGGGGCGTGAAGCTCACCCAATCGCCATAGCGGCTGACGAGGAAGGCGCGCACCGATTCGGGCGCCTCGCCCGCCTGGATGCGCTGGCGGACGAGCGCGCGCATGTCGCCGGCCATCTCGGCATCGCTGTCGGCGATCGACTGGCCCTGGCAGACGAGGCAGCGCAGGCTCTCCATCAGCGCGCGGGCCTGGGCTTCCTGCGCGGGGTTGGGCAGCTGCGTGTTGGCGAGCGGCGCGGGCGGCAGGTTGCTGTCGGCCAGCGCCGCCCCGGCCAATAGCCCCGCGAGGAGGATCGCGGACCTCATCGCGCCGCACCCACCGCCGCGACGAGGCTCGGCACGTCGTCGGCGCGGATTTCGCCCATATGCTGGTGGCGGATGATGCCGTCCGCGCCGATCACGAAACTCTCGGGCACGCCCGACGAGCCGAGCGTGATCTGGAGCTGGCTCGCCGCGTCGCTGCCGATGCGGATGTAGGGATTGCCGTAGCGGGCGAGGAAGTCGGCCACGTCGGCGGGCTTGTCGCGCACCGCGACCGCGACGATTGGCACGCCGGCCCGCTTCAGCGCGGCCAGTTGCGGCGCCTCGACCGCGCAGGGCACGCACCAGCTGGCGAAGATGTTGAGGATATAGGCACGGCCCTTCATGTCGCCGCTCGACAGGCCGGGGATGCCGGGCGCGGCGGGCGGCAAAGTGAAGGAGGGCAGCGGCTTGCCGACGAGGTGCGACGCGATCGGCCCGCCCGGCTCTTTCCGCAGGCCATGCGCGAACAGCGACAGCAGGATCGCGGCGGCGAACAAAGGCAGCCAGATCAGCAGGCGGCGCTTCAATCCCATTGCGTCGCCCTCCGCTCGCGCCGGACGCGGCCGATCAGCGACAGCGCGCCGCCCAGCGCGACTAGCGCGCCGCCGAGCCAAATGAAGGTGACGAACGGCTTCCACCACAGTCGCATCTGCCAGCGCGTCTCATCGACCTGCTTGCCGAGGACGACGTACAGCTGCCCGTCCAGCATCGTGCGGATCGCCGCCTCGCTCGTCTCGGTCGGCGGCGACCAGAAGGCGCGGGCCTGCGGGCGCATCGCGAAGCTGGTGCCGCCGCGCGTGGCGGTGACGCTGCCCTCGATCGCCTGCCAGTTCGGCCCGAAGGTCGGCTCGACCCCGTCGAGGCGCACGGTGAACGGCCCGACCCGCTCGCTGCCGCCCACCGCCGTGGCCGACAGCCGCTCGACGGTGAAGGCGCTGTCGGACGCCATGCCGGCGAGACTCACCGCCAGCCCGAAATGGGCGACGACCATGCCCCAGGTGAAGAGCGGCGTGCGCAGCAGGTTGCGCCCCCAGAGCGGCGCCAGGCTTCCCAGCCCCACACCCGCCGCGACGACGAGGCCGAGGCGCGGCATCCAGCCGATGCGGGGGGCGAGGAGGAAGCTGGCAACCAGTGCCACGACCAGCACGGCGGCAGGCACGACCACCCGGCCGAGCACGGCGCGCGCGCTGTCGCGCCGCCAGCGCACCATCGGCCCGACCGCCATCAGCAGCATCAGGATCAGCGCGATCGGCCCGGCCACGGCGTTGAAGTAAGGCGGGCCGACCGAGATGCGCCCGCCGAAACTCTCGACCACCAGCGGATAGAGCGTGCCCATCAGCACGAGGCCCAGCACCACCGTGAGCAGCAGATTGTTGACGACCAGCGCGCCTTCACGGCTAACCGGATCGAAGCGGCTGCCCTCCTTAACGGTGCCCACCCGCGCGCCGAACAGCGCCAGCGCGCCGCCGATGTAGAGCGCCAGCAGGATGAGGATGAAGGCGCCGCGCCGGGGATCGACCGCGAAGCTGTGGACGCTCGTCAGGATGCCCGATCGGACGAGGAAGGTGCCGACCATGCTCATCGAGAAAGCGACGACCGCCAGCATCACCGTCCAGGCGCGCAGACCGTCGCGGGTCGCCAGCACCGTCACCGAATGAAGCAAAGCGGTGGCGGCCAGCCATGGCATCAGGCTGGCATTCTCGACGGGATCCCAGAACCACCAGCCGCCCCAGCCCAGCTCGTAATAGGCCCAATAGCTGCCGGCGGTGATGCCGAGCGTCAGGAAGATCCACGCCCCCAGCACCCACGGCCGCATCGCGCGGGCGAAGGCCGGGCCGACATCGCGCGTCACCAGCGCGCCGATCGCGAAGGAGAAGGCCACCGACAGGCCGACATAGCCGATGTAGAGCGTCGGGGGGTGGAAGGCCAGGCCGGGGTCTTGCAGCAGCGGGTTCAGCCCCTTGCCGTCGAGCGGAGCGGGATCGAGCCGGGCGAAGGGGTTCGAGGCGAACAGCAGGAAGGCGTAGAAGCCGAGGGCGATCGTCGCCTGCCCGCCGAGCGTGGCGAGCAACGTGCGCTCGGGCAGGCGCTTCTCCAGCACCGCCACCGCCCCGCCCGCGACCGACAGGATCGCGACCCACATCAGCATCGAGCCTTCGTGATTCCCCCAGGTCGCGGCGAAGCGATAGAGCAAGGGCTTGGCGCTATGGTCGTTGGCGGCGACCAGCGCGACCGACACGTCCACCCGCACGAACAGCCAGATCAGCAACCCGAAGGCGAGGCAGGCGAGCACGCCCTGCGCCAGCGCGGCGGGGCGCACCAGCCCGTCGAGCCCCTCGGCCCCACGCAGGCTGAGCGCTACCAGCGCCAGCTGGAGCGCGGCGAGCGCCGCCGCCAGCCACAGAGCGGCAAGACCGGCCTCGGCGATCATTTCCGGTCGGCCTCCAGGCTGTCGCTCTTGTGCATCGCGCCGGCCACCTGCGGCGGCATGTAGCGTTCGTCATGCTTGGCGAGGATGGTTTCCGCGACGAAGCCGCCGCCCGCCTCGAAATGCCCCTCGGCCACCACGCCCGACCCCTCGCGGAACAGGTCCGGCACGATGCCGGTGAAGCGCACCGGCACGGTCGCCTGCCCGTCCGTCACGACGAAGCGGATCGAGACACCGTCGGCCTGTTTCACGATCGAGCCCTTTTCGACCATGCCGCCCAGCCGCACCTGCCGGCCGGGCTCGACCCGGTCGCGCACCGCATCGGCGGGGGTGTAGAAATAGCTCGCCTGATCCTTCAGCGCCCACATGCCGAGCAGCACCGCCGCCAGCATTGCGACGGCGGCGAGGCCGATCAGCCACAGCCGCTGGTTCTTCGCCTTCATACGAGTCCGTGCTCCTGCGCAGGCAAGAGCCCAGGGTTACAAAGCGCAGCGCATGGGGCTCTGGCCCCCTGCCTCCGCAGGGGTACGGCAGCGAACTGGCTCCAACCGCTCACGCCTCGCGCCGCCCCGTCAGCGCAGCGGCACGCGCCTCGGCGCGGCGCATCGCGACATAGCTCCACAGCGTCACGCCCCCGGTGCCGATCAGCACCAGTGCGTAGGCGGCGATCACGAACGGCCAGTGGCTCATGCCGCCATCCGCCGCATCCGCGCCTCGACCTTGATATCGGCCAGCATCGCCCGCATCCGCATCAGCACGATCGCGCCGAACAGCAGGCTGAACCCCAGCATCGCGATCGGCAGCGGCCACAGGATCGATCCGTCGATGCTGGACCCGCCGAGGCCGATCGACTGGCCCTGATGCAAGGTGCGCCACCACAGCACCGAATAATGGATGATCGGCAGGTTGATCGCCCCGAACAGGCCAAACACCGCGACGATCCGGCTGCCCGCCGCCCCCGGCCCCCGCGCCGACGCAAGCCCGATATAGCCGAAATAGAGGAACAGCAGGACCAGCATGGAGGTCATCCGCCCGTCCCATTCCCACCACGTCCCCCACGTCGGCCGGCCCCAGATCGAGCCGCTGGCGAGGCAGAGGAAGGTGAACAGCGCCCCCGGCACGGCCGACGCCCGCGCGGCGATCGCCGCCAGTGGATGACGCCAGACCAATTCCATCAGGCTCGCCACCGCGATCGCGCTCCACCCCGCCATGCCGAGCCACGCCGAGGGCACGTGGACGTACATGATGCGGACGGTATCGCCCTGAAGATAGTCGCGCGGCGTGAAGCCGAGCCCGGCGACGGCCGCCACCGCGATCAGCAGCGCGCCGCACCAGCCGAGCCAGCCGGTCAGCGGCCTCGCGATGGAGAGGAATCGAGCGGGGTTGGCGAAGGCGTGCATCGGAAGCTGCGCCTTAGTACGGCCGGCCGGGGCTGTGAAGCGAGCGCGATCCCGGCCGATGGGATGAGGCGCCCGAACCCGCGCGCAGATCGCCCATCCGGCCTGAGCCTGCCAACACAAGACATCAAAAAAGCGGCCCGTTCGGTGCCGTCCGCTTCTATTCCTCGCGCGAGATCTTCTCGTTGCGCTCGTGGCGCTCCTGCGCTTCCACCGTCATCGTCGCGATCGGGCGGGCTTCGAGGCGGCCGAGGGAGATCGGTTCGCCGGTCACCTCGCAATAGCCGTACTCGCCTTCCTCGATGCGGCGCAGCGCGGCGTCGATCTTGGAAATCAGCTTGCGCTGGCGATCGCGGGTGCGCAACTCGATCGACCAGTCGGTCTCGCTCGACGCGCGATCGGTGATGTCGGCCTCGCGCAGCGAATCGGTCTGAAGCTGGGCCAGCGTGCCCTGCGCTTCGAGGAGGATCGAATCCTTCCAGTTGAGCAGCTTCCGCCGGAAATAGGCCTGCTGACGCGGCCCCATGAAGGGCTCGTCGTTGCTCGGCCGATAATCGCCGTGGATCAGATCGTCGTTTGCCGCCCCTGGAAGGCCGGGTTTGTCGCTTGCCACCGTCGCCATGCTCACCACGTCACGCTCCCCGCCGGGACCGCGAGCCGGACATATGTCGCGGTGTCGCGGGCCTGCCCCGGGCGGCCCAATACCAATGCCGGGAGCGCCGCACAAGCGCGACGCGCGCCACCCGCGATGGGTGACGCGCGCCTGCAACAGTCTTGACGACTCTATGGAAATTACATCGACGGCGCGGGGGTGCTGCCCTTGGCGGCTTCCTCGAGCTGGGTCGCCGTCATGCCGATCACCAGCCCGTTGGGGCCCTTGGCGAAGGCGGTCTTCGGCAGCTTGGCCTTCACGTTGCTGGCCGTCGCGACGGTCACGAAATCGCCCTCGACGGCCTCGATCTTGCCGACCGCGCCGCCCTGAGCGTCGGCGACGGCCGCACCCGGCGTGATCGCGGCGGCGGTATCGGCCTGCGCGGTCGCCTGCTGGCCCTTGGCGGCCTCGTCCAGCTGCGCCTTGGTCATGCCGAGCACCAGATCGGCGCCTTTGGCCGCGAACGAGCCCTTGGCGACACCCGCCTTGGTCGTGCCGGTATCGACGACGGCGACGTCGCCCTGCACTTGCGCGACGGTGCCGACGGCGCCGCCCTGGGCATCGACCACCTTCTTGCCGACCGTGATGTCGACGGCGGTGGGGGCCGCGGTGGTCGTGGCGGCGGCGGTGTCGGTCGCCTGCGCCGGAGCGGGCATATCCTGCGCCAGAAGGGGCGCGCTGGTCAGGGCGAAGGCCGCGCCAGCAAGCAAGATCATCTTATGCTGCATGGTGTGTCTCCTCAAATTGCGGTGCCGAAACGGCACGAAACTGCGTTCAACGGTTCCGTCCACACGATGAAACGTGATCGCAACAGAACAGTCACAGGATTAACCCGTGCGCCTCATTCCTGTTCCACAATGATCTTCTCGATCTGATCGACCGGATGACCCGTCAGATCCTTGGCGATCTCGCCCTTGAGCCGCTTCTCGGTCTCCTTGTGATAATGTTTGCGCATTTCACCAAGGGTTTGCGCGGGCGCCACGATGATCAACTGTTCGTAGTCGCCGGCCAGCGCCTTTTTATTGAGCAGCGCGACAGTCTGGGCGGCGAAGCGATCTTCCTCGATCTGGTGGAAGTCGGTCGGCTCGACCGAACTGGCGCGCCCGCCGATCGTGTTGGAGGCACGGCCCGCCTGATCGGTCGCCTGCTCACCCGTCCTGGGATTGGGATGATAATCCTGATCCTCGACCGTCAGGTTCGGATATTCGGCATCGCCTTCGTTGCGGAAGAACAGCATCTTCCGCCCATCGGCCACCACCACCACGCTGTTATGTGCCAGGCGCATCGCCAGCTCCTTTTCTGTTCTGGATACCCCCCATGAACGCGGCGTGCCCCGATTCCGTTGCCGCTTGCACCTGTCACGAGCGGCGGCCATAGCCTCAAGCCATGCACGACATACGGCTGATCCGCGACGACCCCGATGGCTTCGATACGGGCCTCGCCCGACGCGGCCTCGCCCCCATGGCCGCCTCGATCGCCGCGCTGGACGAGCGCCGCCGCGCGATCGGGCACGAGCTTCAGGGGGCGCAGGCGCGCCGCAACGAAGCCTCCAAAGCGATCGGCGCGGCCAAGGCGCGGAAGGACGAGGCGACCGCCGCCAGCCTGATGGCCGAGGTCGCCGCGCTCAAGGAGCGGATGCCCACGCTGGAGGCCGAGGAAGGCAAGCTCGCCGCCCATATCGACGAGACGCTCGCCGCGCTGCCCAACCTGCCCGCCGCCGACGTGCCCGAGGGCGCCGACGAGGACGGCAATGTCGAGGTCGCCCGCTGGGGCGAGCCCCGCCAATTCGATTTCGCGCCCCGCGACCATGCCGATTTCGCCCCGGCGCTGGGCCTCGATTTCGAGAGCGCCGCCGCCATCTCCGGCGCGCGCTTCGCGGTGCTGAAGGGGCGGATGGCCCGCCTCAACCGCGCGCTCGGCCAGTTCATGCTCGATCGCCAGACCGAGGGGCAGGGCTATACCGAGGTCGCCCCGCCGCTGATGGTGCGGTCGGACGCGCTGTTTGGCACCGGCCAGTTGCCGAAATTCGCCGAGGATCTGTTCCACACCACCGACGATCGCTGGCTGATCCCCACCGCCGAGGTCTCGCTCACCAATCTGGTGCGCGAGCAGATTCTCGACGAAGCGACCTTGCCGCTGCGCCTCACCGCGCTCACCCAATGTTTCCGCGCCGAGGCGGGCGCCGCCGGGCGCGACACGCGCGGCCTGATCCGCCAGCATCAGTTCGAGAAGGTCGAGCTGGTCTCGATCACCACGCCCGAAACCTCCGAGGCGGAGCATGAGCGGATGACCGCCGCCGCCGAGGCGATCCTCCAGGCGCTCGGCCTGCCCTATCGCAAGATGCTGCTGTGCGCGGGCGACATGGGCTTCGGCGCGATCAAGACCTACGATCTCGAGGTGTGGCTGCCCGGCCAGACCAAGTATCGCGAGATATCCTCCTGCTCCAACTGCGGCGACTTCCAGGCGCGCCGCATGGGCGCCCGCACCCGCGCCGCCGGGGCCAAGGGCACGCGCTTCGTTCACACGCTCAACGGCTCCGGCCTCGCCGTCGGCCGCACGCTCGTCGCGGTGCTGGAAAATTATCAGGAGGCCGACGGGTCGGTCCGCATCCCCGATGTGCTGGTGCCTTACATGGGCGGCATCGAGCGGCTGGTGCCCTGATGCGCATCCTCCTCACCAACGACGACGGCATCAACGCCCCCGGCTTCGCCGTGCTGGAACGGATCGCGCGCACCCTGTCGGACGATATCACAATCGTCGCGCCGGCCGAGGAGCAGTCCGGCGCGGGCCGCTCGCTCACCCTCACCCGGCCCGTGCGAATGCGGAAGATGGGCGAGAAACGCTACGCCGTCGCCGGCACGCCGACCGATGCGGTGATGATGGCGCTGGGCCATGTGATGAAGGACGCGCGGCCCGACCTGATCCTGTCGGGCGTCAACCGCGGCGCCAATCTCGCCGAGGACGTCGGCTATTCGGGCACCGTCTCTGCCGCCGCCGAGGGCGCGCTGGCGGGCATCCGCTCGGTCGCGCTCAGCCAGATCTACGCGCGGCGCGGCATCGGCGAGGCCGCCACCTTCGAGGCGGCCGAGGCGTGGGGCGAACGCGCGCTCCGCCCGCTGCTCGACATCGACTGGGCGCCCCGCACGCTCGTCAACATCAACTTCCCCGCGCGGATGCCCGACGAGGTCAAGGGCATCCGCGTCGCCGGACAGGGCCTGCGCGATTACGGCCGGCTGACGATCGACGAACGGGTCGATCCGCGCGGCTTCACTTATTATTGGTTCGATCTCGCCGGGGTCACGCCCGACACCTTCACCGGCGAGACCGATCTCGAGACGGTGCGCGCCGGTTACGTCTCGGTCACGCCGCTCCACCTCGATCACACCCACCGCCCTTCGCTCGCGGGCCTCGCGGGGGTCTACGCATGAGGCGCTGGGGGGGCATCGCGCTGCTGGCCCTCCTCGCCGGCTGCGTCTCCGGCCCTCGCCAGCGCCAGCCGCTGCCGCCCCCGCCGGTCGAGCAATGGCCGGAAGACAAGCGCATCCAGAAACTCCCCGGCCACACGCCTGCCAGGCCGAAGCCCGCGCCGGTCAAGCGCCCCACCGCCGTCCGCCAGCCGGCGGCCGCGTGGGAGGCGCGCAAGGCCGGCGCCACCGCAACCGAAATCCCCGCCTCCACCTATGTCGTTGTCGCCGGCGACAATCTCGGCCGCATCGCCGAGAAAACCGGTGCCGGGCTGGAGGCGATCGCGGGCGCCAACGGCATCGCCCCGCCCTACCCCGTCCGCATCGGTCAGCGCCTCAATATTCCCGGCGGCCGCTATCACCGCATCCAGCGCGGCCAGAGCGGCATCGCCATCGCCCGCGCCTATGGCGTCAGCTGGTCGCGCATCGTCGAACTGAACCAGCTCGAGCCGCCCTATGTGTTGCGCGAAGGCGGCCGGTTGCTGATCCCCGGCAAGACCGAGGTGGCGGCCATGTCGATGGAACAGCGCGCGTCGGCCTTCCAGATCAACATCGACGATATCGTGACGGGCGGCGAACCGGCCGAGACCGCGCAGAAGGCGCCCGTCCGCCCAGCCCCCACGCCGCGCACCGTGCCGCCGCCGACCACGCCCGTCGCCGAGCCCGCCAGCTTCGCCGGGCGCTTCCTGTGGCCGCTGAAGGGCGCGATCCTCCGCCCGTTCGGCACCACCGGCGATGGCCGCCGCAACGACGGCATCAACATCGCCGCGCGCAAGGGCGACCCCGTCATGGCCGCCGCCGATGGCACCGTGGCCTATGCCGGCGAGGGCATCGCCATCTTCGGCGGCCTCGTCCTCCTCCGCCACGGCGACGGCTGGATCACCGCTTATGGCAATTGCGACAGCCTGCTGGTGGCGCGCGGCCAAGCGGTGAAGAAGGGCCAGATCATCGCCAGGGCCGGCGACACCGGCCAGGTGAGCGAGCCGCAACTCCACTTCGAAATCCGCCAGGGCCGCAAGCCGGTGAACCCGATCGGGCTGCTGAACTAAGCGCGATTTTTTTGCGGTAACGTGCTCCGGCGCAGGCCGGAGCCCAGGGTGGCTGGGGGTGCGCCTTGTAACCCTGGGCTCCGGCCTGCGCCGGAGCACATCGCGTTCAGCAACCGGACGCGGTGGATTGCCCCCGCCATAACGGCTACCATGCGCCAATGCGCCTCCCCCTGATCCTGATCGCCCTCGCCACCCTCCCCCTCGCCGGCTGCGATGTCGTCCGCCAGATCCTGCCGCATAACAAGACCACCGCGCTGGAGGCGAGCGAGGCGATGACGGCGTGCGGGATCGACCCCGACGATATCGCCTGGCGGGTCGATGGCGCTGGCGCCTTCTTCTACGGCCGCAAGAGCGCCGGCGACGAAGCCCTGCCGACCGCGCAGACCGACTGCCTGACCAAATGGGCGCGCGACAACCGCATCGCCATCAGCACCATCGCCCGCAGCGACGAGCAGTAAGCACGTAATTCCTCCCTGAGCTTGCTCGGGGAGGGGGACCGCCGGCGCAGCCGGGGGTGGAGGGGTCTGCGCGCGGCGGATGACGGGGATACCCCTCCACCATCGCTTCGCGACGGTTCCCCTCCCCAAGCGAGCTTGGGGAGGAATTACGCCGCCCGCCCCAACCGTCGCCCCCAAAACCAAAACGGCCGCCGCGGGGTCTCCCCCACGGCGGCCGCTCAGCCCGTAATCCGTTACCGGATCACGAGTTCAGATAGTCACCCGCATCCGCGTCGGTGCCGTGGCCCGAGGCCGCGACTTCGCCCAGCGGATCGTCGCCGGTGCCGGCCGAGTCACGGGCCGAGCGGTGAAGCTCCGCCTCATGCTCCTGCGCGGCGCTGTCGGGGGCCGCGATGGTCGCGGCCCAGGACTTCTGCGCCGCCCGCAGCGCCGCGTCGCGCGACGTGGCGGTGACGCGCAGGCGGTTCATGCCGGCGCCGGTGCCCGCCGGGATCAGGCGGCCGACGATGACATTCTCCTTCAGGCCGTTCAGCGAGTCGATCTTGCCCTGCACCGAAGCCTCGGTCAGCACGCGGGTCGTCTCCTGGAAGGACGCGGCCGAGATGAAGCTGCGGGTCTGCAACGACGCCTTGGTGATGCCGAGCAGGATCGGCTTGCCCTCGGCAGGCGCGCCACCCGTCTCCGCCGCCTTGGCGTTGATCTCGTCCATCTCCTCGCGATCGACCTGCTCGCCGGGGAGCAGCGTCGTGTCGCCGGCCGCCGTGATCTCGACCTTCTGCAGCATCTGACGAACGATCGTCTCGATGTGCTTGTCGTTGATCTTCACGCCCTGGAGACGATAGACTTCCTGGATTTCCGACACGAGATATTCCGCCAGCGGCTCGATGCCGAGCACCTCGAGAATATCGTGCGGATCGGGCGAGCCGCCGATCAGATTGTCGCCACGCTTGACGTGGTCGCCTTCCTGAACGTCGATCACCTTCGACTTCGGCACCAGATACTCGACCGCGTCGCTGCCATCGTCCGGGCGGATGATGATCTTGCGCTTGGCCTTGTAATCCTTGCCGAATTCGACCCGGCCGGAGATTTTCGCGATGATCGCGTTTTCCTTCGGCTTGCGCGCCTCGAACAGCTCGGCGACGCGCGGCAGACCGCCGGTGATGTCGCGGGTCTTGGCGGACTCGCGGCTCACACGGGCGAGAACCTCGCCCGCCTGCACCGTCTGGCCGTCCTCGACCGAGAGCACCGCGCCCGGCGCCAGCATGTAGCGGGCCGCCTCGCCGGACTGGTCGTCGAGCAGGGTCAGGCGCGGACGCAGATCCTCCTTGCGGCTCGTCGGGCGATATTCGGTCACGATCTTCTGCGTGATGCCGGTCGCTTCGTCGGTCTGCTCGGTCAGCGTCTGCTTCTCGATCAGGTCCTGATATTTCACCTGGCCGCCGGTCTCGGTGATGACCGGCATGGTGAAGGGATCCCACTCGGCGATGCGATCGCCCTTCGACACGATATGGCCGTTGTCGAACAGCAGATGCGCGCCATAGGGCAGGCGATGGGTCGCCCGCTCGCGGCCAGACAGATCGACGATCGCGATTTCGGCGTTGCGGCTCATCGAGACGCGACGACCGCGCGGATCGGTGATCGTGCGCAGTTCGCGATATTGCAGCGTACCGTCGGCCACGGCCTCCAGGTTCGACTGCTCGTTCAGCTGCGCCGCGCCGCCGATGTGGAAGGTCCGCATCGTCAGCTGGGTGCCCGGCTCGCCGATCGACTGCGCCGCGATGACGCCCACGGCCTCGCCGATGTTGACCGGCGTACCACGGGCGAGGTCACGCCCGTAGCAGGTGCCGCAAACGCCGCCCTTGCTCTCGCAGACCAGCGGGCTGCGGATCAGGGCCGATTGCAGGCCGATCGCCTCGATCGCGGTGATCGCGGCTTCGTCCAGCAGCGTGCCGCGCGGGAACAGCACCTCGTTCGTCTTGCTGTCGATCAGATCCTCGGCCGTGGTGCGGCCCAGGATACGCTCGCCCAGCGAGGCGATGGTGGCGCCGCCCTGCACGATCGCCTTCATCTCCAGCGCGCGCTCGGTGCCGCAATCGATCTCGACGACGACGCAATCCTGCGACACGTCGACCAGACGGCGGGTGAGGTAGCCCGAGTTGGCGGTCTTGAGCGCCGTATCCGCGAGGCCCTTGCGAGCACCGTGGGTGGAGTTGAAATACTCCAGGACGGTCAGGCCTTCCTTGAAGTTCGAGATGATCGGCGTCTCGATGATCTCGCCCGACGGCTTGGCCATCAGGCCGCGCATGCCGGCGAGCTGCTTGATCTGGGCGGCGGAACCACGGGCACCCGAATGCGCCATCATGTAGATGGCGTTGATCGGCTTCTCGCGACCCGTCTCCGGGTCCTTCTTGACCGCCTGGATCTCCTTCATCATCTCGCCCGCCACGCGGTCGCCGCAACGCGACCAGGCGTCGATCACCTTGTTGTACTTCTCCTGCTGCGTGATCAGGCCATCCTGATACTGCTGCTCGAAGTCCTTCACGAGAGCCTTGGTCTCATCGACCAGCGGCACCTTCGAATCCGGGATGATCATGTCGTCCTTGCCGAACGAGATGCCGGCCTGGAACGCGTGGCGGAAGCCCAGCGCCATGATGCCGTCGGCGAACAGCACGGTCTCCTTCTGGCCGGTGTGGCGATAGACCACGTCGATGACGTCGCCGATCTCCTTCTTGGTCAGCAGGCGGTTGACGGTCTCGAACGGCACCTTGTGGCTCTGCGGCAGGGTCTCGCCCAGCAGCATGCGGCCGGGCGTCGTCTCGATGCGCTTCATGTAGCGCTTGCCGTCCTCGTCCGTCTGCGGGACGCGGCTGATGATCTTGGTGTGCAGCGTCACCGCACCCGCGTTCAGCGCCTGATGCACCTCGGCCATGTCGGAGATCAGCATCCCCTCGCCCGGCTCATTCTCCTTCATCATCGAAAGATAATAGAGGCCCAGCACCATGTCCTGCGAGGGCACGATGATCGGCTTGCCGTTGGCGGGCGACAGGATGTTGTTGGTCGACATCATCAGCACGCGCGCTTCCAGCTGGGCCTCGAGGCTCAGCGGGACGTGGACAGCCATCTGGTCGCCGTCGAAGTCGGCGTTGAAGGCCGAGCAGACCAGCGGGTGCAGCTGGATCGCCTTGCCCTCGATCAGCACCGGCTCGAACGCCTGGATGCCCAGGCGGTGGAGCGTCGGCGCGCGGTTCAGCAGCACCGGATGCTCGCGGATCACCTCGTCCAGGATGTCCCAGACTTCCTTGCGCTCCTTCTCGACCCACTTCTTGGCCTGCTTCAGCGTCATGCTGAGACCCTTGGCGTCGAGGCGTGCGTAGATGAACGGCTTGAACAGCTCGAGCGCCATCTTCTTCGGCAGGCCGCACTGGTGCAGCTTGAGTTCCGGCCCGGTCACGATGACCGAACGGCCCGAATAATCGACGCGCTTGCCGAGCAGGTTCTGGCGGAAGCGGCCCTGCTTGCCCTTCAGCATGTCGGACAGCGACTTCAGCGGACGCTTGTTGGCGCCCGTGATCGTGCGGCCCCGGCGGCCGTTGTCGAACAAGGCGTCGACGGCCTCCTGCAACATGCGCTTCTCGTTGCGGACGATGATGTCCGGCGCGCGCAGCTCCATCAGCCGCTTGAGGCGGTTGTTGCGGTTGATGACGCGGCGATACAGATCGTTCAGATCCGACGTCGCGAAGCGGCCGCCGTCCAGCGGCACCAGCGGGCGCAGTTCCGGCGGGATGACCGGAACGACCTCGAGGATCATCCACTCCGGGCGGTTGCCCGATTCCAGGAAGCTCTCGACGACCTTCAGCCGCTTGATGATCTTCTTGGGCTTCAGCTCGGACTTGGTGACCGCCAGCTCTTCGAGCAGCTGCACCTTCTCGCCCTCGAGATCGAGGCTCTCGAGCATGATGCGGACCGCCTCGGCGCCGATGCCGGCCGAGAAGGCGTCCTCACCATATTGGTCCTGCGCGTCGAGCAGCTCGTCCTCGGTGAGCAGCTGATACTTTTCGAGCGGGGTCAGGCCCGGCTCGATCACGATATAGGCCTCGAAATAGAGGACGCGCTCGAGCTGCTTGAGCTGCATGTCGAGCAGCAGGCCGATGCGGCTCGGCAGCGACTTCAGGAACCAGATGTGCGCGACCGGGGCGGCCAGCTCGATATGGCCCATCCGCTCGCGGCGCACCTTGGAAACGGTGACCTCGACGCCGCACTTCTCGCAGACGATGCCCTTGTACTTCATGCGCTTGTACTTGCCGCACAGGCATTCGTAATCCTTGATCGGACCGAAGATGCGCGCGCAGAACAGGCCGTCACGCTCGGGCTTGAACGTGCGATAGTTGATGGTCTCGGGCTTCTTGATCTCGCCGAACGACCAGGAGCGGATGCGCTCCGGCGAGGCGATGCCAATCTGGATCTGGTCGAACGTCTCCGGCTTGGCGGCCAGCGGGTTCGCGAAGTTGGTCATCTCGTTCATGGGGCAATCCCTCATCTAAAGCCCTCTCCCGCAAGGCGGGAGAGGAGGGACCCGCCGCCCTTGGGCGGTGGGAGGTGAGGGTCTTCTTCTTCTGCCCTCCCGCACCCGGCAGGAGAAGAAGACCCTCACCCTACCCTCTCCCGCAAGCGGGAGAGGGCTCTCAGGTTCGTTATTCAGCCGCCTCGGCCAGCCCCTTGTCTTCCTCATTCGACTTGAGTTCGACGTTGAGACCCAGCGAGCGCATTTCCTTGACGAGCACGTTGAAGCTCTCCGGAATGCCGGCCTCGAACGTGTCGTCGCCCTTGACGATCGCCTCGTAGACCTTGGTGCGGCCGACCACGTCGTCGGACTTCACCGTCAGCATTTCCTGCAACGTGTAGGCGGCGCCATAGGCCTGGAGCGCCCAGACCTCCATTTCGCCGAAGCGCTGGCCGCCGAACTGCGCCTTGCCGCCCAGCGGCTGCTGGGTGACGAGGCTGTACGGCCCGATCGAGCGCGCGTGGATCTTGTCGTCCACCAGGTGGTGCAGCTTCAGCATGTAGATGTAGCCGACGGTCACCTTGCGATCGAACTGGTCGCCGGTGCGGCCGTCGAACAGCTCGACCTGACCCGAGGTGTCGAGCCCCGCCAGGGTGAGCATGTCGGACACGTCCGCCTCGCGCGCGCCGTCGAACACCGGCGTCGCCATCGGCACGCCGTTCTTCAGCAGGCCCGCCATCTCGACGACATTGTTGCTGGTCAGCCCATCGATCTCGCCGTGATATTGCGCGCCATAGACACGCTTCAGCTCGCTGCGCACCGCTTCCGGCGCCTCGCCCGCTTCCGGGTTCGGATTGGCGTCGCGCCAGTCCTCCAGCGCCTGCGTGACCTGCTTGCCCAGGCCGCGCGCGGCCCAGCCGAGATGGGTCTCGAAGATCTGGCCGACGTTCATGCGGCTCGGCACGCCCAGCGGGTTCAGCACGATATCGACCGGCGTACCGTCCGCGAGGAAGGGCATGTCCTCCTGCGGCAGGATGCGGCTGATGACGCCCTTGTTGCCATGGCGGCCGGCCATCTTGTCGCCCGGCTGCAGCTTGCGCTTCACCGCGACGAACACCTTGACCATCTTCAGCACGCCCGGCGGCAGCTCGTCGCCGCGCTGGAGCTTCTCGACGCGATCGTCGAACTTCTTGACGATCAGGCCGACGGCGTCGTCATATTCCGCCTTCACGGCTTCCAGATCGGCCTGGCGGCTGTCGTCCGCCACGGCGAACTTCCACCATTCCCGCTTCTCGACGGACTCGAGCAGTTCCTCGTCGATCGTACCGCCCTTCTTGACGCCCTTGGGCGCCGCCGAGGCGGTCTGGCCGAGCAGCATGTCGCGCAGGCGGGCATAGGCCGCCCGGTTGAGGATGCCACGCTCGTCCTCGCGATCCTTGGCGAGACGGTCGATCTCCTCGCGTTCGATCGCCAGCGCGCGCTCGTCCTTGTCGATGCCGTGGCGATTGAACACGCGCACGTCCACGATCGTGCCGGCGACGCCCGGCGGCAGGCGCAGCGAGGTATCGCGCACGTCCGACGCCTTCTCGCCGAAGATGGCGCGGAGAAGCTTCTCTTCCGGCGTCATCGGGCTCTCGCCCTTCGGCGTGATCTTGCCGACGAGAATATCGCCCGGCTCGACCTCGGCACCGATATACACGATGCCCGCCTCGTCGAGGTTGCGCAGCGCTTCCTCGCCGACGTTCGGAATGTCGCGGGTGATGTCTTCCGGCCCGAGCTTGGTGTCGCGGGCCATCACCTCGAACTCGTCGATGTGGATCGACGTGAACACGTCGTCCTTCACGATCCGCTCGCTGATGAGGATCGAATCCTCATAATTGTAGCCGTTCCACGGCATGAACGCGACGAGCACGTTGCGGCCGAGCGCCAGTTCGCCGAACTCGGTCGACGGGCCGTCGGCGATCACTTCGCCCTTGGTCACCCGGTCGCCCACCTTCACCAGCGGACGCTGGTTGATGCAGGTCGACTGGTTGGAGCGCTGGAACTTCATCAGCGTGTAGATGTCCACGCCCGAACGACCCGGCTCCACCTCGTCGGTGGCGCGGATCACGATGCGGCCGGCATCGACCTGGTCGACGATGCCCGCGCGCTTCGCGGCGATCGCGGCGCCCGAATCGCGCGCCACGGTCTCTTCCATGCCGGTGCCGACGAACGGCGCCTCGGCGCGAACCAGCGGCACCGCCTGGCGCTGCATGTTCGAACCCATCAGCGCGCGGTTCGCGTCGTCGTTCTCCAGGAACGGGATCAGCGAAGCCGCGACCGACACGAGCTGCTTGGGGCTCACGTCCATCAGGGTGATCTGGTCGCGCGGCGCCATCAGGAATTCGCCGGCCTCACGCGCCGAGATCAGATCCTCGACGAACTCGCCGGTGGCGGTCAGCTCGGCGTTGGCCTGCGCGATCGTGTGCTTGGCCTCTTCCATCGCCGACAGATAGACGACTTCCGCCGACACCTTGCCGTCGATGATCTTGCGGTACGGCGTCTCGATGAAGCCGTACTTGTTGACCCGGCTGAACGACGCCAGCGAGTTGATGAGGCCGATGTTCGGGCCTTCCGGCGTCTCGATCGGGCAGATGCGGCCATAATGCGTCGGGTGAACGTCGCGGACCTCGAAGCCGGCGCGCTCACGCGTCAGACCGCCCGGCCCGAGCGCCGAGACGCGACGCTTGTGCGTCACTTCGGAGAGCGGGTTGGTCTGGTCCATAAACTGCGACAGCTGCGACGAGCCGAAGAACTCGCGCACGGCGGCAACCGCCGGCTTGGCGTTGATCAGGTCGTTCGGCATCACCGTCGACACGTCGACCGACGACATGCGCTCCTTCACGGCGCGCTCCATGCGGAGCAGGCCGACGCGATACTGGTTCTCCAGCAGCTCGCCCACCGAACGCACGCGGCGGTTGCCGAGATTGTCGATGTCGTCGATCTCGCCCTTGCCGTCCTTGAGGTTCACGAGCGTCTTGACCACCTCGAGGATATCCTCGGTGCGAAGCGTCGTCACCGTATCCTCGACATCGAGGTCGAGGCGCATGTTGAGCTTCACGCGGCCCACGGCCGAGAGATCGTAGCGCTCGGGATCGAAGAACAGACCGCCGAACAGCGACTCCGCCGTCTCCTTCGTCGGCGGCTCGCCGGGGCGCATCACGCGATAGATTTCGGACAGCGCATGGTCGCGCTCCTCCACCTTGTCGGCGGCGAGCGTGTTGCGGATCCACGGGCCGGTCGAGACATGGTCGATGTCGAGCAGCTCGAGCTTCTCGATGCCGGCATTGTCCAGCTTCTCGAGATTCTCGGGCGTAACCTCGTCGCCCGCCTCGATGTAGATGCGGCCGGTGCTCTCGTCGATCAGGTCGAACGCCGAATAGCGGCCGAAGATTTCCTCGGTCGGGATCAGCAGCGTCTGGAGGCCGTCCTTGCCGGCCTTGTTCGCGGCGCGCGGGGACACCTTGGTGCCGGCCGGGAAGACGACCTCGCCATTGTCGCCGTTGACCACGTCGAACGACGGCTTCTGACCGCGCCAATTCTCCGGCAGGTAGGGAACCTTCCAGCCGCCGTCGCCACGGATGTAGACCGCGGTCTTGTAGAATTGGTTGAGGATCTGCTCGCCGTCGAGACCGAGGGCATACAGCAGGGTCGTCACCGGCAGCTTGCGCTTGCGATCGATGCGGACGTTGACGATGTCCTTGGCGTCGAACTCGAAATCGAGCCACGAGCCGCGATACGGGATCACGCGGGCGGCGAACAGATACTTGCCCGACGCATGGGTCTTGCCGCGATCATGATCGAACAGCACGCCCGGCGAACGGTGCATCTGGCTGACGATGACGCGCTCGGTGCCGTTGACGATGAAGGTGCCGTTGCCCGTCATCAGGGGCATGTCGCCCATGTAGACGTCCTGCTCCTTGATATCGAGGACCGAGCGGGTCTCCGTATCGGGATCCACCTCGAACACGATCAGGCGGAGCGTCACGCGCATCGGCGCGGCGTAGGTGATGCCGCGCTGGCGGCATTCGTCGGTGTCGAACTTGGGCTCCTCCAGTTCGTAATTCACGAAATCCAGCTCGGCGGTGCCGGCGAAATCGCGGATCGGGAACACCGAACGCAGGGTCTTTTCCAGACCGGAGACATAGCCGATCGACGGATCGGAACGCAGGAACTGCTCGTAGCTTTCGCGCTGAACCTCGATCAGGTTCGGCATCTGCACCACTTCGTGGATGTTGCCGAAGACCTTGCGGATGCGCTTGGTCGAAACCTTCGCGGGGGCCGGAACTGCCTGGGTCGCCATGTATTTTCCTCGAGTCCGTGTCACTCAGCCCACCTTTCAGCGGGTGCGCGGCCACGTGGATGGGGGGCCATCCACGCAAAAAAGTGCGGGTCCGGGCCGTCGGATCCGCACTGCAGCCTCTGGTAGAACCCCGGAAATTCCCCCCATCCGTCGCGATCCGCGAGCCAGGCGGACCGTGTCTCGGAGGACACCAAGGCGGACACGCCCGCGCGAACGGGGACTCGTGGCCGAAAAAATCGTGAGGGGCCTATATAGCGGCCGGATCGGAGATGGGAAGGGGTTGGTGGAACCCCATCCTCAAATCGTCATCGCGAGCGCAGCGACGCGATCCAGTTGGGACCTCGCGTCCGATCGAGAGGCTGGATTGCTTCGCTGTACGCGCAATGGCGGATTATAGCGGAATGTCCGCACCTCAAGACGAAGGCGACCCCGGCCTGCGCCGGGGCGACGATCCGATTTTCGGCACTTGCGAAAAACCCTGGCCGCCCGACGCCACCGCCCGACGAGGTCCACAGCATCACGCCAGCCCAATCGAATCCAGTCTGACCCTACCGGACCCGAGCCCACCGGATATACGGAAGGCTAATCCCGCCCCACGGCCCTCGGCTCCCACCGCAGCGCCTCGCCGCGCGTCCCGGCATTGTAGATGTCCGCCAGGGTACGCCGCATCTTGTCGGCCGCCTCCCCGGTCAGCGAAACCCACGATCGCCGGTGATCGGTGTCGTCCGCCACCCGCGTCACCCAGCCGAGCCGTTCGAGCTGGCTGATGTGGCGCAGCGCGCTCGTCGTCGGCTCGCCGCTGGCGATGCAGAGGCTCGTGACGCTCACCCGCGTGCCATCCTCCTCGGCGACGAGCAGGTCGAGCATCATGTTCCACACCGGGTTCGCCGCCATGTGCGCCCCGACGAGCTGCTCGAACCGCCGGCTCACCTTGTAGAGATCGCGTCCGAGGGCGGACACCGTTACCGGCTGCCCCGCCTTCGGCGCCATCTCGAAGCGGCTGGTGGCCCCTTCGAGCAGGCGATCGATCGTCGCCCGTTCGGTATCTTCCAACGGCAATCGCGAAAGCAACCTGTCGATCTGCCAGCGCGTGGTATACCCTGATTCACCCATATTGGCCCCGTTATCTGCCCCCGAGCCGAGACAGCATAAGAGGGCGCATCGCGGCGCTATTCAAGGGATTGAGGGCCGGCCTATCCGAATCGGATGTTATTGCGGTCGCAGCATAATTTATGTTGCCTCCGCAAGCCGCGTCGGAATCATTCCGCCGCGATAATCTCATCAACCGGCGCATCGCTCAACGGATGTTCCAGCCGCGAGACCATCTCCTTCGGGCATACCTGCCAGATGTGGTCGCGCCACCGATCCCAATCGTCGAGGATGGTATTGGCCCACTTGCTGCCCGTCGCCACCGCATGTTCGGCGATCAGCGACTTGGCCCGCGCCTCCCAATGGGTGGAGGCGAACCGCTGCCACAGGATGCTCTCCGGGTTGGCGAGTGACGGGAAACTGCCCTTCTCGTCCAGCACGAAGGCCATGCCCCCGGTCATGCCCGCGCCGAAATTGTCGCCGACTTCGCCCAGGATCACCGCCGTGCCGCCGGTCATATATTCGCAGCCGTTGGCGCCGCAGCCCTCCACCACGACGGTCGCGCCCGAGTTGCGCACGGCGAACCGCTCGCCCGCCTGCCCCGCCGCGAACAGCCGGCCGGAGGTGGCGCCATACAGCACGGTATTGCCGATGATCGTGTTCGACTTGGTCTCCAGCGGCGACGAGACGGTCGGCCGCACGATGATCGTGGCGCCCGAAAGCCCCTTGCCGACATAATCGTTGGCGTCGCCCATCACCTCGAGCTTCAGGCCCTTGACCGCGAAGGCGCCGAGCGACTGGCCGGCCGAGCCGCGCAGCCGCACGGTGACATGGCCGTCCGCCAGCGTGGACATGCCGAACTTGCGCGTGATCTCGGCCGAGATGCGCGTGCCGACCGCGCGGTGCGTGTTGCGCACCGTATAGGTCAGCTGCATCTTCTCGCCACGCTCGAACACGGCGGCGGCGTCGCGGATCATCTGCGCGTCGAGGCTGTCGGGCACGTCGTTGCGGAACGTGCTGATCGCGAAGCGGCGATGGTGATCCGGCGCATCGACCTTGGCGAGAATCGGGTTGAGGTCGAGATCGTCGAGATGCTCGGCGCCCCGGCTCACCTGCCGCAGCAGTTCGGTGCGGCCGATCACCTCGTCGAGGCTCTTGAAGCCGAGCCGGGCGAGGATTTCGCGCACCTCCTCGGCGATGAAGGTCATCAGGTTGATGACCTTCTCGGGCGTGCCGACGAACTTCTGGCGCAGCGCGTCGTCCTGCGTGCAGACGCCGACCGGGCAGGTGTTCGAATGGCACTGGCGCACCATGATGCAGCCCATCGCGACGAGGCTGAGCGTACCGATGCCATATTCCTCGGCGCCGAGGATCGCGGCGATCACGATATCGCGCCCGGTCTTGAGCCCGCCATCGGTGCGCAGCTTCACCCGGTGGCGCAGACCATTGAGGGTCAGCACCTGATTGACCTCGGTCAGCCCCATTTCCCAAGGCGTGCCGGCATATTTGATCGACGTTTGCGGCGAAGCGCCGGTGCCGCCGACATGGCCGGCGACGAGGATCGCGTCCGCATGGGCCTTGGCCACGCCCGCCGCGACGGTGCCGATGCCCGCCGACGAGACGAGCTTGACGCAGACCCGCGCGCGCGGGTTGATCTGCTTCAGATCGTAGATCAGCTGCGCCAGATCCTCGATCGAATAGATGTCGTGGTGCGGTGGCGGCGAGATCAGCATCACGCCGGGCGTCGAGTGTCGCAGGCGGGCGATCATCTCGGTCACCTTGAAGCCGGGCAGTTGCCCGCCCTCGCCGGGCTTGGCGCCCTGCGCGACCTTGATCTCCAGTTCCTCGGCCGAGCCCAGATATTCCGCCGTCACGCCGAACCGGCCCGACGCCACCTGCTTGATGACCGAATTGGCGTTGTCGCCGTTCGGATAGGGCGTGTAGCGGCTCTTGTCCTCGCCGCCCTCGCCCGACACCGCCTTGGCGCCGATGCGGTTCATCGCGATCGCCAGCGTCTCGTGTGCCTCGGGGCTGAGCGCGCCGAGCGACATGCCCGGCGTCACGAAGCGCTTGCGGATTTCGGTGATCGCCTCGACGCTGTCGATCGGCACCGGCTCGCGCGCCCAGTTGAACTCGAGCAGATCACGCAGATAGACCGGCGGCAGATCGCGCACCCCGCGCGAGAATTGCAGATATTGCGAGTAACTGTCGGTCGCGACCGACGATTGCAGCAGGTGCATCAGCTGCGCCGAATAGGCATGGGTCTCGCCGCCGGCGCGCTGCCGGTAGAAGCCGCCGACCGGCAGCATCGTCACCGCCTCGTCGAACGCCGCATCGTGGCGCAGCCGCGACGAGAGCTGGAGCGAAGCATAGCCCTCGCCCGAAATCTTCGCCGGCATCCCCGGAAACAGATCGTTGACCAGCGCGCGGCTGAGCCCCACCGCCTCGAAATTATAGCCGCCGCGATAGGAGGAGATCACCGCGATCCCCATCTTCGACATGATCTTCAACAGACCATCGTCGATCGCCTTGCGCCGCCGCTTGAAGCTGTCGGCCAGGCTCACCTCGCCAAACAGGCCGCGCGCATGGCGATCCGCCACCGCCGCCTCGGCCAGATAGGCGTTCACCGTGGTCGCGCCGACGCCGATCAGCACCGCGTAATAATGGGTGTCGAGGCATTCGGCCGCGCGCACGTTGATCGACGCATAGGAACGCAGCCCCTTGCGGACGAGGTGGGTGTGCACCGCCGCCGCCGCCAGGATCATCTGGATCGCGATCCGGTCCGGCCCGATATTCTCGTCCGTCAGGAACAGCTCGGTCCGCCCCTCGCGCACCGCCTGCTCGGCCTCGCGCCGCACCTGCGCGATCGCCTGGCGCAGCGCGTCCGGGCTGTCGGAAAGCGGGAAGGTGCAGTCGATCGTCGCCGATTGCGCGCCGAAATGCCCCTTCAGCGTCTCCCATTCCGCGCAGGAGATCACCGGGCTGTCGAGCACCAGCACATCCGACTGGACGGCATCGGTATCGAGGATGTTCGCCAGATTGCCGAAGCGCGTCTTGAGGCTCATCACCCGCGTTTCGCGTAAGGAGTCGATCGGCGGGTTGGTGACCTGGCTGAAATTCTGGCGGAAGAACTGACTGATAAGGCGCGGCTTGGACGAGATGACCGCCAGCGGCGTGTCGTCGCCCATCGAACCGATCGCTTCCTTGCCGTCCTCGGCCTGCGGGCTGAGGATCAGCTCGATATCCTCCATCGTCATGCCAGCGGCGACCTGGCGGCGCAGTAGCTCGCTCCGCTCCCATGCGGGCAGGCTGTCGCCCTCCGGCGGGGTCAAATCGGTGAGGTAGCGGAAGCCCGAGATCCATTCGCCATAGGGCTGTTCGCCCGCGATCTGCGCCTTGATCTCGGCATCCGAATAAAGCCGCCCGGTCTCCAGATCGACCGCGACCATCTTGCCCGGCCCCATCCGCCCCTTGGCGACGATCGAGCTTTCGGGGACGACGACCATGCCGGTCTCCGATCCCACGATCAGCAGGTTATCGGCGGTGAGCGTCGTCCGCAGCGGGCGCAGCGCGTTGCGATCGACGCCCGCCACTGCCCAGCGGCCATCGGTCATCGCCAGCGCGGCGGGGCCGTCCCACGGCTCCATCACGCTCGCGAAATAAGAATACATCGACTGCACTTCGGTCGGGAGCGTCGTGCTCTGCTGCCACGCCTCGGGCACCAGCATCAGCTTGGCGGTCGGCGCGTCGCGGCCTGAACGACAGATCGCCTCGAACACCGCGTCGAGCGCGGCGGTATCCGATGCGCCCGACGGGATGAGCGGCTTGATCTCGTCCGAATGCTCGCCGAACGCGAGGCTGGCCATCTTGATCTCGTGGCTCTTCATCCAATTCTTGTTGCCGCGGATCGTGTTGATCTCGCCATTGTGGGCGAGGCAGCGGAACGGCTGCGCCAGCCACCATTGCGGGAAGGTGTTGGTCGAATAGCGCTGGTGGAAGATCGCGACCCGGCTGGTGAAGCGCTCGTCCTGAAGGTCGGGATAGAAAACCGACAGCTCTTCCGCGAGGAACAGCCCCTTGTAGATGATCGACCGGCAGCTGAGCGAGCAGACGTAGAAGCCCTGCACCTGCGCCTCGATGATCTTGCGCTCGATACGGCGGCGGACGAGGTAGAGCTTCTTCTCGAACTCGGCCTCGCTCTCCTCCTCGGGCAGCGGCCCGGCGATCATGATCTGCTCGATCTCGGGCCGGGTCAGCATCGCCTTGTCGCCGATCACCGACACGTCCACCGGCACCTGCCGCCAGCCGTAGATGGTGTAGCCGAAATCGATGATCTCGCTCTCGACGATGGTGCGGCACATCTCCTGCGCGCCCAGATCGGTGCGCGGCATGAAGATCATGCCGACGGCCAGCCGGTTCTGGCGCGGCCGATGCCCGCCTGCCTCGATCGCATCGTCGAAGAAGCGCACCGGCAGGTCGATGTGGATGCCCGCGCCGTCGCCGGTCTTGCCGTCCGCATCCACCGCGCCGCGATGCCACACCGCCTTCAACGCCTCGATCGCCGCCGAGACCACCCGGCGCGACGCCTTCCCATCGGTCGCCGCGACCATGCCGACGCCACAGGCATCACCCTCGTAATCGGGGCGATACATGCCCTCTTCGGCGAGGCGCTGGTGTTCGGGGGTGGGATAGTGGGTCATGGCAGCAGGCCCTTCAGAGCAGCGATCAGGGTTTTCACGTTGAGAATCAAGGTATCGAGCCGGTCCCAGGCCTGGCTCAGCCAGTCGGCGAAGGCATCGAGATCGACGGGATAATCATGTGCGAGCATGTTGCGGACGATGAGGAGGTCCATCCACTCCTCTGCGCTGGCGAGGCCGCCGAGCTGCGCGGCCCGCTCGATCGCCTGACGCATCGAGAAGTTGCGCGGATCCTCACCGGACAAAGCCAGAAAGCCGCGAAGCAGCCGCCGGGATGCCAGATCCTGAAGGAGCAGGAATTTCATCTGGAAGGCATAGACGCCATCCCACTCGTCCGCGTCGAGGGCAGTCAGCGTCTCGCCGGTAAACGGCGCGAGGGCCTGGAGCCGGGCACGGGATGCCTCGATCTGCCCCACAAGCTGGTGGCACCCTCCGATCGCTTCGACGACCGCGCGCTGATATTCCTCGGGGCTCACAGCACGAGGCCCGAGCGGAGCGCCGCATCGTCGATCCAGCGCGGGACGGCGCCCCGCGACATGACGACCACGTCGATGTCCAACAGATCAAGATCGCGCCACAGCTGCCGCCGAAAGGCGACCTGACGAGACCGGGCCCGCGCAAGATCATCCACCTCGACGTGCAGGTCGATATCCCCGCCCCGCAGCGCGTCATCCACCCGGCTGCCGAACAAGCGCACGACCGCATCGGGGCCGAACGCCTCGGCGGCGGCCCCCTTGATCGCGGCGATCTCCTGTTCGGTCAGGCGCATCGGTCCGTCCTTATTCCGCCGGCCGACCGGATGCCGGCGCGGCGTCGAACAGGCTCTTGAGCTTTGCCTTCTCGGCGTCGGTCATTTCGCTCGGCTTCTTCGGCTTGGGCAGATCGGCGGTCGCGGCCTGCACCTTCTGGCCGATGCCGGGCATCGCCTGCATCAGTTCCGGCATCAGCCCCTGCATCGTCTCGACCACCGCCGGATCGGCCATGATCGCCATCGCCTGGCTGGCATAAGCGCTGCCGGTCGGCGTCGCGAAGAAACGGTCCAGTTCGGTAAGCTGCGCCTCACTGAACCGCCCGGCATAAGCGCGCGCCAGACCGTTGCGCAGGCGCGGCTCGAAGCCGGACATCACGCCGATCATCTGATCCATCGTCACCTTCATCGTCCGCCGCATCCGCTCGTCGAACGCGGGATCGAGCAGACCCATCATCTGCTTCATCGTGCCGGGGCCGACGCTCTGGAGCCGATCCGCCGGCACCCCGCCGATCGCCGCCAGATCACGCAGCGGCATGTCGGTCATCTGGCCGACCATCAAATCCATCAGCTTGTCCATCGTGCCGCTCATCATCCGGCGATAGGTGCCGTCCGGCATCAGCTTCGCCACGACCTTCACCGCCAGCGCCTGTCGCGCGGGTGATGCCGTCGAGACAGCCGCAGCCGGGGCCTGCGCCGAAACCGCCGCCGGCGCGCCGAGCGCGAGGATCAGCGCCAGGGCGATGGACTTCATCGTCATACTCTTACTCCACCCGCGCCGCCGCCGCGCGCTGCGCTTCTGCGGTGGCGGCGTTCAGCAGAGGCGCGGCGCGGCGAAAGAAGGCGGGGCCGACCTTCGGGCCGAGCGCCGCCAGCGCCTCCATCCGCTGCGCCCGCACCGCCGTCAGCGCGCCGGCCAGTTCGGCGGGGGTCAGCGCCTCGCGATAGGCGGCCGCCAGTTCCCGCTCCCACTGGTCGGCATGGGCATAGGCGCTGTTCTCGGCCGCGTCGGACAGCAGCGCATCGGCGCGCGGCTCGCCCACCCTGGCGGCGAGCGGCGCCTGCGCGCCGCCGCGATCGAGCGTCATCAGGATCATCGCGCGCAGATTCTCGCGCGGGGTGAGCGCATGGGCGATCTCGGCCGCCGGATCGGCGGGCAGCGAGACCGACGTGACGGCGCGCGCCGTGACCGGCGGAACCGTGGCAATCGCGGACGCAAGCAACATGGCAAGCATGATCCAACTCCCCCCGGAGCCTCGGGCCGCCCGATGCGGCCCACCCTTCCCGCCGCACCGACCCCGGCGCGGCCGAACCCGACCTTAAGCGGCGACCGCCCCGCGCGCGGCCCCGGCGGCGGCGGCCGCCTTCGCCTTGTCGCGCAGGAACAGGTGCATCCGCTCGGCGACGTCGCGCCCGTCGCGGATCGCCCATACCACGAGGCTCGCGCCACGCACGATGTCACCGGCGGCGAACACGCCTTCCAGGCTGGTCTGCATCGTGCGGTGATCGACCCGGATCGTGCCCCAGCGCGTCACCGAAAGCTCCGGCGCCTCGAACAGCTTGGGCAGATCCTCGGCATCGAAGCCCAGCGCCTTGATGACCAGATCGGCATCGATCCGGTAATCGGCGCCCGGATCGGGCTCCGGCGCGCGGCGGCCCGAGGCGTCGGGCTCGCCCAGCCGCATCTTGGCGACCTGCACGCCCGTCACCGTCTCGTCGCCGTGGAAGGCATGCGGGCCGGCGAGCCAGACGAACTCGACGCCTTCCTCCTCAGCATTCTTCACCTCGCGCTGCGACCCGGGCATGTTCGCCCGGTCGCGGCGGTAGAGGCAGCGCACCGACGTCGCGCCCTGGCGGATCGCGGTGCGGACGCAATCCATCGCCGTGTCGCCGCCACCGACGACCACGACATTCTTGCCCGCCGCGTTGAGGCTGCCATCGTCATAGGCCGGCACCGCATCGCCGAAGCCCTTGCGGTTGGAGGCGGTGAGATAGTCGAGCGCCTCGACCACGCCGCCCGTGCCGACGCCCGGTGCCTTCAGCCCGCGCGTCTTGTACACGCCGGTCGCGATCAGCACCGCGTCATGGTGGCGGCGCAATTCCTCCAGGGTCGCGTCGCGGCCGACCTCGAAGCTGTGGTGGAAGATGATGCCGGCCTCCTCGAGCCGCTTCACCCGCCGCTCGACGATCGGCTTCTCCAGCTTGAAGCCGGGGATGCCGTAGGTCAGCAGCCCGCCCATGCGATCGTAGCGATCGTAGACATGCACCTCGTAACCGCGCGCGCGCAGCAGTTCGGCCGTCGTCAGCCCCGCCGGCCCGGCGCCGATGATGCCGACCGACTGGCCGCGATCGGGGCCGACCGCGACCGGCTCGACCCAGCCCTCGGCCCAGGCCGTGTCGGTGATGTACTTCTCGACCGAGCCGATCGTCACCGCGCCATGGCCGGAGAATTCGATGACGCAATTACCCTCGCACAGCCGGTCCTGCGGGCAGATGCGGCCGCAGATCTCGGGCATGGTCGAGGTGGCGTTGCTCAGCTCATAGGCTTCGCGCAGCCGCCCCTCGGCGGTGAGGCGCAGCCAATCGGGGATATGGTTGTGGAGCGGGCAATGCGTCGAGCAATAGGGCACGCCGCATTGCGAGCAGCGCGAGGCCTGCGCCTCGGCATCGGGCGCGGCATAGCGGTTCGCGATCTCCGCGAAATCCTCGGCCCGTTCGGCCGCCGCGCGCTTCTCCGGATATTCCTGACCCAGCTTCACGAACGACAGCATGACATTGTTGCTCATCGCGCCACTCCCTCTGCCGCCCCACTCTCATAGGCGGCCGAGCGAGTCACGCGGAAATCCGGACTTAGGTAAGCGATGCTGCCTTATTCAGACGGCGATTTCGGGCATTTCGGCTTTGTTGCGAACAATTCTCAAATAATAAAGGTCCGATCCGGTCGTTTCTACAGCTGGAGCCAGCAGAAGGCCAGCACCCCGGCGGTGATTCGATACCAGGCGAAGGGCGCGAAGCCGTGCTTGGTGACGACGCCGAGGAACAACCGGATTACCGCCAGCGCAACGATGAAGGATACGCCGAAGCCGATCGCGATCGTCCCCACGCCGACGCTGCTGGCAGTCGGATGGAGGATCGCCTCGTGATTCTTGATGACCTCCAGCGTAGTCGCGCCCAGCATCGTCGGGACGGCGAGGAAGAAGCTGAACTCGGCCGCCGTGCGCCGCTCGACCCCCATGCACATCGCGCCCATGATGGTCGCGCCCGATCGGCTGACGCCGGGGATCATCGCCAGGCATTGCATGAAGCCGATGCCCAGCGTCCGCAGCACCGGCACCTCGGCCACGCCGACGATATGCCCGCGCCGCACGAAATGCTCGATCGCGAGGATGGCGATGCCGCCCACCACCAGCGCTACCGCCACCACGTCGGGCCGCAGCAGCAGCGCCTCGATATAATCATGCACCGCCAGCCCGATCACCACGGCGGGCATGAAGGCGATCAGGATGTTGCGCAGGAACCGCCACGATGTCGGCTCCAGCTTCACCAGCCCCAGGAACACCGCGAGGAAGGTGCGCCAGTAATAGACGATCACCGCCAGGATCGCGCCCAGCTGGATGATGATGTTGAACGTCGCCCACTGCTTCTCCTCATAGCCCAGCAGCGCGCTGGCGAGGATCAGGTGGCCGGTGGATGAGACCGGCAGGAATTCGGTGAGACCCTCGACGATGCCGAGGAGGATCGGCTCGACGATGCCGGCCCCGCTCATGCCTTTTCGACCAGGCCGAAGCGGCCGGAGCGGCGATATTGCACCAGCCAGCGCGGGGCGATGGCGGCCAACGGCGCGGGATCGATGCCGAACGCCGCGAAGCCGTCGGCATCCGCCGCCACGACATTGTCCTTCGACAGCATCAGCCACTGGTCCTTCGTAATCGGCGCGCCCGGCAGCCAGCCGGTGAGCGAGGCCATCGCGCAACCGATCATCTCGGACAGCGGGATGAAGGTCGGCGCGGCACCGATATGGCCCGCGATCTCCGCATTGATCGCCGCCATCGTCAGCACGTCCGGCCCGCCGAGTTCGAACGTCTTGCCGCCGAAGCGGTCGGGCGACAGCGCCGCCTGCGCGATGGCGTCGGCCACGTTCGCCACCCATGCGGGCTGGAATTTCGTGTCCGGCGCCAGCACCGGCACCACCGGCAGGGTGCGGATCATCTTGGCGAACTTGTTCACGAAATCGTCTTCCGGCCCGAACAGGATCGACGGGCGGACGATCGTGGCGCCGGGGAAGGCCGCCTTCACCGCCGCCTCGCCCTCGCCCTTGCTGCGCGCATAGGCCGAGGCGCCTTCCGGGTCGGCGCCGATCGCAGACACCTGCACCAGCGCGCCAACGCCGGCCGCGGCCGCCGCCTCGGCCACGGTGCGCGCGCCATCGACATGATATTTCTGGAAGTCGCCCTTCAGCAGCCCGACGAGGTTCACCACGGCGGTCGCCCCCGCGACGGCGCGGCGCACGCTGTCCGGCTTGGCGATGTCCGCCGCCATGAACTGCGTCTGGCCGAGGCCGCCCAGCGGCTTCAGGAAATAGGCGCCCGAGGGATCGCGCTCGGCGATCCGCACCCGCGCGCCGGCCTTCAGCAGAGCCTGCGCGACATAGCGGCCGAGGAAGCCGCCACCACCGAAGAGCGTAACCAGATCGTTCATGCCGCAAAAACCCTGCGTGAGAAGCCCGTCATGCCCCTGCCATGCCTTCGCGGCTGCGGGATGACAAGCCAAGGCTGATCCACGGGCTACACTCGCTTCGTCGCTTTCCGCTTTCCCATGTTGACAAGCCGCCCACCCCATCGCTATCCGCGCCGCTCCCCGACCTGCCCAGGTGGTGGAATTGGTAGACGCGCTGGCTTCAGGTGCCAGTGACCGCAAGGTCGTGAAGGTTCGAGTCCTTTCCTGGGCACCATCTGCCGCCTCTGGATACGTCCAGAGGCGTCCAGCTCGTAGCTGGCTTCAAAACACAAGTTCATCGATGGCACGCCCCTCTGCGGGAGGATATGCCCGACGGCATGCGCGCGCGATCGGGCATCGTCGACCGGCGCGCGGCCGAGCGCTGGTTCCCGGTAGACCGGGTCCCGGCACCGAGAGGTGAATCGGCTGTTCGACTTGTGCGGCGCGAGCGCATGGGCTCGCGAGGCGGCTGATCGATCAGCCGTTCCGCTGCGGTTATGGATGAACCTGTGCAATCATAACCCACCACCCAGCGCCCGGTACAATTCGATCGCGTTCGCCTGCCGCGCCAATCGGCTCGCGAGAAGGCTTTGCTCCGCCGCATAGAGCGATCGTTGCGAATCCAGCGTCGTCAGGAACGGATCGATGCCCGATTGGAAGCGCGCTTCGGACAGGGTGAAGGCGCCGCGCGCGTTGTTCCGCAACGAGGTCTGCGCTTCCACCTGTCCGTCGATCGTGCCGCGACGGGCGAGCGCGTCGGCGACTTCGCGGAAGGCGGTCTGCACCGCTTTCTCATATTGGGCGACCATCGCGTCGCGGGTCGCCTCGGCGTAGCGGAGGTTGCCCTTGCGCTTGCCGAAATCGAACAGCGGCAAAGTGGCGGTGGGCGCGACCGACCAGGCTTCGCTGCCGTTGGCGAACAGGTTCGACAGGCCGAGGCTGAGCGTGCCGAAGGCCGCCGTCAGCGAGATATTGGGGAAGAAGGCCGCGCGCGCCGCGCCGATATTGGCGTTAGCGCCGATCAGCTGATGCTCGGCCGCCGCGATGTCCGGGCGACGCAGCAGCACCTGTGACGACAGATCGGCCGGCAGATTGTCGAGCGTCGCCTTCGCATCGCCCAGCTCCGACGGAAGCAGATCGGCGCCCAAGGTCGTGCCCGCCAGCAGGTTGAGCGCATTCTGATCCTGCGCGACCAAGGTGGTGGCGTCTGCGATGTCGGAACGCGCCTGATCGAAGCTGGTCTGCGCCTGACGCACCTCCAGTTCCGACGACACGCCGGCATCGAAGCGGGCGCGGGTCAATTCCAGCGTGCGGCCGAAGGCGGTCTGCGTATCGCGGGCGATGCGTAGGCGCTCCTGATCGGCCGCCATCGTCAGCCAGGCCGTGGCGATCTCGGCGATGAGCGCGGTTTGGGCGGCGTTACGATTCTCCTGCGCCGCGAAATATTGTTCCTGCGCCGCCTTCGTCAGATTGCGGACGCGGCCGAACAGATCGATCTCCCACGCGGAAACGCCGACATTGGCGGCATAGACATCGAACCGCCCGCTTCCCGCAACGCCACCGACCGCGCCGCCGCCGACCGCGCCGACCGGCGACTTCTGGTAGGTCGCCGACCCCGTGGCTCCCACGGCGGGCAGCAGGTCGGCGCGCTGGACGCGATATTGCGACCGCGCCTGCGCGACATTGGCGACCGCGATCCGCAAGTCGCGATTGTTGTCGAGCGCGGTGCGGATCACCGTGCGCAGGCGGGTGTCGGTGAAGAAGTCGGCCCAGGCGGTGTCGGTCGCCATCGCGCCCGTGGTGGTGCCATAGGCCGGCCCCTGCGGCGCGGCGGAGGGCACCGGCAGCGCCGGTCGCACATATTTGGGTGCCATGTCACAGGCGGTGAGTGCCAGGGCGCTGGCAAGGCCGAGGGCCAGCTTGCGGCGGATCATGCCAGCGCCTCCTGCCCGGCCGGGCTTTGCGGCGTGGGCTCGCGGTCGGGTGCGCGATCCTGCCGGAACAGCTTCTTCACCAGCACGAAGAACAGGGGCACGAAGAAGATCGCCAGCACCGTGGCGGAGAGCATTCCGCCCACCACCGCCCAGCCGATCGCATTCTGCCCGCCGGCCCCCGCCCCGCTCGACAGCGCCAGCGGCAGCACGCCGAAGATGAAGGCGAACGACGTCATGATGATCGGCCGCAGGCGCAGCTTGGCGGCCTCCAGCGCGGCGTCGGCGGCGTTGAGGCCGTCGCGCATCTTCTCCTCGGCGAACTCCACGATCAGGATCGCGTTCTTGGCCGACACGCCGATCGTGGTGATGAGGCCAACCTGAAGATAGATGTCGTTGTTGAGCCCGATCAATGTCGCCGCCAGCACCGCGCCCAGCACGCCGAGCGGCACCACCAGCAACACCGCAATCGGCACCGACCAGCTTTCATAGAGCGCGGCGAGGCACAGGAACACGATCAGCAGCGAAAGCGCGTAGAGCGCCGGCGCCTGACCGCCCGACAGCCGCTCCTCATAGGAAAGGCCGTTCCATTCATAGCCGATCCCGGCGGGCAGCTTGGCGGCATGGTCCTGCATCGCCGCCATCGCGGCGCCGGTGCTGACGCCCGGTGCCGGCGAGCCCATGATCTGCATCGAGGGCACGCCATTGTACCGCTCCAGACGTGCCGGCCCATAGGCCCAATGGGTCGAGGAGATCGACGACAGCGGGGTCATCGCGCCGCCCGAGCCGCGGATGAAGAAATTGCCCAGCCCCTCGGGCGTCGCGCGGAACGGCGCGTCGGCCTGGACATAGACCTTCTTCACGCGGTTGCGATCGATGAAGTCGTTGACGTAGGTGCCGCCGAGCGCCGTCGCGACGGTATCGTTGATGTCGGCCTGCGCGACACCGAGCGAGGCGGCGGTGGCGGGATCGACGTCGAGCTTCACCTGCGGCGAATCCTCCAGCCCGTTGGGGCGCACCTGCACCAGCCGCTTGTCGGCCCCGGCCAGCCCGAGCAGCTGGTTGCGCGCGGCGAGCAGCTTGTCGTGGCCGACCCCGCCGATATCCTTCAGCTGGAAATCGAAGCCGTTGGCATTACCCAGTTCGGTGACGGCGGGCGGCGCGAAGGTGATGACCATGCCCGCGCGGATCTTGCCGAGCGCGCCATTGGCCCGGCCCGCGACCGCCGCCGCGCCATTCTCGCTACCCTTGCGCTCGGCCCAATCCTTCAGCCGAACGAAGGCGATGCCGACATTCTGGCCCTGCCCGACGAAGCCGAAGCCGCTGATCGTGAACACCGCCGACACATTGGCTTTCTCGGTTTTCAGATAATAATCGCGCACCCGGTCCATCGTCCGCGCCGTTTCCTCCATCGAGGTGCCCGACGGCAGCGAGACCTGGGTGAACAGCAACCCCTGATCCTCATCGGGCAGGAAGCCGGAGGGGAGGCGGATGAACAGGACGCTGAGCCCGACCACGACCAGCGCGTAGACGAGCATCGTCCGCCCCCAGCGCCGCTCGATGCGGGCGACGCCCTTGCCGTAGCGATCGACATTGCGATCGAAGGTGCGGTTGAACCAGCCGAAGAAGCCCTTGCGGTCGTGATGGTGGCCGCCCTTCGCGGGCTTCAGGATGGTGGCGCACAGCGCCGGCGTCAGCACGAGCGCCACGAACACCGACAGCACCATCGCCGACACGATCGTGATCGAGAATTGGCGGAAGATCACGCCGGTCGATCCGCCGAAGAAGGCCATCGGCAGGAACACCGCCGACAAAACGAGGCCGATGCCGACCAGCGCGCCGCTGATCTCGTCCATCGACTTGCGCGCCGCCTCCTTGGGGCTCAACCCCTCCTCCTGGATCAGCCGCTCGACATTCTCGACGACGACGATCGCGTCATCGACCAGCAGGCCGATCGCCAGCACCATGCCGAACAGGGTGAGCGTGTTGATCGTGAAGCCCGCGATCTGGAGGATCGCGAACGACCCCAGCAGCACCACCGGCACCGCGATCGTCGGGATCAGGGTCGCGCGCCAGTTCTGGAGGAACAGGAACATCACCACGAACACGAGGACGACCGCCTCGACCAGCGTATGGACGACCTGCTCCACCGACAGCTTCACGAAAGTGGAATTATCGACCGGGTAGGCGACCTTGATGTCGGCGGGGAATTGCCGGGCCAGCTGATCCACCTCGGCCTTAACCGCCGTCACCGTATCCAGCGCGTTGGCGCCGGGGGCCAGCTTGATGCCGATGCCCGACGCCTGCTTGCCGTTGAAGCGCGCCTGGAAACTGTAATTCTCCGAGCCCAGCTCGACCCGCGCGACATCGGCCAGCCGCACGGTGGCGCCGCCGGTCGCGGCGCGCAGCACGATCTTCTCGAACTGCTCGACGGTGCGCAGCCGGGATTGCGCGGTGACGGTGGCGTTGAGCGCCTGCGCGTTGACGGTCGGCAGGCTGCCCACCTGCCCCGCCGAAACCTGCGCGTTCTGCGCGGTGATCGCGGCCTTAACGTCGCCGACGGTGAGGTTGAGGTTCGATAGCTTGAACGGATCGACCCAGATGCGCATCGCATATTGCGCGCCCAGCACCTGCGTATCGCCCACCCCGCTCACCCGGCTCAGCGGATCCTGCAAGGTCGAGGCGACGAAATCGCCGAGATCGACCTGATCGTGGCGCCCATCCTCCGAATAGAGCGCCACCACCATCAGGAAGGTCGCCGAGGATTTGCTGACGCGCAGGCCGGCCTGCTGCACCTCCTGCGGCAGAAGCGGCGTCGCCTGCGCGAGCTTGTTCTGCACCTGCACCTGCGCGATGTCGGCGTCGGTGCCCTGCTCGAAGGTGAGCGTGATCGCCAGATTGCCGGCGGAATCGCTGGTCGACGAGAAGTAGCGAAGGTTGTCGATGCCCTTCATCTGCTGCTCGATGATCTGGGTCGTCGTATTCTCCAGCGTCTGCGCGTCGGCGCCCGGATACAGCGTGTTGATGACGACCGACGGCGCCGCGATCTCCGGGAATTGCGCGATCGGCAGGGTGCGCAGCGCGAGCAGGCCGGCCAGCATCAGGATGATCGCGATCACCCATGCGAAGATGGGGCGGTCGATGAAATAGCGGGACATGACCGGTCAGTTCCCGCGCTTGGCCGTGGCGGTGACCTGTTCGGGCTTCTCGGGCTTCACGACCGTGCCGGGGCGCAGGTTGAGCAGCCCCTCGACGATCAGACGGTCGCCGGGCTTGAGGCCGCTGGTCACGATCCAGGTGTTGCCGATGGCGCGATCGGTCGTGAGGTCGCGCTGCTCCACCTTGTTGCCGGCGCCCACGACCAGCGCGGTGGCGCGACCGCGCGGATCGCGGGTGATGCCCTCCTGCGGGGCGAGGATCACCTGCTGGCGAACCCCCTCGACCAGCTTGGCGCGCACGTAGAGGCCGGGCAGCAGCAGGCCATCGGGATTGGGGAAGGTCGCGCGCAGCGTCACCGCGCCGGTCGCCGCGTCGACCGTAACCTCCGAGAATTGCAGCCGGCCCTCGATCGGATAGGTCTTGCCGTTGGGCAGGAGCAACTGGACGCGCGCGCTGTCGGCGCCGCCGCGGGTGACGCCGCCGGCGCGGATCGCCTCCTTCAGATCGAGGATCTGCGCGGCCGACTGGGTGACGTCGACATAGACGGTGTCGGTGCGCTGGATCGTCGCCAGCGCCCCCGCCTGCCCCGCCTGCACCAGCGCGCCGGGTGTGAAGAGCGAGCGGCCGATGCGGCCCGAGATCGGCGCGCGGATGCGGGTGAAGCCCAGATTGACCTGCGCGGCATCGACGGCGGCGCGCTGCGCCTGCACGCCGGCCGTCGCCTGCTGCGCCGCAGCAATGGCATTGTCCGACTCCTGCTTGCTCACCGCATTGATCCCGGCCAGCCCGCGATAGCGATCCGCCTGCAATTGGGTCGAACGGATCAGCGCCTGCGCATTGGCCAGCGCGCCGCGCGCCTGCCCCAGCGCCGCGCGATAGGGCGCGTCCTCGATCTCGTAGAGCAGCTGGCCGCGCTGGACGAGCGCGCCCTCGGTGAACAGGCGGCGGCGAATCACGCCGCTGATCTGCGGCCGCACCTCCGATGTCTCGACGGCGGAAATCCGCCCCGGAAGGTCGCTGGAAAGGGTCGCGGAGGCCAGCTTCAGCGTGACCACGCCCACGGTGGGAGTGGGCGGCGGCGGCGCATCCTGCTTGCCGCACCCTGCCAGCAGGATGATCGCACCGCCGACCGCAAGACCCTTGAACGCTGAAAGCATGGTCATAATCCGATATTCAGGAATGAACGCTCATTCCGCTTGTCGGCGCCCTAGTGGCTGTGCAACGAAGGGGTCAAGTCGAAAAACAGAAGATGGGGAAAAGATGGGTGCGATGCAGCATGAATTGCCCGCCAGGGCGCGCATCGTCGCCGCCGCGCGCCATCTGTTTTCCACGCTCGGCTTTCACCAGACTGCCATGTCCGAGCTGAACGCGGAGGCGAACGTCAGCGTCGGCCAGATCTATCGCCATTTCAAAGGCAAGGCGGACATCATCCTCGCCATCGTGCAGGAGGATGTCGATCAGCGGATCGCGCAGATGGCGCAGCTGCGCGACCAGATCGATAGTGGCGCGATCACGATCGAGGCCGGCATGACGGCGCTGTGCCAGCTCGCGCTCGACGAGGAGAACGAGGCCCTTTCGTTCGAGATCCTGGCCGAAGGCCACCGCAACCCCGACGTGCGATCGACCATCGGCACGCTCTGCCTGCGCTACCGGCGGATGCTGCGCGACATCGCCGGGGCCGCCCACCCCGGCCTGTCGGACGCGGGGCTCGACGCCTCCGAGGAACTGCTGCTCGCCTGCATGTTCGGCCTCGGCCACCGCAGCCTGTCGGAACCGCGCCTGTCGCCCGGCGAGACGGCGCGCCAGACTGGACGGATGCTCCTCGGCGCACTGCGCGCGCTCACCTAGCCGGCCGCCCGTGCGACGATCATGATGGACCGCGAGATGATGGACTGCACCGGCTATGCCCCGCCGCCGCGAGGACGCCCCCGCGAATTCGACCTCGACAATGCTCTCGCCGTCGCGCTCACGCTCTTCTGGGAGCGGGGCTATGAAGGGGTGTCGCTCACCGACCTCACCGAAGCGATGGGGATTAACCGGCCGAGCCTCTACGCGGCCTTCGGCAACAAGGAGGCGCTCTTCGGGAAGGCGCTGGACCGCTACGTCAGCGACCAGCTGGGCTATGTCGATCGCGCGCTGGAGGCCCCCACCGCCCGCGAAGTGGCCGAGCGACTGCTGAAAGGCGCACTGGCCATGCAGAAGGGCAATGCCCACCCCAAGGGCTGCCTCCACGTCATCAATTCCGTCGCCTGCGGCCCCGAGGCCGAAGCCGTCCGCGCCGCCGTGCTGGCCCGCGAAACCGTCGCCAAGGACGCGCTCACCACCCGCTTCCGCCGCGCCCGCGACGAAGGCGACCTGCCGCCGGACGCCGAACCCCGGGCGATCACCGCCTATGTCGTCGCGATCATGCAGGGCGTCGCCCTGCAGGGCGGCGCGGGCGCGTCGCACCGCGAACTGAAGTCGTTGATCGACACCAGCCTGGCGATGTGGCCCGGATATCGTGAACAGCGCCGTTGAACTGAGCGCTATTGGCCCACACCGGGCTCTATGTGATGTCGGTTGGGCGGGCTGCTGAATATCATCCCCGGTCTGTTGGATTGTCGCCCAGCCGAAGATTGGCCTGCTGCTTCAATCGGTCGCCTGCGCGGGCGGGTGACAGCCAACGTCGCGACCGCATCCGACGCTTTACAAGGGTGGCCGGCGGGAGACGGTGCTGGTCAACACTCGGGCCGACTATGGAGCGGCGACGGCTTCGGCGGCAGTTTTAACGAAGTCCGCGATGCCGCCAGCATCGTCCACCACAATGAGGATGCCGGCGAGGTCGCCGGCCTGAAGCACCCCGCGACGTGAACGGCACCTTTGTTACGAAACTGCTGACCGAGACCGATCTGACCGATCGCGAGGCCGCCCATATCATGGCCTGGGCACCGAAACGGGTCGGCCGCATCCGCAGCGTTTACGTTGACGATGCGCGCGTGGTTGTGGCACTGGGCGAACGGATCACGGACAGAAATGTAAAACGCTCTGTAGAACGATCTGGCGAGTAGCTGAATTTTCGCTTTTTTCAGCCTCTTGCGGGTGTAGCTCAATGGTAGAGCAGAAGCTTCCCAAGCTTACGACGAGGGTTCGATTCCCTTCACCCGCTCCACGCATCTCCGCCATTTTTGACGAGGACCTCACTCTTACGCTGCGGTAAAACTGCGGTGTTGCGGTGTGTAGGCCCCCGGAACCAGCGCGCAAATCTCGTCGATGATCGCACTCGTGGCGCCCAAGGCGAGGCCCAGATTCGCCGGATCCGGGATGGCATAGATGTCGCTGATCGATGCCTTGACGTGGCCCAGCATCATTTCTCCCTGACGCCAGTTCGCTTCGCCGATCCGCTTCCTCACAAACGTCGCCATTGAGCGACGGATCAGCTTGGTGCCCGCCTGTCCGCGTTCGATCGGCAGGCCGATGGCGACCCGCATCTTCTCCCAAGAAGAGCGCGGCCACGTCGGCAGATAGGGACCGTCAATCTCGTCGAGGAAAGGCGCGAACTGTGCAGGGATCGGAATGATTCCGCGAAACTTTTTGGTCTGACGGCGACCCGGCGGGTTGAGGTTCAAAACCTGCGCGGCCGCGGTCCATTGACCCGGGCCAAGATCGAGTATCTCTTCCGGACGTGCCCACGTGGCGACTGCCGCCCGCAGATAAGCCAGCAGACTGGTCCGCTCCCTCATCCGCTGCACCTTTTCCTTCGCGCTTCCCTCCGGAGCGAGGCAATAGCGAAACATGGCGGCGAGCGTCGCGACGTCTGCGCGGTATTGAGGCGATACGGCGACCTCTTTGGCTTGAATCGGCTTGAACTGGGCCGTCTGTCCGGGCGTGCTGTTGATCGCTGCCGCGAGTTGAAGAACGCACCCTTCGATGTGACTCAGGCTGCGCTTTCTGACCTCTCCGGTCTTGCCGACCTGGACCGGTCTGTTCGCGAGCCAGATGCGGAAGGCATCCACCCACCCCGGTGTTACCTGGGGGCAGGTCGTCCCCGGGTCCGTTTCGGTCAGATAGTCGACGACATGGCCGAGACGACTACGCGTGGACTTGAAGCCGGCCTTGTGCTCGCTACCCAGAAGATAGTCGGCGATGACCCTAGTCAGCAGGGGTGCAGTCTCGCCATCGAAGGGCCGACCGCACGTCGGACAGTAACGGTGGCCGTTCGCCTCGTTATAGCGCCGGTCGACCTCTAGTCGCGCGTCCGCGTCATCGCTCGTGCTTGCGCTAATGCTGCGCTCACGCTTTCGTTCATGGTCGTACCAGACGATTTCGAGGTTCGCGCGGTCGGCGCGCCGGTAGAGGCGGAAATCTCCGCGCTGGTAGAGAGGCTTGCCTCGTCGTGTTGCAGGCATCGGACTTTCAACTCCTCGACGGCCGCCGCCTGCAGCGCCGCATAGGCACCGGACGCGACCAATAGTTTCAGATCTTCAGGGGAGAGGCGGATCGCCCGCCCGGTTTCGGTCTTGCGGCTGAGACGGCGCGCGAGATCAGCAAGCGATGTCATCGCATCGTTCCCAGGCAGGTCATTCCTTTTCCCTTCCGATCCGTCGGCTCACTCAGGAGCGGTCACGGATTCGCTTTTGGGATCGACCAGATCCGAGTATTGCAAACTCGGATCATGGCTCGCGAAGGAACACATCAGTTCAAGCTCGACGATCTGGATGAGCGTCTCGGACAGCGCGTTCGCGATGCTCGGAACGAGCGCGGACTGAGCAGGATGGCGCTAGCTCCTGCCGCGGGGGTCAGCAGAAGCACGATCGCCCACATCGAGCGCGGAGATCAGAGGCCGTTGCCGGGCACGTTAAGAAAGATAGCCGCGGTGCTTTCCCTCCCGCTTTTCGTTCTGGCACCGGCATGGGAAGACGCCGAGCACGTGAGACCGAAATCAGGAACGGAGCACCCTGGGGTCGGATTGCGTGCCATCCGACGTGACAGAAAGCTAACGATCGCGGCGCTTGCCGAAGCTACAGGGTTGAGCGTGAGCACCATCTCCCGCTTTGAGCGAGGATTGCATGCAACGCGAAAGCTCACCTGCGCCGACGCTTCCGGGACTTCGTACAGGGATCAGATTGGCATCATCAGTGCCGAACTTGCGGCGGCATTGGGGTATGCTTCGGCAGCAGACCTGACGCGCGCTTGCGCGGCAATCGAAGAATAGGCGAAGCCCTTCTCTCTATACCCCATGGGTTTTCGGCCAAGGGTGAATAAGATGCCGGGGCTAAAGGGGGATTCGAGATGAGCGCAGGGACGGGGCGGCTGCAGCGGCGGCATGTGATTGCGCGTGTGCGACGGCGTCCACTTGAGTTTGAGCACTCCATCAAAACGATCGCCAGCTGATTTGAAACGACCGATTTTGTCGCGTCTCGCTCAAAAGATGGACGCGAAGGAGTTCATGTGACCGCGCTTTATACGACTCAGTTCTCGATCATCGGCGATCTTCGGAACCTGCTGCGCGATCGCTATCGCGGCGGTTTCCCGGTTCTGAAAGAGCTTCTTCAGAATGCTGACGACGCGCGTGCGACGCGTTTCCTGATCGCTGCGCATCCCGGGTTTGCCGACGCCATCCACCCACTGTTGCGAGCCCCAGCGCTGATCGTTGCCAATGATGGCGAGGTCACCAGCAAAGACTTTGCGGCGATGGAGAAGGCCAGCGGCGGCAGCAAAGGGGGCGACCGCGCGACCGTAGGACGTTTCGGGCTTGGGCAGAAAGCTGTGTTCCATCTGTGCGACGCCTTTGTTGCGCTCGCGTGGATTGATGGCACTGCGACGCCGAAAGTAATCAACCCGTGGGAGGAAATCCCAGAGGCGACCACCGCCGCAACCGAATGGAAAGTAGAACCCGCCGACGACCTGTCCCGTCTTCTGCCCTGGCTTCGAGATCGCGGATTTGCCGGCAAGGGCATGTGCGTGGTGCTTCCGCTACGCAGTGCGACGCTGACGCCTGGCGCCAATCCGGGGCTCTGGCTCGCCGCGGAGAAGATGACACCATCCGACGCGCTTGCCTCCATGATTGCCGGGGAAGAGTTCGCCCCTTCCTTGTGTTGTCTGCGACACCTTGGCGAAGTCGCTTTCGAAGGGAATGCGGGCGCCCGTTATCAACTCGCGACGGGAGCCACGCGGTTGTCGTCTCCGGATGCGGCTGGCGGCGCCCGCCGGCTCGGCGCGACATGGCATGCCGACGACAAGCGCCAGATGGTGCTGATCGGCCGGGAAGCTGTGAAGCCGGGCGGGGCCGCCGACGGCGTCAAGAGCAGGCTGAAGCGTGACGACAAATGGCCGCGCACTCGCGACTATCTCGACCGGCCGACTGACGACAAGGCCGAGCCGCATGGCGCGATCCTGCTCTGTCGCTCGCCGGCGGCTGGGCCGCAGGGCCGGCTCAGGCTGCGCTGGACGGTGTATCTCCCGGTCAGCAACGTCGCGGAAGCCGATCTGCCGCTCGCGTTGGGCGACATCGACGTCCTGCTGCACGGCCATTTCTTCCTCTCCAGCGCACGAACAGAATTGATCGATCCCGCCGGAGAGAGCGCTGAGAGCGAATGGAATCGCGCGCTCCTTGCCGACGTTACGCTGCCGCTGCTCCTGCCGGTGCTGATGGATGCATTGCCGGGGTTGGGTGACGATTCTGCTCGGCGCTCATTTCTGCGGGCGCTCGCCGGGACGACATGGTGGGAGGATCATGGCGCCGATGCGTGCGCTGGGGATGCGCTGGCGCTTAGCTGGATCGGCTCGGGACAGCCCGACTGGACGGTCACGCCAGCGGCATTGTTGCGCCCGGTGCCCCTGGGCGATGCCACCGGCATCGAGCGGCTGAGCCGAAGCATTCCCGACTTGAAGGACTGGTGCGAGCGGAGCGGCACTCGCCTGTGCTTCGGCGTACCCTTGGCAGCGGAACCGGTGGGTTGGCCAGATCAGGAACTCGCCGAGATCGTGAGGCTGGCGGGCGCTAGTGCGTGGACCAAGCCACGAACGGCGGAGACGATCGCGGCATTGCTGGAAGACGCCGCCCCGATCGGCCCGGCAACCAAAGCCGCGCTGGCCGCATCATATCGGCTGGCATTGTCGGGCGAGGAAAATTTCGCCAGCGCCAGTACGGCGCGACGTCTCGCCACACTGCTCCCTGCGGAACAGATCCTTCCCCTTCCATCCTCTGTCGAGAACCGAGCACTGATCGGTGCGCTGGCGCGAATTCCGGACATTCTGCCCGTCAAGGCCGAATGGAGCCCGCCGCCCGGCCCGACATCGCGCCCGCTCGACCTTGTCGTTGCGCTGCTCGGAGCGGCTGCGCCCTTTGTCGGCCCGCGATCGCTCGGGGAGCAGGCGGCAGCGATGATCGCCTCGCTTCTGCGGCTCGGCCCTTCCTTGCACGAAATCGCTCAGCACCCGGACGCGCGCAACCTGAAGATCGTGCCTGCGACCCGGCTGTCCGACATGGGTGATGAGGTGCTGACACTCGGTGATGCCGAGCGGTTCGGACGTGCCGGACTGTTGTTCAACGCGTCGACGAAAGAACTGAGTCTGTTTGCCAAGGCGGTAATCCAGCCGCCGGTGCTTCGTATTCGCGGGGCGGCGGACGCCAGTGCGTTTCCGCTCGGCAACGGCCAGCCGGCTAGCCTTAAGGAACCGCTTGCACGCGCCCGCAGCTATGGCGATCCGGTCGATTGTGCGCGGCTTGCCAATATTCTTGCGGAGCAAGCCGACATCGATGATCTGCGCCGCCTCTGCGCACGCGACCCGGATTTACCGCATGCCGCGCGCCTGTTCGAACTCGATCGGCTGCCGCCGGCGCTTGAGCCGCTCGCCAGTCCGATGCTCGGGCCGGGCAGCGGGATGCGGCTGATCGATCCGGCGATCGCTGGCGAGTTATCGCCCAATCTCAAGCAGCGCCTGGAGATCGCGCCGATCAATGCAACACAGATCGGCCGCTGGCTGATCGAACAGCAGCGCGCTGGCACGCTGCCCGCGCTTTCCGAAACGACAGCGATCGCGCTGCTCATTAGCGACATCGATGACGACGTACTGCGTCGGCTTCCCGTCCACCGCACCACAAATGGCGTCCGCGCCAGCGTTGCGGATGGCGTGCGCCGCGGCAAGGCGGCGGACATTCCCACCACACTTCGGCCGCACGTCCTGCTGCTCGATCCCTGGTCGAACCCGGACACACTCGCGCGCGAGAATGATCTGGTGCCGGCATGGAACTGGGCGAGCCAGCTCGACGCCGCCCTGGCGGCACCCGATCCGTCGCAGCACGTCGCGGCCATCGCGGCGGCGTTGGCCAGCATTGAGTTGTCAGGCGACCAGTGCGAGCGACTGCGCGAGACGGCCTGGGTGCCAATCGAAGGTCGCGCGACGGCGCCCGCCGAGATCCTCGATCTCGAAGAAGCCGTCGATCGGGCGCTTGCGACATTGCTGGGCGGCACGTCCCCCTTCGCGACCGTCAGGCAGCTTCCGGTCGACCTGCGAGAAGACACCGTGACCGCGGCGCTGACTCGTCATGCCATCCTGAACGACCGCGCATCCTCCCTTTCTCTGGCGGCCGATCTCGCCGGAGAAGCCGGTGCCATGGCGCCTGCGGAGATGATCGCATCCGAACTGCCAGATTGGCGCATGATCGCCTCCGCCGGGCTCGATCTGCCGGTGAGCGGCTGGCCGATCCTTGCGACAACGATGCGGGGCAACACCGACGACGAGTGTGTTACGCGCTTCGCCTCCGCGCTTCATCACCCTTCGTGCGACGATGTCGCCGCTGTCCTTCAGGCGCTCGCAGCGACCGAAGGCCAACCCAGCGCACGGCGCCTCCACCGAGCGCTGTTCCAGCGACACGCCCGAGAGCTGCGCGATGGCGACTTCCTGCCCGCCGTGTTGCTGGTCCCGTCGGTCTCAGACCGATTCGACCGCGCCGATCGCCTCGCGCTGAGTGCGGCCGGCGTGAGCGAGGACTATCGGCTCGACCCGCATTATGCCGCCAGCCTGTTCACGTCCGATGAGATTCCGGTTGCCCGGATCGCCCCGGCCGGGACGGCTGAAATACCCGCCCGGCTTCGCGCAGCACTGGCACCATTGCGCGATATCGCTCCGGACGAGGCGGTGCAGTTCGCACTGGCACTACTCGGGCGCGGACCGGAGATTGTGGCCCTCGCTCGCGAATGGGAGGGGCAACGCAGCTTCGCCGACATTTGCGCCGATCTGGACGCGATCGGGGATGCGCTCGCGGTCCAAAATCCAACGATCGCAGAGCGGCAAGCAGAGTTGCGCTTCGAAATCGCAGCCGATGAGAGCGGCGTGGCCGATGTGCTGTCAGCGGCGGGAACGGTCTGCCGAGTCCCGCTGACCGGTGACGGTTCGACGTGGCTCGTCGATTGCCAGCGCCTGCCGGAGCAGCGCCGTGACGGCGTTGTGACGCATCCTTATCGACTCTCGCTTGCGCCGCTGCGCCCGACCGATGAGGAACAGGTCGGAGCGCTGCTCCAGCAATTCGTGCATCGGCTGGCACCGGCGTTGCTCTTGGGTCAGCCATCGCAACGCGAAATGCTACGAGAGGCGTTGGGCCGCTATTTCAAGGACGATCAACTTACGCTCGATCAAGCGATCGACGATCTACGCCACGTCATCGACGATCGGCTCCGCGCCCTCAAGCCCGGGCCGTCGATCAGGGCCGCCCTTGCTAAGTTCGACTCGACGAAGCGTAACGATCGCGATGCTGCCGCCGCACGACTGTGGGACTTTGTGACGGGACCGGACGCGGGCCCAGAGTTGTTAGAGGCCGTGCGCAGGAAGATTCACGAGCAAGGCTATGTCGAAGGCCGGGTTCTGTTCGAGCTGTTCCAGAATGCCGACGATGCCTGTGCCTATTGGGACGGCGCATTGACCGGTCGTTTCCGCGTCGCGGCAACGCGCGACGACGAGGGAGCGATCACGCGGTTGCGCGTGGTGCATTGGGGACGACCGGTCAATCACCTTGGCAGCGATCCGGAAATCGGGCGCGAACGCGAGCACTACCGTGATCTCGCCAACATGCTCGCGATCGGCCACTCAGCCAAGGCGAGCGAAGACCAGACCGGACGGTTCGGGCTGGGCTTCAAGACCGTCCATATGCTGTCCGACAGCCCCGGCCTCGCCAGTGGCGTAATCGCCGCGCGGATCAGCGGGGGCATGGTGCCGGTAGCGTGGCTGGATGGGCGTGCTGAGGCGGCCCCCTATGTCACTCGCGGGCAGAAGCCGACGCTGCTCGACCTCCCGATCGCCGCCGGGTGCAGCAGCGCGGCGCAGGAAGCATGGGAGTCGTTCCAGCGCGCGGCGCCTTGGCTCCCCGCCATCGCACCAAGCATCAGCCGGATCGAGCTGGACGACGTGCCGCAGCCGTTCATCGCCGAGGTGCAGCAGATTGCCGATGGCGTCGAGGTGGTGACGCTGAACGGCACCAGATCGCGCCGCGCCTTCCGTCTCGACCTGGGCGGCGGATTCAGGATGTTCCTCGCATTCGGCGCCGCAGGGCCGGAAGAGATTCGGGATGTTCCGCAATTCTGGCGTCTCGTGCCGCTGGAGAAGCAGGACCGTCACGGCGCCTGGCTGATGGAGGGACCGTTCACGGTCGATCCCGGCCGGACGCGACTATCGGACTCGCCGGAAGACCAGCGGCACCTGTTCGGCGCGCTCGGCGGGACCTTGGGTGAGCGCCTCATCGCCCTGTTCGATGTGATCGACGGCAACTGGCCCGCCTTCGCCGCTACGCAAGGGCTGGATCCGGCATCGCGGGAAGGCTTCTGGGACAGGCTGGTCCAATTGCTCGCGCGCGATCTCGACACAGGTGAGCCCGACCGGGAATTGCATACCGGGCTGCGCGGACTCGCTCGCCTGTTGATCGCCCGGCCACTCGTGCGGGTAGCTAAGGGAAATCTCGTCCTTGCAACGGATATCGCGTTCTTTGCAGACGGCGCGATGACGGACTCTGCGATCAGGCAAATCGCCGCACAATGGCCGGGCGTGCAGGAGCTAGCATCTTCGCTCGTTGTCGATGAAACGCTTCTGAGGCGTCTTGGCATTGGGAATCGGACACCTCTGACGCTCGCAGGTGTGGTGGACCGACTGCTTGGCGACAAGTTGATCGCACCGGCGCTCGCCGCGATGTTGGGCGAGGTCATCGACAGCGATCGCATTCAGGCATTTCCCCTCGAGGAACAAACCCGCCTTCGTGCAACGCTCAGATCGTGCGCTTTCGTTTCGGCGGAAGGCGCGCCCCAGCCCATCCTGAATCTTTCGTTCCCACAGGCGGACGGCGACGAGGCGCGGCGCAGCGCGTTCGCTCCGCTTTCCGGTCGTCTGTCGCCGGACTATGTTGGCGCGGCGTTCAAGCTGGCTCAGCTTGCGCGCGCCGAAGCGGGCTATCAGGTTCCGATCTGGGCTAACTGGGCCGCAAGCGCGGAGCGCGATCCTGATCGCCTTCTGGCATTTCTCCGTTACGTCGCCGCCGAAGGAGACTTCGTCGCTGCCCAACTCCTCAAGGCGGCGCGCTGGCTGCCCGCCGGTCAGGAGCTGCTAGACTATCCTCCGCTGGCGAAACTGACCGACAAGGAGCGCAACACAATCCTGCTCCGAGCAGGCGTTTCCCTGACGGCGCAGCCGATGGATTTCGATGTCGAATCCGATACGAACATCTGGTCGTTCACTCCGATCGACTCCTCGCTCGCTTTCGCGCGAATTGCGGAATGGTGGGATGACGAGGGCGATGACCTTCGCGCCGCCTATGACCGCGCCGTATATCCGGAAGGCTTTGTGCCCGCGCTCCTCGCCGAAGATGACGATGAGGCGTGGTTCACCATGCTGGGCCTCGCCACCTTCCAGACAATAGGCCGCATCAGGCCAGAGGCCTCACGCAACTTCATCGCGGACGGAATTCGCACCCGCTGGTGGTGCGATCTGGCGCGGGTCCGCGATGGCGACGATCCTGCCCCCTTCATCAATCGCCTTGAGGCATGGAGCGATCCTTGGGAGGATCGCGAGTATGGGCAGTGGCGCCGTTGCCTGGTCGATCTCTTCACCGTCGCCCGCTTCCTCGAGCAATATCGCGAGCTGTTCCGAAAGCTGCCGCGTATCGTGAAGCAGGAAGGGCCGATCGGACTGCGCGAGCTTCTGACGGTCAAGACGTCTCCGATCGCGGCGAAGATGGGAATCGTCGCGACGCCGGTTGCACAATCTCTGGGGATCGGCGCAAACTGGCTGATCCGCGAACTCGGCCGACACGGCATTTACAGTGATGAGCAGGCGATTGTCTCCGCACCCTATGGTTGGGCCAGTGCAGGGCGTGTCCGGCGACTTTTTGCCCGGCTTGGGCTCGAACCGGGCGGCCAGGGCGTGGACGCTGGTCAAATCCTTTTCGAACAGGCCGCGCGCGGACTAGGCCGGTCTCAGCCGTTCGAACTGAATGGTGATCTGCCGCTCCACATTCTTACCACCGCCCCACATCGTGACCGGCTCAACGAAATCCTTGATGAAGCTGGTGCCATCCCTTGGAGCCAGGCCGATGACTGAAATGCTCGCCCCCGACACGCTCGTCTCGCATCCCGAACATGGTCAGGGCCGCGTGATCATCGACAGCGGGGCTACCGTCGTCGTTCGGTTCGCTCGATCGATCGAGGCGGTGCTGCGCGACCTGATCACTGTCGCCCCCTCGCTGGCTCGCGCGCTGGTGACGGGACAGTTGGACGACAGCCGCGACACGCTGCTGCGCGCGCAAGCGCTCGCCATCCGCTCGGTCAATGACCAATGGGGGGTGTTCTCCCGCTCTCGCGTACAGCTGCTGCCGCACCAGCTCTGGGTCTGTCACCGGGTCAACCGAAGCTGGCCTTTCCGCTGGCTAGTCGCGGACGACGTCGGTCTCGGCAAAACGATTGAGGCCGGCCTCGTGCTGATGCCGCTGATCGCCAGTGGCCGCGTGCGGCGCTTGTTGATTCTCGCGCCGGCCAAGCTGGTGCCGCAATGGCAGCAGCGGCTGCGCCAGATGTTCGACATACGATTGCAGCCCCATTCGCGCGCGATCGACACACCCCAGCTCGATTTCTGGGACACGGCGAACATGGTGGTCGCCTCCATCCACACGCTGCGTGGCGAAGTTTCAGGCGAGGATGGGCGGCCGAGCAAGTTTCTCGATGCCGAGCCTTGGGACGCGGTGGTGGTGGATGAGGCGCACCATCTCCATGCTGACGAGCGAACCGGCGAGACGCTCATGTTCCAGTTGCTCCGCGCCATGGAGGAACGGCGCCGCATCGGCTCGTTGCTCCTTTTCACCGGAACCCCACATCGTGGCAAGGATTACGGCTTCCTCTCGCTTCTCAGCCTGCTGCGCCCGGGTGAGTTCACGCCGGACGAGGATATCGAGCCGCAGCTCGCCAAGCTGCCCGAGGTGATGATTCGCAACAACAAGGCCACCGCGACCGACCTGCGTGGCAACCGTCTCTTCACCCCGGTTACCGTGGAAAGTCGCGAATATGCCTTCAGCGCGGAGGAGCGCGCGTTCTACAATACGCTGAGCCAGTTCATCGTCGATGGCCGAGCCTATGCCTCCAGCCTCGACGGGCGAGCGCAGACCGCACGCATGCTCGTGCTCATCACGCTTCAGAAACTGGCCGCCAGCTCGATTGCGGCGATCCGCAGCGCGCTCGTCCGTCGCCGGGCCCGGTTGGAACAGACCGCAGACGAGGCCCGCACCCTCGCCATGCGCGAGGAAGAAGGCCGCACGCTCGACGATCGCGCCGCAGACGAGGAGGATCGTACGCCGTTCGCGATCCTCGCCGAGCTGATGGATGGTGAAATTGCGCGTCTCGACGAGCTGATCGAACTGGCCGAACCGATACGGCAGGAACACAAGATCCGGCGTCTGGTCGACCTGATCGAGGGTGAGCTGCCCCCGAACGAACCTGTGCTTCTGTTTACCGAGTACAAGGCTACACAGGCGCTAGTCGTCAATGCTCTCCATGAGCGGTTTGGACATGGGGGGTGTGCATTCATCAACGGTGACGAACGTCTGGATGAATTGCGCCGCCCCGATGGTTCGGTTGGCCCAAAAAGTTGGTCCCGCGAGGCCGCCGCGGATGCCTTCAACCAAGGCGACGTCCGCTTTCTGGTTTCGACCGAGGCGGCGGGCGAAGGCATAGACCTTCAGGAGCGCTGCGCCACCCTTATCCACGTTGACATGCCGTGGAACCCGATGCGTCTCCACCAGCGCGTCGGCCGCTTGTCGCGATATGGGCAGACGCGCCCGGTTCAGGTTTTCCTTCTGCGTAATCCCGAAACGGTCGAGGCCCGGATCTGGGATCTCCTGAACGCCAAGCTGGAACGCATACAGCAGGCGCTGAGCCAGGTGATGGAGGAACAGGAGGATATCGGCCAGCTCGTAGTCGGCATGACGGGCGCCAGCTTCTTTGAGCGTCTTTTCGCCGAGGGGCAGACAAGACGCGCAGGCGGGCTGGCGGAATGGTTCGATCGTGAGACGGCTACGATCGGCGGCGAGGATCTTGTCGATCGAGTCAAAACCATGCTGGGACAGGTCGCGCGCTTCGATTTCGCTCAGGTTGGCCGCAACCTGCCGCAGGTAGATTTGCCGGATCTTGAGCGCTTCTTCAGCGCGATGCTGGATGCAGAAGGGCGCCGCATACTCAAGCGTGAGGACGGACTTGAGGTCAAGACGCCGGCGGAGTGGGCCGACGCTGACTATGCTCTGCAGGACCGTTACGCCGGTTTGGTCTTCGATCGCGCCGCTAAGCTAGGTAAAATGGGGGCGGCGCGCCTCGTCGGCGTTGGCCATCGCCTGTTTGACACCGCGCTCGATCATGGTCTGAAGCGCACCGGAGTGCTCGCTCAGCTGGCCCGATTGACAGCACCGACGCTTGTTGGCGTGATTGAGGACGAAGTGACCGGACAAGGCGCGTCGATTTCGCGTGTCGTGGCAGGAGCCCGGCTAGAGGCCGACGGAACTATAACCGTCCTGCGCGACTGGGAACTTCTACAGGATCTCAATGCCATTGGCCGTTCTGACGATCTGGGCCGCAGTAGCGCATACGACATCTCACTCGAAGATGCGGAAAAACGGCTTCGATCGGCGATCGAAATGCAGGCACCCTTGCTTGCCGATATGTTGACGAGGCCGCGCGTTCGAAGTGAGATGCTGCTCATCCCAGAACCGATGACGCCTTCTGCTGGCTAGGCTCATTGAAGGCGCGGTTGCGCTCGACCCTACCTTCCGCGTTCACATGCAGGTACGCAGGTAGGTCACCTTCGCGAGCAGGCTGGCAAGATGAGCCGCGCATGCCTCCTTGCCGGCGGCACGCTGGCCGTCGACCTCGGCCTGTAGCGCCGCCACTTCGGCCGGCGCCGGACGGGTATAGACGCGACGCAGGCTGTCGCGGATCAGGAACCGCTTGCGACGATCGTCGGCAATCTCGTCCAGATCAAAATGCCTGGCGATGATATCGCGCATTCGCTCGGCGGTGCGCCGGTTCACGCCCAATCGCTCGGCCATTTCGTCGAGCGTCAGCCCCTCGGTAGTTTCCGAGAGCGCGTGAACCAGCGCCAACTGGCAGTCCAACTTTGCCATCCTGTCCGTCACCGCAATGCCCCTGCGTCCGGAATTTTCGCAGAATCTGACATTTACGGTGCATTTTGCAAGCGGCCGAGCGCCGGGCAGGAGATCTATTCGCCTCTCAGGACCCGCTGATCGCCCTTCGGCGCGTCCGCATGGTCTGCGGGCAACCTCATCTCCCGGTCCCAGTTTTCCAGGATCACGGCGACGACCGTGAACGCGAAATCCCGGTTCATGCTGATCAGCGTGGTTCTGAGATCTTCGTCGAGCCAGTCAAGTCGCCCGTTGACGATTGCCGCGGCATTGTACTCGTGCTTCGACAATCCGCCCCCGCCTCGGCCCACCTCGTTGAGACGGGAAGATGCCTGGCGGATGAGCTTGGATGCGTAGCCGTCCGTGACGAGCGAACCGCCGTGGAAAGTGAACTTCGTAGGCATATGCGTTTCCTTCAAATCGAGTGAAGGCCTCCGGCACCCAATCGCCTGGCCCGCCCGTCGCCGGGTTTTCATTCCTCGAAGAGGCTGTCGGCGGCTGTCGCGACCACCGACGATCACGCATTGGATCGCGTTTTATTGCTGACTCGCTCCTTCGGCCGCTCCCGAAAACGACGGACTTCTCAGCGCAGCGGCGTAGCCGCAAAGCCAATATGCAGTTCGAATATCGTGATTGCAACGCATCGAGCGTCGCGCCACCGCCTACCAGCACATCAAGGTATTGACCCATGTGACGCGCAGGCGAATATCCAAAGAGCCATCGCCTCTATTGGTAACGCTGGTGATCTGTCCATCGCATGCGCTTGCCACACTTGCGGAATTGATATCGAACACATTTTCGATCCTCTCCAGACTTCCATGTAGTCTGGAGCAAGCCGTGTGAGGTAATTGTATGCCTGCGACGTTCAATACCGCAAGGCCGTTTGCTCGTTCCTTGTACGTGTAGATCCCGAACCGGTTCTCCAGTCGCCATCCCTCGTTCTTGAATTCGAACCAATCGTAATGGTGTTCCGAAATATATCCCGGATCGATATCCAGCCGTCGGCGACTAATCCAGTGTTGAACGCGGGCTTCGTGGATCACATCATCAAGTCGCAATCGATTCTGTTCAAGCCACGCCATTCCAGCGTGTGAAATAACCTGCATACACTTCCTCCTGCTGTTAACTCGCGCGGGAGGATGGAAGCCTGAACGTCAGGCCTCTAGATGCTCCTCCTGGTTTATTTCGGACTCGATCGTCGGCCACAGTCGCTGGACATGCCTTTTCAGGCTGCGGCGAAGGGTGGCGAGATCCTCCAACGTAACTTTGAGGCGGTCGGCGATTTCCTGCCCGCGCAGGCCGAGGCCGACGGCTTCGATCAGCGCTGCCTGCGCTGTCGAGGCGGCCGCCAACTGCTCCAGGGCGTCGGCTGCAATCGCCCGGATCCGCTCGATCTCGATGATCTGGTCGGCAGAGGCGACGGTGTAGCCGCCGCTGCCCATCTGTTCCGCAACCTCCTCGGCCGGCATGAAGATATGATTTTCTCTGCCGCGCTCGCGCGATCGACGCTTCGTCGAGGCAAGGCTGCGCATCACGCCGCCGAGAAACTGCTCGACCGACAGGTCGGCCTTGCATCTGCGCGATGTCAGCGCCTTGCAGACGGCATCGTGCAAGAGATCGCGACCGTCACCGGGCAGATCCTGCGACATGATGTCCGCCGTCCGGCGGATACGCCCCTGCTCGGTCAGGTCGAGCTTGCCGATCTCGTTTTGAACCTCGGCGCGGGTGAGCGGCCGAAATCCCCCTTCGGCGGAAAATGGTGCAGACACAGCGGGTCTTACCTCCTCATGCGCCGGATGCCGACTTCTCAGACACGCTGTCCGAATTTTTTCGGATCGGCGCATGAAGGGGTAAGGCTCGGCTCGTCTTTCGCGGCGACGCTAGCCGGCAGGGGTAAAGGCCAGGTTGAGGGTCACGGCGGAAAACCGCCATAACCCTCAACAACTTCAGGCAGCCTCCTCCCCGATCCACGGTGCGAGGGCAGCCGCATCGTTGGCGGCATCACCGACGGCCTGCGAAAACCGCGCGCGCCTCCGCGCCTCCAGCGTCGCCGCATAGCCGCGACCTGCGCGAAGATCGATCACGCGGCGCAGGATGCGATCCTCGACCACTGCGATATCGGCGCGCCCGTCATGTTGCTGGCGCCACCGCGCGAGCAGGAGGCAGGTGCTGACGACATCGCCCTCGCAGGCTTCCTGGACCGTATCCCATGCGCCTGCGTAGATTAGGCGTGCGACCGCGAAAGCCGGCACGCTGATCTTGGCAGGGATGTCGAGGCTGGCGAGGATCTCGGCCATATGGACGGGCTTCATCTTGAAGCCGCCGGTCGTTGTGCGCGCGAAGTCGAGATGCCGCACGGGGTCGTTGCCCCCGAAACCCAACCACGCCCAGCCTTTCGGCAGGGTGAGGCCGTGGCGCATGACGGCGAGCGACAGCATGGGGATATCGTGGAGCATGCCGGCCCACGTCACCAACTCTGCTCCCTGCGGCGCCTCGGCCAGCACCTGCAGGATGCCGGCGACGATCGCGCGTTCGTCGTGATCCGGCTGGCTGAGCGTGGTGAAGCGGGTCACGTCGATGCCGCCATCCTCATGCTCGACCAGCACCATGATCGCGGCGGTCACGATTGTCTGGAACGGCCAGCGCGGCGTGCGCAGCGGATCTTCGCCCCGGGTGTAGCCCCGGCGCGACGGCTGATCGTCGTTGCGGGGCGACCAACGCTCCATGGCCTGGTAGCGCTTGTGGCCGGTTTCATCGGTCACCGCGCTCTCGATATCGAGGATGACGTAGGCACGCGGACGGCGCTGCGCGAACAGATCGTCGAACTTCATGGCATATTCTCCTTCGGCGCGTGGCCGATCATCAGGGAAAGATGGGTGGCGGGCGTCAGCAGCGACGCCCGCCCGAGGGCGATCAGCGGAACTGGACGATGGTTTCGATCGGCGTTTCCGGTGCGATCCATTCGCCGCCGGTCGGCACGACGCGGTTGTTGGCCAGCATCTCGTCGCCCATCGTCGCCGCGGCGACCTTGATGCGCTTCATCGCGAGCTTTCGGCCCTTCCCGATGTTCCTGGGCCTGCCTTCTACCCGGACGAGCGACCCGCGCCGATCGATCGCGAAATATTCATCGGCCCGCGTGCTGACGAGAACCAGCGGTGCCTCGTCGCTGGCGGCCCACGGCACCAGCCGATCGACGATGTCGATGGTCAGCATTTCCCGATATGCAACGCAGAAGCTGGTCGGATCCTTCGCGCGGGTGCTGGCCCAGCCGGCGTACACCAGATCCTTGCTCAGCATCTGCGCGATGCGCGCAACTTCGGAGCCGACCTCGAAATCCACTTCGCGCCCCGACGTCCAGCCGATGGCGTCGTTGGCGGGCTTGAACGCCGGCCAGCCCATCTGTTGCCGGACAGCGAGCATGAAGTTCTGGTGGTGGAGCATCATTTCCATCTGATCATTTCCTTCTGTGTGACGGCCTGCGGCCGGAGCATTTTTCCCGTCTTCCACGGTGCTCAACCTGTTCTTTCCTCGCGGAAAATCAGTTGACCGCGCGGGGCGCGTGTCGTGCGGACACGGCGACGACCGTCTCGATCGCCCGGCGCAGCCGGCGAACCGAGCGGGTGTTGCGGAACAGGCGGAGAAGCTGGGCTTCCGCCGCCGCCTCGAGCCTCGGCAGGGCCGCTGGCGCCAAGCCGAGGTCGCGGGCGACGTCCCGCCACAGAGTGGCGAGCACGATCTCGGCGTGTTCAGGCGCAGGCCCCGGAACCTCGACGACCTGCAGTCGCGACAAGAGCGGCGCCGGCAGCCGGGCGATGCTGTTCGCGGTCAGGATCCAGTTGACGTGGCCGATGTCGACCTCGGCGGCGAGACAGCCGTCAAAGAAGCGGCTGGCGGTCGATCGCTCCAGCATGCCGAGAAGGGTCGCGACGGGGTCACCGGCGAGACCGGCGCAGGCCTTCTCGACCTCGTCGATCACGACGACGGGGTTGGCCTTGCCGGTCGCCTGGATCACGCACGCTGGAAAGCAGGGCTGCTGATGCCTGAAGCCACGCGGGTTTCCGGCGAGTTCGGCGTTGCTGCTGACCCCCGCAAGCGAGAGCACCGCGTTGCCGCAGGCCGACAACTCACCCAGCCGCCGGGCAAAGTGCGTCTTGCCGGCGCCGGGTGGCCCGACCAGCAGCATCGGCCGCAGCGACAGCCAAGGCCGGCCCGCCCATAGCGACATGGCCGCCTGGTCGGCGACCAAGTCGATAGCAGCGCCCATCCAGGGGGCTTCGGCCCGCAACCGTGCGGCGATCCGCGGTTCGCCGCCTGGGCGGTCCGGCAACAGCATGGGCGCGCCAGCGAGCGGCATCATCGTCGTCAGCGGCTCGTAGAGCGTGCTGATGGACGCGACCCAGTCGTTGAGCTCGTTTCCGTCGGCCGGGATCGACCGGCACGGGCGGATATGGGGCTTGCCCTCGATGATCTCGATCACAGGCGCACCTCTGCGCTCGGCGTGGCCAGCCAGGCTTCGGTTTTCTCGATCAGGCTCTCGGCGTCCGGCTGACCGGCGAGCCAGAGCCGCCACGTCGCGATGGCGCGCGCGGCGAGGTGCTTGCGGATGGCGCCGTGATTGCCGGTCCTGTGCGCTTCGGCGAGATCGACCTTCGACATCGGTACGACCAGAAAGCCATGGCGATGCGCGATCGCGTCGAACGAGGTGGCGGCAGCACCGCCATGCGTCTCGGCGATATCGATCACCTCGCCCGTGAAGGCGAGATCGAGCTCGCGCAGCATGCGGGCACCGGCCACCGCGTCGCGTGCCGTCTCGGCGGCGGCGACCAAGGAAGGCACGACGATGTCCTCTGCCCGCCACAGCAGCAAGCGTTGAGGCGGGATGTGGAGCGCGTCGGCGAGCCACAAGATGGTTTCGGCGGGATCGTCGGTGATGGTGGTGGAGTGGGCCTGCAGGTCGAAGCCGAGGCTGCCGAAGCTGTAGAACACCGAGAGTCTGGCGGCGCCCACAAGCAAAGTGCGCGCGGGCCTTTGCCCGAGGGCCGGCTGGTTGATCCAGGCGGTGGCGAGAATGGCGGTATCGGTGGTCATGGCTTTCCTCGAAATGAAAGCGGCCCGGCCATCGCGGAGATGACCGGGCCGTATGGGCTGGTGACGATGGCGATGATCAGGAGGCGAAGGCGCGTTCGTCCTCCTGTCGCTTGAGCTTTGCGGTCATGCGTTGGAGCGCAGCGGCGATGTCGACCTTCATCGCCCGCGGGCGGCACCAGCGCATCAGCGCGCAGTCCACGAAGGCGTGCAGATGATGCAGGTCCGGTGTCGCTTCGATGTGCCGGGCAAGCGCCGCCATCGGCTGGGTGACCAGCGCTTCGTCACCCGCCCGCGCGGCCGTCCACGCGAAGAACAGGCAGAGCGTGGCGACCGCATCCTCTATCACGTAGTCGCGAATGCGGCCGGTCTCGCCGGCTTCCCACAGGACGGCGACATCCCCGCCCGACGTCGATGTCTTCACCGGGATGCCGATCTCGTCGCAGAGCCCGGCCAAAGCGACCTTCCGGCCGTAGCTGGCATAGAGATCCGCCAGATCGGCATGTTCGGCCCCGAACCGGTTGGCGGCGGCATGGTCGGCCAGCGCCTTCAACGACCACAGCCGCGCTTTCTGGGCGGCGAGCCGGAGGACGAGGGCATCAAACTGGCGCGAGTTATACCCGGTCACGACGCCGGCGCCGTCCATGCGTCGGTCGGCTTCCCGCAGCAGGTCGGCTTCCTCGAAGCCATCGCTAACGACCATGGCGGCGATGTCGAACGACCAGCCCTGCGCATCCTGCCAGGCCGTGGCGAAGCCGATCGCCACTGGCCGATGCGTCGGCCATGGCGGAAAGGATCCGTCCCGCAACTGGGGAGAGATGGTCTCTATGTCGTAACTCAAAATCGAGCCGGGCGCGTGCACGCTGCCCGGCCCGCGCGTCGGATCGCGCATGGTCTGCCTCATCATCATGGAAGCGGGTCGATGCCCGCGGGGACGATCAGAGCGCCGGAGCCTCGGCGCGAAACACACCTTTTCCGCTCAGCTTCCCTGACCATCCTCTGGAAGCCCGTATGCGTTCCAGAACGGGTGAAGCCGACCTTTCGAACTGTGCGTCTCGGCCCCGGTCCGGATCGGCGGCAACTCGGCGAGGCGCTGATCGATCTTCTTGCGGATGTACCGTGCAATGGCCGCGATCTCGACAGGGGTGAGCGCGGTGTAGTTGCCCCGCGCCACGCCAGCTTTGTGAAGCGCGTCGATCAAGGGGCCGTAGTCGGCGCTAGGCCTCTCGCATTGCTCGGCTTCGCCAAGCTCGGTCAGGCGACGGCCTTCGGCTGCGTCGATTTCCGCCAGCATCTCCTCGCCGAGTTCGATGGTGATGATATGGCCAAGCGCCTCGGCAAGCGGCTTCGCGAGCTTGCGCTTGGCGTTGGTGATGTCGGTGCGATATCGATCGCGCGTATCTTCGACATAGGTCTGCACTCGGAAGGCGTTGAGAAGCATCCGCCTGGCGGGTTCCCCCGGCGTGTTGCGTCCCTCGCCATCGCTTGCTCGGATCCGGGTGAGGGCATCGTCGAGGGCGCTCCAGCGGCTATGGTAGCGTCGAGCGAGCAGCTTGAGCGCGTCGTAGAGGTCCTTCATGTTCGATCTCCGACAAGGTCGGATCTTATAGGTAAGCACCTGGCTCGTCCCAAGCGGGACGAGCCACAGCCCCGATGCGGTCGCAGACGCAGCGGGGCGCCCGAGGACGCAGAGCGTCCGATCAAGGCACCATGATGGTGCCCCGCCCGGCGAACGGATGTGAGCCGACCCGCCCCGGAGGGGCCGCAGCAAACGTGAGGCTTTGCCCCACGTTTGCGGTATTGCGCCTGAAAATTTCTGCGCTCTGAGGGCGTTAGAAATTACTTCGGATGGCATAGAATCTACCTTTTCTAACGCTTTCACATAAAAAAGGTATCAATCGGGCTTTTCCATGCTACGTTAGAAATAGATGATACATGGCCACGTCGGTCCATATCTAACGGATGTGATGCGATGAGGAAGTCTAACGCTTGGTATGCCGCGCGAGACGCCCGCGACAGTTGGGAGCTTCGCGACCAGTTCGAGGAGCTGGCCGAAGCGGCGATGGCCGTGCGGGACACGGGTGATTTCGATCGCCTGGAGATCGCGCTTGATGCGCTTAACCTCGATCCGGAGCATCACGGCTTCCCGGCGCTCGACGATAAGATGGGTCGCGACGCGCGGGTTGCTGCGCTGGCAGCTCGCTATGTCTCGCTGAGCCAATTTCTCAACCGCATGAAGCGCACAGAGGGTGAGATTGAACACGCGAGACGGCTGATCGGTGATGAAATCCGGCTTGCGTGTATCGAGACGGATAGCGTCCCTGAATATGTCAAAGATCTCTGGAAGCATGTGTCGGCCGAAGGCGTCGGCCAAAAGGACATTCATCCGGCGAGCCGCAACCTAGGCAAGGCGCTCGCGCAGGCCGTCCGCGACCACAATGTCGAGCGGCGAGCGCAGAGCGGCGACGCAGCCTTCGAGCGATATGACGACGTTCCGGTCGCCTCGTGGAGCCAGTTGCCCCGGTTCATTGCGGGGTTCGAGCTGGTTGACGTGGACCCGGGCGATAACATCGACCCGAGCCCGTGCCCCCTTCCGCCCTCGACCGATATGGCGGATTTCACGGTAGATCGTCAGCGTCCGTCCTTCGGCACGGATCGGAGGGAAACCTACATCGCTTGGGGCGGACTGATGGCGGATTGGGCTCTCCGGACCGGCAGTTCATTGCCGAAATCGGAATTGAACGTTTGGGCATTTCTGCTCGCTCACCGCCTTCCTGCGGATCAGTCCACCGTCAAAATCTACCACCAGCGCGAATTCCAGTCGCCGTGGCAGGAAGGCGGCGTCGTTCGCATCATCCAGCTGACGCCGGAGGAATGGGAACATGCGACTGGGAACAAGATCGCGGCGCCGAGCGCGGCCAAGGTGGTTTCCCCCTTGGCCGACGAAGACGATGACGTGCCGTATTAAGACGTGCTTAAGACGTGCTTCGGCCGGTATTGGCCGATAGCTTAGGATGGTAAACGCGGCGTCGGCCGCATCAGTTTGGGGGTTGCGTGCCGATACTGGAGTGGATGACGCGCGGGGAGGATGTGCGCACGGCGGCGATGGTGCCGTATCGGCTGCTGGAAGCTGTGCCCGCGCTGGACGGTGGCGACGCGGACGTTGCCAACATGCTGATCCAGGGTGACAACCTGGACGCGCTCAAGGCGCTGCTGCCCTATTACAAGGGTGCGGTGAAGTGCATCTATATCGATCCGCCCTACAATACGCGGTCCGCGTTCGAGCATTACGACGACAATCTCGAGCACAGCCAGTGGCTGGCGATGATCTATCCGCGCCTCGTGCTGCTGCGCGAACTGCTGGCGGAGGACGGCAGCATCTGGGTGTCGATCGACGACAATGAGGGCCATTATCTCAAGGTCGTGATGGACGAGGTGTTCGGTCGCGCCAACTTCGTCGCAAGTCCGGTGTGGCAGAAGCGGTATTCGCGGGAAAACCGCGGCGCCATCGGCGACGTGCATGAATACATTGCCGTCTATGCCAAGTCGCCGGATCTATTCAAAACGGATCGCAACCGTTTGCCGCTCGACGAGCGGCAGGCCAAGATCTATCGAAACCCAGACAACGCCAGTGAAACTGATCCGGCGAAGCGGTGGCGCGGACTGCCGATGACCGCGCAGGGCTTCCGACCGAACCAGATGTATGAGATCGTCGCTCCGAACGGTCGATCACACCGACCGCCGGGGGGGCGGTGCTGGTCCATGGTCGAAGGCGAGTTTCGGAAGCTCGAAGCCGCCGGTCGCATTTATTGGGGACGAGACGGCAACGCTCAGCCCAGCGTCATTCGCTACCTTTCCGAAGTCGAGGGGTTGGTGCCGTGGACGTGGTGGCCGCACGAAGAAGTGGGCCACACGGACGAGAGCAAGAAGGAGGCGAATGCGTTGTTTGGCGCCGAAGTCAGCTTCGGTACGCCCAAGCCCGAACGCCTGATGCAGCGCATCCTGCACATCGCCAGCAATCCCGGCGACCTCGTGCTCGACAGCTTCCTGGGCTCCGGCACGACGGCGGCGGTGGCGCACAAGATGGGGCGACGCTGGATCGGCATCGAGATGGGCGATCATGCCGAGACGCACTGCAAGCCTCGGCTCGGCAAGGTGATCGCGGGCGAACAGGGCGGCGTGTCCGAAGCGGTCGGATGGACCGGCGGTGGCGGCTTTCGCTTCTACCGGCTGGGCGCGGCGGTGTTCGAGGCCGATGGCCATATTGCGGATGGCGTCCTGTACGCCACGCTCGCCAGCCATATCTGGTTCTACGAAACCGGCACGCCATTTGCTGGGCCTGCGTTAGAGAGAGAGAGAGAGAGAGAGAGAGAGAGAGAGAGAGCAAGGACCGGGCCAGTCGCTCGCCGTTCCTCGGCGTTCACGACGGCATGGGCTTCGCCCTTCTCTACAACGGCATCCTCGGCGATCGTTCGGTCAGCGGCGGCAACGTCCTTACGGCCGCATTGCTCGTGCGAATCCGGCAGGAGAGCGGCTGGGACGGCCCGCTCACTATCTATGGCGAATGGAGCAAGCTCGGCCCCGCGCGGCTGGCTGAAGGCGGCGTAACCTTCAAGCAGACGCCCTACGACGTGAGGGCGCGCTGATGGAACTGAAGGACTATCAGCGCCGCGCGCTCGAAACGCTGCGGGCCTTCCTCGATCAGGCGACGATCCGTGACCACGCAACGGCCTATGCCGCCGCCTGCGCGGTGGGCGAGCCGGGTGCCTATGGTGCGGCCTATCGCCCGCTCGCCGGGCTGCCGGACGTGCCCTATTGCTGCCTGCGGCTCCCCACCGGCGGCGGCAAGACCCTGCTCGCCGCGCACGCCGTCGGCGTGGCGCGCGATACGTATCTGGCGCCACGCTTCCCGGTGGTGCTGTGGCTCGTCACCTCCACGACCATCGCCGAGCAGACGCTGGGCGCTTTGAAGAAGATCGGCCATCCCTACAGGCAAGCGTTGGAAGCGGCTTTCGGCGGCGCGGTGCGTGTCCATGGCATCGACGAACGCCGCCAGCTTCGCCCCCAGGATATGGCGGATGCGGCAACGGTCATCGTCGCCACCGTCCAGTCCTTCCGCGTGAACAACGTCGCCGATCGGAATGTCTATCGCGATGATGAGGAACTGGAGCCCCATTTCGCTGCGCTGCCGGCAACCGTCGACCTCGCCCGGCATGAGACCGGGCCGCGACGGGGCAAGCCGATCGCCAGCTTCGCCAACCTGCTCAAGCTGCACCGGCCGCTGGTGATCGTGGACGAGGCGCACAATTTCACCTCGACGCTGTCCGGCGAGACGTTCGGCCGGCTCGCTCCCGCCGCCGTGGTGGAGTTCACCGCCACGCCGGTGCGCTCCAACGTCATCGTCTCCGCCACCGCCGCCGAGTTGAAGGCGGCGGACATGATCAAGCTGCCGATCCACCTCTCGCAGCATAGCAGCTGGCAGGCGGCAATCGCCCATGCCGTCGACAACCGCGCTTGGCTGGAGAGCATCGCCGCCAGGGATGGCGGTGGGATACGCCCGATCTCGCTCTATCAGGCGCAGCCGGCGCGCGAGGGTGCGGAGGCGACGGTGGAGGTGGTGAGGCGCCACCTGATCGAGGATTGCCGCATCCCCGAGGACCGGATCGCGGTGGCGACCGGCAGCCAGCGCGAGCTCGACGGCATCGACCTGTTCGATCCCACGTGCATCATCGAGCACGTCATCACCGTCGACGCGCTTAAGGAAGGCTGGGACTGCTCCTTCGCCTATGTCTTCTGCTCGCTGGCCAGCATCCGCAGTGGCGGCGCGGTGGAGCAGCTGCTCGGCCGCGTGCTGCGCATGCCCTTCGCCACGCGCCGCTCGTCCGAGGAGCTGAACCGCGCCTATGCGCACGTCTCGGAGAAGAACTTCTTCGAAGCGGCGGAGGGGCTGAAGGATCGGCTGACCGCGATGGGCTTCGACGAGCGCACCGCGCTGGAGGCGATCGTCGAACAGCCGGAGACGTTTGAATGGCGCGAGGACCAGTCGCTGTTCACCCGGCCCGAACTCCCGGTGCTGCACGTGCAGGAGCGCCCCGATCAAAGCGACTGGTCGCCAGAGATGGTCGCGGCGACGCGGATCGCCGATGATGGCGCGGACGGCGTGGCGATCACGTTCGACACCGCTGCACCCGACGCGGTGCTGCGTGACGTGGCGTCGGCGATCGCGTCGGCGGAGACGTCACCGGTGGCCGCCATGGAGGCGTTCCTCGTCCAGCGCGCCGCGTGCCTGTCACCCGCCGAGCAGGGCGAGGTGCTGACGCTCCCCCGCCTCGCGATCGAACGTGACGGACAGCTCGAGATCCTTTTCCCGGAGACGCTGGTCGATGTGGGCGGCTGGGATCTGCGACAGGTCGATACCGGCCTGCCGGGCTTCGCGCTGACCGACCGGCCCGACACGTTCGAGATGGACGTGGACGGCGATCAGGTCGTCTACAGCCGCATCGACGCCGCCGCCGAGCTGGCGCTCGACGACGCGACCCATTGGGATGTTGCCACGCTCTCCCGCTGGCTCGACCGCACGACGCGCCAGCGCGACATCGCCCAGCCGATCTTCCTCGAATATTGCCGCCGTGTCGTGGAGGGCGTCGCCGAGCGGATCCCGCTCGCCCAGCTCGTCCGTGGCAAGCACGCGCTGCGTCGCGCGATCGTGGCGCGGGTGGCGCAGCTTCGTCACGAAGCCGGTGCGCGCGGCGTCCAGCTGTTGATGGAGAGTATCGCGCCGGTGCTGGCGCTCGGAGAGAACGGCTTCAGCTTCAGCAAGGCCGGCTACGATCCACGCACGCTCTATGCCGGCCCGTGGCGACCGCGGAAGCACCTGTTCGCGCAGGTTGGCGATCTCCGGCATGGTGGCGAGGAATGGATGGCCGCGGTGCAGATCGACGACCATCCCGCCATCCACCGCTGGGTCCGCAATGTCGACCGCACCACCTGGTCCTACACGTTACCGACCGCGACCGACCTGTTCTATCCCGATTTCGTCGCCGAGCTGACCGACGGCCGCAAGCTCATCATCGAGTACAAGGGCGCGGATCGCACCGACAACGCCGACAGCCGCGAGAAGCGCAACATCGGTGCACGGCTGCAGGAGGTGAGCGGCGGGAGCGTGGTGTTCCTGTGGGCGGAGTTGGATCGCGGCGGCGGGGTAGCGCGGCAGATCGATGCGGCCATAGCCTGACCCACTCAGCGTTCTCGATCGTAATAGCCCAGCCGGTCATCGACGGAACCGTGGCGTGTAGGAGTCGATCAGGCCGTCCTCTTCAACAGTCTCCTCGAATTCGTCGGAGTCTATAAACAGGAGAATAGTGGCATGGCCGTCCGATTGGTCGACCTGCTGAGCTAGGATTGTCGGCGGCCGACCTGCCCACGTCGGTTGAAGCCATTCCGCCGCGGCGACGGGACCAAGCGCTCCACGTGGGATCGGCTGAGGCACTCGATCCCCGGATCGGATCGCCATCGCTGGGAATTCCCTGCCGGGGCGCGGATATCGGATTCTTCCATCCTTCACGAACACGAACGCGCACATCTCCGGCGACAGCTCGACATAGCGGTTTGCAGCTGCTTCGCGGCTGACATCATACGTGTTGGCGAGCAGCTGAAGATGGGAAATGTCCGGGGTGCCCATGGCTTCGACATGCGCCTTGAACGAGGGCTTTGGCATGAGCAGGCCGGCGGAGAAGCGGTTCGCTTGGGCCTCCTCCTGCCGATGGAGTGTATCGCGCCTCATTTCTCTCAAGTCGGCCGACGTGCAGCTCTTGTCGCCCCTGTGCGCTGGTATCAGGTAGTGGCCTAACTCGTGACCGATCGTGAAACGTCGGCGGCGATGGCCCATCCCTTTGGCCGAGAGGATAATGCCTTTCGTCTTTTCAAGGTCGGTCATGAGCGCGCCGACGAAGCCGTCGACCTCAAGATCCCTGAATTCCAGGATGCCGACCGAAAGCGCGAAGGCCTCGACATCGATCGGCGGCTTCCAGGTCGGATGGTGCTGGAAGATTACGCCCAGCAGCCGTTCGGGCGAACCGCAGTCCGCGAGCTCCATGAGGAGCTCCTCGTTCAACCGGCCTTGCCTTTCAGGCTCGCGGCGACCGTGCGCAGAGTATCCCAGTCCCGGGTGGAGAGCTCGCCTCCGAACTCGCGGAAGAACTGCTGGGCGGCGGGATTCTCCTCCTTCTCGTCGTCGGAAAGGAAGGCGATGCTGACCTTGAAATGCTCGGCTAGCTTCTTGAGCAGATCGAGCCCCGGGTTCTTGCTCGTTCCCCGCTCGAGCTCCCAGATGTGCGCCTTCGAGACACCGACCGCGTCCGCCACCTGCTGAAGCGACTCGCGGCTCCGCGCACGGAGCTCCTTGAGCTTCGTGGACAATGGCATTCGCATCTCCTGGCGGCGGACCAACCCGTCGCGTAAGATGTAGCTTACGCTACGGCCGTGGGTGTTTACAAGCAGATCGTCGTTCACTATATCTGCCGAAATGTTCAGGTGGGCCATATGATCGGCCTGGAGGCCGATGCGGGACGGAAGTCCCGACCCCGTCGGATTCTGACCGTCGACGGCGGCGGTCTGAAGGGCGCGATGCCCGCGGCGTTCATCGCTGAGATCGAGGCGGTCTCGGGGCAGCGCATCGTAGACAACTTCGATCTGATCGCCGGCACGTCGACCGGCGGCATCATCGCGCTGGGATTGGCGGCCGGGCTGAGCGGAGCCGAGATCCTCGACTTCTACCTCACGCGCGGTCCGCGCATCTTCGATCAGGAGCCGGGCGAAGGGGTGTTCGCCGCGATGGTGGCGACGCTCCGTCGCGCGTGGCGCTCGATGCGGCAGCTTCGCACCTCCAAATACGACGCGGACGCCCTGCGTGCCGAGCTCGGCGTCGTCTTCGGCGACCGCCGCATAGGCGATGCGCTCACTCGGATCGTCATCCCGGCCTACGACTCCGCCAACGGGGGGCTGTACGTCTTCAAGACCGCCCACCACGAACGGCTAGCCGTGGACTGGCGGGTGCCGATGCTCGATGCCGCGCTCGCCACCGCGGCGGCGCCGACCTATCTTCCCGCGCACAGCTTCTACGGCGCGGCCCACCTGCTCGACGGCGGTGTCTGGGCGAACAATCCGATGGGGGTCGCCGCGCTGGAGGGCGCCACCGTGCTCGGCTGGGACATGCGCGAGGCGCGCCTTCTCTCGCTGGGCTGCACGTCCTCGATCACGCCCGCCCGTCGGGTCGTCGGTTTCCGCGACGTGAAGTGGCTGATCCAGACGCTGTTCGACGGGCAGGACAGGCTCAGCCACGCGACGGCGAAGCTCCTGCTGGGACATCCACACACCAATCCGCATCTCATCCGGGTCTGCCCCGAGGTGCCCGCGGGCCACTACGCGCTGGATGATGCGCGCCGGTTGGAGGAACTGGTCCGGATGGGTCGCTCCAACGCGCGCGCTCTGATGCCCAGGATCAACGAATGCTTCCTGCTAGGCGGGCGGGAGCCATTCGTCCCATGCCATCCCGCCAAGGTTCAGGAGACTTGAGATGATCCACGGCGACGTTCTGCGCCAGTTCTACGACGATCTTCTCGGCGACGTCGCCGAGAAGATCCAAATCAGCCCGACGGCCTACAAGGAGGCGGTCGCGCATTTCAACGTGGTGGCCGCCTACATTCACGAGGAGATCAGCGGCCTCGCCCATCTCGACCCCGTTATTTATCCGCAGGGCTCCTTCAGGATGGCTTCGACGATCTCGGCCTACGACGATCGCGAAGACTACGACATCGACCTTCTCCTTGAACTCAGCATTCACCAGTTCACCGCTCCCGATCAGGTGCTCGCGCTCGTCGCAAGGGCGCTGGAGAAGGCGAAGGGACGACTGCAGTTCAAGCGCCTCGAGGTGAAGAAGCGCTGCGTGACGCTCTGGTATGAGAACATGCATCTCGACGTGACGCCGGCCGTGCTGGTTGCCGGCCGGCAGGCGCGCACGATCGGCATCTTCGACGTGCATCCGGAACGTCCAGACCATGCGCTGGCCAATCCGGAGGGGTTCGCGCAGTGGTTCGACGGCATGGTCCGCCCCCGCGTGGTGATGGACATGCGGAAGGTCCACGCCTCGACGGTCCCCGTGCCGCAGCAGAAGCCGGCCGAGATGAAGACGACCCGCCTGCTCTCGGTGCAGCTCCTCAAGCGGTTCCGCGACATCCACTGCGACAGGCGTGACTATGATCGCATGCCCTCGGTCCTCCTTTCGAAGATCGCCGCAGAGGCGCCGCAGGGGCGCGGCCTGCTCGCTGACCTGCGATCGGTGGCCGCCTATATGGCGCCCATCGTAGCGCAGCCGCTGCACGTCGAAAATCCGGCATGCCGGGAGGACCTGCTGTCGGACCGCTGGCCCAAGAGGGCGGAATCGCAGCGGATGCTGTCCGAGGATCTGAACCATCTGGCGAGGAAGCTCGACGAGCTACTCGAGGAGGGGACGCAGGTGGCCAAGAAGCAGATCATCCGCGACCTGTTTGGCGAGAACGCCGCGGCGCAGGGCTATCACCGGGCGAGCGAACGCGCCGCGGCGAAGAGCCGGGAGGGGATGTTCGCCGTGGCGGCGGCCGGCGGGATGGGCACTGCGGCCTCGTCGGCCAAGCCCATAATGGCGCCGAAGCATCGCTTCTTCGGCGACCCGGTGTGATCGCTGCGCCGGGACATCGGGAATGGACGCGTCCCGTCCATGCCGCTGGCATGGACGGGGTTACCTATACTGCCCGGTTCGCGGAATTCGCGCTGGGTCTGGAGGATGAAGCGATCAAGCGCGATTTCCCGGGGTTCAGGCGCATGCCGAGCCTCCGCGGCACGGGCGTCTGGGTGGGCAAACTTCGCCCAATGGCGCAGACCTACGATATCCGCCTGGAGTTGAGTTTCGGATCGGCCGACGCCGATCTGGCCTTTCCGTGGCGGCCGGCATCGGTGCGGGTGCTGGGCGGCGCCGTGAGGCCTTCAGCCGACGGTTTGCCAGTGCCCCACCTCTACGGGCCGTGGGACGATTCCAACGGTGCGCTCCTATGTCTCTACTATCCGCCGGACGAGATCATGGTGCCTGGGCGACAGGCGGCCCCCAAGCTTCTGCCCTGGGCCTACGAATGGCTTTATTACTACGAGATGTGGCTCGTCACGGGCGAGTGGGCCGGTCCAGCGGCGCCCCACGGTCCTGGCGAGAGGGATGAGGTTGGCGCGGATGGTGGTGACCGCAGATCCGGTGCCGCGCTTCGCGCCGTCGCTGGCCCACTAATGCGAAGCATGACATACATGATCAATTGCAGGCACCCTGTCGGCTTGCTCCAGCCTGCGATCGCCGCCTAACCCCTAATGAGAGCGCCTTCAGACCGCGTTACAATCTCTCCCACGGGGCCAGCGCAACAGCGCCGCACAAGCCGCGTTTATTAGTTGAAAAGTAGGATTCCCGCGCCTATCTAACGGTCAATCGAACCCGCCAGGCCTCTGTCCGCAAGGATATGCACACTTGGCGGGTCTTTTGATTCTGGGCCTGTTTCCATTAGGCTGGTGGCGTGACACGCACCTTCGGCAAGCCCGCCCTAACCATCGCGCAGCAACTCGCCCTCCTCCAGGCGGAGGGGATGACGGTCGCCGATCCCGCGCGCGCCGAGCATTGGCTGCGCCACGTCAGTTATTATCGGCTCAGCGCCTATTGGTTGCCGTTCGAACACCCCAAGGGTCATGCCGGTCCCCGCTTCGTCCCCGGCACCACCTTCGAGACGATCACCGCGCTGTACGATTTCGACCGCAAGCTGCGGCTGCATGTGCTCAGCGCGATCGAGCGCATCGAGGTCGCGATCCGGGGGAGCTGGGCCTACGCACTGGCCCATCACGCCGGTCCCCACGGCTATCTGAACGCGGCGCTCTACAGCGACCGCCGCCAGTTCCATGACAATCTGTCGCGGCTGGCGCGCGAGGTTGGGACATCGCCCGAAACCTATATCGCGCATTATCGCGACACCTATGACGATCCCGCCATGCCGCCGGTGTGGATGGTGGCCGAGATGATGTCTTTCGGCCAGCTTTCCCGCTGGTACTCGCTGCTCGATGATCGCGCCCTCCGCAACACCATCGCCAAGCCTCTGGGGCTTCACGAGACGGTGTTGGTGCCGCTGCTCAAGCATCTGTCGACCGTCCGCAACAGCTGCGCGCATCATGGCCGTCTGTGGAACCGCGGCTTCCTGCTCCGAATGAAGGTGCCGCAGAAGCCGGCCGATCTGGTTGCGACGCTGGAACCCCCGCCGCCCGGTCCAGCGCGCCTCTACAACTCGCTGGTCCTGATCCGGCATCTGCTCAAGCAGGTCGATCCCCAGTCGCAATGGATGATCGAGCTCAAGCAGTTGCTGGGCACCCACCCGACCAACGGCCTCTCGGCGATGGGCTTCCCAACCGGTTGGGCGGGGCGGCCGTTGTGGCAATGATTTGCTTGGAAATGCCGGTGCGGTAAAACTGCGGTAAGAGTCGCAGGTTTTCGCGTTACGTCCTTACCCTGTTCCCACTTTGATTCACAGGTTTCATGAGCAAAAACGGCAGAAATCCTACCGTGCCAAGGCTTCCCAAGCTTACGACGAGGGTTCGATTCCCTTCACCCGCTCCACTTTTGCGGAAATCGCCTGATCGGCGCACGGCCCTGACGACGGCGCAAGCATGCCCCACTTATCACGCAGCCGTCGGTTGATGATGCGCGGGGGCTTTGCATCCTTCAGTTCCAACTCGCATTGAGGGTCGGGAAGGGTGCGCCCGGCGTACTGTCGGTCTGACCACCTTTCAGGTTACGATTTCGGGCAACGCAGCCGGCATGCGCCGTATTTTCAGCCAGTTGCAAATTACCGGCCCAACACCATCGCACGGCAGCGGCGCTGCGCCACCCGCTTGTTGCCAGCGATACGTTTCAGGAAGGCGGCCGAGTTTGAGTTATGGAGGCTGCGGGGAATGACTTGCCTGGGAGCCTTCCCGACGAAATCGCGCCTGACACGCCCAAGCCCAAAGCGCTGGTCAGCCGAATATTCCACAGCAGACGTCACGCCGCCAAGATGGAGAACATCTTACCTTCAGGCTTTAACCGCCCCTAAAATTCTTCTCTTCCGGCGTTCGCGTCGAATGGAGGTCCGATCAGGCGCACTACGACAAGCCGCTATATTATCATCTCATCAATCTTGGACGCCAGAGCATCTAGCGCAAAGGGTTTGGTTATCATGCCCATATTTGTACCAAGGAAGCCTGCGCGGATCGCCGCATTCTCGGCATAGCCCGTCACGAACAGGATCGGCAGATCGGGCCGATGCTCGCGGGCGATCTCGGCCAACTGGCGACCATTCATGCCGGGCAGACCAACATCGGACACCATCAGGCCGATCGGCCGCCCCGACTGGAGCAGGGGAATGGCCTCGGCCGCGTCCCCGGCTTCGATCACGTCGTAGCGCAGCTCGGCCAGCACTTCGCGCACCAGCAACCGCACCGAGACGTCATCCTCAACCAGCAGCACCGTCTGGCCTTGGCCCTCCTGGATCGCGACGGAGGCATCCACGACGGATTCCGCGATGCTGTCGCTCATCGGAAGATACAGTTTCACCGACGTGCCTTGCCCCGGCCGGCTGTGGATGCGCACCTGCCCGCCCGACTGGCGCACGAAGCCATAGACCATCGACAGGCCGAGCCCGGTGCCCTGCCCGATCGGCTTGGTGGTGAAGAAGGGCTCGAACACCTTTTCGATCAGCTCGGGCGACATGCCGACGCCGGTATCGGACACCGCCACCACCACATAGCGCCCGGCGACGATGTCGGGCTTGGCGGCGGCATAGGCCTCGTCCAGCTCCACGGCACTCACCTCGACGGTCAGCTGCCCGCCCTCCGGCATCGCGTCGCGCGCGTTGATCGCGAGGTTCAGGATCGCGTTTTCCAGCTGGTTGGCGTCAACGATCGCATGGGGCGCGCCATCGCCGGCGACGATGCGCAGCTGGATATTCTCATGGATCGTGCGGGCCAGCAGGTCGTCCAGCGAGGCCGTCAGCGCGTTCACGTCCACCGGCCGCGCGTCGAGCGACTGGCGGCGCGAGAAGGCCAGCAGGCGCGCGGTGAGCGCCGCGGCCCTCTGGGCGGAGGCCGAGGCGGCGTCCATGAAACGATCGATATCGTCGATCCGGCCGCCCGCGATGCGGCGCCGGATGATATCGAGCCCGCCGATCACGCCGGTCAGCATATTGTTGAAATCATGGGCGATGCCGCCGGTAAGCTGGCCGACCGCTTCCATCTTCTGCGATTGGCGCAGCGCCGCCTCGGCGCGCGCGCGGCTGGCCATTTCGGTTTCGAGCGCCTCGGTGCGCTCCGCGACCTTCTGTTCGAGCGTCTGGTTTAGGCGCTGCGCCGCCTGGATCAGCCGGGCATTCTCGATCGCGATGGCGGCCTGGGCGGCCAGCCCCACCGCCAGCCGCTCGGATCGTTCGTCGAACCGGTCCGCCTCGGCATGGCCGAAGAACAAGGCGCCGATCACCTCGCCGGAGCGCGACACCACGGGCACCGCCAGATAGCTGACGACCTTCAGATGGCCGTGCGGCATCCCCTGATGCGGATCGTTGCGTCCGTAACGGGCGTCCTTGGTGATGTCGCCCGAGCGAACCGCGCCTTCGCCCGCGAAGGTCGGGCCGAACACCGCCGTGTTGCGCGGCATGGGGAAGTTCTCGAACGCGGCGATCGGCACGCCCGACAGGCTGTAGAGCTGGTAGCTTTCGCCGGCATCGTTGATCTGATTGTAGAAGAAGGCCCCGGCCTGCGCCCCCGTCAGTTCGCGCCCGGCATCGACCACGGCCTGTACCAGCGTATCGAGATCGAGTTCGGCCGCGACCCGCTCGCCGGTGCGGTTGAGGATTTCGAGTGCCAGGCTTTCCTCGCGCAGCGCCGCCTCCGACGCGGCCAGCTCGGCGATGCGGTCGCGCATCTCGAACTGGCGCTGGCGTGCCCGCATCGCCGACGCGATCGCGCTGACGAGCGACGCCACGCCGAGCGGCCGTTCCAGCACCACCGTGTTGGTGACGAGATCCATCAGCCGGGTCGGGATCGGCGTGCCTGCCGGGCTTCGCGTCGAGCGCTGCGCCTTCAACAGCACGAAGGGCACGTCCGACCAGGAGGGCTGCGCCGCCAGCGCCGCGCGCAGCGGCTCCAGATCGCCGGTCAGCGCCTCCTCGGTAATGAGCACCGCGCCGATATGATCGTCCAGCGCAGCGCCCACCGCTGTCGGATCCGGGCAGATATCGACATCGTAGCGCTCCTTGCGCAGCAGCGCGGCCACGCTTTCGGCGTCGCGGCCGAAGGGCGCGCAGACGAGGACGCGATGGCCCTCGGCGGCGAACCTATGCCCCACCGACGCGATCTTCCATCAGCGGCGATTCCGAGCCGACATATTCGGGTGTGCCGGTCAGCACGCCCTTGAATGCCTTGAGCGGGTCGCCGACGCGGATACCGCCGCGATCGATGCGGAATTCGCGGATCGAATCCTCGTGCATCCCGCCGCGATTCTTGATGACCGAGATCGCCTTGCGCACCCGCCCGCCCGCCTCGAAGAAGCGCAGCAGGATCACCGCATCGGCGACATAGGAGATGTTGAGGTTGGTCGACATGCTGCCGACCAGCCCGTGCTGCGGATTGATGAGGAAGGTCACCACGCCGCGCTGGCTGAGGTAGGACAGCAGTTCGTGCATCTGGAGCAGCAACTGCTGTTCCTGCGGCATGGCCGCCATATAGCCGTTGAGGCTGTCGATCACGATCATCCGCACGCCGCGTTCCTCGACCTCGCGACGCACCCGCGCGGCGAATTCGCCGGGCGAGATTTCGGCCGGGTCGATCTGCTGGATCACCATGCAGCCGCCATCGACATGGCGCGCGATATCCAGGTCGAAAGCCTTGGCGCGGCTCATCAGTGTGCCTATCCGCTCGTCGAACTCGAAGATCGTCGAGGGTTCGCCGCGCTCGCAGGCGGCATAGAGATATTGCAGCGCGATCGTCGTCTTGCCCGATCCCGCCGGCCCGGTGACGAGGATGCTGGTGCCGCGCAACGGCCCGCCCGCGAGCAGTTCGTCCACGGCGGTCACGCCGCTCTGAACCATATCGTCTGCATAGTCCGCATGGTGATCGGCGGCGATCAGGCGCGGGAAGATGTCCACGCCGCCCTTGCGGATCATCAGATCGTGGAAGCCGGCGGTAAAATCGATGCCGCGCAATTTCTGCACCTGCATCCGCCGCCGCGCCGCGCCGAAATCGAGCGTCAGCCGTTCCAGCGTGATGACGCCATGGCACAGGCTGTGGAGATGGGCGTCGCGCCCGTCGGCCGATCCGGTCTGGTCGTCCACCAGCACGACGGTCGAATCCCGGCCGGAGAAGAATTGCTTCAGCGCCAGCACCTGCCGGCGGTAGCGCAGCGGATCCTGCGCCAGAAGCCGCATCTCCGAAAGGCTGTCGAATACCACCCTGCTCGGCTTGATCCGCTCGACTTCGTCCTGGATCAGCCTGATCGTCTCGCCCAGTTCCATCTCCCACGGATGGATGATCGATTGCTCGCGCCCGTCGCCGAACACGCCATCGGCCGAATCCAGCTCGAACACGTCGAAGCCGTCGAGCGTCCAGCCATGCGAGGCCGCGACGACGCGCAGTTCGTCGCGCGTCTCCGACAGGGTGATGTAGAGGACCGGCTCCCCCAGCCGCACCCCTTCGCGCAGGAATTCCAGGGCGAGGGTCGTCTTGCCCGATCCGGGCGCCCCTTCCAGCAGGTACAGGCGATTGGCGGGGAGGCCGCCCTTCAGGATGGCGTCCAGCCCCACATTGCCCGTCGATATGATATTGAATTCGCTCATCGGCTTCCGTTCGGTGGGTTCGCGTGTATCGTAGCGCGGTCGTGCGGCCGCCGAAAGCCAGCCAATCCAGAAAGCGGCGAGATCGGCGGCCTGTCCAGGGTTGGCCCGGAACAGGCCCGCACGCGGATGCCCGACAACCTGGTCGACGTCGGGCGAAATAGCTCCCGGCGCCATCCCCGCTACTTCGCCCACCCCGCAGCCGCCGGTTCGAGCGTATCGAGAAACGCCGCCGCGCTCGCGCGATAGGCGTCGCGAACCTCCGGCTTCATGCGATCCCAGTTGGAATACATGTGCACCATCCGGCGGTTGCGGCGGAAGCGGCGTTCGTGACGGGCGAGGAAATCCCAGTAGAGGGCGTTGAACGGGCGGCATCGAGGCCGACCTTCTGCTTCACGTCGTAGCAACATCGGCCGCAATGGTCCGACATGCGATCGATATAGGCGCCGCCGCCGGCATAGGGCTTTGTGGCGAGGCGGCCGGCGTCGGCATGCTGGCTCATGCCGATCACGTTGGGCAGTTCCACCCATTCATAGGCGTCGGCGTAGACCACCAGGAACCAGTCGGCGACATCCTGCGGCCGGACGCCTGCCAGCATGGCGAAATTGCCCAGCACCATCAGCCGCTGGATATGATGGGCATAGCCATGGTCGCGGGTGTTGCGGATCGCTTCGGCGAGGCACAGCATGTCGGTCTCGCCGGTCCAGTAGAATTCGGGCAGCGGCCGCGTCGCGCCGAGCGCGTTGGCGGCCGCGACATCCGGCATCTCCATCCAGTAATAGCCGCGAACATATTCGCGCCAGCCGATGATCTGGCGGATGAAGCCCTCCGCCGCGTTGAGCGGCACATCCCCTGCATGATAGGCGCGGGCGGCCGCCCCGGCGACCTCGAGCGGGGTCAGCAGGCCCAGGTTCAGCGCGATCTTGCGCTTGTGGTGGCGGACGTAGGTCGTCTCGTCGGCGACCTCCATCATCAGGACGACGGCATCGCTTGGCGGAGCATCGCGGAGAGCCGCGAGATCGTGGGTGAGCTGATCGCCGAGGATGGGAATGAGGATCGTAGCGGGAGCAGGCGCTCTGGCTGCTCAGACCGGCTCTACCTGTACCGATTGGGCGTTCATCTTCACCGTACCATAAGCGCTCAGGAACGCCACGTCCGCCGCGTCGCGGCCGACGCCGATCTTGGCCATGCCGCCCTCCACAGCCATGCCCGTCGCATCAACGAGGTGCCATTCGCCGCCCAGGAACACCTCCGACACGGCATGAAAGTCCTGCGGCTCGACGCCCAAGGCGTAAACGGCCGCGACGCGCGCCGGAATGCCCGATGCCCGCACCAACGTCGTGACGACATGGGCATAGTCGCGACACACGCCCTGGCGTTTCACGAAAGTCTCCAGCGCAGTGGTATCGCCGGCGCTGGAGCCCGGTACATAGGAGAAGTGACCGGCGACCCAATCGCGAATGGCCACGACACGCTGCCCGCCGCGCAATTCGCCGAACTCGGCATCCACGAAGGTCTGGAACTGATCAGACTGACAGAAGCGCGACGGCATCATATATTGGACCGTCTCACCCGGAAGTTGATGCGGTGGTATCTCGGGCAGGTTCGTCAGGTCGCCGAGCAGCCGCTCGATCGATACGACTGCCCGGTAATCCACCAAGAGCCGTCGCTCCGCCCGCACCCAGATGCGCTCGCCGATGTCATCATGCGCCGCGATCCGCGCGAAATGGAGAACGTCCGGCACATTGATGTGCGCCATCTCCACAGTCTGTTCGGGGATCATTGCCGCTTCCACCTGAAGGAGCATGTCGGTCGGGTGCGACAGTTCGTAATCGAGCTGTGTGTGAATGCGAATTTTCATGGCCGCGAAACGGCGAGGGCGCCCGTTCGATCCACTTCGGCGCAACGATTTCATGGAGACCGCGCTTGAACGCGGCATTTGCCATCGATGCCGGATGATGATTATCATTTCGCAACAGCAACATCTTGGACAGTTTGCTTGTCAGCTATCAGGCGGCGGTATAGCGTCTCCATCGGCGCCTTCGTGTGCCGGGGGGCGTTCAGATGTTTCGTGAAAAGGCGATGGCCCGGAGCCTCGGGCCGGACCCGATCGATCAGGCCATGGCGGTCACCAAGCCGGCGGGCTGGTATCAGCTGGCGGCGCTGGCGTTCCTGGTGTTCGGCGCGGTGATCTGGGCCGCGCTGGTCGAGGTGCCGCTCAAGATCAAGGCGAAGGGCGTCCTTCTGAACGAGGAGGGGCTGGTCGAGATCACCACCTCCAGCCGGGGCCGCATCATCCAGATGGACGTGAGCCCCGGCGACATCGTCCGCAAGGGCGACCTGATCGCCACCGAGGCGCAGCCCGAATTCGACAGTCAGCTCGCCATCCGCCGCGCCCAGCTGGCCGAGGCGGAGGCGCACGAGCGGTCGCTGATCGGGCTCAACGGCGCGCTGGCCAATGCGCAGGGGTCGGCAGCAAGTTCGCGCGTGCGGGCCGCGCGCGAGCGGATCGCGCTCCTCGCCGGGCAGGAGCGCGCGCTGGCCGAGCGCGGTCAGGGGCTGCTGAGCCTCGCCGCCAAGGGCTATGTCACCAAGGATGCGATCCTGCGCAACGATTCCGAACTGTCGGGCATTCGCCAGCAGCTGTCGGCCGCGCGCAACGAGATCGTGCTCTCCACCAGCGACGGGCAGGTGCAGGACGTGCAGCGCCAGCGCGAACTGGCGGGCGTGCGATCGAACATCGCCCGGTTGCAGGCCGAGATCGTGCCGCTGGAGCAGCAGGCGCTCAACGATCGCGAAATCCGCAGCCCCTATTCGGGCCGCATCACCGAGGTGCGCTACGGCGCCGGCGAATATGTCGATATCGGCACGCCGATCACCTCGCTGGCACAGAGCGTCGGCGGCGGCGCGCATGACGAGGGCAAGCTGCACGCGATCGCCTTCGTGCCGGCCGAGCAGGGCAAGGAAATCCGCAAGGGCATGCGGGTCGACGTGTCGCCATCGGGCGTGAAGGCCAATGAATATGGCTTCATCGTCGGCACGGTGCTGGAGGTGGGCGCCTCGCCCGCCAGCACCGCCGGCATGATGCGCGTGCTGAAGAACGACCAGCTCGTCCGCCAGCTTTCCGAACAGGGCGCGCCGTTCAAGGTGGTGGTGGAACTGGAGCGCGCCGCCACGCCGACCGGCTTCCGCTGGACCTCGTCCAACGGCCCGCCCAACGGCGTGGACAGCGGGATGCCGATGACGGCCGAATTCGTCACCCGCGACCAGCGCCTGCTCGGCCTCGTCCTTCCGCCGCTCGCCCGCTTCTTCGCGAAGTAGGGCGAACGGCATGGCCCGCTCCGCCCGCACGCCGATCGTCCAGCAGATGGAGCGGGCGGAATGCGGTGCCGCCTGCCTGGGCATCATCCTGGGCTATCATGGCCGCTGGGTGCCGCTGGAGCAGCTGCGCGCCGAATGTGGCGTCTCGCGCGATGGCAGCCGCGCCAGCAACGTCGTCCGCGCGGCGCGGATGCACAATCTCGCGGCGGACGGCCACAAGGTGCCGATCGAGACGATCGCCGAAACGCCGGTGCCGTTCATCGCCTTCTGGGGCTTCAACCACTTCGTCGTGGTCGAGGGATTTCGCGGCAGCCATGTCGCGATCAACGACCCCGCCGCCGGCCGCAAGCGCATCACCTTCGAGGAATTCGACCACAATTACACCGGCGTGATCCTGTCGCTCACGCCCGACGCGGGGTTCGAGCGCGGGGGGCACCGGCCATCGATCCGGGAGGGGCTGAAGAGCCGCTACGAACAGTCCCGCCTGGCGATCCTGTTCGTGGCCTCGGTCAGCCTGGTGATGGTCGTGCCGGGCATCCTGGCGCCCAATTTCAGCCGGATGTTCACCGATTTCCTGCTGGTGCGCAAATTCCCCGGCTGGCTGGGGCCGCTGGTCGGCGCGATGGTGACGGCCGGGCTGATGCAGGCGATGTTGACCTTCATCCAGCAGACCTATCTGCTGCGGCTGGAAACCAAGGTGTCGGTCACCTCGGCCAGCGCCTTCCTCAACCGGATGGTACGGCTGCCGATCGGCTTCTTCGGGCAGCGATCGCCCAGCGAACTGGCGGTGCGGGTCAGCCATAACGAGGCGCTCGCCTCGGTCGCGACCGGCGGCGTCGGCACGGCGCTGCTCGGCCTGCCCTCGGCCTTGATCTTCGGATCGGTGCTGCTGGCGTTCGACGTGTGGCTGGGGCTGCTGGCGATCGCCTTCGCCGCAATCAACATCACCGTGCTCGTCACGATCGCGCGGACGCTCGCCGAGCGCGAGCAGGCGGTGATGATCCAGCAGACCAAGATCACCGGCGCGGGCGCATCGGGCCTGCGCATGATCGCCGAATATAAGGCGGCGGGGGCCGAGCCCCTGCTGTTCCGCCGTATCGTCGGCCTCAAGGCCCATCAGGAGACGCTCAACGCGGGGCTTCAGCCAGTGCGGCTGGGGTTGCAGGCGGTGCCGGCGGTGGTGAACGGCCTCGCCTCCGCCGCGCTCGTCACGATCGGCGGGTTTCAGGTGATTTCGGGCAGCGTCACGGTCGGCGTGCTGGTGGCGGTGCAGGCGCTGATGATGAGCTTCCTGACCCCCATCACCCAGCTCGTCGGCATGGGGCAACAGGTGCAGACGGCGCGCGGTTACCTCACCCAGATCGACGATCTGATGGCGCAACCGGTGGCGCAGGAATTCGCCGACGAGAGCAACGACTTCCGCTCGGCCAGCTCGCAGGCGTCGGGGGCGGCCACGCTGCGCCGCGCCACCTTCGGCTACAGCCCGCTCGATCCGCCCCTGCTGCGCGATTTCACGCTGGACGTGGCGCCGGGCGAATGGGTCGCGGTGGTCGGCCGGTCGGGCAGCGGCAAATCGACCGTCGCCAAGCTGATGGCCGGGCTGGAGCGGCCGTGGAGCGGCGACGTGCTGCTCGACGGCAAGCCGATCCAGACGATTTCGCGCAACCTGCTGCGCAATTCGATCTCGGTGGTCGAGCAGGATATCGTGATCTTCGAGGGATCGGTGCGCGACAATATCGCGATGTGGGATCCGACCCTGCCGGACGAGGCGATCATCGGCGCGGCCAAGCTGGTCGGCGTACACGAATTCATCGTCTCGCGGCCGGGCGGCTATGACGCCAAGCTGAGCGAGGATGGGGCCAACATCAGCGGCGGGCAGCGCGCGCTGATCGATCTGGCCCGCGCCGTCGCGACCCGCCCTGCCCTGCTGGTGATGGACGAGGCGACCGCCGCGCTGGACGCCGCCTCCGAGGAGACGGTGATCGCCAACCTGCGCAAGCTCGGCTGCGGTTGCCTGATGGTCGCCCACCGGCTCAGCACCGTGCGCACCGCCGACCGGATCGTCGTGTTGCAGGATGGCGTGATGGCCGAGAGCGGCACCCATGCGCAGCTGATGGCGCGCGATGGCCTCTACGCCGACCTGATCCGCACCGCATGAGCGACGAACTCGCCCCCGATCCCGCGCCCGAAGCGCCGCCGCCGCCGGCCCCAGCTCCGACACCGCGTAAGCCGCTCGCGCCAGCCGAGGTGATCTGCCTCACCTGCCTGGACGATATCTGGATATTGAAGAGCGGGCGGGCGAACATCTTCGCGACACCGCTGCGCGACGCGATGCCGCTCACCGCGCGCCGGCTGCTGTTCACGATCGAGGCGCCCGGCATCGTCTTCGGAATGCCCGAGCAGGCCGACGATCTGCTGTTCGAGGCGATCATCGATCCGGGCGGCGAGGTCGAAGCCGTCACCCGCGACATGCTGTTCTCGCGCGAGAGCGGCGAGCATCGCGAGAAGACCATCGCCGGCGTCAGCCAGTGGTTCGAGAATTGGAGCGCGGGCTGCGCGCGGATGATCCACAGCCGCCCGCCGCGCGATCTGGCGAGCGACGAGGATATCGTCGTCGGCGCGGGCCACGTGTTCGACAGCGTCCGCGAATTGAGCTGGCGGCGGGTCGGCTATGGCAGCGGCGCGATGTTCGATCTGATGCCGGTCGGCGGATACGGGATCGACCTGATCCCGATCGCGCCGGGCGGCTGGGTGCGCGCGTTCGAGCCGATGCGGCTGGTGCCGATCACCACCGCGCAGCTCTTCAATCGCGGCGCGCTGAACGATGCGGTGCGCGACGCGCAGGTCGGCCTTGGCGGCGTCGTCCGCATCGCGATCGGGCTGGAGCAGGCCGACGAGGGACTGCGGCGGGGCCGGCGTGCCGCGCAGATCGATGCCGATACCCGGCGCGTCATGGGCGATCTCGGCCGGATGGTCGGGGCGGAGGCGCCCTACAAGGTGGATGCGGCGGCCAACCGCAACCTCTTCTCGGCAATCTATCTGCTGGCCGACCGGCTGGGCGTCCGCGCCCGTCCGCCCTCGGCGGTGCGACAGGCCGAGGCGGAGCTGGAGCCGTCGCTCGAGGAAATCCTCCGCGCCTCCGGCCTGCAATCGCGGCCGGTGCGGCTCGGCGAGGGCTGGCCGGCGCGCGGCATGGACGAGATGCTGGCCTATTATGGTGAGGATCGGCAGCCCGTGGCGCTGCTGCGCGACCGGCGCGGCCGCTATCACATCCACATCCCCGCCAGCGGCGAGGCGCTGCCGCTCGACGCGGCCCATCTGGCCGCGCTCGCCGAGGACGCGCACGTCCTCTACCAGCCGCTGCCCGACAAGCCGATCAAGCTGCGCGACCTGCTGTTCTTCGGCACGCAGCGCAGCCTGCCCGATTTCCTGACCTTGGTGGGCGCGGCGCTGCTCGGCGCCTTCCTCGCCTCGACGCCCTCGATGGCGTCGCGCGTGATCTTCGAAATGCTGATCCCGCAGCATCTGACCGGGCTGCTGCTCCAGGCGGGCATCGCGCTCGCCCTGTTCGCGCTCATCAGCGGCATCTTCGTCTTTTCGGGGACGATATCGATGTCGCGTATCCGGGCGCGCGCCTCGTCGCGCCTGAAGGCGGCGCTGTGGGATCGGGTGCTGCGCCAGCCGATGGGCTTCCTGCAACGCTATACCGCGCCCGACCTGACGATGCGCATCCAGACGGCCGAGAATATCGTCGCTGCCTTCCACATGACCGCCTACCAGTCGATGGTCACGGCGGGCTATCTGATCGTCAATATCGCCACGATGGTCTGGCTGGCGCCGGGCGTGGCGGCGGTGGCGATCCCGATCCTGGGCGTGCTGGCGCTGGTCACCTGGTTCGCGGCGGTGGCGCAGAAGAAGGCCTTCTCCTCCGGCGAGGCGGCCGAGGGATCGACCACCACCTTCGTCCATGCGCTCACCAACGGCGTCCGCAAGCTGCGGCTGGCCGGGGCCGAGGAACGCGCCTTCGTCAAATGGGCCGATCGCTTCACCCGATCTCGCATGAAGCTCATCAACGTCCGCAAGGTGACCAACCGCTACGGCGCGTTCGTCGCGGGCTATTCGATGCTGGCGCTTTCGGGCCTGTTCGTGCTGATCGGCCAACTCAGCACTACGCAGGTGGGCGTCGGCAGCTTCTTCGGCTTCATCACAGCCTTCACCATGTCGTCCAGTTCGCTCGCGACCCTGGGGCGGCAGATATTGCAGCTCGCCTTCCAGATCGCGTCGATCCCCTACATCCAGCCGCTGCTCGACAATCCGCCGCCGCTCCAGTCGAAGAAGTCGAACCCCGGCGAGCTGAGCGGCGGGATCGAGGTGCTGAACCTCTCCTTCGCCTATGGCCCGGACAGCCCGGTGTCGCTCGCGGGCGTCAGCTTCAGCGCGGCGCCGGGCGAGTTCGTCGCGATCGTCGGCCCCTCGGGGTCGGGCAAGTCGACGATGCTCAAGATGCTGCTCGGGCTGGAGACGCCGCTGTCGGGCGCCGTGCTCTACGACCAGCACGATCTCGCCAGCCTCGATCTCGACACGGTGCGCCAGCAGATCGGCGTGGTGATGCAGCGGCCGCAGCTGATGCCGACCAGCATCTTCGAGAATCTGCGCGGCGTGACCGAGTGCGGCATGGACGAAATCTGGGAGGCCGCCGAACAGGCCGGCATCGCCGACGAAATCCGCGCGATGCCGATGGGGATGCACACGATCGTCACGGAAGGGTCGCAGACCATCTCGGGCGGCCAGCGCCAGCGCCTCGCGCTCGCCCGCGCGCTGGCCCGCAAGCCGGCGGTGCTGCTGCTCGACGAGGCCACCAGCGCGCTGGACAATCAGGCGCAGTCGGCGGTGATGGGCAATCTCGCCCATCTGGGTTGCACGCGGATTGTCGTCGCGCATCGGCTCTCCACTGTGATAAATGCCGATAATATCATCGTTTTGGATAAGGGCCGGATAGTAGAAGCCGGCACTTATTCCTCCCTGATGTCCAGCGCGGGCCTGTTTTCCCGCCTCGTCTCGGGTCAGCTTGTCGAGTGACCAATCAGGCGTGGGCGCGGCCGAACTCGGCGCCGGGAGGGGAATTCATCATGGCGACCAACAAGCATATCGGCGGCGAGAAGCTCGATCTGGAGGCGCTCGATCAGGTGGTCGGCGGTGCCGGTCCGGGCACCTCGACGCAGGAGGACGAGCAGAAGAAGAAGATGCTCGTCGCCGCCGAGATGCGGGAAGAGGTGCCCGTCTTCTCCGCGCCCGGCGGGCAGGTCGTCATTCCTCCGCCCACCATCGTCGTCGTGCCCGAGGCGGTGCTGCACGACGTGCAGAACACCATCACCACCGCTTTGTTCAGCCTGCCGACCAGCTCGCCCACCGATGCGGCCAAGTCCATGCAGACGCTGGTCGACAATGCCGCCGGCAAGCTGCGCGCCGCCTTCCCCACGCTCGATGCCGAAAGCGCCACTGGAATGGCCTGGGCGACGGCCTACAAGGCGGTGTTCGAGGATCATTCGGCCGCCGGCAAGCCCGCCGCGATCGTCGACGCCATCAAGGGCAGCATCACCTCCCACGCGGCCGACATCTCGCGCGGCTTCGCCGCCGAAGTCGGCTATACCGGCAATCTCAAGGCGAGCCTGTCCAGCGCCGCCGATGCGCTGGCGCATAGCCTGAAGGGCGCTTCGACCGCCGCCGCCGAGGAAATCAAGGACAAGGCCTCGCTGGCGTTCGAGAAGGGCCTCGAGGCGGCCAAGAGCACCGGCATCGGCAAATCGGTGATGGCCGCGTTCGACGACCCGAAGAATATCGCATTGTGGCAGCAGGCCTATGCCAATGCCGGCTATGCGATCGTCAGCCCAAGCTGGGCCACGCCGGTCAAGTTCCTCGCCAATCTGATGACCGAGCAGAGCACCGCCAAGGCGATCGGCCTCGGCGATTTCCCGTCCGAGGTGAAGCAGACCGCGCGGGCGATGGTGAACGTGTTCGACAATGTCGAAAAGGCGTTCGTCGACATCTACGCCAGCGGCTTCCTGATCCCGCTGACCTTCGGGTTCGACGTGAAGGGCATCATCAACATGGGCGAGAACGCCGCCGATCTCGGCAAGGCGATCTGGGCCGGTGATACCAAGGGCATGGCCGATGCCGCCCAGTCGCTCGTGACCGACATGGCGATCGATCTCAAGGACGGGATGGTCAAATATTATTACGAACTGCCGACCAAGGCGTTCAACTGGACCAAGGACGCCACGATCCAGCTGATGGATGATCTGGGCGCCACGCCCTATATCAACCAGGCGGCGGCGGCGACCAAGGATGCCTTCGTCGATTTTGGCAACGCCGCCAAGAACGGCAGCATCAACGCCCTGAACACGCTCGAGGATTTCGCCAAGAACGACATCCCCGGGGCCCTCAACCAGATCGAGAGCCTCGCCAAGAGTGGCCTCAACGTCGCGGTCAGCGCGCTGGAGGATGTCGCGCGGGCGGGCGTGAAGGGCGCGGTGACGGCGCTGACCGAAGTGCTGAAGGTTGGCACCAACCCCGGCGCCGCGATCGACGCGCTGGGCCGCCTCATCAAGGACAATGCGCCCGGCGCGCTGGCCGAGGTCGCCAAGCTCGGCGCCACCGTCGAGGGCGCGACCTGGGCGATCCGCAAGGCCGCCGAACAGGGCTCGGCCGCCGCCCTCGACGCGGTCACCAACCTCGCCAAGACCGCCGCCGGCAACTTCCAGCGCATCGCCGTGGACGCGGTGAAGGAAGCCGTCATCAACGGCGTGCCGGGCGCGATCGACAAGATGGCCAACCTCGTCGAAAATGACGTGAAGTGGGTGCGCGATTCCGTGCAGGATCTGATCGGCAAGGGCGGCGCGCAGGCGCAGCAGGTGCTCGACAAGGTCGAACAGCTCTACGGCAAGGCGGCGGGCGCCACCGCGATCGTCGAATGGGCGGCGAAATATGCCGCCAACGAAGTCGGCCGCTCGGCGATCAGCGAGTTGGAGAGCATCGCCAAGAAGGGCGGCGCTTACGCCAATCAGGCGATCGACTCGCTGGCGGCGGCGATGCGCGTCGGCGGCAAACATGCCGATCGGGCATGGGATGCGGTGGCAGGGGTCGCCGAATCCGGTGTGGCCCATGCCGGCAAGGCGGTCGCCACGATGGAAAGCTTCGCCAAGAGCGGGGCCAATTACGCCAGCCAGTCGTTCGATTCGCTCAAGCGCATCGCCAATTCGGGCGGCACCTACGTCAACCAGGCGATCGACGGGCTGGCGAGCGTTGCCAAGTCCGGCACGAACCTCGCCAATTCGGCGGTCGATGAACTGAAAAAGCTCGGCAAGACGAGCGAGACGGCGCTGAAGGCGCTGGAAGGCGCGGCGAACACCGTCGGCGGCTATGCGACCACCGCCTATAACGAGGCGAAGAAGGCCGCTGAATCCATCATCGACAAACTTCATCCACGAAACTGGTGGCCGTTCTGAGGCATCCGGCGCGGGCGACTGAGCGATGCGGCTGACCGAAACCGAAGTGCAGGATGTTCCGGTCGTCCTGATGGACGGCCGGCTCGACAGCCGCTCGGCCGAGGGCTGCGCGAACCAATTGCTCAAACTGGTCGAGGACGGGCGACTGGCGCTCATCCTCGACATGAGCGAGGTTGATTATATCGGCGCCGCCGGCTTGCGCGTCCTCCTCATGCTGATCGTGCGCGCCACCCCTCTCGGTGTGCAGGTCCGACTATGCAACACGCAGAAAGCTTTCCGAGACGTGCTGCGTATCAGCGAGCTGGCCGATCGGTTCCCGGTGTACCCGAATGTGGACTCCGCCGTTGAAGGCATCGGAGAGTGCGTGCTCGTCGGGAGCTGAGCAGGTTCCATGCGGAGGCTGCCATTGGTCCGGGTGAGGGAGGCAGCACCTTGGGGGCGACAGCTCAAAGAACCTTTCGGATGATGCCGCTCAACGCCATGGCCGCCTGCGTCAACCGGCCGAGCATCGGCGGGCGGGCCAGCCAGAGATCGTTGCGCAGCTCGAAATCCTTGATCGGCACCGGCGCGATGCCGCCGCGATGCGCGCTCGCCGGCAGCATGTGCGCCGGCACCAGCCCCAGGCCGAGGCCGGCGGCGACGAGCCCGAGCTGAACCTCCACACCCGCCACATCGAGATTGAGGCGCATCGGCAGGCCCTGCGCGTCGAGCGCGTCGCGCAGGCCGTTGCGGAAGCCGCATTCGCCCGGATTGAGCACCCACCCGCGATCGTGGACCTGCGAGAGACGGTAGCTGGCGGCGGGCAGATCGCCGCTGCGCGCCACCACCGCCATCGGCAGCGGCCCCAGCGGATGGCCGGTGAGCGGCGCCGGCAACTGGCCGAGGCGGGGCAGCACGAGCGCGGCGGCATCGAGTTCGCCGGCTTGCAGGCCGTGGAGCAGCGCCGGCGTCGTCGCGGTCGTCACGCGGATGTCGAGCGCGGGGAATTGCGCGCCGAGTTCGGCGATCGCCCCGATCGCGATCGCCTCGCTCAGGAATTGCGGGATGCCGATCCGCATGCCCCCGGCGGGCGGCGCCGCCTCCTGCACGATCTGGCCGATCTGTTCGAGCTGGCGGAGCGCGCTGCGCGCCTGTTCATGGACGCGCAGGCCGATCGGCGTGGGGCGCGAGGGGCGGGTCTGGCGGCTGAGCAGCTCGACGCCGAGCGAATCCTCGAGATTCTGGATGCGGCGGGTGACGGCGGACTGGGTGAGGCGCAACGCCTCCGCCGCGCGGCTGATCGATTTGTGTTCGACCACGGCGTCGAAGGCGATGATGTCGTCCATCTTCATGGCAGCGATCCCGATGTCTGGATCGGCCATATCCATGCGGCGACGGTATAACAATATGCCCGCCGCGCATATTGTTCGCGCGTTTGCCGCATGATCGCTGACAGGGCATGCGCATAGAATTGCTTCGCCGCGCCCATAGCGCATGTTTAAGCGCCTGATTTATCGGAATTTAGCATCGCATAATCCGCCCGCTATCGCCGGAATGCGATGCTTGACGCGCATAATGAATCATTCTCTACATCATCAGTAGATAAATGAGGTGCGTATGAGACTGCCGCACAGCGCGATCGCTTCCGATCCTCGCCACGCCTCCGCCCGGCGGGGTGGCTGACGATGGCCAGCCCCACCGGCACCGAGCCCGCTGTGAAGATCCGCGCCGCCCACAAGCGCTTCGGCGCGGCCACCGTGCTTGACGGGTTGCACCTCGACATCGCCCCCGGCGAGTTCGTGGCGCTGCTCGGGCGGAGCGGTTCGGGCAAGACGACCTTGCTGCGCGCCATCGGCCGGCTCGATCGCCTCAACAGCGGGTCGATCGACGCGCCGCTCGCCATCGCGACCGTCTTTCAGGAACATCGCCTGCTGCCGTGGAAGCGGGCGTGGCAGAATGTCGTGCTGGGCCTGCGCGGCCCCGATGGCCGCCGCCGGGCCGAGGCCGCGCTGGCCGAGGTCGGCCTCGCCGATCACGCCGATGCGTGGCCCGCGACGCTTTCGGGCGGCCAGGGCCAGCGCGTGGCGCTCGCCCGCGCGCTGGTGCGCGAACCCAAGCTGCTGCTGCTCGACGAACCCTTCGGCGCGCTCGATGCCCTCACCCGCATCTCGATGCACCGGCTGGTCCGCAAGCTCTGCGCCGCGCACAATCCCGCCGTCCTGCTGGTCACCCACGATGTCGATGAGGCGGTGACCCTGGCCGATCGCGTGCTGGTCCTGTCCGAAGGGCGGATCGGCCATGAGGAGGTGATCCACCTCCCCGCGCCGCGCTCGCCCGATCATGTCGAATTCCGCGCGATCCGCCGTCGCCTGCTCGAGCAGCTCGGCGTGGACGAGGCGCCGGATGGCCCCGTCCGCCTGCTGCGGGGGGTTTCCTGATGGCCACCCACGCCCTCCAGGCCGCGCCGCCCGCCGTGCCGTTCGAGGAACCCGCCGCCCCCCGCGCCGTCGATCGGCTGCGCGGCGCGGTCGATCGATCGCGGCTGCTGAGCCCCGTTCTGTTGCTGCTCGTGTGGGAAGCGGCCTCGCGCATCGGCTGGATCCCCGGCGACGTGGTGCCCGCCCCCTCGGCGATCCTGGAGGCGGCGTTGGAGCTGGTCCTGTCCGGCAAGCTCGCCAGCCATCTGGCGATCTCGCTCCAGCGATCGGCCATCGGCCTCGCGATCGGCCTGTCCGCCGGGGTGATCGTCGCGCTGATCGCCGGCCTGTCGCGGCGGGGCGAGATGGCGGCCGATCCGCTGATGCAGATATTGCGGATGCTGCCCTTCCTCGGCGTGATCCCGCTGTTCATCCTGTGGTTCGGCATCGGCGAGACCACCAAGGTGCTGCTGATCGCGCTGGCGGTGAAGACGCCGATCTACCTCAACCTCTACGGCGGCATCCGTGGCGTCGATCGCAAGCTGATCGAGGCGGCGCGCAGCCTGGGCCTCAACCGCAGCGAGCTGATCTGGCACGTCATCCTGCCGGGTGCCCTCCCCTCCTTCTTCGTCGGCCTGCGCTATGCGCTCGGCGTGTCGCTGCTCGCGCTGATCGCGGTGGAGCAGATCAACGCCACCTCGGGCATCGGCTACCTCATCAACGAGGCGCGCGACTTCATGCGCACCGACGTCATCATGGTCGGCCTGCTCGTCTACAGCCTGCTCGGCCTGCTGACCGACGCCTTCGTCCGCCTGCTCGAGCGGCACACGCTCGCCTGGCGCCCCAGCATCTTCACCGATCCCGCCTGATCGTCCCGATCCAACCCAGGAGACTTCTTATGGCCACCGCTCCCATCTTTTCCCCCTACCAGCAGGGCGAACTCACCGTCACGCCCGTCCAACCAACGCTGGGCGCCGAGATCAGCGGCGTCGATCTCAGCCAGCCGCTCGAACAGCCTGTCGTCGACGAGATCCGCGCGCTGCTCGTGAAGCACAAGGTGATCTTCTTCCGCGATCAGCACATCACCCGCGAGCAGCAGCTGGCCTTCACCACCCGCTTCGGCCCGCCGGTGATCCACCCGCTCCAGCAGCTGCGCGAGAAGCGCCGCCAGCAGGATCTGCCCGAGGGCGTCCACGCCATCGTCCCGCCCAGCAAGGAGGACGATTATGTCGAGAAGACCCGCACCTGGCACGCCGACGGCAGCTGGACCTCGCCGATCGCCTTCGCGACCAGCCTGCGCGCCGTGCATGTGCCCGACGTGGGCGGCGACACGATCTTTGCCGACACCGGCTCGATCTATCGCGCGCTGCCGGACCGCTTGAAGGCCAGGCTGGAAGGGCTTTTCATCGCCCACGAATATAAGGATCTCTACCGCAAGGGCGTGGCGCATCCGATCATCGCGCACCCGGCGGTCATCAATCACCCGGAGACGGACGAGGATCTGCTGTTCGTCGATTTCATCATGTTCCCCACGATCATCGGCCTCGATCGCGCCGAGGGCGAGGCGCTGCTGACCGAGCTGTACGAGGAAGTGCAGCGCCCCGAGCATCACGTCCGCTTCCACTGGAAGGAAGGCTCGATCGCCGTGTGGGACAATCGCTCGACGCTCCACACCGCGATCCGCGACTATGGCGATTTCCCCCGCGTGATGGAGCGCGTCGTGGTCGGCAGCGATTACGTGCCGTTCCGCGACCCGGCCCGCCGCTTCACGCTGCCCGCCGCCTAACCACCCACCACATCTGCCGATCCGGGGCCGGCGCGGCCCCGGACGACCCGTTCGTCCGAAAAGGGGGACGCGCGGACGATCCCGTGCGCCACGGGGCCATCCAGCCGAAAGACCGACATGTCACGCAAGATCGTTTCACCCCCGTGGATCAACGGCCTGGGCTTTGCCGTCGTCTTGGCAACCGCCGGCAGCGCAGGGGCCGAGCCCGCGCCTGCCCCCACCCCTGCCCCTGCCCCCGCCGCCCCGGCGGAGGAGCAATCCGACACCATCGTCGTCACCGGCACGCGCGGCAGCGGCCGCATCGTCGCCGACAGCCCCGTGCCGATCAACGTGCTCAGCGCCGACCAGCTCGCCCGCGCCGGCGGCGCCAATACCGCGCTGAAGGATGCGCTGGAGAGCCTCGCCCCGTCCTTCGTGGTCAACACGCGCGGCAATGCGACGTGGGGCACCGTTTCCAAGCCCGCCGGCCTGCGGGGCCTGAGCGGCGCGCATGTGCTCGTGCTGGTCGATGGCAAGCGGCGGCACAACAGCGCCCTGCCCTTCTCCGCCGCCGACAGCCAGGCGATCGGCGCCAATTCGGTCGATCTCGATCTGATCCCGATGAGCGCGATCGACCATATCGAAATCCTGCGCGACGGCGCGGCCGCCCAATATGGATCGGACGCGATCGCGGGCGTCATCAACATCATCCTGAAATCCTCCGCCAAGGGCGGATCGCTGGGGCTTACGCTCGGCCAGCGGTACAAGTTCGAGGGGCGGCAGGATGGCGAGACCGTCTATGCCAGCGGCAATATCGGGCTGCCGGTCGGCGGAACCGGCGGTTTCCTCAACCTCTCGTTCGACGTGAAGAAGCAGGACTGGACGTTGCGGGTGAACCCCTCGACCCAGACCTTCTTCTTCCCCGTCAACGGCCAGCCCGATCCGCGCGAGGCGACGATCGACAAGCGCGTGTTCCGGGGCGGCACGCCCAAGATCAAGGCGTTCAACCTGTTCGCCAATGCCGCTTTGCCGCTGAGCGAGACGGTGACCGCCTATGCCACCGGCTCGTTCGGCCAGCGCGACGGCGAACTGGGGCAGAGCCACCGCCTCGCCAACACCGTCAACGTCATTCCCCAGCTGCTGCCGGCCAGCGGCGTGCTGCAACCCACCACGCAGCTGAAGGAGGAGGATTATCAGCTCACCGCCGGCATCAAGGGCGAACTGGGGCGCGGATCGTGGGATTTGAGCAGCACCTACGGCCGCAACCGCGTGAACCTGTTCGAGAATAATTCGGTGAACCCCTCGCTCGGCCTGTCCTCGCCGAGCGACTTCCAGACCTTCACGCCGATCTTCACCCAATGGACCAACAATCTCGATTTCACCCAGCCGGTAGACGTCGGCCTGGCCGAACCGCTTCAGATCTCGCTGGGGCTGGAGCATCGCTACGAGCGGTTTCAGGTGAAGATCGGCGATCCGCTGGCCTTTGCCAACGGCGGCTACATCTTCCCCAGCGGGCCGCTCGCGGGGCAGGCCGCGTCGATCGGCGCGCAGGCGGCGGTGCTGGTGCTGCCCGAGGACGCGGCCGACCTGAAGCGCGACAATTTCGCCGGCTACGTCGATCTTGGCGCGCAGGTGACGCCCAATTGGTATGTCGCCGTCGCCGGCCGCTACGAACATTATACCGACAGCGCGGGCGACACCTGGAGCGGCAAGCTCACCTCGCGCTACGATCTGACGCCCACGCTGGCGGTGCGCGGCACGGTCAGTAACGGCTTCCGCGCGCCGTCCCTGTCGCAGACGGGCTTCGCGACGGGGTCTCAGACGCCGGCGATCGTCAACGGCCAGATCGCGGGCATCACCAGCCAGCGTAATGCCAAGCCGGATTCGCCGCTCGGCCTCGCGCTCGGCGCCACCCCGCTCAAGCCGGAGAAGTCGTTCAACCTGAGCGGCGGCATCAGCTTCCAGCCGGGGCGGAACTTCACGCTGGATATCGACGCCTATCAGATCGATCTGGACGACCGCATCGCCCGCACCACCACCTTCCGGGGCACCGGCATCGCCGCCATCCTGCGCGCCAACGGCTTCGATCCCAATCAGGCGGTGTCGTACAACACCAACGCCATCGACACCCGCACGCGCGGCCTCGACGTGGTCGCCGCCTACACGCTGCGGCTGGCTGACTCCGGCCTCGGCACGATCCGCTGGAACCTCGGTTTCAATTACAACAAGACGACGATCCGGAAGATCAAGGATACGCCCGCCCAGCTTTCCGCGATCGGGCTTACGCTCTTCGATCGGGTGGCGCAGAGCAATTACACCGTCAGCCTGCCGCGCACCAAGCTGATCCTCGGCGCCGACTGGAATATCAAACGCTTCGACCTGTCGTTCAAATCGACCCGCTATGGCGGGGTGCAACTGCTCACCGACAATGCCGCCAGCGACCAGAAATATGGCGCCAAATGGATCAGCGACGTCGAGATCGGCTATCGCCTGACCGAGCAGTTCACCCTGGCGATCGGCGCGAACAATGTGTTCGACGTCTATCCCGATCGCAGCACCGTGCCCGACGTCATCGGATCGCAGCGCTACGCCAACAACAGCCCGTTCGGCTATTTCGGCGGCTTCTACTACGCCCGCGCCGGGCTAAAATTCTGATCCGATGGAGAGCCCCATGATCGCACGGCGACCGCTCCTGCTCGGCCTCGCCTCGCTACCCCTCCTGCTGGCCGGCTGCGGCCGGGGGGAAGGGACCGGCGGGCGAACGAGCATCGTCTTCGGCGAGCAACGCTCGATGCGTCCGATGGGGGATGCGTCCAGGGTGATGGAAGGCGCGCCCTACGACTTCAAATGGGCGACCTTCGCCACCCCATCGGTCATCTTCGAGGCGTTTCGATCGGGCGATGTCGATGTCGCCTCGTCGAACGACATCACCATCCTCAACGCGGCGGCCAACGGCGTGAAGCTGAAGATCGTCGGCGCCATGCTGGGCGGCCTGCAAAAGGCCGTCGGCATCGTCGTGAAGAAGGATCTGCCCGTCCGCACGGTGAAGGATCTCAAGGGCCGCAAGATCATCGTCTCCTCGGCGCGCGGCGGCAGTGGCGACAATATGCTCCACGGCGCGCTGCGCGAGGCGGGGCTTTCGGCCGGGGACGTGACGATCAGCTACGCCCCCTTCATCGATTCGATTGCCGCCTTCAAATCCGACGCGATCGACGTGCTGGTGACCAACGATCCCTATCTCATCGTCGCCGAACAGCATGGCGGGCGGGTGATCCGCAACGGCGTCGGGCTGAACGCCGGCCTCGCGCTGATCGTCGCTTCGGACGCGGCGCTCGCCGATCCGGCGAAGCGCGCCGCCATCGGCGACATGCTGGGGCGGCTCGATCGCGGCGTCGATTGGGCGCGGGATCACCCGGAAGAATATGCCCGCTATTACGCCAGGGCCTTCTCCGTCGATCTGTCGCTGGTGGAGGAGATGCAGCGGCGGACGGTGTTCCGCATGGAGCCGATCAGCCCCGAGATCGTCGCGCTGACCCAGAAGGTCGCCGACGGCCTCGTCACCGGCGGTTTCTGGCCGAAACCGCTCGACGTCCGCCCCTTCTTCGACGCCACCGTCTTCCAGCAAAAGGCCCCCACATGAGCCTCACCCTCTATTGCAGCCCGACCTCGCCCTTCGCCCGCAAGGTGCGGATCGCGCTCATCGAACTCGGCCTGCACGATCGGGTGGAGGAGATCGTCGTCAATCCGTTCGTCTGGCGCGAAGGCCGCGCACCGCTGGCGGAATGGTACGCGATCGTGTCCCAGCGGCCGTCGAGCGTGGCGACGGCGCCGGCCTGAACGGTCAGTCCGCGCGGGCGACCTGGAATCCCGCGAAGGACTGGCTGACCGGCATCAGTTCGAGCCGGTTGATGTTGAGATGCGGCGGCAGCGAGGCGACCCACAATACGGTCGCCGCAATGTCGTCCGCCGTCATCGGATCGGCGCCGGCGTAGAGCTTGTCCGATGCCGCCGCATTGCCGCCGGTGCGGACGAGCGTGAACTCCGTCTCGACCATGCCGGGCTCGATCGAACAAACCCGGACGCCGGTGCCGTGGAGATCGCTCCGCAGGCCGAGCGAAAATTGCTGCACGAAGGCCTTGGTGCCGCCGTAGACGTTGCCGCCGGTATAGGGATAGGTCGCCGCGACCGATGCGATGTTGACGATCGCGCCCTTGCGCTCGATCAGCCCCGACAACAGCCGGTGCGTGATCGCGACGAGCGCCGAGACATTGGTCTCGATCATCGTCTGCCACTGGCCGAGATCGGCCTGTTGCGCGGGGGCGGTGCCCAGAGCGAGGCCGGCATTGTTCACGAGCAGGTCGATGCCCCGGAAATCCTCCGGCAGCGCATCGAGCGTGGCGGCGGTCGCATCGGCATCGCGCACGTCGAACGCCGCGACATGGATCTGCGCGCCGATGGAAGCAGCCAACGCCTCGAGCCGCTCGGCCCGCCGGCCCGTCGCCACGACGCGCCACCCCGCCCCCGCAAGCGCCCGAACCGTCGCTTCACCGATGCCCGACGTCGCGCCGGTGACCAATGCCGTTTTCATGCCAACTCCCAAGCGGTAACTCCGAGAGGACATTACAGACGGAAAAATTCCGAGGCGACATCTTTCAGAGGCGATCGACGAGGTCCGCAGTTCGCGCTGTCGTAAGCCAGCGATCTGCATCCCACTAGGCGGAATGCCGTGCATGACCGATGGCCTCCTGCGATGTTCCAAGAGAGAAACCGGTTCGGTAGCCATCGCTTCCGGCGAACGAGGACTGACGTATGATCTGGAACCTGGGGATATCGGTGGGCTATCGTCGCGATGCGTAACGCCCTGTCTCGTCGATCGGTCTTGTCGGCGGGTGTCGTCGGGATCGGCGCGATCATGGCGCCATCGTCACCGGCAGCCGCCCGGCGGCCGGGCGGCAAGGCCGGCTGGGAGACCGATGCCCTGCGCTGGGCCCAGGTCGCGTTTACCGAGGATGATCCCGGCCGGTACGATCCTGCTTTCTGGCGGGATTATTTCCAGCGGACGAAGGCCGAGGCGGTGTGCCTGAGCGCCGGCGGAAGCATCGCTTTCTATCCGAGCAGGCTGGCCGACCAGAACCGCAGCGCCGGCCTCGGCGATCGCGATCCGTTCGGGGAGATGGTGAGGATCGCGCGCGATCTCGACATGGCGGTGATGGCGCGGATCGATCCGCATGCGATGACGCAGGCGCAGCTCGACAAACATCCCGAATGGGTCGCGCGCAACCCGGATGGGTCGCCGCGCCGGCACTGGGCGGCGAAGGATCTGTACGTCACCTGCGGCAATGGGCCGTTCAACTTCGATTTCATGACCAAGGTTATCGGCGAGATCACCACGCGCTATCGCGCCGACGGCATCTTCGGCAATCGCTGGTCGGGCCATGGCGGCTGCTATTGCGAGAGCTGCCGGACCTTGTTCAAGGCGGCGACCGGCCATCCCCTGCCGACGAGCGACGACCCGGCCGATCCCGTCCGCCGCGCCTTCATGACATGGGAGCATGACAGGCTGCTGCTGTTGATCGACCATTGGAACCGCGCCATCGTCGCGGCCAATCCGAACGCCTTCTTCGTGCCCGGCGTCGATGCCCGTCCCGGCCCCAAGCTGGACCTCGATGTCGCCGAACTCGGCAAACGATGCCGGATGTTCGTGATCGACCGGCAGGCGCGGGTGGCGCTTCAGGCGCCGTGGCTCAACGGCAAGTTCGCCAAGGAAACGCGCGCCTTCATGGACGCCAAGCCGATCTGCGGGCTCAGCAGCGTGGGCGTCGAGGAGACCTATCGCTGGAAGGATTCCGTGCAGGGCGCGGCCGAGTTGAAGATCTGGATGGCGGACGGGCTGGCGCAGGGGCTGCGGCCGTGGTTCGCCAAGTTCAACGCCAAGCCGATCGACACGCGCTGGATGCCGGTCGTCGAGAAGATCTTCCTCTGGCACGCGCGCAACGAGCGCTATTTCCGCAACGAGGCCAATCTGGCGAGGGTGGCGATCCTCGCCTCGCCGCGCACCGCCGCATTCTATTACAAGAAGACCGGCCACAAGCGCGACGACGATCATACGCTGGGCTATTATCAGGCGCTGATCGAGGCGCGCATCCCGTTCGAGGCGGTGCACACCAGCCGGCTCGATCGACTGAGCCGGTTCGACGTGCTGGTGATGCCCAATGTCGCGGCGCTATCCGATGCGGAATGCGCGCAGATCCGGGCGTTCGTGATGAACGGCGGCACGATCGTCGCCACGCAGGAGACCTCGCTCTACGACGAATGGGGCGTGCGGAGGGCGAATTTCGGGCTGGCGGACCTGTTCGGCTGCGACTTCGCCGGGACGATCGAGCCGCGCATGCAGAATGCCTATCTGGCGCTGCACGGCGACGGGCCGATCCGCCGCGATCTGACGGATACGCCGCGCACGATCGGGCCGGTCTCGCGGGTGCATGTGACCGCCCGCGCGCCGCTCGCGGAGACGCCGCTCACCCTGATCCCGACCTATCCCGATCTGCCGATGGAGCGGGTCTACACCGAGGGCGACGGGGACAGCGGCGCGCCGATGCTGTTCCTGCGACAGATAGGCAAGGGCAAGGTCGCCTATATGCCGATGGACCTCGACCGGACCTTTCAGGAGATCATGGCGCCCGATCATCTCGCGATCCTGCGCAACGTCGTCGAATGGGCGATGCCCGCGCCTCCGCCGCTTCAGGTCGAGGGGCCGGGCCTGTTCGATATCGCGCTGTGGCGGCAGAAGGGATCACTCACGGCGCATATCGTCAACATGACCAACCCGATGACGATGAAGGGGCCGTATCGCGACATCCTGCCGAGCGGCAGGCTCTCTGTCTCGATTGCCCTGCCCGCCGCCACGCCGATCGCGCGGGTGCGGCTGCTGGAGGCGGATGCCGACGTGGCCTATGTGCGCGAGGGTGACCGGTTGCGGGTGGAAATCCCCTCGGTCGCAGTCCACGAGATCGTCGCGATAGATTTGATCTGAAAGATCGGCGGGCTCAGGCCGCGAGCAGCCCGCCGATATCGTGGGTCATCCGCTGTGCCGCCAGCGCGAGGGTACGCCCCAGCCCGGCCAGCCGCTGTTCGGAGAGGCGCGCGACGCTGCCCGACATCGAGAGCGAGGCGCGCACCCGCCCCTTGCGATCGAACACCGGCGCCGCGACGCAGCGCATGCCGAGCAGATTTTCCTGATTGTCGATCGCATAGCCGCGCGCGCGGATCGCCGACAGTTCGGACGCCAGCGCGTTCTTTTCGGTGATGGTGAGCGAGGTGCGGCGGCCGAGTTCGTGGCGTGACAGGAAGGCGTTGCGATCCAGTTCGTCCCAATGCGCCAGCAGCACCTTGCCCGAGGCCGACGCATGCATCGGCAGCGAACTGCCGGGTGCCGCCGCGATCCGCGAATTCACCGGCCGCGCCTGGCCCACATAGGTCACCCCGGACGGATCGGCGACGGCGATGCTGACCGTCTCGCCCGCGTCGATCATCAGCGATCGCATGATCGGCCGGCCGAGCCGCCCCAGATCGCGCGACTGGACGAAGGCCGAGCCGAGCGAGAAACCCTGCACGCCGATCATCCAGCGATTGGTGGTGGTGTCGAATTCGACGTAGCGCAGCGCGTTCATCGTCGTCAGCAGGCGATGCGCGGTCGAGCGCGGCAGGCGCGTGGTCTTGGCCACTTCGGTCAGGGTCAGGCCGTTCTCGTCCGCCGCGAGCGTATCGAGAATGCTGAAGGCCCGCACCAGCGACTGGACCTGGCCGAGCCGCTCACCGCCGTCTTCACATGTTTCAGACATAACGTGCATGTCCTCTCCCCGTTCGGTCCGCTCCATCGAGAGAGCGATTCTCCTACGTTGGCTGTCGTCTAGCATCGCCGACTTGGCAGGGCAATATCTGGCTGGTTGTCAGACAGGTTAAATTCGCTTCCCACCTAGCGGGAGGATGATGGTTGCGCGCGGGCGGCCATCGCAACCATAGCGGACGGCACCATTTTCGAGCTTCGGGGCGAGCAGGCCATGCACAGCGATGCGATGATCTTTTGGATGGCGCGGGCGTGGTAGACGACTCGCTCAAGGCCATCCTCGCCGACATCCACCGCGCCGGCGTGGTCGCGGCATCGGGGCAGGATCTCATCCTTCGTCACTCCCGCTTCGATGGGGACGGCTGGACCTACGGCGATGGTGCCGATGCGCTGCGCTGGGATATTCCACGCGACGGCAAGCTCGTGGTGGTCGGCGCCGGCAAGGCGGCCGCGTCGCTGGCCGAGGGCCTGGAGGCGGTGTTCGGCGACCGGATCGATCGCGGCTGCGTGGTGGTGAAATATGGCCATGGCGGCGATCTGCGGCACATCCGGCTGCTGGAGGCCGCCCATCCCATTCCCGACGCGGCCAGCGTGGCGGCAACCCGCGCGATGCGCGAATGTCTCGAAGGGCTCGGCCCGGACGATCGGGTGATCGTGGCGCTGACAGGCGGTGCCTCGTCGCTGCTGGTGGCGCCCCGCCCGCCCCTGACCCTCGCCGACAAGGCGCGCGTGTCCGAATTGCTGATCGCGTCGGGTGCGTCGATCGAGGAGATCAACCGGGTGCGGCGGCGCCTTTCCGAAGTGAAGGGCGGCGGGCTGCTCGATGGGATGGGCGGGGCGAGTTCGCTGACGCTGGCCATATCCGATGTGCCGACGCGCGATCTGGCGATGATCGGCTCCGGCCCCACCGTGCGCCCCGATCCGGGCGACGAGCCGCCGATGGCGGTGATCGATCGCTATGGGATCGCCGATCGGCTGCCCGCCGCCGTGCTGGCGCTGCTGGAGGAGGAGCCTGAGACCCCTGCCCTGCCCGCCGGCAGGCACGAGCATCTGATCCTCGCCGATAGCGGATCGGCGCTCACCGGGGCCGCCGCCAGAGCCGAGGCCCTTGGCTATGCCGTAACCGTGTTCGACGACGCCATGACCGGCAACACCCATGACGCGGCCAACCGCTTCGCCGAAGCGCTCATCGCCGGGCGCGGCCCATCCGTGCTGCTGGCGGTCGGCGAGACGACGCTGAAGGTGACCGGATCGGGGCGCGGCGGGCGCAATCAGGAATTCGCGCTGGTGGCCGCCAAGGCGCTTGAGGGTACGGCCGATGTCGCGCTGCTCTCCTCGGGCACCGATGGCACCGATGGCCCGACCGACGCCGCCGGCGCCTTCGTGGATGGCGACACGATCGGCCGGTCCCTTGCCGCCGGCCTAGACCCCGCCACTACTCTGGCGAACAATGATTCCTACACGTTGTTCGGCCGGCTGGGCGAGCTGCACATGACGGGGCCGACGGGCACCAACGTGATGGATCTGGTCGTCGGCATCCGCCGCTAGGCGGAGCGGCCGGGCGCCCGCGCCGTCACGACGAGCAGCGCGCCGACGACCAGTACGAAGGCCAGCGCCCACATGCCCGAGGCGGTGGCGCCCGTGCGGTCGTTGAGCCAGCCGACCACCATCGGGCTGACGAAGCCCGCCAGATTGCCGACCGAATTGATCGCGGCGATGCCGATCGCGGCGGAGACGCCCTGGAGCATCGTCGTCGGCAGATTCCAGAACAGGGGCGTGGCCGTGAGGATCGCGGCCGCGGCGACGCACAGGATGGCGATCGAGGCGCCCGTGCTGCCGTGGGCGAGCGGCGCCAGCGCGATCGCGGCGGCGCCGACGACCATGGGCAGGATGAGGTGCCAGCGCCGTTCCTGCCGCAGATCGGAGCTGCGGCTGACGAGCAGCATGGTCACCACCGCCGCCGCATAGGGCAGGCTGGCGTAGAGGCCGATCACCCAGGTCGGCGCGTCGCTCACCCCGGAGACGAGGGTCGGCAGCCAGAAGGTGATGCCATATTGGCCCATGATGCAGCAGAAATAGATGGCGGCGAAGCGCAACACCGCCGGATCGGCGACGAGATCGCGCAGCCCGGCATGGGCGGGCGCATCCGGCCGATGATCGTGCGCCAGCCGTTCGGCGAGGCGGCGCTTCTCGTCCTCGCTCAGCCATTTGGCGTCCACCACGCGGGAATCGAGCACGAAGGGGACGCACAGGCCCAGCAGCAGCGCGGGCAGCGCCTCGGCCACCAGCATCCAGCGCCAGCCCGCCCAGCCCATCAGCCCGTCCATCCCCGACATCAGGAAGCCCGAGATCGGCGTGCCGACGACCCCGGCGATCGGGATCGCGGTCATGAACATGGCCACGATTCGCCCGCGCCGCGCCGAGGGATACCAGTAAGTGAGATAGAGGATGATGCCGGGGAAGAAGCCCGCCTCGGTCACGCCCAGCAGGAAGCGGGCGACGTAGAAGGAGACCGGCCCCTGCGCGAGCGCGCACCCGGCCGAGACGATCGCCCAGCTGACCATGATCCGCGCGATCCAGACCCGTGCGCCGAGGCGATAGAGCAAGGCGTTGCTCGGCACTTCGAACAGGAAATAGCCGATGAAGAAGATGCCGGCACCCAGCCCGAACACCGCCTCGCTCAATCCCAGATCGTGGGACATACCGAGCTTGGCGATGCCCACGTTGATGCGATCGAGGTAGGCCACGGCATAGCAGATCATGAGGAACGGCAGGAACCGCCGCGTCACCTTGCGATAGAGCGCATCCTCGCCGTCGGTCCGTTCGCGCTCCAAAACCATCCTCCCAATCTTATCGTTCCTGTCGAGTTGCCAGACAGATTTTTTTATGTCAACGCCGTCGCAAAGATCACCAAGACGGTTTCACGAAGGGGACGGACGCGGCGATGACTGTGCTGCTGGGTTGCATCGCCGACGATCTCACCGGGGCCTCCGATCTGGCGGGCGAACTCGTCGCGCGCGGGATGCGGACGATGCAGGTGATGGGCATCCCCAATGAGGCTTTGCCCGACGATCTCGACGCGGTGGTGGTTGCCCTCAAGTCGCGCACCACGCCGGTGGCCGAGGCGGTCGGCGAAAGCCTCGCGGCGCTGCGCTGGCTGCGGGAGAGTGGCTGCGAGCGCATCTTCTTCAAATATTGCTCCACCTTCGATTCCACCCCCCAGGGCAATATCGGCCCCGTGCTGGAGGCGCTGGCCGCCGAGTTGGGCGCGGATTTCAGCATCGCCTGCCCCGCCTTCCCCGCCAACCGGCGGACGGTGTATCAGGGCCACCTGTTCGTCGGCGACCGGCTGCTCAACGAGAGCGGGATGGAGAACCATCCGCTGACCCCGATGAAGGACGCCGATCTGGTCCGCGTGTTGCAGGCGCAGATCACGGGCAAGGCCGGGCTCATCCCACTGGGTGAGATACGGGCGCGCTCCGTCGCCGCGAAGGCCCAGGCGCTGATCGCGGCCGGCACCACCGTCGCGATCGCCGACGCCATCGATGACGGCGATCTGGCGATCGTGGGCGCCTATTGCGCCGGCCTGCCGCTCACGTCGGGCGCGTCAGGGCTGGGCGTGGCGGTCGGGGCGGCGCTGATGGGCGCGGACGCGGGCGGCGCCCCTGCCCCGCTGCCGGCGCTCGGCGGGCGACGGGCGGTGATCTCGGGAAGCTGTTCGCTCGCGACGCGTCGACAGGTCGCCGCCGTGCGCGAGCGGATGCCGGCCTGTCGGATCGCGCTCGACGAGGGTGAAACACCCGCCACGCTGATCGCCAGGGCGCGGGACTGGATCGCAGCGCAGGCCGGAGACGGCCCAATCCTGATCTATTCCACCGCCGATCCCGCCGAAGTCGCCCGCCAGCGCGCGCTCGATCCGAACGCCAGCGCGGTGCTGGAAGAGGTGCTGGCCGAGATCGCCGCGCATCTCGTCGACCAGGGCGCCCGCGCGCTGGTGGTGGCGGGCGGCGAGACGTCGGGCGCCGTGGTGCAGCGGCTGGGCGTCACGCGGCTCAGGATCGGGCCGGAGATCGATCCGGGCGTGCCATGGACGATCGGCGGCGGCGGGCCGAACGACCGGTTGCTGCTCGCGCTCAAGTCGGGGAATTTCGGGTCGGACGATTTCATGTCCAAGGCCTGGGAGATGTTACCATGACCGATCGGGAAGCAGCGGCGCGGGCCGAGATGGTCGAAAGCGGCCGGTCCCTGTTCGATCGCGGCCTCGCCACCGGCAGCAGCGGCAACATCAGCGTGCGGCTGGAGGACGGCACGATCCTCATCACGCCGACCGACATCAGCCTCGGCGCGCTGGACCCCGACGCGATCGCCAAGGTCGATGCCGCCGGCGCCGTGATCGGCGGGCCGAAGCCCTCCAAGGAGGCGTTCCTCCACCGTGCCATCTATGCGGCGCGGCCGGCGGCGCAAGGCATCGTCCACCTCCACGCGACCCATTCGGCCGCCATTTCCTGCATGGCGGGCCTGTCGCCCGACGACTGCCTGCCGCCGCTGACGGCCTATTTCGTGATGAAGATCGGCCGCCTGCCGCTCATCCCCTACCATCGCCCCGGCGACGAACGGCTGACCGACGCGATCATGCGGATCGCGCCCGATCATCCCGCGATGCTGCTCGCCAACCACGGGCCGATCGTGTCGGGCGCCTCGCTGCGCCACGCGATGAACCGGATCGAGGAGCTGGAGGAAACCGCCAAGCTGTTCCTGCTGCTGCGCGGATCGCCGACCAGCCCGCTCACCCCAGACCAGATCGACGATCTCGACGCGACATTCGGCGCCGCCTCGCAAAGCTGACCACAAGGATAGACTGCCCATGAACATCGTCATCACCGGCGGCACCGGCTTCCTCGGCCTGCGGCTGGCGCGCGCGCTGCTGGACGGCGGCGTGCCCCGGCCCGACGGCACAATGGCGCCAGTCACGAAACTGACGCTGGTGGATCGGGTGGAGACGATGGTGCTGTCCTCCCCGCTGGTCGAGCAGACGATCGGCGACATCGCCGACCCCGCCTTCGTCGATACGCTCATCTCGCCCGAGGTGGACGTGGTGTACCACCTCGCCGCCGTCGTCAGCGGGGAGGCCGAGGCGAATTTCGACCTGGGGATGCGGGTCAATGTCGATGCCTCGCGGTACATTCTGGAGGTCTGTCGCAAGGCGGGCCATGCGCCCCGCGTGGTGTTCACCAGCTCGGTCGCGGTGTTCGGCCCCAGCGGCGCGGGGGACGAGGAGCCGTCGGTCGACCCCCGCTCCTCCTACGGCATGGAAAAGGCCGTCGCCGAGCTGCTACTGAAGGATTATGCGCGGCGCGGCTTCGTCGATGGCGTGGTGCTGCGCCTGCCGACGATCAGCGTGCGGCCGGGCAAGCCCAACAAGGCCGCCTCCTCCTTCGCCAGCGGCATCATCCGCGAGCCTTTGTCCGGCGTCGCCGCCGATTGCCCGGTCTCGCCCGAGACGATGCTGTGGCTGCTCTCCCCGCGTCGCGCGATCACCAATCTGATCCATGCCGCCGGCCTCGATACCGCCGCGCTGGCGACCGACCGGATCATCAACCTGCCCGGCATCACGGTGACGGTGGAGCAGATGCTCGCCGCGCTGGCCCGCCATGGCGGTGAGGCTGCGCGCGGCCGGATCGCGATGCGGCACGACGAAGCGGTGGAACGGATCGTGAGCAGCTGGCCGCGCCGCTGGGACGACACGCCGGCGCGCGCCCTGGGCTTCACCGGCGACATCGATTTCGACGAGATCGTGCAGGCTTTCATCGACGACGATCTGCCGGCGATGACGGCGGCCGCCTGAGCCGCTTCCGGCGCATTTTCGTAACCGTTCGTGTCGAGCGAAGTCGAGACACCTGTGCGCGGGGCACGCCCCTCGACTTCGCTCGGGACGAACGGTGTAAGATTGCCTCGCTTCGTTGGTCTCCGGTCAGCTCTAGCGGCCGCCTAGCGCGCGTGGGGCAGCTTCACGACGGGTGCCCCGCCCTTACTCCAGAAATCGCGATCGGCGCTGAGCGTGCGCTGCGCCGACATTTCCATATGGCGGGTCGCGGCGGCGCGCGCGCGATCGGGGTCGCGCGCGGCGATGGCGTCGCGCAGCTCGCGATGCTCGATCGCGACCTGCTGGGCGAATTCGCGGCTCAGCCCCTCGTTGCAACGGGTGACGCTCATGGCGATGCTGATGTGCCGCGCGAAGGCGTCTATCAGCTTGCGCCAGTAGATGTTGCCGCTCGCGTTGGCGATCGAGGTGTGGAAGGCGCGATCCTCGGCCACGCCGTCGCCGCCGGATTGCTCGGCCAGGCTCAGCCGGTCGAGCGCGGCGTCGATCGCCTGCATCTGCTGCTCGCTGCGCATCACCGCCGCGCGCGCCGCCATCTCCGCCTCGGTCACGCGCCGCACCTCGATCAGGTCGAGCAGGGAATCGAGCGAGGCGCGGGTCAGGCCGTCGGCGGGTGAGGCGCCGCCGGTTTCGGGCGAGCGGACAAAGGCGCCGCTGCCCTGCCGGGTCTCGACCAGCCCTTCCACCTTCAGCCGGGCGATCGCCTCGCGCACGGCGGCGCGACTCACCCCGAAATGGGAGGCCAGCGCGTTTTCGGAGGGGAGACGGGCGCCGACCGCCAGATCGTGGGTCGCGATCCGCTGGCGCAGGATGCTCGCGATCCGCTCCGGCCGGCTCTCGCGCCCCTCGACCCGATCGTCGCTCGTGAAGTTCGATGCCATATCAATCCGCTACAACAGCGGCGCGACAATGCAAAGATTGGGACGATCGCGGCGGGCGGCGCATCACCCTCGTGCCGGGCAGGCGGCGCCCGGCAGAGGCGGCCGCTGGATCGACAGGACGACGCGGCGATAGCGGGTCAACGCCGGCTGGCCACCGTCCCGCACTTCAAGGATGACATGATAGTCGGCGGGCGCGTTGACCGAGGGCGTCGGCACGATCAGTTCGGCCTCCGGCCCCTCGGCACGGACGAACTCGATCGTCTGCGTGGTGCGGAGCATGAAGGTCGCCTCTCGATACTGCCACCAGCGATAGGTGAGCGTATCGCTATCGGGATCGCTGGTGCCCGCCGCCGACAGCGCCAGCCGCGCGCCGGCACAGGCGCGGATGACGAGCGGGGCGATGCCACCCTGCCCGTTCAGCACGACCGCAGGCGGATGATTGGCATCGGCGAAACGCGGGCTGACCGACCATCGCATCCGCGCCAGGAAATCGTTCTGCACCGGCTCGCGCCAGCGCCACACCGTCGCCCGCGCGCCGCGCTCGACGATGCCGCCGAGGCCCTTCACCGTATCCGAAGCGTCGGCATAAAGGCCGTAGGCGGCGCTCACCTTGGCATGGCGCCCGCCCCAGCCGCCATAATCGGGCCGGCTCGGCACGTTCAGGCCGTTGGGGATCAGCCCGAGGAAGGAGGGTGTGTCGCCCTCCATGATGCCGGTCGAGAGCGGATAGGCCGCGCCCAGCGGGCCGATCGCGCCGAGCGCCTTCTGCCAGTCGTGATCGACCAGCTTCGTGTTCACCGCCGGATCGGGCTGGATGATATCGAAGCCGATGCCCGCCCAGCCGGCGACGGCATATTCGCGGAAGGCGTGGATGCTGCCGATCCAGAACAGGTCGGGGAAATTCTGCCGTATCCAGGGGCCCGAATCGTCCTGATCGGAAATGGCGTGGACGCGCAGCCGCGCCACGAAGCGTTTCACCGCCGCCGGATCGCGCGTGGCGCGCACCGACCAGAGCGCCTGCGCCAGATCGGCCGCACCGCCCCACACCGTGACCCACAGGGGCCGGGTATCCTTGCTGTCGACCGCCGCCACGATGGCGCGCGAGCCGGGCGTGTCGTGCCCCTTGCCGACCTGTGCCATGCCGTAGCCGGCCGAGCCCGCCCACACCCTTGCGGCCAGCGCCGATGCCTCGGGCCAGCCCTTGGCATGCACCATCAGATTAGGACGGACCTTGCCATAGGCGGCGATCGCCGCGTGGATCAGTTCGGGATGGTTCTCGCTCGTCAGCGAGGCGGAGGTCGTGGCGACGATCGCCTCGATATCCATCTCGTTGGCATAGGTCAGCAGGCGGACGAGCGACTGGCTGTCGTCGGGTTCGTTGCCGACGTCGGTCAGCACCACCATCCGCACGCGGGGCGATTCCGACAGGCCGGCCGGCGCCGGCTCTGGCGTGCCCGGCGCCTGGATCGTGGCGACGCGCTGGTTGCCATAGCGGAAGGGCTCGCCGGGCGCGGGCGGCTGGCCCGCCGCGACCCCGGCCCCGCCCGCGAGCAGCATCAGCCCGGACACGATAGCGCGCATACACCCCTCTCCTCTTTGCGCCACGATAGCCCGGCGAAGAGGAGAAGAGCAGATCGTTACAGGGCCGGATGCCGCATCATGGGATCAGGCGGCGACGGGCCGCAGATCGCGCACCCGCTGTGCCTTGCCCACCGACCGCGCCACCGTTGCCGGCGGCATCACGTCGATGCGGGCGGAGATGCCGATGATATCCTTGACGAAGGCACCCAGCCGCCGGCCCTCGGCCACCGACTGATCGGCATCGATCCCGTCGCGCCGCTCGACCTGGATGCACACCTCGTCCATGCGGCCGGGGCGGCTGATCTCGATCATGAAATGCGGGGCGAGGCCGGCGCACTTCAGGATCTGCTCCTCGATCTGGGTGGGGAAGACGTTGACCCCACGGATGATCATCATGTCGTCGGATCGGCCAGTAATCTTGGCCATCCGCCGCATCGGCAGCTCGAGGCCGGGCATCAGCCGCGTCAGATCGCGCGTGCGGTAGCGGATGATGGGCAGCGCCTGCTTGGTGAGCGAGGTGAACACCAGTTCGCCCTCCGATCCCTCTGGCAGCACCTCGCCCGTTTCGGGATCGATCACCTCGGGATAGAAATGATCCTCCCAGATGGTGCAGCCGCCCTTGTCGGTCACGAATTCCTGCGCCACGCCGGGGCCGATCACCTCGGACAAACCATAGATGTCGGTCGCGTCGATCGCGAAGGCCTGCTCGATCTCGCGGCGCATTTCGGCCGTCCAGGGCTCGGCGCCGAAGATGCCGTAGCGGAGCGACGAGGCGCGCGGATCCTTGCCCTGGCGGCGGAACTCATCGAGCAGCGCCAGCATGTAGCTCGGGGTTATCATGATGACTTCGGGCTTGAAGTCGGTGATGAGCTGCACCTGCTTCTCGGTCTGGCCGCCCGACATCGGGATCACCGCGCAGCCGAGCGCCTCCGCCCCATAATGCGCGCCCAGCCCGCCGGTGAAGAGGCCGTAGCCATAGGCCACATGCACCTTCATCCCCGGCCGCCCGCCGGCAGCATGAATGCAGCGCGCGACATTGTTCGACCACATGGCGATATCGTCGGCGGTATAGCCCACCACGGTGGGCTGGCCCGTGGTGCCCGACGAAGCATGGATGCGAACCACCTGATCCATCGGCACCGCGAACATGCCGAAGGGGTAATTGGCGCGCAGATCGGCCTTCGTGGTGAAGGGAAAGCGCGCCAGATCGGCGAGGCTCTTCAGATCGTCGGGCCTCAGGCCGGCCGCGTCGAAGCCGCGGCGATAATGGGGGCTGTTCGCATAAGCATGGTGCAGCGTCCGCCGCATCCGCTGAAGCTGTACCTCGCGTAATGAGCCGATCGTCGATGGACCGAAATCGATCGTGGGCATCGCCTGCGCATCCTCCTCTCGCTACGCGCGATCGGCGACGACTCGAATCATCGACCGACCGGTCAGTCTTGATATTCGGTTACCACGCGAAAGGCGACGATGTCATCTGCTCCGTACGCATTGTAGAGATCGTGCGACCAGCGGAGCATGCCGGCGCGACCGCGCACCGGCCCCGCGCCGTAACGCGTGCGAGCTTCGATAAGGGTATCCGCCGGGACGGGGCAGGCGCCACCCGGCCAGGGCCGCCAGCCTTCCGGATCCGGAGCGCCCGGTAACACCCTCAAGCCGCCAGCAATCCGCCGATTTCGTCGCTCATCCGCTCGGCTGCCGTGGCCAGGGTGCGGCCGAGGCGCGCGAGCCGCTGGTCGGGCAGGCGATAGAGGCTGCCGGTGATCGACAGCGCCGCGCGCACCCGCCCGTTGCGATCGAACAGGGGCGCGGCGACGCAGCGCATGCCGAGGCGATGCTCCTGATCGTCCACCGCATAGCCGTTGGCGCGGATGCGGGCGCATTGGTCGATCAGCGCCGATTTCTCCACGATCGTCAGTTCGGTGCGCCGCTCCAGCTGCGGGGCGGAGAGGAAGCGATCGAAATCGGCCGGATCGAGGTGCGACAGCAGGATCTTGCCCGATGCCGTGCTGTGCATCGGCAGCGGCGCGCCGGTGGGGATGGCGGCGCATTGGTCGTGCATCGGCTTCACCTGCGCCACATAGGATACGCCCTCCGCGCCGGAAATGGCGATGTTCACCGTCTCGCCGGCATCCATCATCAGCGATCGCATGATCGGGCGGCCGAGCCGGGCGAGATCGCGCGTCTCCATGAAGGAGGCGCCCAGCGCGAACGCCTCGAGCCCGATCATCCAGCGGCTGCTCTGCGCGTCGAACTCGACATAGCGCAGCGCGTTCATCGTGGTGAGCAGGCGGTGGGTCGTCGATCGCGGCAGTTGCGCGATTTTGGCGACCTCGGTCAGCGTCAGCCCATCGTCGGCCGTGCGCAGCGCGCCGAGGATGCCGAAGGCGCGGACCAGCGACTGGACCTGCCCCAACCGGGCCTGCTGATCGGTACAGTCGAAGCTCATCGAGCCCTCTCCCCGCCCGGTCGCCGCTTCGTGCGGCGCGACTATCTCGGGCAGGGGCAAGAATATCCGGCGGGTATCCCGGCTGTCCAGCGGCGCGCCATCGACACCCCGGCCATTCCACATGGCGGAACGGTCAATACCCTGAGAGCATCGCCCCGATACTCGGCCCGGTGGTCAGGCGATGCCCTGATGCGGCGTTTCGGCATCGACCAGGATGATACGCAGATCGTTCACGTTGGTCCGCGTCGGGCCGACCGTGACGAGATCGCCCAGCGCCGAGAAAAAGCCGTAGGACCGATTTTCGCGCAGCGCCCGCGTCGGCTCCAGCCCCTTCCGCGCCGCGCGGGCCAGGGTGGTGGCATCGATCACCGCACCGGCATTATCCTCGGTGCCGTCGATGCCGTCCGTATCGCAGGCGAGCGCCGAAATCCCCGGCTGGCCGCCGAGGGCGATGGCGAGGCTGAGGAGATATTCGCCGTTCCGCCCGCCCTGTCCTTCGGGATTGTGGACCACGACGGTGGTCTCGCCGCCGGACAACAACGCCCATCGCCCGCCCTTGGCATGATGGTGCAGCGCCAGCGCGGCATGGACGATGCCGGTCTCGGCCGCATCCCCCTCGATGTCGCCGAGATAGACCGGCGTGTAGCCGTGCGCGGTGGCGAGCTGGCCGGCGGCCTGCTGGGCGTTGCGCGAGCAGGCGATGACCTTCGTTTCCAGGCGCGGCAGCGCGTCCGACTGGGCGGTCGGCGTCTCGTTGGCCGGATCCAGCAGCGCCGCGCGCACCGCATCGCTGGCATCGATCCGGTAGCGATCGAGGATGTGGCGCGCATCCGACAGGCGGGTGCGATCGGACACCGTCGGCCCGGAGCCGATCAGCGCGGGATTGTCGCCGGGGATGTCGGAGAAAGCGAGCGTCACCACCCGTGCCGGCGCGGCCGCGATCGCCAGCCGACCGCCCTTGATCTCCGACAGATGCGTCCGCACGCAGTTGATCTCGGAGATGGAGGCACCGCACAGCAGCAGTTCGCGCGTGACGGCCTTCTTGTCCGCCAGCGTGATCCCGTTGGCGGGCATCGTCAGCAGCGCGGAGGCGCCGCCCGAGATCAGCGCCAGCAACTGATCGTCCGGCCCCAGCGCCTGCACCGCCGCCAGGATCGCACGGGTCGCCTGAAGGCCATGCTCGTCGGGCAGGGGGTGGCCGGCCTCGAACACGATCATGCCGGGGGGCATGTCCTCGGCGCGATAGCTGTGGCCATAACGGGTGAGGACGATGCCGTCGGTGCGGCCCGGCATTTCGCGCGCCGCGACCCGCGCCATCGCCGCGCCCGCCTTGCCGATGCCCAGGATCAGCGTCTTGCCGGCCGGTGCCGAGGGCAGGAAGGGCGGGACGCAGCGTTCGGCGGAAACGGCATCGAGCGCGACGCTGAACATCTCGCGGAGCAGCCCGGCACGGGCCTGATCCGGGGTCGTGATCCTCGGCCATGCCCGAGGTGCATCGAAGATCACCCGCCCCTCCCCTTCCATTGTCCACCAGCGACAGGCGCCAGCGTCATTCCTTATCTCGCCACGATGCACCACCGCACAACGCCGTCAGCGCCACTGTGACACCCTATCCCACGATGCGAAACGATGCCCGTCGGCCGCCACACAAAAAGCCCGCCCGGCATCTCAACCGGGCGGGCGAGGCGGCGCGCGCAGGGGAGCGCGGCCGAGGGAAGCGCGTGCGCGTCAGCGGGCCGGCGCGTCGATCATCAGGATACCGTCACCCACGCCCGGCTCCGTCGCGGCGCGACCGGCCTGGAAAGCGATCTTCTTGCCATCCGGGCTGACGACCGGGTTGGAGAAGCGATAGCCGCCGTAGGTGGTGGCATACGTCAGTCGGGTATAGCGCGGCTTGGTGCCCGTCATGTCGAGCATGCAGACGTCGAGGCCCGACTTCTCGCCATTGCCACATTCGACCAGCGTCTGCTTGCCATCGGGGAAGATGCCCTCGACCTCGGCATAGAGGCCCGGCGGCGTCGGGATGATGTTGAGCGCGCCATTGGCCAGATCGACCGTCCAGACCTTGCTTTCGAGCATCCGGTAATTGGCGGCGTCCACTTCGGACAGGGGCTTCTCGAAGACGTAGCAGGAGGCCGTCACCTTGCTGTCGTTATCGTAGAAGTCCTGCGGCTCGAGGTAGCATTTGCTCCACTTGGTGCGCGCCGATTCCTTGATGTTGACCAGCTTCGGCGTGCCGTTCTCGATCACGACATTGCCGCTCATCATCGCGGTATAGCCATCGACCGGGCCGGTCTTGGGCGTCAGGCGCGGCTCGCGCACTACCCAGGCGATCTTGTTTGTCTTGGCCGAGACGGCGATGCCCTCGAACGGGAACTGGCCGAGCGGCTTGATCGGGCCGGTGGCGTCCTTGTCCATGTGCCACAGCTCGATCGCCGTGAAGCGGGTCGCCATGCTGGAGATGCCCATCTTGCGCGGGCCCAGCAGCAAGTAGCTGCCGTCGGCCATGTAGTGGATGCGCAGGAAGCCGCCGTTGGGCGTGTGCGAGGTCAGATTGCGCGTCTTGCCGGTGTGCAGATCATATTCGAAGGCATCGCCATAGCTCTTGCCGATGAAGGCGATCCTGGTGCCGTCCGGCGAGAATTGCGGGCGCTCGCCGAAGCTGGTCAGCACCTTGCCGTTGGCGGGCAGATGATCGATCGGCGACCCGGCCTGTTCGGGCAATTCGATCTTCCCGTTGACCAGCATATCCTGCACCGCGCGCGGCGGCTGCGCGCCCGCCGCCAGGGCGAAGGCAACCGCGATGACGGCGACCATCGGCCTCGCCCCTTTTTTGAGCCTGTCCACCATATCCTGAATCTCCTCTTCCTGATCGACGATGGGCTGTCGTTGTTGCCTAGAAGCGGGCGCGGGCGCCGACCGTCATGTAGCGGCCGTTGATATCATACAGCGTGCGCAGCGACGGGAGCTGGAGACCCGGCGAGCCCGTCTGCGGCCAGTAAGGCGCCTTGCGGTTGAAAACATTGTTCATCGTGGCGAACAGTTCGATCTTGCCTGAACCGGTTCCCATCGGGAAGGCATAGCTGATGTTGGCATCGGTGTAGAAAACGGTCGGCGCGCCATTGTCGACATAGACAGACTGCTTCGACTTCTTGTAGCTGCCGATCATCCGCTCCTGAATACCCAGCGACAGGCTGTCGCTGGCGTAGTTCAGTTCGAAATTGGCGCGCCATTTCGGGGAAGCGATATTCGAATTGAAGCCGGGAAGGTCGGCCGTGCCGGCATATTCGATCGTCGGCTGGCCGGCCGCCTGCTGGCGCTTGTAGGAAATCAGGCGGGTGCCCAGCACGCGGCCGTTGAGCGTGCCGCCGGCCAGCGGATGGCGGTAGCCGACCTCGAAGTCGACGCCGCTCGTCTGCAGGCGGGACACATTCTGGTTGGTGACGGTGATGAGCGTCGGGAAGTTCGCCGCCGAGGCGTTGGTATTGCCGAGCGGCCGGGTGATCTGGCCGCAGAGCGGGCTTGCGCCGCCGCTGGCGAAGCAGAGGTTGACCAGCGTGGAGCCGTTGTACGGCACCGATACCGCGCCATCGATCGCGATGTTGAAATAATCGAACGACATCGACAGGCCGCGCACGAACGAGGGCGAGAGCACGATGCCGCCGGTATAGGTCTTGGCGACCTCGGGCACGAGCGCCGCATTGCCGCCCGACACCGTCGGCACCGATCCGAAACCCCCGGTCAGCGGATCGCTGATCGGCACGTTGTTGACCGTCTGGCCGGCGAACAGCTCGAACAGCGACGGGGCGCGGATGTCGCGGGAAACGGTGCCGCGCAGGCGGATATCTGTGATCGGCTGGTAGGTCAGGCCCACCTTCCACGTCTTGACCGATCCGCTGGTGCTGTAATCGGTGTAGCGCAGCGCGCCGTTCAGCTCCATCGCCTTGCCGAGCGGGGAATCCTTCAGAAGCGGCAGGCTGGCTTCGATATAGCCTTCCTTAATGTTGTACGATCCGCGCGCCTCGCCGATGCTGACGTAGAAGAAGCGCGTCGTGCCCGAGAAGCCGCGAATACCGGTCAGGTCCTGCGGAATGGCGGGATTGCTGTTGCTGGTCTGCAGAATGGACTGCTTGCGATATTCCGCGCCGACCGCGACCGAGAGCGGACCCGCCCACAGCTCGATCGGCTCGCCGGAGATGTTCGCGGCCCAGATGTCCATCTTGTTGCGCGTCGCCCAGATCGAATCCTGGAGAACCGAGTCCCACGCCTGTCGCGTGATCGCGCCGTTGCCGAACGTGTTCATCGGCAGGCAATTGTCCATCACGCCGGGGTTGGTGACGGTGATGCGGCAGACGATGTTGCCGGCGCTGTTCCGCACCGCATCGAGCGACGCATAGAAGCGGCGGAGGTCGGGCTCCTGGGTGACGTTGCGGAATTTCGTGTCGCCGTGGACGTAGGAGACATCCCACTTCCAGCTGTCGCCGAAATTGCCTTCCAGGCCGGTCGCCATGTTGAAGCTGGTGGTGCGCTGCTTGCTGTAGAGGCCACCGAATTCGTCGAACGAGCGGCTGACGTTGAAGCTGGCGGTATTGCCCAGCGCCGCCAGCACGTTGGCCGGCAGATAGGCGTTGTCGCGGAAGATCGTCATCGTCGAGCCGAGACGGATGAAGGTGATATTGTGGTCGTCGTTGACGCCGATATTGTAGCTGCCCTCGGCGAAAGCGCGGACGTTGCTCGAAAATTCATAAGAGATGCGGCCGAAGAACTGGTCGGTCGTGAGCGTCGGCACGAGCGACGAGAAGGTCGGATCGAAATCCGCGCCGTCGCCGTTGATCGCCACGCCCGAGCGGCCGATCGCGGTGCCGGGGTTGAAAGCGCCGGTCTGGCCGCCGAGCAGGAACTGGCGGCCGGCTAGCGGCCCGTTCAGGATATAGCCGCCATCCGCCGTCGCCGAATAATGGACGTTGGAATAGAAAGCGTAAGGCGAGGCCGCCGTGCCCACGCCGCCGTAGGAATCGAAATTGCGGCCGCCGGGGCGATCGATGCGCGAGGTGATGCCGTCCGAATGATAGCGTTCGGCGCTGCCGATGATGCGCAGGCGATCGTCCAGCAGCGCGACACCGCCGGCCAGGCCCGCACGATAGGAGAAATTGTCCTTGTAGGTCGAAACGCCGCTCTGGATGTTGGCCTTCAGCCCCTCGAACTTCTTGTTGAGGATGAAGTTGACCACGCCCGAGACGGCATCCGAGCCGTAGGCGGCCGATGCGCCGCCGGTCACGACATCGATGCGATCGACCAGCAACTGCGGGATGAGATTGGCGTCGGTGCCACCGTTCGAGCTGGTCGGCGGCACGCGGCGGCCATCCTGCAACACGAGCAGGCGATTGGGGCCGAGCGCGCGCAGGTTGAGGTAATTGCCCGAGCGGACGCGGTTCGACTGGGCGGAGTCACCCGAATTCTGGCTGATCGAATTCTGGAACACGGGCAGCTGGTTGAGCGCGTCCGGCAGGTTGCTCGGCGCCTTGGCCGCGAGCGAAGCGGTCGACACGACGGTGACCGGTGTGGGTGCCTCGAAGCCGGCGCGGGTGAGGCGCGATCCGGTCACCACGATATCGGCCGCCGTGGGATTGGCGGGTGTCGCGGCCGGAGTTTCGGCGGTCGGCTCCTCGGCGACGGGGGCACCCGCGGGCGTCGTCTGCGCCAGGGCCGCGGTGGACAGGGCCAGCGCGCCGGCCGTCGCGAAGAACCGCACATGATTTCGCCGCTTCATACATCTCCCTTTCCGAACTGTGTCGGCTTGTTTTCTCCCTGTCGTTAAGCGGCAGACGGGGCGCACCCGGCAAGCAGTCGTTCCACGATATGGACGCGCGGCCAAAATAATGTTCGACCGACCGGTCGGTTCAGCGAGTGGCGCCCTGCCCGTCCACCAGCTTGGAAGCGTCGAGATCGGCGATCCGCACGGTCGACGTGAGCGCCATCGCGACGCGCATCTCCGCCTCGATCAGCTTGAGCATATGCGCCACAGCCGCCTGCCCGCCCGACGCCAGCGCGAAGGCCCAAGCCCGGCCCAGCAACACGCCGTCCGCGCCGAGCGCGAGCATCCGCACCACGTCGAGCCCGGAGCGGATGCCGCCATCGGCCATGATCGTGATCCGCCCCGCCACCGCCCGCGCGATCGCCGGCAGGGCGACCGCCGTGGACGGCACGCCATCGAGCTGCCGCCCGCCATGGTTCGACACGATGATGCCGTCCGCCCCCAGCCGCACCGCCGCTTCGGCGTCTTCGGGATCGAGGATGCCCTTGATGATGAGCGGCCCGGTCCAGATCTCGCGGATGAAATCGAGATCCTTCCACGAGATCGACGGATCGAAATTGGCGGCGAGCCAGCCCATATAATCCTCGAGCCCGGTCTGCTTGCCCAGCACGGCCGAGACGTTGCCCAGGCTGTGCGGCCGGCCGTGGATACCGACGTCCCACGCCCAGCCCGGCCTACGCAGCGCCTGCACCGTTCGACGGATCGCGCCGCGCATCCCAGGCGCCCCCGCCAGCCCCGATCGCCGATCGCGATAGCGCGATCCCGGCACCGGCATATCGACGGTGAAGACGAGCGCCGTGCAGCCCGCCGCCCGCGCGCGCGCCAGCATGTCCTTCATGAACGCGCGGTCGCGGATCATGTAGAGCTGGAACCAGATCGGGCGGCTGGTGCCCGCCACCACCTCCTCCAGCGCGCAGGCCGACACGGTGGAGAGGCAGAAGGGGATGTTCGCCGCCTCGGCCGCACGGGCCGCCTGCACCTCGCCACGGCGCGCGCACAGCCCGGCCAGACCGATCGGCCCGAGCGCCACCGGCATCGCCGATCGCACCCCGAACATCTCGGTCGACAGGTCGATCGCCGACACGTCGGTCAGCACGCGCTGGCGCAGGCTGATCCGTTCGAGATCGGCGATGTTCCGGCGCAGCGTCACTTCGGCGTAGGAGCCGCCGTCGATATATTCGAACAGGAAATGGGGTAGCCGCCGCCGCGCCAGATCGCGGAAATCCAGGGTCGAGGCGGCTACCATATCGTCGTCCCTACTTGGCCATGTTCACAACGCGGAGCTGCGTGAATTCATGCAGCCCTTCGTCGGCGAATTCGGTGCCGAGGCCCGATTGCTTCGCGCCGCCGAAGGGGATGTTCGGGCCGAAATTGAGGTGCTGGTTGATCCACACCGTGCCCGCTTCCATCTGCTGCGCGATCTCATAGGCCTTGGTTACATCGGTGCCCCATACGGAGGCACCCAGACCATATGGCGAGGCATTGGCGCGCGCCAGCGCGTCGAGCGGATCGCTGTACTTGATGACCGGCAGGATCGGGCCGAACTGCTCCTCGTCCACCAGCTTGGTGCCGTCGCTGATGTCGCGCACGATCGTCGGCTGGACGAAATAGCCCGCCCGCTCCAGCGCGTTGCCGCCGGCGATCACGGTGCCGCTGTCGTGCGCGTCGGCGAGGAATTCCAGAACCTTGTCATACTGCACCTTGTTCTGGATCGGGCCGATCGTGGCGCCCTGCTTCAGCCCGTCGTCGACCACGGCGGCATTGGCGAGTTGCGCCAGCTCGTCGCACAGCGCGTCATAGATGCCCTCGTGGACATAGGCGCGCTTGAGGGCGATGCAGACCTGGCCCGCGTTGAAGAAAGCGCCCGCGTAGATGCCGGCGGCGGCCTTCTTGGGGTCGGCATCTTCCAGCACGATCGCGGCGTCGTTGCCGCCCAGTTCCAGCGTGATGCGCTTGATCGTCGCGGCGGCGGCCGACATCACCTTGCGGCCCGTCTCCGTCGAGCCGGTGAAGCTGATCTTGGCAACATCGGGGTGGGACGAGAGCAGCCCGCCCAGATCGTTGAGATCAGCCACGACATTGACCACGCCGGCCGGGAAGATGTCCTTGCAGATTTCGCCCAGCAGCAGAGTGGTGAGCGGTGTCGTCGCGGCGGGCTTCAGCACCACGGTGTTGCCGGCGAGCAGCGCCAGCGGCAGCTTGAAGGCGACGATCAGGATCGGGAAGTTCCACGGCACGATCGCCCCGACCACGCCCAGCGGCTTCCTGTGCGCCTCGACCCGGCGGGTGTCGCTGTCCTCGATCACCTCGACCGGCAGGTCCAGCGTCGCGAAATAGCGGATGAAGCCGATCGCGTACTGGATCTCACCGGTGGCCTCGGGCAGCGGCTTGCCCTGCTCGCTGGTGAGGAGCCGGGCCATCTCGTCGACCCGCGCCTCCATCCCATCGGCGAGTTTCACCAGCAGCGCGCGGCGCTCGTCCATCGTCGAGACAGACCAGGCCGGAAAAGCAGCCTTGGCGGCCGCGATCGCCTGAATGAACTGGGCTTCGGACGCCGCGCCGCTGGTGACGAACACTTCCTCGGTGGCCGGATTGACGACCTCGAGCTTCCGGTCGCCCGCCACGAACTCGCCGCCGATCAGCATGGGATAGGGGTGCATCATGTTTCTCCTAAGGTGCGGACACGGCGGGACCGGATGGTCACGCCGCCATCACGCGCTGCATTTCGAACTTCTGGATCTTGCCCGTCACCGTCATCGGGAAGGCATCGACGATCTCGACCCTGGCCGGCACCTTGTAATGGGCGATGCGACCCCGGCAGTAATCGCGCACCGCGTCGCCGGTGAGCGCGGCACCGTCGCGCGGCCGCACCCAGGCGCACACATCCTCGCCCATGCGCGGGCAGGGAATGGCGAACACCGCCGCATCGAGGATGTCGGGGTGGGTGCGGAGATAATTCTCGATCTCGACCGGATAGACGTTCTCGCCGCCCCGGATGATGACGTCCTTGCTGCGCCCGACGACCCGGCCATAGCCATCCGCGTCGATCATCCCGAGATCGCCGGTGTGCATCCACCCCTCGGCATCGATCGCGGCGGCGGTGCGATCGGCATCGTCCCAATAGCCGAGCATCACATTGTAGCCCCGGATCAGGATTTCGCCGGTCTCGCCCCGATCGACGATCGTACCGTCGCCATCGACGATCCTGATCTCGACATGGGGCGCCACCCGGCCGATCGTCGTCACCCGCCGCTCCAGCGTGTCGTCTGGGGTGGATTGGGTGCAGAGCGGGCTCGTCTCGGTCATGCCGTAGCCGATCGTGAGATCGACCATGTTCATCCGATCGATCACCGCCGCCATCACGTCGGGCGGGCACAAGGCGCCGGCCATCATGCCGGCGCGCAAGGTCGAGACATCATAGGCTTCGCGCGTCAGCAGATCGAGCATGGCGATGAACATCGTCGGCACGCCGTGAAGCGCGGTGCACCGCTCCTGCGAGATGGCCGCCAGGGTCGCGGCCGGGGTGAAGGCGGGCGCGGGATAGACCATCGTCGCGCCGCGCGTGAGGCAGACGAGGTTGCCCAGCACCAGCCCGAAGCAATGGTAGAGCGGGATCGGGATGCACAGCCGATCCCCCTCCCCGATCGCCATCCGCTCGCCGCTCAACAGGCCGTTGTTGAGGATGTTGCGGTGGGAGAGCGTCGCGCCCTTGGGGTCGCCGGTGGTGCCGCTGGTGAACTGGATGTTGATCGGATCACGGCAATCGAGGGTCGCCGCGACCGCCTCGATTGCCGCCCGCCGCTCATCGGTCAGCGGCGCCGCGATGGAGGCGAAGGGCAGCGCGTTCGGCCCGCGCGCTTCGCCGATCACGAACATATGGCGCAGATCGGGGAAATCGGCCGTGGGCAACAGCCCCGGCGTATCGAGGAAGCCGGGGATCGCATCACCGATCAGCGCCGGATAGTCCGAGCTGCGGAACCGCTCCGCCGTCACCAAAGCGGCGATGCCGACCTTGCGGAGCGTGTAGGCCAGTTCGGTCGAGCGATAGGCGGGGTTGATCGTGACGAGGATCAGCCCGATCCGCGCCGCCGCGAACTGCATCAGCGCCCATTCCGCGCAATTGGGCGCCCACACGCCGATCCGCTCGCCCTTCTTCAGCCCGAGTTCGAGCAGGCCGGCGGCGAGGCGATCGACCTCCTCCGCGAGCTCGGCGAAGGTCCAGCGGATACCCTGCTCGCAGGACACCAACGCCTCCGCATGCGGCCAGCGGCGCGCGGCGGCCTGCACGGCCTCGCCGATCGTCGCTTCCGTCAGCGGAGGGGTCAGCGGCCCCGCCATCAGGCTCTGCACGTCGCGTCTCCCGTCGCGATCAGGGTGAGGCGGCGGCTTACTTCCGGCCGCCCTGCTCGATTTCGATCTTCAGCTTGCGGGCACGCTCGCCGACATACAGGCGGATCGATTCGATCTGCTCGGGCGTCAGCTTGCCCTTGAACGAGATCATGCCGTTGGGCTCCAGCGCGCCGCCATAGACGATCGACTGCCAGGTGTTCGGATCGGTCAGCGCCACCGATCGGCGCAGATCGGGGATCACGCCGTTCGACCAGGCCTGACCGCCGTGGCAGGCGGTGCACATGCCGGCGTAGAGGCCGAAGCCCTCCTGCACGCGCGCCGCGGGCGCCACATCCTTGGGCGGATTGGGCGGGGTCGCCGGCGGGGTGTAGGCCGGCAGCTTGGCGGTGCCGTTGAGCTTGAACACCAGCAGGCGCCCGTTGGGCCGCTGGTGCGGATTGGGGGCAAGGCCACTGAACAGCGCGAACACGCCGCCGAAGCCCGCCGCCACCGCCACATATTGATCGTTGCCCACCTTGAAGGTCGAGGGTGCCGCGACCACGCCGGTCTGCACGTCGCTCGACCACAATTTCTTGCCGTCGGCCGCGCTATAGGCGTTGAAGCTACCGTCCGGGCTGCCCTGGAACAGCAGATTGCCGCCCGTCGCCAGAATGCCGCCGTTGCCGGCGAAATTATGTTGTACGCGCCACGCCGCCTTCTGCTTGACCGGATCCCACGCGACGATCTCGCCGCGCGTCGTCTGGCGCAGCTTGTCCATATCGGCGGAACTGTCCTGCGCGAGGTTGGTCGGCGACACGTTCGCCAGATTCCACATGCCGGGCGCATATTTGAAATTGGCGTCGTTCTGATAGCCGAACGCCACGTCCTGCGCCGGAATATAGACCAGCCCGGTCTTGGGGCTGTAGGCCATCGGTTGCCAGCTGTGCGCGCCATAGGCGCCGGGGCGGGCGACGAAATTGGCGTCCTTGCTGCCCCAGCGCGCTTCGGGCACCTCGATCGGCCGGCCGGTCTTGGGGTCCGCCCCCGTCGCCCAGTTGACCGGTACGAAATTCTTGGCGGAGATGAACTTCCCGCTCTGCCGGTCGATGACGTAGAAGAAGCCGTTCTTCGGCGCCTGCATCATCACCTTGCGGACGGCGCCGTCGATCTTGAGATCGGCCAGGATGATCGGCTGGGTCGCGGTGAAGTCCCACGTCTCGCCCGGCGTCTCCTGGAAATGCCATTTATACTTGCCGGTGTCGGGATCGAGCGCGACGACCGACGACAGGAACAGATTGTCCCCCTTCCCGTCCGATCGCACGCGCTGGTTCCACGGCGAACCGTTGCCGACGCCGATCAGGACCTGGTTGAGCTCCTCGTCGTAGACGATCGCGTCCCACACGGTGCCGCCGCCGCCATATTGATACCATTTGCCGAACCAGCTCTTGGCCGCCGTCTCCATCTGCGGATCGGAAGCGGCATTGTCCTTGCCCTTCGCCGGATCGCCGGGGACGGTGTAGAAGCGCCAGACCTGCTTGCCGGTGGCGGCGTCATAGGCCGTCACATAGCCACGCACGCCATATTCGGCGCCACCGTTGCCGATCAGCACCTTGCCCTTCACCACGCGCGGCGCGCCGGTGATCGTATAGGGCTTGCTGGTATCGGTGGTCTGCACCTCCCACAGCTTGGCGCCGGATTTGGCGTCGAGCGCGATCAGGCGGCCGTCGAGCGCGCCCACGTAAAGCTTGCCGCCGGAGACGGCGACACCCCGGTTTACCACGTCGCAGCAGGCGTCATAGCCCTTGCGACCGGCGACCTCGGGATCGAACATCCACAGCTGCTTGCCGGTCTTCGCGTCATAGGCATAGACCTTCGACCAGGCGGTCGAAGTGTAGAGCACGCCATCGACGACGACGACATTGGCCTCCTGCCCGCGCGACGTGTCGAAATCGGCATACCACGCGAGGCCGAGCGACTTCACATTGCTGTCGTTGATGCCGCTGAGCGAAGAATAGAATTGCTCCTTGCTCGAGCCGCCGATCGTCTTCCAATCCTCGAGCGTGACCGACGGCTGCGCATCGCCACCGCCACCGCCGCTGCCGGACGAGGAGCAAGCCGACAGCCCCAACGCCGCCGCCGAGATGCCCGCCAGCGCCATTGCGGCGCGCTTGGTGATGGTCTTGCCGAAATATCGGGTGGCAACGGGCGATCCCACGCTTCTCTCTCCCTCGTGTCCGCTTGGGGCCGGCGCCCCTCTCCGGGCGGCCGAATTGCGGATGATGAGAGGGGCTTAGTGGGAGTGCCGGGGCGGGCCAATCGATCGGCGGCGCCATTTCCACATCATGAAAACGACGCTCCAAGACGGCCGCCAGACGGACTCCCCTCGCGACAGTCGCATGATCGTGCGGCAAGCATAGCCAACAAGAAGGCAGCTATTCAGCAAGGAGAGAGCCCATGAAAAGCAATATATGGACAGGACTTCCTTTGGCGGCGATCGCCTTGGCGTCGCTGGCATCCGGCGCGCCGGCGCAGACAGCCAAGAGCGACCCGCTGTTCCACGATACGTCGCGCCCGAAGACGGGGACGCTGAGCGGCAATCCGATGGCGAAGCTGCCCGCGAACTGGGAAGCACTCTCCACCTTCGGCACCCGCCCGGCCTATTCGGCGGACGGCACCAAGCTGCTGATGCTCGATCAGGAATTCGGCACCGTCTACGAAATGGACATCGCCACCCGCCAGGTGCGCAGCATGACGAGCCATTTCCCTAACAACGGCTTCCTGCGCGCCCATTATCTGAAGGACGGCAACATTCTGCTGACCGGTGCGCGGCAGATGGAGCGAGACGAGGCGATCTCGCGGATGCAATTCTCCGAGATCTTCTTCCTCGACAAATCGGGCACCAAGGAAGCGATCCCGCTCGACACGCGCAATTTCGAGGGGCTCGCCGTCTCGCGGATCAGCAACCGGCTCGTCTGGGCCGAGCGCAGCCCCGGCGCGGCGCGGCTGGCGCTCCACCACAATGTCACCGGCGATCAGCCCAATGCCGACGAATATGTCGCCTTCTTCGTGGGTGACGTGGTCTACAACGGCGGCAAGCCGGCGATCGCCAACAAGCGCGAAATCTATCGCCGCCTGCGCAGCGACTGCATGGCCGAGCCGCAGGATCTGCGCGACAACGATCAGGAAGTGATCTTCAGCTGCTATTCCTTCCATGGCGACGTCACGTCGAAGGAAGGCGCCTATTACGATTCCTCGGTGCACGGCGTGCGGCTCGATACCGGCAAGGTCACCGATTACATGCGCGTGACCGGCGAGAACCATGAGGTCGAGGGCATCGCGCCCAGCGGCCGCTGGACGCTGGTCGAGTGCCGCGACATCCGGGGCGGGCCGTCGCTGAGCGAGGTCGATCTGTGCAAGCTCGACCTGAGCGACCCCAAGAAATACACACGCCTGACGACCTTCTCGGACTATAAGGGCTGGCGCATCAACAATGGCGTCATCAGCCCGGACGGCAAGACGATGGCCTTCATGCTCACCTACGCCACCGAAAATTCCACCAACCGCCTCGGCATCTACCTGCTCCACCTCACCCCGGAAGAGCAGAAGTGACGCCTGATGATATCCTGTTCCCGAGCCGCCGATCCCTGATCGGCGGTTCGATCCTCGGGCTGGCGGGCCTCGCATGGCAGGCGCGCGCGGCCAAGCCGGTCGATCCTTATGTGACGGCCTATCTCGACGCTGCGAAGCGGGGCGTGCGTTATGCGCCGATCAGCCGCGATCGGCCGGGCCTGACCAACACGCAGGGCTATGCGATCCAGCATGCGATCGTCGATGCCGGCGCGGCGGACGGGCCGATCGTGGCCTTCAAGGGCGGGCTGATGAGCGCCGAAGCCCAGCGCCGCTACCGCGCGGACGGCCCGGCCTTCGGCGCGATCCGCCGCGCCGGCACGATGGCGGAGGGCGCCACCGTGCCGCTTTCCGCCTATCGCAATCTGGTGCTGGAGACGGAGATCGCCTTCACCCTGGCCCGCCCGATCCGCCGGCCGGTGAAGGACATCGCCACCCTCCAGACGATGATCGGCGCGATCCGGCCCGCGATCGAATTGCCCGACGTGGCGCTCGATACGGCCGACAATCTGACGCAGGTGGACGTGATCGCCGCCAATTACGCGGCGGCGCGCTACATCCCCGGCAAGCCGTCGCGCATCGACCGCGCCGCGCTCAACGACGTGAAGGTCACGCTCTACCGGGATGGCGTGGCCGTGGCGAAGGGCGCCGCCACGGAATCGCTCGGCGATCAGTGGCGGGCGATCTTCGAGCTGGTGAACTGCATCGTCGGCGCGGGCTACGTGCTCGGCGCCGGGCAGACGATCCTGACGGGAGCGCTCGGCGGCGGCGTTCCCGCCAGGCCGGGCGTCTATCGCGCCGATTACGGATCGTTCGGCGCGATAGACTTCACGATCGCCTGAACCGGCCGGGGATCACTCCCCGGCCGACCCCAGCGGCATCACCGGAATGCTCGGCTGCTGCGTCCAGGCCGGCAGCCGCATCAGCAAGATGCCCCGCCCGACCCCGGATTCCTCGGCGGCGTTGGACAGTTGGAAGACCATCTGCTTGCCGTCCGGGCTGACCGTCGGGTTGGTCGCGCGGGTGCCGTCATATTCGGTCACCTGCGTGATGCGGCGGATGCGGCGGCTGTCGGGCTCCAGATCCATCCGGCAGATGTCCCATTGCGCCAGCGCGTAGCGGCCGCATTCCACCGTCGTCCATTTGCCGTTGGGGGCGATACCCTCCGGCTCGGAATAATTGGTGAAATTGTCGCCACGATAGCGCGTGACGGCACCGCTATCGAGGCGCACGCCCCATACGCCCGTCGTGATGAGCGAGCCCTTGGGATCGGAGATGCGGCCCTTCAGGCGGTAGCAGGAGAAGGTCAGCTCGCGGTCGCCGTCGCGGAAATCCTGCGGTTCGGGCAGACAATCGGTGCGCGGTTTGCGCAGAACTTCACGCCGGTTGCGAATTTCCGCGCCCTTGGCCGTGACCACCACGTCGCCGACGTAGAGCGAGCTATATTCGTCCGGCTTGGGCTCGCCGCCGACATAGCCCGGCTTCGCGCTTTTGAACGGCGTGAAGTTCGGCCCATATTCCATCCACGCGATGCGGTTGCTCAGCCGCGAGGTGGCGACCCCCTCGAACAGCCGCTGGTTGAGCGGCACCAGCCCCTTGCCGCCGGCCTTGTCGAGAAACCACAATTCCATGCGGTTGCGCCGCAGGAAATCGCGGTCGCCATCGCGGGTGCGCGCGCCGATCAGCAGGAAATTGCCGTCGTTCAGATACTGCACCCGCAGGAAGCCGCGATTGGGGATGGCGCCCGTCAGGCTACGCACCTTGCGCGTCGCCAGATCGATCTCGAACGCATCGCCATAGCCCTGCCCCATGAAGGCGACCGACTTGCCGTCCGGCGAGAACACCCCGCGCTCGCCGAAGGGGGTGAGGATTTCCGTCCCCTCGGGCAGTTCGGTGAAGGGATCGGTGTGGCGCGAATTGAACGCCACCCCGGCCAGCGGATCGACCTGGGCTTCGGCCGGCACCTGGCCAATCGAACGCGCGCCGGCCAGGGCCAGCAGGGACGTGGCGGCGGCGAACCCCACCCGGCGCCACCGGAAAGAATATAGGCTTCTCATCTCCGGTTCCTCAGATCTTGAGCTTCACGCCGAGCGTGAATTGCGTGCCGATGATGTCATAGGCCGATCGCAGGGTGGGCACCGCCAGGCCGGGCGAGTTGCTGACGCTGAACAGGGGCGGCTTGGTGTCCGTCAGATTGTTGACCGTCAGGAACACCTGCGCATCGCCGAGCGCGGTCTTTTCCAGATCATAGCTGAGCGTCAGATCGGTGTAGACGATCGTCGGGATCTTCTGATCGGTATAGACCTGCAACTTGGAACGATCGACCTTGCCCAGAAGACGTTCCTGCACGCTCACCGCGAAGCCGCCCAGCGTGTAGCCGACCTCGAAATTGGCGCGCCACTTGGGCAGCGGGTAGGAATTGGCGCCGGTGTCCTGGAAATCCGCGTTACCGACATAATTGATCTCGGCGGACGACGGCGACGGACGACTGCTGAACTTCAGCAGGCGCGTGCCGAGCGCACGGAAGGTGAAATTGCCCTCGCCCAGCCGGCGGCGGTAGCTCAGCTCCAGATCGAGGCCGCGCGTCTTGAAGGTCGAGACGTTGATGTTGTTGATGAAGATGCGCGTCGGGAAATTCGCCGCCGCCGGATTGCTCACGCCCAGCGGCCGTTCGATGCTGGCGCACAGCGGGCTGGTGTAGCCGCTGGCCGCGCACAGATCGAGCAACTGGAACGCCTGGAAGGGCGTCGCGATCGCATCGTCGATCTTGATCGAGTAGAAATCGACCGACGCCTGAAGACCCGGAATGAACGGCGGCTTCAGCACGATGCCGGCGGTGTAGGTGCGGGCGCGCTCGGGCTGAAGATTCGGATTGCCGCCGCTCACCACCGGCAGCGTGCCGAAGGTGTTGGTCAGCGGATCGGACAGCGGCACGAGGCGGAAGGTCTGGCCAGAGAACAGCTCGAACAGGGTGGGCGCGCGGATATCTTCGGAGACCGTACCGCGCAGGCGGATCGGCTCGATCGGCTCGTAGGTCAGGCCCGCCTTCCACGTCGTGACGGTGCCGCTGGTGCTGTAATCGGTATAGCGGACGGCGCCGTTCAGTTCGAGCGAGCGGCCGATCACCGAATCCTTGGCGAGCGGCACGACGATCTCGCCATAGGCTTCTTTCACCGTATAGCGGCCCGAGGCGATGCCCACGTTGTTGAGGAAGAATTGCGGAGTCCCCGCCGGCACGCCCCGGATGCCGGTGAAGTTGACCGGAACCGCCGGATCGCTGTTGCTGGTCTGGTGGAGAGACTGGCGGCGATATTCGCCGCCCACCGCGATCGAGACCGGGCCGGCCCAGGTGCTGAACGGCTCGGCCGAGACGTTGAAATTGGCGACCTGCATCTTGTTGATCGCGGTCCATTCGGACTGGCGCCGCACATAAGCGATCGCCGCCGCCGAGGCCGTGCCCACGCCCATCGTGTTGAGCGGAACGCAATCGTCCATCAGGCCGGGGTTGGTGACGGTGATGCGGCAGACGATGTTGCCCGCCGCGTTCCTCACGGCATCCGCCGCCGCGAAGAAGCGGCGGTTGTCGCCTTCCAGCGCCGAGGCGAAGAAATTCGAGCGACCATAACTGTAGGACGCATCATATTTAATGCCGCTGTCGCCGAGGCTGCCCTCGATCCCGATACGGCCGTCGAAGCTTTTGGCCCGCTGGAGGATCTTGCCCGGCCCCCATTCGGTGAACAGGCGGGCGATGGTGAAGCTGGGCGTCGTCCCCAGCGTCGCCAGTTCCGCCGCCGTGAGATTCTGGTTGAGATACGCATTGTCGCGGAAGACCGTGATCGCCGAGCCGAGCTTGAAATCCGGAATCGGGTGATCGAAATTCTTGCCGTAATTATAGGCGCCCTGAACGAAAATCTTGGTGTCGTCGGCTACGTCGTACGTGACGCGGCCGAAGGTCTGATAGGTCCGCACCTTGGCGATCAGGGTGCAGCAGGCCGGATCGAAGAAAGCGCCGTCGCCGCCGATGCTGAGGCCGGCGCGCCCGGTGCTGGGCCCCGCGACGAACGTGCCCGTCTGGCCGTTCGCCAGGAACTGGCGGCCGGCGAGCGGCCCGTTGTTGATGTAGCCGCCATAGGCCGTCGTCGAATAATGGGTATTGGCGACATAGCTGTACGGGCTGGCGGCGGTGCCGGCGCCGGTCAGCGTGATGAGCTTGTTGGCCGACTTGCGGTCGCTGCGCTGGTTGATGCCCTCGGACGAGAAATGCTCGGCGCTGAGGACGACATGCAGGCGATCGTCCGCGAAGGACGTGCCGTAGGCGGCGCCGACCCGGTAATTCTTGTTGTCGCCGCGCGAGGAGATGCCGCCCTGGGCCAGCAGCTTCAGGCCCTTCAGCCGATCGTTGATGACGAAATTGACGACACCCGAGACGGCGTCCGATCCGTAGGCCGCCGAGGCGCCGCCGGTCACCACGTCGATCCGGTCGACCAGCATCTGCGGGATGAGGTTCGCGTCGGTGCCGCCGTTGTTGCCGGTCGGGGTCAGGCGGTTGCCATCCTGAAGGACCAGCACGCGCTGCGGCCCGAGCGCGCGCAGGTTGAGATAATTACCGCCACGCACGCGCCCGCTGCCGGTCACGCGCTCCTGCGCGGCGCTGATGCCGGCCTGGAACTGGGGGAGCTGGGTCAGCGCGTCGGGCAGGCTCGTCGGCGCCTTCTGCGCCAGCGAGTCGGCGCTCAGGACGGTCACCGGGGTCGGCGCCTCGAAGCCGGCGCGGCCGATGCGTGAGCCGGTCACGACGATCTCGGCAGGGGTGGGATCGGCGGCTTCGGCCGGTGCCGGGGTCGCTGCCGGCGCGGTCGCGGCCGGAGGCGTAGGGGCGGGCGTCGCCTGTGCCAAAAGAATGGCAGGCCAAAACAGGCTGGTGCCGACCAGCAACCGCGACGCAACGGATGTCTTCATGATCCACTCCCTGTCATTTTCTTTATCGGCGCGACGCTCATCTGCATCCGCCCGAATGACCGGGAATGAATGTTATATTTCCATTGTCTTTTCTATAGTTGGCCTGTCCGCATTGTGGAAATGGCGATACCCGTATCACATTGCGCCGATACTCGATTTGTCTTGAGCATCGGCATGCGCATCACGGGATCAGCGCGGTGAAGACGGGCACGTAGGCGTAGATCAGGATCGAGACGCCGACGAGCATGGCCAGCACGATGCTGTGTCCGAAGACATAGCGCAGCAGCCGGCTCTCGCCGCCCACCCACTGGGTCGCGGTGGAGGCGACGACGATGCTCTGCGCGTCGACCATCTTGCCCATCACCCCGCCCACGCTGTTGGCGCCCGCCATCAGCACCGGGGGCAGCGACAATTGCTGCGCGGTGACCTTCTGGAGCCCGCCGAACAGCACGTTGGAGGCCGTATCGGAGCCGGTGACGGCAACCCCCAGCCAGCCCAGCATCGTGCCGAAGAAGGGGTAGAAAGCGCCCGTCATCGCGAAGGCCAGGCCCATCGTGGCATCGGTGCCGGCGAAGCGGGTGAGATAGCCCAGCGCCAGCATCGCCCCGATGGTGAGGAGCGACGGCCAGACGAGCGTGATCGTCCGCACATAGGTCCGCGCGATCGCCGCCGGGCGGATGCCCAGCAGCAGGCCGCTGAGCAGCGCCGCCATCAGGATCGAGGTGCCGGTGGTGGACAGCGGATTGAAGTTGAAGATCGCCTTCTCCGCCTCGGGCTCGGCCACGACCGGCGGCACGCGCAGGATCACCCCGTCGAGCCCGCCGAACGGCAGTTGCAGGCGGAAGATCGCGTCGAGACCGGTCTTGACCGCCGGAATGCCCCAGACGAACACCAGCACCGTCAGGATGATCCACGGCATCCACGCGCGGCGCAGCGCTTTCGGGTCGATCGGCTCGTGGGTCTTGACCACGGCATGATCGGCCTCGCCCTCGCTGTCCGCCACCGGCACGCGCTCGTCGCCCTTGGCGAGCGGCGCCTCGTTCACCGCCATCACCCTGGCCGGCGACCAGATGCGGATCAGCACCAGCAGCGCCGCGATCGACGCCATCGCCGCCACGATCGCGGTGAGCCACGGGCCATGCAGGTTCGACATCAGCAGTTGCGCGACAGCAAAGGTGACGCCCACCACAAGCACCGCCGGCCATACCTCCAGGGTGCGCCGCCAGCCGCAATAGGCCACCAGCAGCCAGGCCGGCACGATCATCGCGAAGGGAAAGGTGATCCGCCCGCACATCGCCGATAGTTCGTCGAGCGGCAGGCCCGTCACCGCCGCGAGGGTCACGATCGGCGTACCGAGCGCGCCGAAGGCCACGGGCGCGGTGTTGGCGATCAGCGACAGGCCGGATGCCTGGAGCCGGGTGAAACCGAGGCCGATCAGCATCGCCCCCGTCACCGCCACCGGCGCGCCGAAGCCCGCCGCGCCCTCGAAGAAGGCGCCGAAACAGAAGGCGATCAGCAGCAGTTGCAACCGGCTGTCCGCCGTGACGCCGCTGATCGATCGGCGCAGCACGTCGAACAGGCCGTGCTCGTTCGTCATCTGGTAGAGGAAGATGATGTTGAGGATGATCCAGCCGATCGGCATCAAGCCGTAGGCCGCGCCATAACCCGCCGCGCGCAACGCGATCCCGCCCGGCATCCCGAAGGCGAACACGGCGACGATGAAGGCCGACACCAGCCCCGCCAACGCCGCCATATGCGCCCGCATGTGCAGCAGCCCCAGGCCGCCCAACAGCACCACCACCGGGATCGCCGCGAAACAGGTGGATATCAGGACGGAGCCGAAGGGATCGTAATTCTGAGTCCAGGTCATCCAACGGCCCTTATGTCATCCGCATCTGTGGCCATCGGGCTATGGAGCGGGGCGCGGGCACGCAATCCTCCCTCCGGGTGATTCCCGTGATGTGGAACGCGCACTTCCGGGCGGCGGCCGTTTGCCCGACAGGCGATCCTATATCGGATCGGGAACCCTATCGATGCCCAAACTCGCCGCCAATCTGACGATGATGTTCACCGAACTGCCCTTCGCGGATCGGTTCGCCGCGGCGGGTGCCGCCGGCTTCAAGGGCATCGAATGCCTCGCCCCCTACGAACTGCCGATCGAGACGTTCAAGGCGGCCTTGGAGGGAAGCGGCGCGCGGATGGTGCTGTTCAACTGCCCGCCCGGCAACTGGGCCGCCGGCGATCGCGGCATGGCCGCCGATCCCGAGCGGGTCGCCGAGTTCCGCGCTTCCTTCGATGCCGCACTGGCTTATGCGGCGGCGGTCGATTGCCCGCGCCTGCATGTGATGTCGGGCCTCGTTCGGCCGGGTGAGGATCGCGCGCGGTGGATCGACACCTATGTCGCCAATCTGGCCTATGCCGCCGATCGGGTGGCATCGCTCGACGTGGACTTGCTGATCGAGCCGATCAACTCGCGGGTCGACATGCCGCGCTATCTCGTTGACCGCACCGATCTGGCGATGGAGATCATCGGCCGGGTCGGCAGCGCAAAGGTGCGGCTGCAATATGACATCTACCATATGCAGATCATGGAGGGCGATCTGCTCCGCTCGATCGAGCGGCTGCTGCCCCACATCGGCCATATCCAGCTGGCCGACAATCCTGGCCGCAACGAGCCCGGCACCGGCGAGATCAACTATGCCCACATCCTGCCGGCACTCGACCGGCTCGGCTACGACGGCTGGGTCGGCTGCGAATATCGCCCGGCGGGCGAGACGCTCGCCGGCCTCGGCTGGGCGAAGGACTTCATCTGACCTGACGGGCGCCCGACGGCGCCGTTCGACCAAGGAGTATCCCGCATGAACATCGGTTTCGTCGGCGTGGGCATTATGGGGCGGCCGATGGCCGGCCATCTCCAGGCCGCCGGCCATTCGCTTCTCCTGCGCCGCAACCGCTCCCCCCTGCCCGCCGAGCTGATCGAGGGTGGCGCCGAGGAAGTGGCTTCGCTGGCGGACTTGGCGCGCCGGGCGGACGTGGTCATCACCATGCTGCCCGACACGCCCGACGTGGCCGAGGCGCTGTTCGGCGCGGACGGCATCGCGGCGGGGCTGTCGGCGGGCAAGCTGGTGATCGACATGAGTTCGATCGACCCGATCGCCACCGCCGATTTCGCCAGGAAGATCGCCGACACCGGGGCCGCCTTCCTCGACGCCCCCGTCTCGGGCGGCGAGACGGGCGCGAAGGCCGCCTCGCTCACCATCATGGTCGGCGGCGAGGCGGAGACCTTCGCGGAGGCCAAGCCGCTGTTCGAGCTGATGGGCAAGAATATCACCCATGTCGGCCCCGCCGGTTCGGGGCAGATCTGCAAGGTCGCCAACCAGATCATCGTCGCGCTCAACATCGAGGCGGTGGCCGAGGCTTTGTTGTTCGCCTCGAAGGCGGGCGCAGACCCGGAGAAGGTCCGCACGGCGCTCCTCGGCGGCTTCGCCAGCTCGCGTGTGCTGGAGGTGCATGGCGAACGCATGATCAAGCGCACCTTCGATCCGGGTTTCCGCATCGAGCTGCACCAGAAGGATCTCGGTCTCGCGCTCTCCGGCGCCCGTGCGCTCGGCATCTCGCTCCCCAACACCGCGACGGCGCAGGCGCTGTTCAGTGCCTGCCAGGCGCATGGCGGCGGCGCTTGGGATCATTCGGCGATGGTGAAGGCGCTCGAATATCTGGCGAACCACAGCCTCGGCGAATGACCTGAACGACCCCCGCGGTCGGGCGGCGGCCTCCTTCTCCCCGGAGGCCGCCGCTTCTCTCAGGCCAGATCGACCGCGACCACCTCGTGATAAAGGATGCTGGGCACGGTCACGATCACCCTGCCCACCTCGCGCCGCCATTCGGGCATTGCATCGCTTTCCAGCAGCCGCACGCCCTTCGGCTCAGCCCCGAGCGGCAGCTCCAGCGACACGGTGTAAGGCCCGCTGCGGATCGCCTCGCGATAGGCGCCGGCCATCGCCATCGGATTGTTGTAATTGACGATGTGCGCGGCGAGCGACTGCGCCTGCCGCCAATAGGCCATGTCCACCAGCCCCGGCCCCTCGACCGTCATCGGCGCGGTCTCGTCCGCCGCCCACGCCACCATCGCCTTCAGGATGGCGAGATGGCCGCCATGGCGCAGTTCGGCGAAGGTGCGGTCGATATCCATCGGCAGATAGACCACCCGCCCCTTACCCACGTCGCGGCAATAGGCCATGGGGATGTCGGTCGTCGGCGTATCGCTGAACACCCGCTCCATCGGCAGGTCGGGGTAAGAGGGCACGAGCGTCAGCGGCGCCGGATAGGAGGTGCCCGCCGGCACCACCTCGACCCGCTTGGCCGCCCCGATCACGCGCGGCATCGCCTCCAGCCCGGCGAGGATCGGGCTGGGGTGGCGCAGCGTGAGGTAGGAATTCTGCACCCTTTCCTGAATCGTGCCCGCGAAGCGGCAGCCGAAGAGATCGGCCAGCCCGAAATCGGCCCGCATCCGCCCGGTTTCGTCGTAGAGCGAGGTGGTGTGCGTCGCGACGATCCGGCCGCCGCCCAGCACATACTCCCGGATTTGCTGGCACTCCCGATCGGACAGCATCGCGACGTTCGGCAGCACCAGCACGCGGAAGCGGCGGAGATGATCGGCATCGAGACAGGACCGGTCGATCTCGTCGAACGGCACCCGCGCCTCCAGCAGCGCCTCGTAGAAGCCGAGGCGATATTCCTCCAGCTCGCGGCGGTGCTTCAGCCCGCCCTGTAGCGCGGGGCTGCGCAGATCGAGCACCATGCCGATCCGCGCGAGATTGGCGGTGTTGCGCAGATAGCGTTCGTTCTTGTGGTGCCATTGGTAGAGGCTGGCGACGACCGGCATCCAGCTCTTGTCGAACGGCTTGGCGTTGAACTTGGTGATCCAGGGATGCGACCCTTGCGCGATCGCCGAGGCCGCCCAGATGCGGATTTCGGGCGCGGCCTGCACCGAATCCTTCCAGCGATACTCCTCCTCGACGCCGACGCTGATGATGCTGCTGATCGGCTTGTCGAACGCATAGGCGCGCAATTCCTTGGCAAAGCGGCCGCTGCCCCACACCTGCTCGCCGGTCGAGAAGAGCCCGCGATCGATCGAGCGAGCCTGCCGGTCGCAGAACACCATCGGCAGCCGCTCGCCCAGCGCCTTGCCATCATAATCGACGATCCCGCGCCGTTCGGTGCCGGGCACGAAGAAGCTGTTCGGCCGCGCCCTGGCGAGCGTCCGATCCCATAGGTCGATCATCGCCATGATCCGGCTTTCGGACCAGGCCCAATAACGCTGCGCCTCGGGCCGGACAGGATCGGTATCGATCGGAATGTCGGCGCCCGTCGCCGCGCGATAGAGCGTGCGGCAACCGTTGCAGTAACAGACGCCCAGCGTGTTGACCCGGTTTCCGAACAGCGCATCGACCGGATAATCGGTCACGATCTCCCGGATGACCTTCACCATCAGGTCGAAATTATAGCCGGTGTAGGGGCAGGTGAGGTACAGATCCTTCGCGGTCCAGTGGCGGCGCGGGGTGCCGTCCGAGGCGCAGGCCGCCCATTCGGGATGCGCCGCGAACACCTCGGCCGGCATGGCATGGGAATCGACCCGCGCCAGCACGCGCAGCCCCATCGCCTTGCACGCCCGCGCCATCTCGCCGAACGGATCGCTGTCGCCCAGACCCCGCGCCTTGCCGTGCCCCGCCACCTTGGTGGGGTAGAAAGCGATGCCGCCGCCGGCGCTGAGGCACACGCCGTCGGCATGGATCTCCCGGAAATAATCGAGCCAGAATTGCGGATCGTAGTGGCCGATATCATCCTCGGTGAAGGCCAGCTGGAACCAGCGCATCGGCTGCTTCTCCCAACCGGCTTCGGTGCGCGACCCGGCCTTGCCCGCGAAGGCCCAGGCCATGTCGCCCGCGCCCGCCAGCGCCCCCAGCCCCATTCCGCCCAGCATCGTGCGGCGTGTGACGGCCGGCATCGTCGGATTCATAGTCTGGGGCCTCTCCGAACATCGTTCGGCCCATAGAGGCACCCGCCCCGCACCCGCGCAATCCGGCCGGCCCGGCGTTCCCGCATGATGGACGTGGGAAGGCCTCAGCGCAGCTCCGCCGGCAGCGGCATCAGGTAGATGCCATGGCCGATCCCGGCCTCCTCGAAAGCCTTGCCCGACTGGAAGGATATCCACTTGCCATCCGGGCTGACGACGGGGTTCGACGCCTTCCACCGCCCATAATCCATAACATGGGTCAGCTTGCGATAGTCGTTGCTGTCCGGCTCCAGCGTGAGGCGACAGATGTCGAGGCCGCTGCGGTTGGTCTGGCCGCACTCCACGAGGGTCCAGCGTTCGGAGGGGCTGATGCCCTCGGGCTCGGCATATTCGTCGGGCCGCTCGCCGCGATAGCGGATCAGTTCGGGCCGATCGAGCCGCGCCGCCCAGACCCCCGTGTTGAGGTGGTAGAGGCCCGGCTGGAACACATAATGGATGCTGTAGCAGGCGTGAATCAGCTCGCGATCCTTGTCGCGGAAGTCCTGCGGCTCGGGATAGCAGTCGATGTTGCGGCGGCGGAAAGCCTCCTTCACCTCGACCAGGCGGGGCGCTCCCTTGGCATCCACCTCGACCCGGCCGGTAAAGACCGCCGTGGTCTCGTCGGGCCTGGTGTCGGGCGCCGTCTCGCCGATCCCGCCGCCCGCCGCGTCGCTCCACGCGATCAGGTTGGTGCGGCGCGAGACGGCGATGCCCTCCATCAGCTTCATGCCGAGCGCCACCGGCGCCCGCTTGCCGCTCCTGTCCATGAACCAGAGCGATATCCCCTGCCGCCGCATCGCCAGCCGGTCGCCGGTGTTGGTGACCGGCCCCAGCAGGAGGTAGTTACCGTCGGGCAGATAATGGACGCGGATGAAGCCCGAATGGGCGAAGCCATTGGTCAGGTTGCGCGTCTCGCCGCTGGCGATGTCATATTCGAAGGCGTCGCCATAGCTCTTGCCGATGAAGGCGATCTTCTTCCCATCGGGTGAAAAGACCGGCCGCTCGCCATAATTGCTGATCTGGATCGTGCCGGCGGGCAGGTTGGCGAAGGCGTCGCCCTGCTTGCTGCCGACATCGAACGCCATCGCCGTGCCCGGCGAAGGCCCGGCCGGCGGGGTCAGGATCGGCGATTGCGCGACGGCGGAACATGCGGCCATCACCGCGAGAAGGGCCAGAAACCGGGGACGCGCCATCATCATCTCTCTCGCTCGGGTCAGGCGCTTCGGCGCCCGCTCGATGCGGAGGGTGATCGGGATCGCGGGCGACACCAAGAGCGCGATGGCGCGCCATCCCACATCGCGAAACGGAAGGCGGCGTCCTCAGCCCAGATCGCCGCCCGCCACCGGCAGCACCGATCCGGTGATGTAGGATGCCTCGTCCGAGGCGAGGAACAGGATCGGGGCGACCTGCTCCTCCAGCGTCGCATAGCGTTTCACGAAGGTGGAGGCCGTCACCTGCGCCACCGCCTCGGCCATCCACGCCTGCTCCTGCGCGCTGTCGCCCTCGGCGTTGCGGGCGATGCGGCGGGGTGGGGCCTCCGTGCCGCCGGGGGCGGTGGCGACGATGCGGATGCCCTGCTCGCCATATTCCATCGCGATGCTCTGCGTCAGCGCGTTGATGCCGCCCTTGGCCGCCGAATAAGGCACGCGGCGGATGCCGCGCGTCGCGTTGGAGGAGACGTTGACGATCGTGCCCCCGCCCGCCGCCAGCATGTGCGGCAAAACGGCGTGGCAGCACCACATCGTCGGATAGAGCGAGCGGCGGATTTCGGCCTCGATCTGCGCCGGCTCGAACCGGTCGAACGGGCGCATACGGATCGCCCCGCCGACATTGTTGACGAGGATGTCGATCCGCCCGAACCGCTCGATCGCCGCCGCCATCGCCGCCGCCCCGCCCTCATGCGTTTCGAGATCGGTCGGGAAGGCCGCCGCCTCGCCGGCCGCCTCGGCCGCGACGTCGCCCACGAAATCCGCGCGATCGACCAGCAGGACGCGGGCGCCCTCCGCCGCCGCGCGCAGCGCCACCGCCCGGCCGATGCCCTGCGCGGCGCCCGTCACGACCATCACCTTGCCGGCGAAGCGGCCCGCGAAGATCATGCCGCCTCGCTCGGCGCGAACTTCTCATAATGGAAGTGCGCCGGCTCGACCGCCTTCTCCTTCAGGAAGGTGCGCACCGCCTCCACCATCGGCGGCGGGCCGCACAGATAGATGTCGCAATCGCCCGCGTTCAGATGGCTGTCGGCCAGATGATGGGTGACGTAGCCCTTGAGCGGATAGCCGCTCTCCGGGTTGGCGACGCAGGCCGCCCAGGTGAAGGTCGGCAGGCGCGTGGCGAGCGCCTCGATCCGGTCGATCTCGACCAGATCGCCCTCCTCCGTGACGCCATAGATCAGGTGGATCGGCTGATCGGTGCCGGTGTCCGCCAGCACCTCCAGCATCGACAGCAGCGGCGCGAGGCCGGTGCCGCCCGCCAGCATCACCACCGGGCGGTCGACGGGGCGCAGGAAGAAGCTGCCGTTCGGCCCGACGAAGCTCATCCGGTCGCCGGGCCGGGCCTGCCGCGCGAGCCATTCGCTCATCAGCCCGCCCGGCACGTTGCGGATCAGGAAGCTGGCCTCCGCCGCGCCGGGCTTCGAGCTGAAGGAATAGGCCCGATGCTGCCCCGTTTCGGGCACCACCAGATTGACATATTGCCCCGGCAGAAAGGCGAGCGCGGCCGGCTGGTCGAGCTTCATCCCCAGCACGATCGTGCTGTCCGACACCAGCTCGACCGAGGTGACCTCGCCGCCATGCTCGGTCGGGCGCACCTTGCAGGTGCTGGACGGCACCGGCACCGCGACCACGCAATCGGACGACACCTCCATCTGGCAGGTGAGGACCAGCCCCTCCTCCGCTTCGTCGGCGGTCAGCGCGTCGTCGATATAGTCTTCGCCGAGATCATACTCGCCCTGCTCGCACCGGCATTTGCAGGTGCCGCAAACCCCGTCCGAACAATCCATCGGCAGGTTGATCTTCTGGCGGAAAGCGGCGTCGAGCACCTTCTCGCCCGCCTTGCAGTCGATGAAACGGGTAACGCCGTCCTCGAAATTGAGTGCGATGCTGTAAGCCATGATCCCTCTCGGTCAGGCGCGGATCAGACGTGGTAGACGTCGATCACCTGATGGATGTAATCGTTCTTGAGGACGACCTTCTTGGTGACGATCAGCGGCGCCGCCCCCCGGATATCCAGCGTGTAGAAGGACGTGCCGAAGAAATTGCTGGTCGTCTTGTAGCGGTGGCTGAGCGTCTGCCAGTTGAACCGCACGTCGAGCAGATGCTCGTCCTGCCCCAATATCTCGATATTGGTGATGAAATGGCAGGTCCGCGCCTCGGGCATCGTGGCGCCCGATCGCTCGGTCTTGATGCGGAACACGCGATCTTCCAGCCCGTCGCGGTTGGGATAGTAGATCAGCGAGATATGCTGCGCCGGATCCTCGACGATCCGGTCGTCGTCATCCCACGAGGGCATCCAGAATTCCGCCTCGGGCGAATAGCATTCGAGCCATTCGTCCCACTGGCGATCGTCGAGCAACCGCGCTTCCCGATAGAGGAAATCGGTGACCTGCTGGATCGAGAGGCTCATGCCGCGACCCTCAGCCCGCTGTGGGGCTTTGCCACGCTGCTGCCCCCGCCCCCGCCACCATCGCGATCGATCGCCGCGATCAGCGCCTGCGCCCAATATTCATGCTGGCGGACGAAGAGTCCTTCATCCTCGCTGCGGTCGCCGCTGAGCGCGGGCTCGAGGCCCATCGCCTTGGCATTCTCGTCCGCCCCCTCGACCCAGTGGACCGCGCCCCGGCTGAGGTCGTTCCACAGTTCGCCGGCGCCGGCATAAGCCTCCTGGCAGGCGCGGAATTCCTCCAGATCGTCGGGCGTGCCCATGCCGCTGACGTTGAAGAAATCCTCATACTGCCGGATGCGCAGGGTCCGCTCGGCCGCGCTCTCGCCCTTCGGCGCGAAGCAATAGATCGTCACCTCGGTCTGGTTGACGCTGATCGGCCGCACGACCCGGATCTGGGTCGAGAATTGGTCCATCAGGTAGACGTTGGGATAGAGGCCCAGGTTGCGCGTCTGGCGGACGATGAAGTCGGCGCGCGTCTCGCCCAGCCGCTCGGCGATGGCGTCGCGATGGGCGTAGACTGGCCGGACCTCGGGGTTGAGCAGGTTGGTCCACAGCAGGATGTGGCCGTGATCGAAGCCGTAGACACCGCCCACGCTCTTCGACCAGCCGTTGGCATCGACGGTGCGGGTGCCGGCCGCCTCGTAATTGCGGCGCCCCATCGTGGCCGAATAATTCCAGTGGACCGCGCTGACGTGATAGCCGTCCGCGCCATTCTCCATCTGGAGCTTCCAATTGCCGTCGTAGACGTAGGAGGAACTGCCGCGCAGCACCTCCAGTCCGTCCGCCGCCTGATCGACGATCTGGTCGATCACCACCCTGGTCGAGCCGAGATGCTGCTCGAGCGGCAGCACGTCCGGGTTGAGGCTGCCGAACAGGAAGCCGCGATAGCTCTCGAACCGCGCCACTTTGGTCAGGTCGTGTGAGCCTTTGGTGTTGAACGAGGCGGGATAGTCGCCGGTCTTGCCGTCCTTCACCTTCAGCAGCTTGCCGGTGTTGGCGAAGGTCCAGCCGTGGAACTGGCAGGTGAAGCTGCCCTTGTTGCCATGCTTGCGCCGGCACAGCATCGCGCCGCGATGGGCGCAGGCGTTGATGACGGCGTGCAATTCGCCGCCCTTGTCGCGGGTGATGACGATCGGCTGGCGGCCGATCCACGTCGTGAAATAATCGTTCGGCTCGGGGATCTGGCTCTCATGGGCCAGGAACACCCAATTGCCCTCGAAGATATGCTTTATCTCGAGATCGAACAGCGCCTCGTCGGTGAAGACGTCGCGGCGGCAGCGATAGACGCCCTCGGCCTTGTCCTCGACGACGGCGGTCTCCAGGCGTTCGCGGAGCGAAGTCATGGTTTCTTCTCCTCTGCCGAATGTCAGGCGACGACGAGCCGCTCGCGGGTGGAGAAGGTCTCGTCGGCCTTCTCGTCGGCGCGTTGCAGCTCGAAATCGAAGGCGATGTGGGCGGTGTCGCCCTGCCGGTTGGGCACCGGCAACAGACCCTCGCGGGTGCCGAAGGCGAAATCGTCGGCGGCGAAGGGGTCGTCGCCGAAATTGATCTGCGTCGTCAGCTGACGATAGCCCGGCGCCTCGACGAAGAAATGGACGTGCGCCGGACGATTGCCGTGGCGGCCGAGCGCCTTCATCAGCGTGTCGGACGCGCCGCCCGGCGGCACGCTATAGCCGTTGGGCATCTTCGAGTGGAACGCATAACGCCCGTCCGCGCCCAGCCTGATGCGCCGGCGGTTGTTGAACGGGGTCTGCTCGTGGGTCGGGTCGAAGTGCGAATAGAAGCCCTTCGAATCCGCGTGCCACACATGCAGGATGACATTCTCGACCGCCTCGCCATCCGGCCCGCGCACCCGCCCGGTCATGTAGAGCGTGTCGGTATCGTCCGGGTCCGACGTGAGGTTGGCGTCATTATCGACCAGCGGCGCGTTCTCGACATAGAGCGGCCCCTCGATCGTGCGCGGAGTGCCGCCGGTGCGGCCGGCCTCGGCATCCTTGGCGTCCATCAGCAGGTCGAGGAAATGCTCGATGCCGGTGCCGGGCATCAGCAGGCCGAATTCGCCCGCGCTCTTCTGGAGATAGCTGACCGCGCCCCACACCTCGTCCTCGCCGATGTCATGGCGGACGATGACCGTCATGATCGATTCGATCAGGTCGCGGACGATCGCCTTCAGCCTGGGATCGCCCTCGGGCGACGACACGCCGGCGACGCGATCGAGCAGATCCTGGATCGGCGGGGTTCCTACGAAGCTAACGTCCATCTTGTCTCTCCTGGGAAGTCTCGGGGTGCCGCCGTTCAGCGATCGTCGTCGTGGGCCGATGAGGGGTGTCGGCAGAGCGCGGTCACCCGCATCGTCATGAAGGGAAACAGAGGGAGCGTGGTCAGCAGGTCGTGCAGCGCGGCATTGTCGGCCACGTCGAAGATGCTGACGTTCGCGTAGCGGCCGACGACCCGCCAGATGTGGCGCCAGGTGCCAGCGGCCTGAAGTTCCTGAAAACGCGCCTTCTCCGCCGCCTTCAGCCGGGCGGCCTCGTCGGCATCGAAGCCCAGCGGGATATTCACGTCCATCTCGACCATGAACAGCATCGCTCAGGCCCTCCCACCGACGGCGTGGAGGATCGGCGCGGTGCGGTCGCGACGCAGGCGCGCCACCTTGTCCTCGTCGAGCGACACGCCGATGCCCGGCCCGGTCGGCACGGCCAGCTCGAAATCGGCATAGGCCAGCGGCTCGGCGAGGAGTTCCTCGGTCAGCAGCAGCGGGCCGAACAATTCGGTGCCCCAGGCGAGGCTCGGGAAGGTCGCGAACAGCTGCGCGGAGGCGGCGGTGCCGACGCCGGCCTCCAGCATCGTGCCGCCATACAGGCCGATCCCCGCCGCCTCGGCGATCCGCGCCACATCGTTGGCGGCATGGAGCCCGCCCGACTGGGCGATCTTGACCGCGAAGATGCGCGCGCCGGCGGTGGCGGCGATGGCGAAGGCGTCGCGCGGGCCGTGCAGCGCCTCGTCCGCCATCAGCGGAATGGTGTGGCGCGCCGAGAGCCGCGCCATCGCCGGCAGGGCATCGCGCGCGATCGGCTGCTCGACCAGATCGACGCCCACGTCGAACAGCATCCCCATGCCGCGATCGGCCTGCGCCTCGTCCCAATTCTGGTTGACGTCGACCCGCACGCTCGCCCGGTCACCCAGCGCGCGGCAGATCGCGCCGACATGGGCGACATCGTCCGCCACCGCGCGCTTGCCGATCTTCAGCTTGAAGATGCGGTGGCGGCGCTGGTCGAGCATCGCCTCGGCCTCCGCGATGTCGCGCGCCGTGTCGCCGCTGGCGAGCGTCCACGCCACCGGCAGAGACTCGCGCACCCGCCCGCCGCCGATCAGTTCGGACACCGGGACGCCCAGCCGCTTGCCGGCCAGGTCCAGCAGCGCCGTCTCCACTGCGCATTTGGCGATATGGTTGCCACGCACCATCTTGCCGACCCGCCGCATCAGCGCGGACACGCCGACCGTGCCGGCGTTCAGGATCAGCGGCGCGATATAGGTGTCGATCGCCAGTTTGATGCTTTCGGGGCTCTCCTCGCCATAGCTGAGGCCGCCGATCGTCGTGCCCTCGCCGATGCCCTCGATCCCATCGGAATCGCGCAGGCGGACGATCACGATCGATTGCTGGTGCATCGTCGCCATCGCGAGGATGTGCGGCCGGATGGTCGGCACATCGATAATCAGGGTATCGACCTGGCAGATACTGGCCATGATCCCGGCACATCCTCGCTTTATCTTTGTTCGAGCGAGGGCTACGCTGCGGAACGAACCGCCGCAAAGATCAATGCGGTCTGGGATCGATACCTTCGGGGTATTCAGGATGGATCTGCGACATCTCCGCTATTTCGTGACGGTCGCCGCCGAGCGGAACTTCAACCGCGCGGCCGAGAAGCTGCATATCGCCCAGCCCCCGCTCAGCCGCGCCATCCAGCAGCTCGAGGCGGAACTGGGCGCCGAACTGATCGACCGCACCGCCCGCCCGCTCAAGCTCACCAACGTCGGCCACCTGTTCCACGAACAGGCCGTGCAGGTGCTGCGGCGGATGGACGACATGCGCACGATGATGAGCGCGGCCGTCTCGTCGGAGCGGCGGCGCTTCACGATGGGCTTCGTCTCCTCGACGATCTACGCCCGCCTGCCCGAACTCATCCGCGAGTTTCGCGGCGAGGCGCCGGATGTCGAGTTGGTGCTGGTGGAGAGCGTGACGTTCGACCAGATCGCCGCGCTGAAGGACGGGCGGATCGATGTCGGCTTCGGCCGCATCCGCTTCGAGGATCCCGCCGTCCGCCGCACGATCCTCCGCAACGAACGGCTGGTCGTCGCCCTCCCCGCCGGCAGCCCGCTGGCGCAGGAAACGACGCCCATCTCGCTGGCCGACCTCGCCGCCCAGCCGCTGATCCTCTACCCGCGCTTTCCCCGGCCGAGCTACGCCGATCAGGTGCTGTCGCTGTTCCACGACCACGGTATCGAACCCAAGGTGGTCTACGAGGCGCGTGAACTCCAGATCGCGATCGGCCTGGTCGCCGCCGAGGAGGGCATCGCCATCATCCCCGAATCCGTCCGCCGCTCCCGCACCGAAGACGTCCGCTACCGCGATCTCGTCGAGCCGGCCACCAGCCCGATCATCATGAGCCAGAGGGTCGGCGACACCTCCCCCGAACTCCGCCTGATGGCGCGGATCATCGCCCGCAAATATGCGGAATGGGGCTATGCGGTGCCGGAGTCACTGCTCGTTTAATGCTGTATATAGACCACGCACTCTGATGCAGGAGGCGTACAGTCGATTGAGGCGGACGCATCGTCACTCGCCGTATCTGTCAGCCAATGCCTATAGTCGCTCCGCCAGAAAATCGACAAACGCCCTGACGCGCGCGGGGGTGTTGGCGCCGCCGACGAAAACCGCATGAATCAGCTCGACATCACCGGGATTGAAATCGTCGAGGATCGTGACGAGTCGTCCATCGGCAAGCTCGGCTGAAACGCTGAACGCGCCGACACGGGCGATCCCGATCCCGATCGCGGCGAGTTGGCCGAGCGTTTCCCCGTTGTTGGCCTCGATGTTGCCCTTCACCGACAGGCAGAATTCCTGGCCTTCCCGCACGAACGGCCACACCGGCTCGACCCGGCGAAAATCGAAATTCAGGCAATTATGGGTGAGCAGATCCTCGGGCACTGCCGGGATGCCGTGTCGATCGAGATAGTGCGGCGACGCGACGATCACGCGACCATTCTCGCCCAGCTTGCGCGCGGTGAGCGCACTGTCGGCCAGTGGCCCGAAGCGGATCGCGACGTCCGCCTCGCCGGCGGCGATATCGACGATCGTATCGTTGAGCGCGATATCCACGAGAATATGCGGATGGCGCCTGACGAACTCGCCCAACAGCGGGACGATGCATAGCCTTCCGTGAGACAGCGCAGCGCTGACGCGCAGCCTCCCTCGTGGCGCGCCCTGATCGGCGATATGCTGCTCGGCCTCGTCGAGATCGGAGAGGATCCGCCGCGCCGACAGGAGGTAGGCCTGGCCTTCCGCCGTGAGGGACAGCGCCCGGGTCGAGCGTAGGAGCAACCGCACGCCGAGACGCGCCTCGATCCGATCGATCGCACGGCTGATTGCCGAAGGGGTAAGCCCCAGCTGCCGCCCGGCCGCCGAGAAGCTGCCGCAATCGACGATCGCGATAAAGACCTCAAGCGAGCGGGCGCGATCCGATCCTGAGCCGATCTTTGAATACAATGCAAAAATCCTTCGCTTCGCTGGCTACTACCGCTCCACGCGCGTCGCGTCCATCTATGCATGGGCTTCATTCAAGGACGCGACCATGGAATATCGGCAACTGGGTGCCTCGGGCCTGCGGGTGCCCGCGCTCAGCTTCGGGACGGGAACCTTCGGCGGCACGGGGCCGCTCTTCGGCGCCTGGGGCACGAGCGACACAGCGGACGCACGGCGTCTGATCGATATCTGCCTGGACGCGGGCGTGACGCTCTTCGATACGGCCGACGTCTATTCCGATGGCGCCTCGGAAAAGGTTCTGGGGCAGGCGATACGCGGCCGCCGCGATGACGTACTCATTTCCACCAAGACAGGTTTGCCCATGGGGGATGGACCGCAGGATTGGGGCTCATCGCGCGCCCGCTTGCTGCGGGCGGTCGATGCCTCTCTGGGCCGGCTTGGCACGGATCACATCGATCTGCTCCAGTTGCACGCCTTCGACGCCTCGACCCCGACCGAGGAACTGATGGACACGCTTGGTCGGCTGATCGCGGCAGGAAAGGTGCGCTATGCGGGCGTCTCCAATTATCCGGGTTGGCAGCTCATGAAGGCGCAGGGGCTCGCGACGGCCAAAGGCTGGCCGCGCCTCGTCGCGCATCAGGTCTATTACTCGCTGATCGGGCGCGCCTATGAAGCGGACCTGATGCCGCTTGGCCTCGATCAGGGCGTCGGCGCGCTGGTCTGGAGCCCGCTCGGCTGGGGGCGCCTCACCGGCAAGATCGGACGCGGCCGGCCGTTGCCCGAAGGCAGCCGGCTGCACGCGACCGAACAATTCGCCCCACCGGTCGAAACCGAATTTCTCTATCGCGTGATCGACGCACTGGAGTCCGTCGCTGTCGAAACGGGCCGCAGCGTCCCGCAGATCGCAATCAACTGGCTGCTTCGACGTCCCACTGTCGCGTCGGTCATCATCGGCGCGCGCAACGAGGAGCAGCTACGGCAGAATCTCGGCGCCGTCGGATGGTCGCTTACCGCGGAGCAGGTGGCGCTCCTGGACGCCGCCAGCGATGTGCTGCCGCCCTATCCGCATACGCCGTACCGTCAGCAGGAGGGTTTTGCCCGTCTTGCTCCCGCCGCCATCTGAAAGGGGCACCCATGAAACTCAATCCCGGATTGCTCGCGCTCGCTACCGGCGCCTTCGGAATCGGCGTGACGGAATTCGCGCCAATGGGTCTCCTGCCGCTCATGGCAACCGACCTCGGCGTGTCGATTCCCGCCGCGGGTCTGCTCATAAGCGCCTATGCGCTCGGCGTCATGCTCGGCGCGCCGTTGATGACACTCACGACCGGCCGTGTTCCCCGTCGACGTCTCCTCATCGGGCTGGCGGCGATCTTCACCGCGGGAAACGTGCTGTCGGCGGTATCCGACAGCTATGGCATGCTGCTGGTCGCGCGGATGATAACGTCGCTCAATCATGGTGCCTTCTTCGGCGTCGGCTCGATCGTCGCGGCGGGCCTCGTGCCGCCGCAGCGGCAAGCGGGCGCGGTGGCGGCGATGTTCATGGGGCTCACCATTGCCAATGTCGTCGGCGTGCCGCTCGCCACCTGGGCGGGCGCCTATCTGGGCTGGCGAGCCGCCTTCTGGGGCATCGCCGTCCTGGGCGTTGCGACGATGGCGGCGCTACGCCTGACGTTACCTGCCCTTCCCGCCCCGCAGGACGGTAACGCCATGGCCGAACTGCGTGTGCTCGGCCGTGGGCGGGTGCTCGGTGCGCTGGGGCTGACGGTCGTGGGGGCGAGCGCGATGTTTACGGTCTTCACCTACATCGTGCCGATCCTGCGCGAGGTGACGCACGCCTCGCTCGGCTTCGTCACCGCGATGCTCATCATCTACGGTGTGGGCCTCACCATCGGCAACTGGCTGGGCGGCAAATTCGCGGACCGTTCCGTCGATCGCACCCTGCTGGTGACGCTGTCATCGCTCTGCGCGATCCTCGTGGGCTACGCGCTGGTCATGCCCTCCCCCGTCGCAAGCGCGGCAATTATCCTCTTGTGGGGAATCGCCAGTTTTGCGCTAGTGCCGCCTCTGCAAATTCGCGTGATGGCGGCCGCGGCGGATGCTCCGAACCTGGCCTCGTCCGTCAACATCGGCGCGTTCAACCTTGGAAACGCGATCGGTGCGGCACTGGGCGGCGGTGTGATTGCCGCCGGGCTTGGGTATCCGGCGGTCGCCATAGCCGGCGCCCTGACCTCGGCGATCGGCCTGGCAATTCTAGCGATGACGATCCGCACGACCGATCCGAAGCCATGTGAGCAGGTTCTTTGCGAGGCGTAGCGGTGGCCGTGCCGGTCACCCTCGTTGGTGTGGTTCGCATTGGCTGGGAGCGGCATGCCGGCGATGGCGGTCAACCTCGCCGGGATCGGCACGGCGGCTGTGATGCACGCCCGCATCGATCTCGATCATCACCATTTTTCGGTCAATGGCCGGATCCTGGGTAATATGGAAAGCGGCCTGCGGCCTGACGAAACCGGCTTGCCACGACCGCCTGTACCCGCTCCACCGACGGTAAAGATCGGTGTGTGTTAGATCGAAGCACGCGTTATCGGGTGCCCGATATCCCATCCGCCTCGGTCACCTGCCCCTGCCCTACCGCGAGGTCCCCCGCCGCCGCTGCTCCGGGCTCCAACTCTGGGCCACGCCCACGCCCAGGATCGCCATATAGGTCACGACCATGCCGGGGATCTGGAGGCTGAAATCGGTCGTCGCGTGCAGGCCCACCAGCACCGTCGCGGCGAAGGCGACGATCGGGATCACCTGGTCGCGGGTCCGGCGGATGCCGCCGATCAGGCACAGCGCCGCCAGCCACGCGACCGCGCCCACCAGCAGGATCGTCGCCGGAATGCCCATCTCGGCGCACAGTTCGTAATAGGTGTTGTGCGCCTGGGTGATGTCGCCGCCGGTCGCCAGCAGTGGCTGGCGGAACAGCGGGAAGACGCTGGCGAAGCTGCCGTAGCCCGATCCGATCCACGGCGTGCTGCCGATCATCGCCCGCACATCGTCGAACAATGGCGCGCGATCGAAGCTCGATGTCGCGTCCAGCCGCTCGATCAGCCCGGCCCCGCTCACCATCAACAGGCCGATGCCCGCCGCCACCGCCAGCAGCAGCAGGATCAGCCAGCCCCGGATGATGCCGGTCAGCCGCAGCAGCGCCAGCAACGCCACCGTCGCCGCCGCCGTCGAGGCGAAGCCCATGCGCGAGTGCGATTGGAGCCACGCCATCGCGATCACCACCGCCGCCGTCGCATAGACCGCCGCCGGCCCGCCCATCGCCTCCACGCTCCGCCCCGCCCGGCTCAGTGACGGATCGGACACGCGATATTTGGTGCGGTAATGGCGGATCGCCAGCACAATCGCGGCTAGCAGCGTCACGCCCGCATAGGTCGCATAGGTGTTGCGGTTGATGAACGTGCCCGTGACGTCGCCGCGATAGTTGGTGCGCGTCAGGAACAGCAAGGTGTCGTTGCCGGCGAAGTAGTTGATGAGGCCGTAGATCGCATAGCCGAGCGAGGCGAGGACGATCCATTCCAGCAGCGTCTCCGCCCGATCGCGATCGCGGCCATATTGCAGCGCGATCCAGAACACCGCCGCATTGGTGAGCAGGTGGATCAGCCCGACCATCCCGCCTTCGGGATCGGCGCTGATCCGCCGCGGAAGGCTGGCACCCAGCACCTCCGACGCCATCTGCCAGATCGGATTGGCCAGGCCCTCGGGCACCGGCGCCAGCGTCTGGACGAGGATCCACACCACCACCAGCGCGAACAGCAGCAAGGGCACGAGCAGCGCACCGCGCCACGCCACCGGCGCGCGGCCGCGCATCGCGAGCAGCGCCCACACCAGCATCAGGGCCGAGGCGATCAACCCGGCGAAGCTCCATGCCCAGGGGGTGTTGCCGCCGAACGGCAGCGGCAGCAGCGCGACGAGGGCCATGAAGCCGAACCACGGCCAGCGCGCCGAGCGGCGGCTCTCGCGGCTCTCGACGGCGGCATCCGCGATCGGAAGATCGGCGAGCGCCTCGCTCATCGTGCCGCCCCTGCCCGGGCGCGCTCGCGCAGGCGGCGGGCGCGGTCGGCATTGATCGCCTGCCACGCGGCGGCGCCATCGGCAGCGATATTATAGGCCATGCCGCGATCGAAATTGCGCACCAGCGCCGTGTCGCTCGCCAGCACCACGCGGACGAAGGCATCGGCGAAGCCAAATTGCGCCGCGCGGGCCAACTCGCGCCCATCGGCCTCGGCCGAGACGCGCACCTGATCCTTGAGCAGATCGAGCAATTCCATGTCCTCGGTCGGGAACATGCGGAAAGCGACGTAGAGGCGCGAGGTCATCAGGCCGGGCACGTAGCGGCCGGTCAGCACCGACATCTCCCACGCCTTGGCCGCGCCGCGCTTGTCGCCCGCGTCGAGCCGCGCCGCGCTTGTCGCCCGCGTCGAGCCGCTGTTCGGCCAGACGCACCCAGTTGAACGGCGCGGCCGGCGCGGCGGAGAGCGCGCCCGCCAGCAGCGCCGGCGCGCCCATGTCGCCGCCCAGCCGATAACGTTGCAGCGGCGGCGAGAGCGCGATCGCGCTCAGCGCGGCGCTGCTGTAGCGCGCCCGCTCGAACCAGCCGGCCGCCGTGGCCTGCGCGCGGGCGGTGTCGGCCAGCTGTTTGGGGGTCGGCGGGGCGGTGTCGCGCGTCCGCATCGCCTGGACCAGCGCGTCGCTCGGCAGCGACGTCAGCGCGGCGCCCAGAGAGCGGACCGACAGATATCCGAGCAGTATCGCCGGAACCGCCGAAGCGGCCAGGGCGATCGCGCTAGGCCGAAGCGCCATAATAAGCGCCGTAGCGCGAATAATGGTAGCCATAGTCGCCATAGCCATAGGTGGCCTGGCGCTGGAGATTGACCTGGCTGAGCACCGAGCCGACGAGCGGCGCGCCGATGCGGTGGACCTGGCGCAGGGTCGTCTGCACCACCGGCACCGGCGTATGGCCCCAGCGGACGACGAGCAGCATCTTGTCGACGAGGCGCGACACGATCTGGCTGTCGGTCATCGGGGTGAACGGCGGCGTGTCGATCACCACGAAATCATAGGTGTCGCGCAGCCGCTGGACGAGCTGCTCCATATGGTGCGAGCGCAGCAGATCGGGCGGATTGACCGCGCCATGCCCCGCGCTCAGCACGTCCACGCCCGTGCCGGCGTCGCGCTGGAGGACGCTCGCCAGCGAGGTCTCGCCGCTCAGCACCTGCACCAGCCCGGCCTTGTTCTCCATGCCGAAGGCATGGTGGACGCGCGGGTGGCGCATATCGGCGTCGATGATGATCGTGCGCAGGCCCGATTGCGCCGACACGCGGGCCAGGCCGGTCGACACGAAGGTCTTGCCCTCGGCCGGCACCGACGAGGAGAGCATCACCACCTTGGGCGGCGTATCCACGTCGGAAAGGGCGATCGCGCTGCGCAGGGTTCTGAGTGATTCCGCCGCCATCGCCTGCGGCCGCTCGATCACGATATCCTCGGGCCGGTCGTAATCGCCCTTCACGATCGGGATGAAGGCAAGCGTGGTGCCGCCGCCGATCGCCTCGACCGCGTCGGCCCCGCGCACCGTATTGTCGAGCCGCTCGAGGCCGAGCGACAGGACGATGCCGGCGATCATGCCGCCGACCAGCGCCAGCGCCAGCGTCTGCCCCACCTGCGGGAAGGACGGGCGCACCGGCACGTTGGCCGAAGAGATGATCCGCGAATCCGCCGTCTGCACGTCCACCTGCTGGCGGGTTTCCTTCAGGCGGTTGAGGAAGGTTTCGTAGATGCCGCGATTGGCGTCGGCCTCGCGCTGCAATTCGCGCAGCCGCACGCTCGCCTGGCCGCCGCGCACGACGCGGCCCTCGATCGAACCGAGGCTACCGGACAGCGTGCCTTCGCGGGCGCGGGCGACCTGCACCTCGTTGGAGGTGGCGGCGGCCAGCTTGCGCACCTCGTCCTCGATCTTCGAGCGCAGGTCACGCAATTCGGACTGGGCGTTGATGATGCGCGGGTGGCGATCGCCATAGGTCGCCTGAAGATCGCCGAGCTTGCGGACGACCTCGCTCTCCTGCTGGCGCAGCGCCTGGACGAGCGGCGAAGAGATCACCGCCGCCGCCGTATCGACGCCATTGCCGCCGCGCGACGTCAGGCTGCGAAGCTGGTTGAGCTGCGCTTCCTTGGCGGCGCGCTCCGACCGGGCGAGGATGAGCTGCGAGTTGATCTCGGACAGCTGCTGGGTATCGACCGTGCCCATGTCGCTGCTGACCAGCCGCGCCGAACCGCGATAGGCCTCGACCTGCCGATCCGATTCGACCGCTGCCTGGCGCAGTTCCTCGACGCGCGATTCGAGATAGGCCGACGCGCGCTTGGTCGCGTCATATTTCGCCTCGATGCCGTCGCTGATGTAGAGATCGGCCAGCGTGTTCGCCATCGCCGCCGACTTCTCCGGGTCCTCGGACGTGGCGGCAATGTTGATGACGTAGGATTTCAGCACCGGCGCGATGCCGAATGCCTTCTGCACCCGCGCGATGATCGACGAACGGATGCGCGCCTTCTGATAGGTCGTCAGCACCGGCTCGGGCGCCGAGCCGAACCACGTCGAGGGCTTCAGCAGGCGGAAGCCGGTGGTCTGCTTCAGCGTCGGGTTGAATTCGGGATCGGTGTCCAGCTTCAGCCGGTTCATCACCAGCTCCGACAGGCGCATCGACCGGAGGATCGACGCCTGAGTTTCCATCGTCGCGACATCGGGAGTCAGGCCCTGCACGACGTCCTGGATGTCGACGACCTGGGTCTTCTGGGTCTGCACCGCGACCGAGGCGGTCGCGGAATAGCGGGGCGTCACCTGAAGGAGGGCGAGCCCCGCGACCAGCGCGACGACGACGGCGGTGCCGAGGATCCAGGCCCAGCGGCGGCGGAGGAACCGCAGCACCCCGCCGAGATCGATGCCCGATTCCTCTTCTGCGGAAATACCATCCGCAAACCCCGCCGCAGCCGCCATCATCTACTCACAACAAATTTATCAAGCGATTCTGCGGCCTTGTATCACATCTGGATGCCGACGGTCGCCAGAACCTTGTGACGTTTGAAATCGGAGCCAACGCCGACAGCGGTCGATTGGCGCGCCGAATAATCATAGCCGAGGCTGGTGTAGATGTTGCGGTTGAGAATGTAGCGGATGCCGACGTTCAGGCCGTACGTGTCATCCGACCGATCCACCGTACCGATGCTCGAAAGGCCGTAATTGAGGTGGCCGTAACGCCCGCCGCCGTTCAGCTGGAAGGTGCGGGTCAGCTCGTGAGTCCAGTTCAGGCTGAACGACGTGGTCGTATAGCCCGAGAAGCCCGGCGCCAGCGTTTCATCGACGCTGCGATCGACGTTGACGTTCACCGTCGTCAGCTCGGTCGGATACCAGGTCAGCGCACCGCCGAACAACGGCTTGCTGATGGTCGGGTAGCGGGCGTCGTCGTAGTTGCGACGCAGCCAGCCGCCATAGACTTCACCGGTCAGCAACTGGCTCAGCTCGAAGCCGACGCCGCCCGAAAGCCGGAAGCCGTCCGACGACCGCTGGAAGCCCTGGCCGTTGAACTTGCGATCATAATCGACCTTGTCCCACACGGCGCGCGCCACAAAGGTGTAGCCGGGCGAGAATTCGAAGCCGGCGCGACCCGCGACCTTATACTGGTTGCGATCGCGATCCTGGAAATTGGTGATGCCGCCGCCGATCTGGCGGGCGTTGTTGTAATCGTACCTCTTGAAGCCGCCATCGAGGCCGACGCGGAAGGTCGACAGATCGCGCGCGAAGCCGGCGCCAAGCTCGTACAGATAATATTCGGTCGGGCGCAGGTTGGTCGCCAGCGCATTCGGATCACCGCGATCTTCATGGTTGAAGCTGAACGCGCCGTTGGCGGTCAGGAACGTCTCGGGCGCGACCTCCAGGCTGTGATTGCCGCCGATCGCGTAATCGGTGCGGTTTTCCAGCGTGCGGTTGAAATATTGATAGCGATCGAGCGCCACCCGCAGCGTGCCCTTGTAGACACCCGTGTCGCCCTGGATCGTCAGGCTCGGCGAGATCTTGGCGATCATGTCGTCGGTCTCGCGCTCGAGACCGTAGATGTTGCTGTCGTAGATCAGCCCGCCTTCGATCTTCGGGAAGGCCGTGAACGAACCGAAATGCGCACCGATGGGATCGAGCGACTGGGTCGCACGATCCTGGGCACGAGCGTCGTTGCGCTCCGGCGCGGGACGGTTCGGCAGCGCCGACACGTCGTTGGAGTCCGCCGGCGTGGTCGGCAGAACCTGCGCCTGTGCGATGCCGATGGGGGCGGCGACAAGAGCGATCGAGGCAAGAAGGCGAGCGGACGCGCGCATACGTTCTCCGTATGTCAGGAAGTTATGAGACTGATAAGAAACGGACCCCGAAAGGGGTCCGCAGGGATCAGGACTGGCTGACGTTGGTAACCGCAGGGTTTTCCACGATCACCACGACCTGCGGAGTGGGCGCCACGGTGACCGGTGCGGTCGTTGCCGTCGGCGTAACGGAAGCGGTCGCCACGGGCGCCGCAGCCGCTGGCGTCGCCACCGGGGTCGACGCCGCGATCGTCGCAGCGACATCGACACGGGCCGCAGCTGCCGTCACCGAAGCGGCATTGCCGGCCGCCGGCGTGGTGCTGGTGACCGTGGCCGCGATGGACGTTGCGCTTGCCGCACCCGGCACCGCCGAAGCGGCAGCAACGGCGGCGGCGGCGGCGGCGACCTGCTGGCCGGCCGGCGCAGCCGCGACGGCGGCCGAAGCGATGCTCGCCGCCGCAGCCGGGGCCGCCGTAGCGGCGCTGCTCACGATCGCGGCAACCTGCGAGGGCGAAGCCGTGACGGCCGCGCTCACGATGGCGGTGGCCGAGGCCGGCGCGGCCGCGGTGGCAGCGGTCACGACCGCAGCGGCGGTCGAGGGCGAAGCGGCGATGGCGGCACCCGCCGCCGCAGCGGCGGCGGCCGGGGTCGCGGTGACGACGGCCGTGACGATCGACGCGGCAGAGGCCGGCGCGGCGGAAACGGCCGCAGTCACGATCGAGGCGGCCTGCGAGGCGGGGACGGCGGCGACGACGGCCGAGGCGATCGCGCCGGCCGAAGCCGGGCTGGCGGCGACGGCGGCCTGCACCATCGCGGCGGCGACCGCCGGCGAGGCGGCGGCGACGAGCAGGGCGAAGGCGGCGGGATCACCGGCCGCCGCGGCGGCTTCCGAAGCCTGCTCGGCCGTGAGGGTCACTTCCTGGCCCGAAGCCGGCACGGTCGCAAAAGCCACCAGAGCCGCCGCACTCACGACGCCCAATAGCGTCTTCATCGAACCGATTGCCATGCCTGCCCCCTGTTAACGACCGCTTTGGTCAGAATTCTGCTATTGCGGCGCTACCACAGGTGTGGCCTTTCGCCTACCTAAGATTTCGCATCCGCAACAGCTTTCTCTGCAAAGCCTGTGGATTGTTGCGCCGCAACACCTCGCCCCGCCAGAAACATTTCGTTTACACGCCTCATGCGACAGGCAGGATCGACGCCGCCTCGCCTTCGATCAAGAGGCAGGTCAGCATGCCGGTGGCATAGGCGCCGGTGTCTATCCCGATGCGATTCTGGCGGAAAACCGGGCGATCCGTCACGGTATGGCCATGCACCACCCTCAATGCCAACCGTTTGTCGTGGCTGAGGAACGGTTCACGGATGGTGAGCAGGTCGTCGCGCTGCTGCTGATCGATCGCCCGGCTCGGCCGGACCCCGGCATGGACGAAGAGATAGTCACCCAGTTCGATCGACAGCTCCAGATCACCCAGGAATCGCCGATGCGAGTCGGGTAATATGGCGACAAGTCCCTGGCGAAGCCGCTCGAATCGATCGACCGATTCGGGCCCGGCGGGCTTCACGCCATAGCTGGCGAGCGTCGCCATGCCGCCATATTCGAACCAGGCCGGGCCGATCGCGGCGCTCTCCAGGAACTGGAGCATCGCATCCTCGTGATTGCCCATCAGGCAGCGGGCGGGCAGCCCGGCGAAGCGCAGGCCGGCCAGTGCCTCGATCACGCCGCGCGAATCCGGGCCGCGATCGACATAATCGCCGATGAAGATCACCAGCGCGTCGCCCTCCGGCGGGTGCGCCGCAATATGCGCCGCGATGGCCGCCTCGACGGCCATCAGCCGATCGAGTCGGCCATGCACATCGCCGATGGCATAGACGCGCAAACCGGGCGGCAGGCTCGGCGCGGATGCTTCCGGCGCGCGGCCGAACAGTCTTTTCAATAGATCACGGGACATAGGCGTTGGAACGCGATATAGGGGATGATGCTGAATCGGCATATGGGGGATTCATCGGAGATGCGTATGGGTTTCGCTGGGCGCGGAGTGATCCTCCCGTTCCTCTCGGTCTTGGCTGTCGCCGGCTCGATCGTTTCGCCGGTGCTGGCAGCGGACATGGCGCCGCCTACCGCGACCACCACGACCACGGGTGACGCCGCCGCCTACCGCCTGGGTTCGGGCGACAAGGTGCGGCTGAGCGTCTACAACGACGATACGCTGTCGGGCGAATATGAGGTCGACGGCTCGGGCAATCTGGCGCTCAAGCTGATCGGCGCGGTGCCGGCGCAGGGCCGCACCCTGCCCGAGCTGACCGCCGAGATCACGACCAAGCTGCGCGACGGCTACATGCGCGATCCGTCCGTGGCGGTGGAAGTGCTCAACTATCGCCCCTTCTACGTGCTGGGCGAGGTGAAGGAGCCGGGCAAATATGCCTTCGTGTCGGGCATGACCGTGCTCAACGCGGTCGCGCTGGCCGGCGGCTATACCTATCGCGGCCGCAAGGATGCGGTGATGGTGATCCGCGCCTCCGATCCCGCGAAGAAGGAGCAGAGCGCCCTTCCCAGCGACGCGGTGATGCCGGGCGATATCATCCGCGTCCGCGAGCGTTTCTTCTAAGAGGAGAGATCGGCACCGGCCCGCTCCCCCACCCGGCCACCCATAAGATACTGCCGTTGGGTGGCCGGGTGGGGGAGCGGGCCGGTGCCGCCTTCCGCCGTGAGGCGGACAATGAACAAGCCACACGGCGGGGGTAATTCCCCGCCGTTCGTGTTCTCAGGCCATGAAAACGGCCCAATATCCCTAATTTTTCGGCAACCAAGGCTGGTAGCCGGGCCTTGGTGACCGCGACGGTAACCCACCTCCTGCAAGCGAACAGGCAGGTGGTGGACATGGCGATCAACAAGTTTCTCCCGAAGATGATGGCGGTGGCGGCGCTGGCGGCGGGCACCCTGCTCGGCGGCTGCGCCACGGTGGCGACGCCGACCGCATCGGCGATGCGCGACGGCGGGCTCGCCATGCCGCCCGCCGGATGGCTCGATTTCTGCGCCCGCAATGGCCGCGACCCCTCGTGCCAGGCGGTCCAGCTCGATGCCAGCAAGTGGCGCCAGCTCCAGGCCGTCCAGGCCTCGCTCCGCTCGGTCCGCCGGGTCAGCGACGAGGCGGTCTACGGCAAGGCGGAATATTGGACCGTGGCGACGGGCGCTGCCGGCGATTGCGAGGATATCGCGCTGGCCGCGCGGGACCGGCTGATGAAGGCCGGCTGGCCGACCTCGGCGCTGCGGCTGGCGACGGCCTGGACCGAGCAGAAGGAATATCATGTCGTCCTGACGGTCGATGTCGCGCGCGGCAATGTGCCCGAGACGCTGGTGCTCGACAGCCGTTTCGCGGTGGTGATGAGCTGGGATAAGCTGAAGCAGATGGGCTACCGCTTCACCACCCGCCAGGCGGCGCGCGGCCCGCAGTGGGTGCTGGTTAACAGCTGATCGACCGGCCTGCCGCCTGCCCTGCCTGATCCTCCCCAGCCAGGGGGAGGTCGAGACGGGCGGCCATCGCTACGATTCGTTAACCGGATCGGCCCTAGAACGACCTCGACGGACGCACAGGGCGGACAAAGGGGATTCGAGATGCGGGGACAGGTGGTTGCGCTGAAGCTGCGGGAGCCGGCCCGCCATGTCGTCGCGGAGCCCGTGACGATCGAGCAGGTCCAGCCCGAACCGCGCGACATGAAGAAGCTCTATCGCGGGCTGCTCGCGCTCAACCTGGGCCTGTGGGTGTCGATCGTCGGCGCTGTGTGGGTGCTGGCCAGCGCCGCCTGACCGATCAGGATACCGCGTCGGCGAACAGCGCGACGGCGATCCAGAACAGGATGCTGAGCGCTATCAGCGCGCTGAGCCCCTGCCCCTTCACGGGCATTACGGTGTGCGGGATGTCCGCGTGGCCGATCATGGGTTGGTCGATCTTCATGGCGGGCTCTCCTCGGGAGGAGAGTCTTCTGCCCCTCTCCACATTCCCGAAAACGCCGATCCGGCCGATCGGTTTCGTGACAAATCCATTCCGGCATCAATTCAGAACGATGGCGGGATTCCCAAGCGGCCCATGCCCCGCGCCCAGCCCCGGCGCGGCGAGCAGACCGGCCCTGACATAGGCCCGCGCCCGCGCCGCCGCCTCGACCAGCGATAGCCCCGCCCCCAGCCCCGTCGCCAGCGCGCTGGCCAGGGTGCAGCCCGTGCCGTGGGTGTGCCGCGTCTCGATCTTCGTATCGGTCCAGCGATGAACCTCGCCACCCCGCTCGATCAGCAGATCGGTGAGCCGTCCGCCCGGCAGATGCCCGCCCTTGGCGAGGATCGCCGCGCCGGTCCGGGCACGCAGCGCCTCGCCCGCCGCCGCCAGACCGGCCACGTCGTCGATCGCCAGCCCGGTCAGCGCGGTCAGTTCAGGCGCGTTGGGCGTCACCACCGTCGCCACCGCCATCAGCCGCGCGAAGGCCGCGATCGTATCGGCATCGGCCAGCGCCGCGCCGCTGGTGGCGATCATCACCGGATCGAACACGATCGGCACGCCCGTGAGCGCCTCCAGCCGATCGGCCACCGCATGGGCCGCCGCCGCCGATCCGATCATCCCGATCTTCACCGCATCGACGCCGATGTCGGACAGGACCGCGTCGATCTGGGCGAGGATCATCGCGACCGGCACCGGCTCCACCGCCGTCACGCCGAGCGTATTCTGCGCGGTGATCGCGGTGATGGCGGTCATCGCATGGCCGCCATTGAGCGTGATCGCCTTGATATCGGCCTGGATGCCGGCGCCGCCGCCGCTGTCCGATCCGGCGATGGAGAGGATGCGCGGGATCACGCCGCCTTCCGCACCGCCTCGCAAATCTGATCGACCACCGCGCCAACGAGCGCCTCATCCTCCCCCTCGGCCATCACGCGGATCAGCGGCTCGGTGCCGGACTTGCGGATGACGAGCCGGCCGGTGCCGCTCAGCTTCGCCTCGGCGTCGGCGATCGCGGCCTTCACCGCCTCGGCCTCGAGCGGCTGACCGGCTGCGTAACGGACGTTCTTGAGCAGTTGCGGCAGCGGATCGAACATATGAAGCAGATCGCTTGCCTTGCGGCCGCTCTCGACCAGCTCGGCCAGCACCTGCAACGCCGCGACCAGCCCGTCGCCGGTGGTCGCATGATCGGCCAGGATGATGTGGCCCGATTGCTCGCCGCCGAGATTGTAGCCGCCCGAGCGCATCGCCTCGACCACATAGCGATCGCCGACCGAGGTGCGGACGAGGCTGAGCCCCTGCCCGCCCAGACACCGTTCCAGCCCGAGGTTCGACATTACCGTGGCCACCACGCCGCCGCCTTTCAGCAGCCCCGCGCGATGCTGGGCGAGGCCGATCAGCGCCATCAGCTGGTCACCGTCGACGATCTGGCCCTTTTCATCCACCACGATCAGCCGATCGGCATCGCCATCGAGCGCGATGCCGAGATCGGCGCGGGTCTCGATCACCTTGGCCTGCAAGGCGGTCGGGTCGGTCGAGCCGCAATGATCGTTGATGTTGATGCCGTTGGGGCTGACGCCGAGCGCGATCACCTCCGCGCCCAATTCCCACAGGGCCTCGGGCGCGACCTTGTAGGCGGCGCCATTGGCGCAATCGATCACCAGCCGCAGCCCGTCGAGCCGCAGATGTTCGGGGAAGCTCGCCTTTGCGGCGTGGATATAACGGCCCTGCGCGTCGTCCACCCGGCGGGCGCGGCCGATCTCGTGCGGGGCGGCCAGTGGGGGCGCGCGCTCCAGCATCGCCTCGATCTCGATCTCGTCGGCGTCGGACAGCTTGTAGCCGTCCGGCCCGAACAGCTTGATGCCATTGTCCACGAACGGATTGTGGCTGGCCGAGATCATCACGCCGAGGTCGGCGCGCATCGACCGCGCCAGCATCGCCACCGCCGGGGTCGGCATCGGCCCGACCAGCACGACATCCATGCCGACGCTGGTGAAGCCCGCGACCAGCGCCGATTCCATCATATAGCCCGACAGGCGGGTATCCTTGCCGATCACCACGCGATGGCGGTGGCGGCCGCGCAGGAAGCGGGTGCCCGCCGCCTGCCCCACGCGCATCGCGATCTCGGCCGTCATCGGCGCGGTGTTGGTCCGCCCGCGAATCCCGTCGGTCCCGAAATATTTGCGGCCCATGCTGCCCTCTCCGGCTGGTGAGGCGCGGCCTATACGCGGGCCGCGCCACCCCAAGCAATCATTGCGGCCATCACTGCGGCTTGAGTTCATTCTCCAGCCGCGTGCCGGCCGCCTCCGGCTCGCCGATCACGTCCTGCCCTGCCAGCCGGTGATCGTCCTGCCCCAATGTGGACAGGTGCATCAGCTTGCCGAAGGGCTTGGCGATGACCAGCATGAACACGCCGAAGCCGATCGCGACGAGGCTGACGCGGGTATAGACGTCGGTGATCTGCGCCGCGCCCGCGCCCTCCGCGCCGGTCGCCGAAGCGATGAGCCCGGCGGCGAAATTGCCGGTCGCGGTCGCGAAGAACCAGGTGCCCATCAGCAGGCCCGCCATCTGCGGCAGCGCCATCTTGGTCATGGCGGAAAGGCCGACCGGCGACAGGCACAGTTCGCCGGTCGAATGGAAGAAATAGAGCAGGAAGATGAAGATCGCCGGCGTCAGCCCGTCGCCCGCCGCCAGCGCGCCCGCGACGAGGACGAGGAAGCCGACGCCGACCTGGATCAGCGCGAGGCCGAACTTGGCCGGCGCCGAAGGCTCCCACCCGCGCCGCGCCAGCGCCGTCCACGCCCAGGCGAGCACGGGCGCCATGGTGATGATCCAGAAGCTGTTGATCGACTGGAACACCGAAGCCGGCACCTGAAGGCCGAGGAAGGTACGATCGACCCGCTCGTCGGTGAACAGGTTGAGCGAGGAACCGGCCTGCTCGAACAAGGCCCAGAACAGGATCGATCCCACGATCAGCGCCATCGCCGCGAAGATGCGGTCGCGCTCGACCGGGGGCAGGTGGCGCACGGCGGTCCACAGGATATAGCCCACCAGCAAGGCGCCGAACACGCCCAGCAATGTGCCGACCAGCGCGGTATTCTGGATCAGCTGCCAGCAGGCGATCACGCCGACGATCGCGCCGAGGTAGATCCACGCCTCGCGGCTGAGCCCCGCGACCTTGCCGCGCAGATGTTCGGGGCGGGGCGGTTCGGCGCGGCCGAGCAATTCGGCCTTGAAGGTGACGAACACGATCAGGCCGGCCAACATGCCGACACCGGCCGCGCCGAAGCCCCACGCCCAGCCGACCAGCTCGCCCAGCAGGCCGCACAGGATCGCGCCCGAGAAGGCGCCGACGTTAATCCCCATGTAGAAGATGGTGTAGGCCGGATCGCGGCGGATATCGTTGCGCGCATACAGCTGGCCGACGATCGCCGAGATATTGGCCTTCAGGAAGCCCGTGCCGGTGATGACGAAGGCGAGGCCGAGGAAGAAGAACTGGACATAGAAGGGATCGGCATTGCCCCCCGGCCCCTCGAACGCGAGCAGAAAGTGGCCGATGGCGATGACGATGCCGCCGAACAGCACCGCCTTGCGCCCGCCGAGATAGCGATCCGCCAGCCACCCGCCGATGACCGGGGTGATATACACCAGCGACAGATAGGCGCCGTAGACGAGGCTGGCGTGGCTCTTGTCGAACAGGAAATGCTTGGTGAGGTACAGCACCAGCAGGCCGCGCATCCCGTAGAAGGAAAAACGCTCCCACATTTCGGTGAAGAACAGCACGAACAGGCCGCGCGGATGGCCGAGAAGCGTCCGCTCTGGGCCGGCGGCGGGAAGGGTCGCCATGGGCGAGGAACTCCGAATATAGGGCGCCGGAACGGGCGCGGCGTGATGGCCGAGACCCTAACCCGAAAGCGGCGGGTGTAAATCCTTCCCTGCACCGCTGGGGAGGCGAAGGACAGGGTCACCCCGCCTCGGCCACCAGTCTGGCCCAGCCCGCCTCGTCGATCACCTCGATCCCCAGCGCGGCCGCCTGCGTCAGCTTCGATCCGGCGCCCGGCCCCGCCACCACCAGATCGGTCTTCTTGGAGACCGATCCCGCCGTCTTGGCGCCCAGCGCCTCGGCTTGCGCCTTGGCCTCGTCGCGGCTCATCGTTTCCAGCTTGCCGGTGAACACCACAATCTTGCCGGTAACCGGGCTCTCGCGCGTCTCGAACACGACGGGCTGGATCGCGACCTGCGCGGTCAGATCATCCAGCACCTCGCGATTGTGCGCCTCGGCGAAGAAATCGACCAGCGCCAGCGCCACCTCGCCGCCAATATTGGGGGTGGCGACGATCGCGGCCAACTCCTTGGCAGTGCGGGCGAGGAATTTCTCGTCGGTCTCGCCCACGGCCGGCACCATGGCATCCCGCGCCGCGACCGCCTCGCCCAGCATCGCGGCCAGCGCCTCCCAGCTTCCATAACGCCGCGCGAGATCGCGCGCGGTCACCTCGCCGACGTGGCGGATGCCCAGGCCGAACAGCAGCCGGTCGAGCGGCGGGCTGCGCTTCTCCTCGATCGCCTTCAGCAGATTGTCGACCGACGTTTCGGCCCAGCGCTCGCGCCCCAGAAGCAGGTCGCGCTTCTCGTGCAGGCGGAAGATATCGGCCGGGTTGGCGATGAGCCCGTCGCGGAAGAACGCCTCGATATGGACGAGGCCGAGCCCCTCGATATCGAGCGCGTGGCGCGACACGAAATGGCGGAGCCGCTCGACCCGCTGCGCGGGGCAGACCAGCCCGCCGGTGCAACGATAATCCACCTCTCCCGGCTCGCGCTCGGCGGCGGAGCCACATTCGGGGCATGTCTGCGGGAAGGGCCAGGGCTCGCGCGTCTCCTCGCGGCTGAGATTCTCGACGATCTGGGGGATCACGTCGCCGGCGCGCTGGATCACCACCCGGTCGCCGGGATGGACGCCGAGGCGCCCGATCTCGTCGGCATTGTGCAGGGTCGCGTTGGAGACGACCACGCCGCCCACCGTCACCGGCTCCAGCCGCGCCACGGGGGTGAGCTTGCCGGTGCGGCCGACCTGGATGTCGATCCGCTCCAGGGTCGTCTGCGCGCGTTCGGCGGGGAATTTGTGGGCGATCGCCCAGCGCGGCGCGCGCGCCACCTGCCCCAGCCGCCGCTGCCAATCGAGCCGGTCCACCTTGTAGACGACGCCATCGATATCGAACGGCAGATCGGCCCGCGCCGCCTCGATGCCGCGATAATGCGCCAGCGCCGCCTCGATCGTATCGACGCGGATCAGGCGATCGGAGATGGGCAGGCCCCACCCCCCGATCGCCTGCATCACGCCCAGCTGCGTCTCGGCCGGCACCACCGACGCCTCGCCCCAGCCGTGCGCCAGGAAGCGCAGCGGCCGCGCCTCGGTGATCGTCGGATCGAGCTGACGCAGCGATCCGGCGGCGGCGTTGCGCGGGTTGGCGAAGATCTTGCCGCCGCGCTCGGCCTGCCGCGCGTTGAGCGCCGCGAAATCGGCCTTGGCCATATAGACCTCGCCGCGCACCTCGAACACGGGCGGCACGTCGCCCGTCAGTTGCTCGGGCACGTCGCGGATGGTGCGGACGTTGGGGGTGACGTCCTCGCCGGTCTGGCCGTCGCCGCGGGTCAGCGCCTGCACCAGCCGGCCGCCCTCGTAGCGGATCGAGCAGGAGAGGCCGTCGATCTTGGGCTCGGCGGTGAGCGCGACCGGCTCCGCCTCGTCCAGCAGCAGGAAACGCCGCACGCGGGCGACGAATTCGGCCACCTCCTCGTCGGCGAAGGCATTGTCGAGGCTCATCATCGCCCGCGCGTGCGCCACCTTGGCGAGCCGCGAGGTGGTGGCCGCCCCCACCTGTGTCGAGGGGCTGTCGGCGCGCACCAGATGCGGGAAATCCGCCTCCAGCGCCGTATTCTCGCGGACGAGCGCGTCATAGGCGGCGTCGCTGATCTCGGGCTCGTCCCGATCGTGATAGAGCCGATTGTGGTGCGCGATCTCCGCCGCCAGCACGGCCAGCCGCGCCTCCGCCTGTTTCTCGTCCATGGGCCGCTGCCTAGCCGTCCACCGCCGCGCGGCCAAGCGCCGGATCGTCGGTGAACAGCGCGTCGAGCCCAAGCGCGAGATAGCGCCGCATCTCGGCGATCGAGCCCGCCGGGTTGCGCGCATTCTCGCCCGCGTCGGAGCGGAAGTCGGCGGCGAGGAAGCGGTTTTCGGGGCGGAAAGTGTAGGGGCAGACCTGCAAGCCCGCCGCATGGGCATCCTCCACCACGCGGGTCGGCGCGCCGAGCCGGCCGTCGGCCCGGAGCGGGATCAGCGATCGGGTGCCCGGCGAGAGGATATCGGCATAGGCCGCGATGCTGCTGAGGCGGCCGGGTTGCAGCATGTCGCCGTAGGTCATCGCATCGCCCTTGGCGGCGCTGTCGGCGGGGCGGCCGTCCTCGCGTTCGATCAGCTGGACGAGGCGGATGTTGGGCCGCCGGCCGATCACCCCGCGCAGATAGCGCAGATTGGCCACCTCGAACGACTGGATCAGGATCGGCGCGGTCGCCGCATAGCGATGCGCGCCCAGAACCTTCAAAAAGCGATCCTCCAGCGGCAGGCCGATGCCGGCGAAATAGGTGGAATGTTTCAGCTCGGGCACCACCCCGATCGCGCGCCCGCGCGCTGCGCTCTCGGCGGCGGCGAAATCGAGCACTTCATCGAAAGTGACGATCTGGAAGGCGCCGTCATAGCCCCGGCTTTCCGGCCGCACCGCGCCGAGCCGTTCGGTGGCGCGCAGGGTCTTCAGCTCGGCGAGGGTGAAATCCTCGGTGAACCAGCCGGTCAGCTCGGTGCCGTCGATCCGCTTGGTCCGCTTGCGCCCGGCGAACGCGGGGTGCCCCGCGACATCGGTGGTGCCGCCGATCTCATTCTCGTGGCGGACGACCAACGCGCCGTCCTTCGTCGCCACCAGATCGGGTTCGATCATGTCGGCGCCGTCGGCGATCGCCTTGGCGTAGGACGCCAGCGTATGTTCGGGGCGCAGTGCGGAGGCGCCGCGATGGCCGATCACCATCACCTTGTCGCGCGCGGGCGAAGCCGCCTTCGACACGACGGCGAGCCCGCCGAGCGCCATCGCGCCGAGGGCCTCGCGCCGGTTCAGCGGAGCAGCCCCTTCTTCGCGGCCGCGCGGGCATAATAGACCTGGAACACGCCGATCAGGAAGATCACCGCCGGGAAGGCCGCCGCCTCGACCAGCCCCATCTTGCCGATCGCGTCCATCACGAACAGCGTATAGCCGAATTGCACGACGATCGCGGCGAGCGACAGCACGAACAGCGGCAGCGCGCTCCGCCGCCGCAGCAGCAGCGCCACCGCCCCGCCGAAGCCCGACGCCACCGCCAGCGCGAACACATACCACAGCCAGCCCGGCATCGACGTCCACATCTCCTGCTGGGCGATCGGCAAAGCGGCCAGCCGCTCGGGCGTCATCAGCATCTCGTTGACGAAGGACGCCAACCCCGCGAGCCCCCACAGGATCAGGATGATCGAGATGACGATGTGCGAACGGGGTGCGTTGCTCCAGGCTGCCATGATGTCCCTCCTTTGTTTGGGCGGATGATATCCCAATCGATCCTCCCCTGTAAGGGGAGGTGGCGGCCCGTAAGGGCTGACGGAGGGGTGTCACGCCATCGAGGGCGCGATACCCCTCCATTCACCCTGCGGGTGGTCCCCCTCCCCTTGCAGGGGAGGAACTTCAGCCGCGCATCTTCGCGTTCGCCGCCAGCGCCCGCGCCCGGCCCTCGACATGGCCGATCAATGGCGCCGGATACTCCTTCGGCGCGCACCCCGCCCCATGCGGATCGTGGATCACCCCGTCGCTCAACCCGGCCAGCTCCGGCACCCACGCCCGGATATAGCCGCCCGCATCGAACTTCGCCGATTGCGACAGCGGCGCCATGATCCGGCCGAACGGATTGGAATCGATCCCCGTCCCCGCGACCCACTGCCAGTTGACCGCATTGTTCCCGTAATCGGCATCCACCAGCGTATCCCAATACCAGCGTTCGCCGCGCCGCCAGTCGAGCAGGAGATGCTTGATGAGGAAGGAAGCGGCGATCATGCGGACCCGGTTGTGCATCCAGCCGGTCGCCCACAATTGGCGCATCCCGGCATCGACGATCGGATAGCCCGTCCGCCCCCTGGTCCACGCCGCGAAGTCGCGATCGGCAGTCTGCCCACGCCGCCACGGGAAACCGCCATAGGCGTCCCGCCCGTTGCGTTTGCCGTAATCGGGCAGGATATCGATGACGTTACCGGTGAAGTCGCGCCACGCCAGTTCGCGCAGGAAGGGTTCGGCGCCCGCCTTGCCGTCGAGCCGGTGCCACACCTGCGCGGGCGACAGCTCGCCGAAATGGAGGTGGGGCGAGAAGCGCGAGGTGCCCTCGATCGAGGGCAGGTTGCGCGCCTCGTCATAGTCCTCGACATGATCGACGAAGCGATCGAGCCGCCGTTTCGCGCCCGCCTCGCCGGGCGTCCACACGTCGAAGCCCTTCGACCAATCGGGCATGGTCGGCAGCAGATCCCAGTCCGCCAGCCGGTCGCTGGCGACAGGCTTGGAGACCCCCGCGATCTTCGTCGGCGCCCGCCGAGGCGCCTCGGGCGGCATCTGCTGGCGTAGCGCGCGCCAGAAGGCGGTGAACATGCGGTAGCGGCCGCCGGTGCCCGTCCGCACCTGATCGGGCGGGATCAGGCGGGTGCCCTGATGCAGCACGAGAAAGACCTTCTCGGCCAGCGCTTCCTCGGCCGCCTGCCACCAGGGTTCGTAATGGTGGAGCGCATGGACCTCGACCGCGCCGACCTCCCTGGCCACCTTCGCCACCTCGGCGACGGCATCGCCCCGGCGCAGGATCAGCGGCACCCCATGTTTGTCGAGCGCCTTGGCGAGTGCCGCGAGGCTATGGTGCAGCCACCAGCGTTGCGCGCCGCCGATCGCCCAATCGCCCGCGACTTTATCGTCCAGCACATAGACCGCCGCGACCGGCCCCGCCGAGGCGGCGGCCGCAACGGCGGCCTGATCGGCGAGGCGAAGGTCCTGGCGGAACCAGAGAAGGCGCGGGTCGGTCATGCGGAAACCTTATGGGAAGCGATTCCCGCCTCAACGAGCCGGCGGGTCGCCGGGTGCCGTGGCGCCGCGATCAGCGCGTCGGTCGGCCCTTCCTCCACGATCCGCCCAGCCTCGATCACCGCCGTCCGGTGACAGAGCGCCCGCGCCACGCCGAGATCGTGGGTGATGACGAGCAGGGCCAGCCCTCGCTCGCGCTGCAAGCGCGCCAGCAGGGCAAGGATGCGCCCGCCGACCAGCACATCGAGCGCCGAGGTCGCCTCGTCGAGCAGCAGCAGCCGGGGCTCGACCACCAGCGCGCGGGCGATGGCGACCCGCTGCGCCTGCCCGCCCGACAGTGTCGCGGGGCGGCGCGCGGCGAAATCGGGGTCGAGCCCCACCTCCGCCAGCATCGCCGCCACCTTCGGCGCGGGATCGGTGCCGGGGGCGAGGTGGCGGAGCGGTTCGGCGACGATATCGGCCACCGTCCACTGCGGATCGAGGCTGGCGACGGGGTCCTGAAACACCGGTTGGATCAGCCGGCGGGCATCGCGCGGGAAGCGCCCGCGCGGCGGCCATACCGCGCCCTCCCACGCCACCGTGCCGACATCGCAGGGGCCGAGCCGGGCGATGGCGCGGGCGAGGGTCGACTTGCCCGATCCCGATCCGCCGACGATCGCCAGACCCTCGCCGCCTGCGACCGTCAGCCCGGCCTCCGCCACCGCCGCGACCGTACCGCGCCGCCAGCCGGGCCGGGCGAAGGCCACGCCGATCCCCTCGGCCACAAGCAGGGGCGCGCCGACCGCCGGCAGATCGGGCGCCGGGCCATCCAGCGCCGGCACCGCCGCGATCAGCGCCCGCGTGTAGGGATCGGCGGGCGCGGCGAGGATCGCGGACGACGCCCCCTGCTCCACCACCCGCCCCTCGTTCATCACCAGCACGCGATCGGCGTGGGCGGCGATCGCGGGCAGATCGTGGCTGACGAGGAGTACGCCCAGCCCCTCCTCGGCGCGCAGCCGATCGATCAGGGACAGGATATCGGCGCGGATCGCGGCATCGAGCGCGGTGGTCGGTTCGTCCGCCACCAGCAGCTTCGGCCGCGCGGCGATGGCCATGGCGATCATCACCCGCTGGCGCTGCCCGCCCGACAGCCGATGGGGATATTGGTCGAGACGCTCGGCGGCGCGATCGATCCCGACCCGCTCCAGCGCGGCGACCATCTCGCCCCGCGACGGCGCGGCCGCCCCCGCCCGCACCCAGGCGCCGGAAAGCTGGCGGCCGACGGTCAGGTGCGGGGTGAGCGCGGTCAGCGGTTGCTGGAAGATGAAGCCGACGTTCGCGCCACGCAGCCGGCGCAGTTCGCGCTCCGGCCGGCCGATCAACTCCGCGCCCGCCAGCCGCGCCGATCCGGTGGCGACCAAAGGGGAGAGGCCGAAGGGGGCGAGGCATGTCTGGCTCTTGCCCGATCCCGAGGCGCCCGCCAGCGCGACGCACTCGCCGCGCCCGATCGTGAAGGACACGCCCTCGACGATGCCACGCCCGCCGGCCGCCACGCCGAGCCCCTCGACCGCATAGACCGTCACGCCAGCCGGTCCCGCAGCCGCTCGCCCGCGATCGTCAGGCAGAGCAGGATCGCGATGAGGATGCCGCCCGGCACCAGCAAGGGCGCCACCGCCACGTCCATATCGTCCGCTCCATCCTTCACGAGGATGCCCAGCGACGTCAGCGGCTCCTGCACGCCGAGGCCGAGGAAGGAGAGGAAACTCTCGATCATCACCACCTGCGGCACTGTCAGCAGCAGATAGGCCAGCGCGATGCCGGCGAGGTTGGGGAGGATGTGGCGCGCCACGATCGTCGCCGGGGGCGCGCCGGCGGCTTCGGCGGCCAGCACGAACGGGCGCTGCTTCAGCCCCATCACCTGCCCGCGCACGATCCGCGCCATCGTCAGCCACTCGACCGCGCCGATGCCGAGGAACACGAGCAGGATCGATCGCCCGAACACCACCATCAGCAGGATCACGACGAACATGAAGGGCAGCGCATAGGCCGCGTCCACCACCCGCATCATCGCCTCGTCCACCCGCCCGCCGATCCAGCCCGCCACCGCGCCCCACGCCACGCCGATGACGAGCGCCACCAGCGCGGCGGCCAGCGCCACGGCCAAGGTGATGCGCGTGCCGACCATCGCGCGGGCGAGCAGGTCGCGCCCGACGAAATCGGTGCCGAGCAGGTGGCCGTGGGTCAGCGGGCCGGCGCGGATCGCATCCCAGTCGATCGAATCGTAGGCGAAGGGCACGACCAGCGGCCCGAGCAGGGCGGCCGCCACGATCAGGCCGAGGAGGATCAGCGCGGCTTTCATCCCCGCGTCCTCGGATCGAGCCAGCCGTAGAGCAGGTCCGCGATCAGGTTGAACAGGATGATGAGGCCCGCGTAGAGGATCACCACCCCCAGCACGAGCGGGTAATCCCGGTTGAGCGCGCCCTGCACGAAATAGCGGCCGAGCCCCGGCAGCGCGAACACCGTCTCGATCACGACCGCGCCGGTCAGCAGCCCGGCGGCGGCGGGGCCGAGATAGCTCGCCACCGGCACCAGCGCGGGGCGCAGCGCGTGGGTGAGGAGGACGCGCACCGGCGCCAGCCCCATCGCGCGGGCGGTGCGGACATGATCCTGCGACAAGGCCGTCGCGAGGCCCGCGCGCGTGAGCTTGCCGACCGCCCCCGCCACCGGCAGCGCCAGCGCGACGACCGGCAGCACGAGATGGGCCGGCCCGCCCCAGCCCGACACCGGCAGCCACCCGGCGCGCAGCCCGAACAGCAAGGCGAGCGCCGGCCCGGTGACGAAGGTGGGCAGCACTGTCAGCACCGTGGCCGTCGTCATCAGCGCGCGATCGGCGAGCGAGCCCGCGCGGGCGGCGGCGTAGAGCCCGGCGCCGATCCCCAGCACCGCCGCCAGCAACAGCGCCAGCCCGCCGAGGGTGAGCGACACCGGCAGGCCCTGCCTGACCAGATCGGTCACGGTGAAATCGCGATAGACGAGCGACGGCCCGAAATCGCCCTGCGCCAGCCGCCACAGATAGCGCCCGATCTGCTCGCTTAACGGCCGATCGAGCCCGTAGGCCTGCATCAGCGCGGCGCGCGTGGCCGGATCGAGCGCCCGCTCGCCATCGAACGGCCCACCCGGCGCCACCCGCATCAGCAGGAAGGACAGGATGATGACGATCGCGAGGGTCGGGATCGCCGTCAGCAGCCGGCGCAACAGCAGGGCGCCCATCGCCTAGCGGGCTCCCCGGCGCTGGAAGTTCACGAAGTTCGCATCCTACAGCCCCGGATTTCCGCCACCGCGACCGCCGTTACGGCGATCGACTCCCGGTCATGTGCTGGCACGAACGCCAGCCTGTAGGACAGCGGAAATTTAACCCTCCCATGCTCCGGCGCAGGCCGGAGCCCAGGGTCACGCAGCGCGCCCCGGGCCACCCTGGGCTCCGGCCTGCGCCGGAGCACGTTCCGTATGTCGATATCAGCCGCCGGATGCACCTCCCCTTGCTGCATCGCGGCATAAGCGGCATAGGCCCCACGGCATCGGAAAGACTCAAGAACATGAACCAATCCCCCGAGAGGATCGGCCGGGCGCCCGATCCGGGGCTGCGCTTCCGCGAATTCGTCGGCCTCATCGCCGCCCTGATGGCGGCCAGCGCGCTGGCGATCGACAGCATGCTGGTGGCGCTGCCCGATATCGGCCGCTCGCTCGGCGTCGCCAGCGAGAATGATCGCCAGTGGGTCATCACGATCTTCATGCTCGGCTTCGGCGGGGCGCAGATCGTCTATGGGCCGCTCGCCGATCGCTATGGGCGCAAGCCCGTGCTGATCTGGTCGATGCTGGGCTTCGCGGTGATGAGCTTCGTCGCCGCCTTCGCCACCAGCTACCCGATGTTCCTGGCGGCGCGCTTCCTGGAGGGGATCGCCGTCGCGGGATCGCGCGTGCTGGCGGTGTCGATCGTGCGCGATTGCTATTCCGGGCGGCAGATGGCGCGCGTGATGTCGCTGTCGATGATGGTGTTCCTGGCGGTGCCGGTGCTGGCGCCGTCGATCGGCCAGCTGATCGTGTTCGTCGTGCCGTGGCCCGGCATCTTCGTGTTCCTGGGGCTGTTCGGCGCGATCGTCGCGACGTGGGGCGCGCTGCGGCTGAACGAGACGCTGCATCCCGAATATCGCCGGCCGATCTCGGTCTCGGCGCTGCTCTCGGGCTTCGGCGCGGTGCTGACGCGGCGCCAGTCGGTCGGCTACACGCTCGGCTCGACGGTGATCTTCGGCTCGCTGGTGGGCTATATCAGCTCGATCCAGCAGATCTTCTCGGACGTGTTCCACCAGCCCAAGATGCTGCCGATCGTGTTCGCGGCCGGCGCATCGATGATGGGCATGGGCGCCTTCACCAATTCGCGCATCGTCGAGCGGATCGGATCGCGCAAGGTAAGCCATGGCGCCCTGTGCATGTTCATCCTCGTGGCGGTCCTCCACCTGCTCCACAGCCGATCGGGCAACGAGACGATCTGGGTGTTCGGCCTGTTCATGGGCCTCCAGATGGCCTGCTTCACCCTGATCGGATCGAACTTCAGCTCGATGGCGATGGAGCCGGTCGGCGATCTGGCGGGCACCGCCTCGTCGATCCAGGGCTTCACCACCACGGTGGGCGGGGCGATGATCGGCTCCGCGATCGGCCAGAGCTTCGACGGGACGACCCAGCCGATGGCGATGGGCTTCGTGCTGGTCAGCCTGGTGGCGCTGGGGATCGTGCTGGTGACCGAGCGGGGCAAATTGTTCCGCCCGCACCATGTGGCACCAGCGCAGCTGTGACCCGCTTCTCCCCTCCCGCAAGCGGGAGGGGCAAAATATGGGTGTTGCATCGTGCAAACGCGGCCAGGCGGAATCGCCGCTTTCGCCCCAGTTGCGGACATTGAGAACGCAGCTAGGGTCTAGCTATGACGATCAATATGTTGCTCATTTGCGGAGGCATCATCGGGCTGATCTGCGGCTTCGTTATTGCCCGCCAGCGGTTCGGTTGCATTGCACTGTTAGTCGTTCCGATCGCCATGATCGTCTATGTTCGCCTCTGGCAGGAAGCTCACCCCGAGAATCTTCGTTCCACTAGCGGTCTCGATTTTGTCTTCGGCCCTCTTTGGCCAAGCCTAGGTGCGATTGCTGGATTTTACGCTGCAAGACTGCTGCGAGAATGGCTCGTAGGGCGAAATGGAGATGGCAGCTAACCACCAGTTAGCTGACGCATTTGACCGTATATGCAAACGGCATAATCCCCGAAGCCACGCCCCTCAATAATCGCGTGATACCCGCACGTTGGCGCTCTGGCGACCGATGGTGGAGACGGTCGACAGGATCGAGAGCCACCGCGTGATCTGGAACTCGACCCGCGTGGCCGAATAGCCCGCGCCGTCGCTGATCAGCTCCACATAGGTGCGCCGGCCGATATATTTGCCCGCCGCCACCGATGTGCCCTGCCCCGTCGTCACGTCGGCCGGCAGGATGCGGAGGCGATCGAGGCCGGTCGCGCGGCGGATCGCGTTGATCGGGTCGAGCCCCAGCCCGCCGCCGCCGCTGTCGCGCAGGGAGGCCACCGCCGCCGCCAGCTGCAATGCCTCGGGCGCGGACAGGTTGGTGATAGAGGTGCCGAACAGCAGGCGCGACAGCAGTTCGTCCTCGGGCAAAGCGGGGACGCTCTCGAAATTGATGAGCGGTTTCAGGCCTGTGCCGGTGACGCGGATCGTGGCGGACAGGCCCGAGATATTGGCCTTGGCGACGATATCCAGCAGCGGATCGGGCGGCGCCTCTCCGGTGAAGCGGATCAGGCCGCGATCGAGATCGAAGCGGCGCCCGGCGAATTCGTATCCGCCGCGCATCAGATCCGCCCGGCCGCCGATCGCGGGATTGTCTATCGTGCCGCCGATGGTGAGATCGGCGCGCCACTCGCTGTCGAGGCCGAGCCCCGTTACGGCCAGCCGGTTGCGCGCGCGGGCCTTCAGGTCGAGCTTCCACGGGGCGGGCGGCGCCTCCTCGTCCATGTCGCTGACGGGGCGGTTGATCTCGTTGACCTTAAGGCGCGGGATTTCGGCGGCGACGGCGCGGCCGAGGCGGAAGCGGCTCTTGTCGAGCGTCACGTCGCCCGCGATCGTGCCGCCCGAGGGATCGAGCGTCAGGCGCAGCGGGCCGGTGATCGTGGCGCCGATATCGTCGCGGTTGAGCAATTGCGCGGCCTTGGCGTCGAGCTTCATGTCCATCGTGAAGCCGCGTTCGGAGGAGAAGCCGAAGCTGCCCGTGCCGGCGACGGTGCCGCCGCCCGACGTCTCGCCCGCGACCCGATCGAGGATCAGCCGCGCGCCATCGAAGCGGCCGGCGATCGTGGCCTTCTGCACGACCGTGCCCGAGACGGCGCTCTCCAGCCTTGCCGCGTTGGAGCGCACGATGCCCCGGATCAGCGGGTTGGCGAGCGTGCCGCCCACGTCGGCGCCGATCGCGACCGGGCCGGTCAGGTCGATCGTCTCCACGCCCGTCAGCCGCCAGAGGATGTCGGCCGGGCCGTTGTAGCGCAGCTGGGCGAACAGGGGCGCGGCGTTGAGGCGATCGGCGATGGTGGCGCCACCGGCCAGCGGCGCCGCGCGGAACTGGGCGCGGCCGACCGTCTTGCCGCCCGTCGCCGCCACCGCCCGCCCCGCGAGGCCCGCCCCGTCGAGCTTGCCGACGAGGCCGAGATCGATCGGCGCGGAGGACATCACCAGCCCCGATCGGGTCAGGCCCCGGATCGTGAGGTTGGCGCTGCCCGTCGGCGTCGCCCCCACCCCCGGCGAGGCATAAGCGAAGCGGCCGGTGGCGTAGCCGCCGAGGCCGAGATTGGGCACCGCCACGTCAAGGACCGACAGCGGCATCCGATCGAGATTGCCGGCGAGTTCGACCGGCCCGCCGCCGAACCGCCCGGACAGCGCGGCCGACCCTCCGGCAAAGGTCATCCGCGTGGTGGCCAGCCGCCAGCCGTCCCCGTCGCGGGTCAGGCGGGCGGGCTCGCTCAGCTGGATCGGCTGGCGATCGATCGTGCCGCCGCCGGTAAGGGTCACGCTGTCCGCGCCGAGATCCGCCGCGCCATTCAGCACGAAGGCGCGGCCGCGCGAGCCGGCAATGCGCCCGCTGATCTTGCCGATGCCGTTCTTGAGCTGGAGCGTCAACGCCGCCCGCCCGATCCCGAGCGTTCCGCGCCGTACGCCGATGCCGAGCACACGGCCTTCGATCGAGGCGCCGGCCGGATCGGTCACCACCTCCAGATCGACCCGCCCGCGCCGCACCCGCACCGGCACGTCCATCGCAAGGGTCGCCCCCTGGAAGGCGAGGCGGGGCGTGATGCGCTGGCTGGTATCCTGATCGCCCCCGGCGGGCGCGAAGGCGATCGTGCCGTCGATGCCGCCGCCGGCCACCGCCAGTTCGCCCGTGAAGCCCTGCGGATCGGAACGCAGCCGCCCGCGCGCGGTCGTTCCCGATACGTCGAGCCGGGCGATGTCGATCACCGTGGGCGCGGCGGGCGGCATCAGGATGCGGCCGTCCGAGGTGAAGGCGCCGAGCGTCGATTGCCCGGCCGCGCGATAGGCGAAGCCCTCCGCGATCGGATCGAGCGTGGCGCGCACCGCCGCCAGCCCCAGCGCATCGAGCGGCGCATCGAGCAGCAGATCGACCTTCGGCTTGGCGATGTCGCCATCCAGCCCAAGGGTGAAGGCGCCATATTGCCGCTGCGTCCCCCGCCCCTTGAACTGGAACGTGCCGTCCACCCGGCGCAGGCCCGTGCCGGCGATGCGGATGGCGGGTGCGGTCAGCACCAGATTGCTGAAATGCATCACCCCATCGGGCGTGCGGCGCAGATCGGTGACGAGGCGCGGCAGCCCGCCCGCCAGCGAGCGGAAGAAGGCGTTGTCGAGCCGGCGAACCCAGGCATAGCCCTTGCCCGCCACGATCGTGCCGCGCCCGCCGGGGCCGGGAGACACCTTGAGATCGCTCTTCACATCGACCAGCCCGAGGCCGGGGATGAGATAATGGCCGATGCTGCCCGAGACGCTGACCGCATAGCTGCCGGTGACGAGATCGAGCGACAGGCCGAGCTTGCCCTTCAACTTGTCCGAATCAAACAACAGCCCGTCGCCGGTGAGCGTCTTGGCCGTCACCGCCAGCACGCCCTGCACGCGCAGATTGGCGAGGATGCCGCCCGCCACGTCACCCACCCCGGTTACCCGCCGCGCGGTGAGGCGGATCGGCACTTTCACCGGCGAGGGCGAGAATTGCCCCGCCCCCTCGGCGCGCACGCCATCGAAGCCGGTGTTATCGAACGCCACGCGCGGCGCGATCAGCCCGTAACGGAAGGCGGCGGTGGCAAAGGCGCCGTCGAGCGTGGTGGTCAGGCGGATGTCGCGACCGGTCATGTTGGGGAACAAGGCGCGCGGCTGGAGGAGGAAGGCGTCGATGCGGAAGGCGCGGAAGGCGCCCTCGGCGAAGTCGAGCGTGCCGCCCGCCGTCAGCCGCAATTCGGGCGTGTCGAAGCGGATGCCGCCCTGTAGCCGGCGATCGGCGAAGGTTGCATCGCCCGCGATGCGGATGCCGGGGCTGGCGAGGCGGCGCAGCTTGCCGGGCGCGAAGGCCTCCGCCGAGAGGCTGCCGCGCATCGTCGCCCGCCCGTCGCGCACGCCGAGCGCGATATCCGCCATCCGCCGCCCGTCGAGGCTGGCGCGGGCGGTGCCGTCCCAGCGGGTCCAGCCCCCCTTGCCGTCGATGGCGAGGGCGAGGCCGCGCTTCAGGCCGCCGACCGCGCCGATCGCCCCGCCCTGCGGCGCCGCGATCCGCGCGGTCAGCTCGAATCTATCGTCGTCGGGCGCGGCGTCGAGATGGACCTGCGCGCGATCGCCCAGCCGGCTCGATACCGCCAGATCGATCAGCGCGCGGCGATCGCGCAGGTCGGCGCGGCCGTCGATCGACGCCACCGTGGGCTTGCCGGCGATGGCCGGGCCGAGGCGCAGCGTTTTCACCGCCAGCCGGCCGATATGGATGTCGAAGCCCGGCAGGGTCATCGGCTGGCCGGTCGAGCGCAGCGCCGGCACGCGCGCGACGGTCACCAGATCGGAGGTCAGCCGCTCGATCTGGAGGCGGTTGTCGCTCCACGCCCAAGGCCGCCAGTCCAGCTCGATCTGCGGCGCCTCCAGGAAGAGCCCGTGCGTGTCGTACAGCCGCACGTCGCGCAGGGTCGCGCGGCGCCAGATCGAACCGTCGATCCGGCCGATGCGGATTTGCAGCCCCGAGGGGATGCGCAGCGCCGCGATGCGATCGGTGATGAGGCGGTGGCCGGGGCCGGTATCGACCGCGAGCAGGGCGAGGCCGAGGATCAGCACGATCGCCGCCAGCCCGATCCCGATCCACTTCACCACCCGCCGCGCCATCAGAAAGCCTGGCCCAGCGACACATAGACCGCGACCCGGCTCTCCCCCGGCCGCCGGCCGAGCGGGGTGCCGACGTCCACGCGGATCGGCCCGAAGCTGCTGTAATAGCGCACGCCCAGGCCCGCGCCGTAGCGCAGCCCGGTGAATTTCGGATAGGTCGTCGTGTAGAGATTGCCCGCGTCGAGGAAGGGCACCACCCCGAAGTCGCCGAAGCGCACCCGCGCCTCCAGCGAAAATTCCGCGAGACTGCGCCCGCCGACCGGATCGCCGAACGCATCCTCCGGCCCGATCGCCTGATAGCTGAACCCGCGCACCGATCCGCCGCCGCCCGCGTAGAAGCGCCGCGAGGGGGCGATGCGATCGCGCGAGGCGCCGAAGATCGACCCCAGCCGCACCCGGCCCGCGATCGAAGTGAAGCCGGTGACCGGCACATAGGCGCTGCCGTCCACCTGCCCCTTCAAATAGGTGAAGGTGCCGTTCTGCAACGACGCTTCCGGGGAAAGCCGCCCCGACAGGCGATAGCCGCGCATCGGATTGAGCAGATCATCCGACCCGTCATAGGCGAGACTCGTCGGCAGCGCGGCGATGGCGAAGGTGCGGCGGCGGCTGTTGCCCGCCAGATCGCTGTCGCGCTCGTCCGACGCGAGCAGTTCGGCGCCATAGCTCCACGTCCATTTCTTCTGCCAGATGATGTTGGTCTGGCGCTCGATCGATCCGGCGATCGTGAAGGTCTTGGCCTCATAGGCGTTGAGCTTGGAATTGCTGGCGCTGACGAGCGCGTTCAGCACCCGATCGCGCGCGCCGAAATTGCCCCGCCGCAGCACCGCGCCCAGCAATTGCTCGCGCGTGCCGAGAACGCCCCGGAAGGTGACCGCGCCCTCGGGCTTGATGAGGTTGCGATGCTGCCAGCTCACCTCCGATCGCACGCCCTCGCCGGTGGAATAGCCCAGCTCCCCGGCGATGGTGCGCACCGGCGCGCGGGCGAGCGTGACGGTCAGATCGACTTGGCCCGGCGTCTCCGACGGGGTCGGCACGATCTCGACCGAGGAGACCAACGTGGTCGTCACCAGCGCGCGGCGCAGATCCTCGACCAGCGCGGCATCATATTCGTCGCCGGGGCGGAAGCGGGCGATGCGGGCGACATGGTCGGCCGGAAACACCTCGCGCCCGCGCAGCTTGATCCGGCCGAAACGGGCGCGCGCGCCGGCCTCGACGGGCAGGCTCAGGGTCGCCGCATGGGCCTCGCGATCGACCGTCACGTCGGGCTCGCCGACCTTCCCGAAGGGATAGCCCTCGCGCCCGAGCGCCACCTTCAACGCGGCGATGCCGGCATTCACCCGCGCCGCGTCCACCGGATCGCCCGGCTTCACCGCGAAGGCCGCCGTCAGCGCCTCGGCCTGCGCGCCGGTCGCGTCGATGCCGGGCAGGCTGACGCTGGTGAAATCATAGGGCTCGCCGGGTTCGGCGGTCAGCGTGACGGTGGCGCTGCCGTCGGCGGCGGTGGCCAGCGCGGTCGAGACGGTGGCGTCGTAGCGGCCGGTCGCTTGCAGGATGTCGTGCAGCGCGCGCTCGTCCTCCTCGGCGCGGCGCTGGAGCTGGGCGCTGTTGGCGGGCTTGCCCTCGCCCTGCTTCAGCACGGAAACCTGATGGAAGAGGGTGCGGACGCCCGGCTCGACCCCGTCGATCCCGGCCAGCACCACGCGATAGCGTCGCTCACGCGCGGCATCGTCGGGGGCGGCGGCGGCATCGGCCGGGATGGCGGCGTCGGGCGCCTCCAGATCGGGCCAGTCGACGCCCAGATCGGGCATCGGCGCCAGCGGCGAAGCGGGGTCGATCGTGTCGGTCAGCGGCAGATCGGCCGGCGATGCGGGGGCGACCACCGGTGGCGGCGGGGCCGCCGGTTGCGCGCCCGCCCGCCCGCACGGCATCGCCACAACGGCGAGCGTCACGAGAAATTGCAGGTGACGCGCAGCCGGCCGGGTCATCACCCCTGCCCTAGCCCGGCGGATCGTGCGCCGCCAGCGTCAAGCGGCGGATGTCGCCGCGCCGGCTCCACCATCTGCCGCGTTGTGTCCGCCGCGCCGCAATGGCATGGGCCGCAGCATGGCCACTCCCCCCACCTCCCCCACGCGCGGCGCCGGCTTCTTCCTCGCGATCGGCGCGATCGGCGGCGCGATCATCGGCGGCCGGATGCACCAGGCGACGATCGGCCTGCTGACGGGCATCGCGGCGGGAATCGCGGTGTGCGTGGCGCTGTGGCTGGTGGACCGGCGGAAGTAGGGCAGGCCGCCCCTCATTCGTCATTGCGAGCGCAGCGAAGCAATCCAGCCTCTCGACCACACATCACCGTCGCAACTGGATTGCTTCGCTACGCTTGCAATGACGAATGACAGCGAAGGGCGCTCAGGCCTTCTCCATCGTGCATTGCAGCGGATGCTGGTGCGTCCGGGCGAAATCCGTCACCTGGTTCACCTTGGTCTCGGCGACCTCATAGGAAAAGACGCCGCACACGCCGACGCCCTTCTGGTGGACGTGGAGCATCACCCGCGTCGCATCCTCCAGGCTCATGCGGAAGAATCGCTGGAGACATTCGACGACGAATTCCATCGGCGTGTAATCGTCGTTCAGCATCAGCACCTTGTAGGGCTGGGGCTGCTTGGTCTTGCTCCGCGTCTTGGTCGCGACGCCGAGGCCGGTGCCGCCATCGTCCGCATCCTTTCGGGCGGCGGTGACGCGCAGGGGGGTGGCGGCGAAGGACATGCGCGAACGAGTCTCCCAAATGGATCAGGGCAGAATATGGCAAGCCTTGCCGCGCGGGCAAGGGGCGATCCGCTGGCCGATTGCGAACGATCCCCGACGCGGGCTGGCGCCGGGCGCCATCGGGGTGCAAGACGGGCGCCATTCACGAGAGGAATATCCATGGTTTTCGGCATGTACGACGCATCGGTCCCGCTGTTCACCGCCTCGCTCCGCAACATGCGTGCGTGGCTCGACAAGGCGGCGGAGGCCGGTGACGAGGCGGTGCTGGCGGACACCCGCCTCGCCCCCGACATGCGGCCGCTGACCGCGCAATATCAGATGGCGTCGGATACGGCGAAGAACGGCATCGCCCGCCTGACCGGGCTTACCGCCCCGGCGATGCCCGATACCGAGACCAGCTTCGCCGACCTCCGCGCCCGCTGCGACGCGACGATCGCCTTCATCGAGGGAGTCGATCCGGCGCTGTTCGCCGGCAGCGAAACGCGGGAAGTGGTGCTGAAATTCCCCAACGGCATGGGCTACAGCTTCGCCGGCGCGGCTTATCTGACGGGTTTCGCGCTGCCGAATTTCTACTTCCACGTCACGACCGCCTACGCGATCCTGCGCGCGGCGGGCGTGCCGCTGGGCAAGCCCGATTTCCTCCAGCATCTCGGCGCGCCGAAGCCGGCCGAGGCGTAAGACGCGGTCAGGCGGGCCGGCGCCGCTCCAGAAAGACCGTCAGCCCGCATACCGCCAGCCCGCCCAGCGCCAGCGCGCTGCCGACATAGCCGGTCGAGGCCCAGCCCCAGCCGGCCGCGATGGCGAGCCCGCCGACCCACGGGCCGAAGGCGTTGGCGAAGTTGAACGCCGAATGGTTGAGCGCGGCGGCCAGGCCCTGCGCGTCGCCCGCCACGTCCATCAGCCGGGTCTGGAGGACGGTGCCGAGCGAGACGCCCGTGCCGACCGCGAACACCGACAGCAGGATCGACCACAAATGCCCGGTCGCGATCGGGTAGAGCGCGAGCGCCACGGCGGTCCAGATCAGCAGCAGGCACGCCGTGCGCATCAGCGCGCGATCGGCGAAGCGCGGCACGACGATGCTGCCCACCGTCATGCCGATGCCGAACACCGCCAGCACGATCGGGATCATCGCCGCCGACACGCGCGTCACCTCCAGCAGGGTCGAGGCGACATAGGTGTAGACGCAGAACAATCCGCCGAAGCCGATCGCGCCGATCGCCAGGGTCATCCAGATCTGGCCATTGGCGAGCGCCTTCAGCTCGCGCAGCGGGCTGGCGGCGGCATCGGGCCGGTCGCGCGGCACGAAAAGCAGGATCAGCGCCACCGTCACCAGCGCCAGCACCGCGACCACGCCGAAGCCCCAGCGCCAGCCGGCCACCTGCCCCAGCCAGTTGGCCAGCGGCACGCCCACGATCGTTGCGGTGGTTAACCCGAGCATGATCCGCCCCACGGCCCGCGCCCGCCGCTCGGGCGGCACCAGCGAGGCCGCCACCAGCGCGGCGATCCCGAAATAGGCGCCGTGCGGCAGGCCACTCAGGAAGCGGAAGGCCAGCATCCAGCCATAGGTCGGCGCGACCGCGCTCAGCGCATTGCCGATCGCGAACAGCCCCATCAGCAGGATCAGCAGGAACCGCCGCGACAGCCGCGCGCCCATCACCGCCAACAGCGGCGCGCCGACCACCACGCCCAGCGCATAGGCCGAAATGACATGGCCGGCGGTGGGCGCATCGATGCCGAGCCCGGCCGCGAAATCGGGCAGCAGGCTCATCGTCGCGAACTCCGTCGTCCCGATCGCGAACCCGCCCATCGCCAGCGCGAGATGGACGATGCCCGGCGAGAAGACCGTCGGCGAGACGGGCGCGAGTTTCGAATCGATACTGACGTGCATGGGGCGCAGGTGGGCTTGCTGCACCGCAGCGTCAATGCCGAATGGCGGGATTTTCGCCGCGTCCTTCCCGGTACGTGGCGGTGGCGGCGCGCAAGCGCTGACGGAGGGGGATTTCCCCGAAGCCTGGCGCCCGTGGAGAGCCCCCTCCACCATGCCGCGCATGGTCCCCCCTCCCCGTGCCGGGGAGGAATAGCGGACCTCCAGACGAAAACGGCCGCCCCGTTGCCGGAGCGGCCGTCTCGTCGAACGGTTGGCCGTTCAGAAGATCAGAGCGCGGTCGCCTTGAACTTCTCGGTCGCGACCGCATAACGGCTCGACAGCGGCTGGAACATGTCGCCCATCAGCTTGAGCATGCCCTCGGACAGCTTCGAGGCTTCGGCCACGGCGCTGTCGAACGAGGTCTTGGCGTAATCGCTCTGCAGCTGGAACAGCTCGGTCGGCGACTTCACGGCGGCGAAGCCCTTGAACGCGGTGGTCGCGGTCTCGAAGCTCTTCTTGCCATATTCGGCGGCTTCCTGGGCGAGTGCCTCGGAGCCCTTGGCGGCGACGCGGGCGGAGGCGACGAGCGCCTCGACATTGCCCTTGCTGAATTCGACCAGCTCTTCGCCGACCTTGGAGGACTTCTCGAAAGCGGTCTTGGCGCGATCGTTGAATTCGGTGAAGAAAGCGGGGGCGGTAGCCATGGGGAACAATCCTTTCAGTCGGTCTGCCGCTTCGGCCGCGGCGGGGGTTTCTACGGGTGACGTAACGATGGGCGCGGTTACGGGCGGCTGCGCCTCCGCCTTTGCCGTCTCCGCAGCCGCGACCGCCTTGGTCGTTGCGTCAGTCACGGTCGAACTGGTCGTCTCGGCGGCTTTCGCCGCTGCCTTCACGCTCGATACGGCCGCATCGGCGACCGCGTCGTTCGTCTTCTTCACGGTGTCGGCGCCGGCCTCGACCGCCTTGGTGGCGGCTTTCGCGGCCACGACGGGGGCCTTGGCGGCCACGGGTGCCGCCTTGGCAACCGTTTCCGCGACGGGCTTCACCGCCTCGGTCGCCTTGGTCGCCGTCTTTTCCGCCACGGCCTTGGCAGCGGCCGGGGCCGCTTTCACCGCAACGGGGACGGCGTCCGCCGGCTTTATTTTCGGGGGGCGTCCACGCCGCCGTGCGGGCTGAATGATATTGCTATCCGCCACGCGCCTGTCCCTCACATTTGTTCAGTTATTGCACTGCACAAATATAAGGGAACGGAAAAAATTCAAGCGCGTTTTTTGTGCACCGCACAAAATGTTACATCCGGTTCGGATCATTCGATAAATCAGCGTTCCCGCACATAGCGGCCGGGCGCGTCCTCGATCGCTTTCAGCGGCCCTTTTCCGGGGATTCTGCCGCCCTTGGCGGGCACATCACCACCCGATTTCTCGCTGATCCATGCCAGCCAGTCGGGCCACCAGCTCCCCTTGGTCTCGCTGGCCCCGGCGATGAAATCCTCGAGCGAATCGGCGGTGCCGTCGTGGGTCCAATATTGATATTTGCCGGCCGCCGGTGGATTCACCACGCCCGCGATATGGCCCGAACCGGCCAGCACGAACCGCAGCGGCCCGCGCAGATGCTCGGTCATCTTCCAGACGCTCGCGGCCGGGGCGATATGGTCCTCGCGCCCCGCCTGCACATAGGCCGGCGTCTCGATCCGGGTGAGATCGATCGGCACCCCCGCCACGCTGAGCGCGCCCGGCTGCACCAGCAGATTGTCGCGGTAGAAATCGCTCAGATAGCGGCGATGCCAGCCCGCCGGCAGGTTGGTCGTGTCGCCATTCCAGTGGAGCAGGTCGAACACCGGATAATCCTGCCCCAGCAGGTAATTGTTGACCACATAGGACCAGATCAGGTCGCGCCCGCGCAGCAGATTGAAGGTCGCCGCCATATAGCGCCCGTCGAGGAAGCCCTTCTCGGCCGACATCTGCCCGAGCATGTCGATCTGCCGATCGTCCACGAACAGCAGCAGATCGCCCGCGTCGGCGAAATCCACCTGCGCCGTGAAGAAAGTGGCGCTCGCCACCTTGGCCGCCTCGCCCCTGGCGGCGAGGTAGGAGAGCGTCATCGCCAGCGTCGTGCCCGCCACGCAATAGCCGATCGCATGGGCCGAGGGCGTGCCCACCGCCTCGCACGCCCGCTCGATCGCGTCGATCTGGGCCAGCGCATAGGCATCCGCCTCGACATCGGCGATCGAGGCGTCGGCCGATTTCCACGAGACCATGAACACTGTGAGCCCCTGCTCCACCGCCCAGCGGACGAAGCTGTTCCTGGGGTTGAGATCGAGGATGTAGAAACGGTTGATCCACGGCGGGAAGATCACCAGCGGCGTGGCCTGCACCCTGGCCGTGGTCGGCGCATATTGGATCAGCTGGAACAGCGGCGCCTCATACACCACCTTGCCCGGCGTCATCGCGATGTTGCGCCCCACCTCGAACGCGTCCGGATCGGTATGGGTCAACTGGCCGCGCGTGAGATCGGCGGTCATCCGCTCGATCCCCTTGATGAGATTGTCGCCGCGCGTCTCGAAGATGCGCTCTAGCACCAAGGGGTTGGTCGCCGGGAAATTGGACGGGCTGAGCGCGTCGGCCAGGGTCTGCATGGCGAAGCGCATCTGCTGCTTCTGGCGCGGCTCCAGCCCCTCGATCGCGTCGAGCCCCTTGAACATATGCTCGCACATCAGAAGGTAGCTCTGGCGGATCAGGTCGAACAAGGGATGCTCGCCCCATTGCGGCGCCGAAAAGCGCCGGTCGCGGCTGGCGGCCTCGCTCAGCGCGCTGTCGCCCCCCTCCATGCCGGGCATGAAGAAACGCTGCCAGAGCGTCAGGCTGTCGGCCCAGAAATCCTTGCCCTGATCGAACAGGCGATCGGTATCGACCCCCACCTTGGGCGCGCCGGCCGGCATCTTGGCGGCGGCCTCGGCGGCATATTCCATCAATTTCTGCTGCGCCTGGCCCATCAGCCCGGTCCAGTGCTGAAGATCGGCCAAGGTCGGCAGGGTTCCGGTCTCGGGATCGTCGCGATGGTCGGCCAAGATAAGCGCCCTCCTCTTTATTTGCCGGCCATCTGCCAATCGCCGCGCGAGGCGCCTATAAGGCGGCCCGCGGACGTTCTGGCATCACTCGCCGACCGTTTCGCGACAATGGGCCTTTTGGCCCCGAACGCCAAGAGGACCGTAACCCGGAAAGAAGGACGATCATGTCGGAAGAGTTCTACCGTATCCGCCGCCTGCCACCTTATGTCATCGCCGAAGTCAACGCGATGCGGGCAGCCGCGCGAGCGCGGGGCGACGACATCATCGACCTGGGCATGGGCAACCCGGACCTGCCGCCGCCGCCGCACGTGATCGACAAATTGTGCGAAGTCGCCCGCAACCCCGACGCCCACGGCTATTCGGCCTCCAAGGGCATTCCGGGGCTGCGCAAGGCGCAGGCCGGCTATTACCAGCGCCGCTTCGGGGTCGATCTCGATCCCGAGAGCGAGGTGGTGGTCACGCTCGGCTCCAAGGAGGGTCTGGCCAATCTCGCCCAGGCGATCACCGCGCCCGGCGACGTGATCCTGGCGCCCGACCCCAGCTATCCGATCCACATGTTCGGCTTCATCATCGCCGGCGCCACGATCCGCGCCGTGCCGACGACGCCCGACGAACGCTATTGGGAAGCGCTGGATCGCGCGGTGAAATTCACCGTGCCCAAGCCTTCGGTGCTGGTGGTGGGCTATCCCTCCAACCCCACCGCCGAGGTGGTCGATCTGGCCTTCTACGAGCGGCTGGTGGCGTGGGCCAAGGAGCACAAGATCTGGGTGCTCTCGGATCTCGCCTATTCCGAACTCTATTACGACGGCTGCCCGACGCCCTCGATCCTCCAGGTGCCGGGCGGCAAGGATGTGGCCGTGGAATTCACCTCCATGTCCAAGACCTATTCGATGGCGGGCTGGCGGATGGGCTTCGCGGTCGGCAACAAGACGTTGCTGTCCGCTTTGACCCGCGTGAAATCCTATCTGGATTATGGCGCCTTCACGCCGATCCAGGCGGCGGCGGTGGCGGCGATCAACGGCCCGCAGGAGATCGTCGAGCAGAATCGCGAACTCTACAAGCGCCGCCGCGACGTGATGGTCGAGAGCTTCGCGCGCGCCGGCTGGGAAATCCCCAGCCCCCGCGCCTCGATGTTCTGCTGGGCGCCCCTGCCCCCGGCGCTGGCGCATCTCGGCAGTCTCGAATTCTCCAAGCAGCTCCTCACCCACGCCGGCGTCGCCGTCGCGCCGGGCGTGGGCTATGGCGAGAATGGCGAGGGCTATGTCCGTATCGCCATGGTCGAAAACGAGCAGCGCATCCGCCAGGCGGCGCGCAACATCCGCAAATATCTGGCGAGCATGGGCGTGAACACGGGCGCCAAGGTCGCGGGCTGAGGCATATGGGGTTGGGTGGACTCATCGCGGATGCCTTCCGCGTCTCGTCTCTGCCCAACCTCGCCCACACGATCCAGTTGGCCCTCGCCCCGGTCTTCCTGCTGACCGGCATCGCGGGGCTGCTCAACATGATGGTCGGCCGGCTCGCCCGGATCGTCGATCGCGCGCGCAAGATCGAGGAGAATTTCACCCCCTCCGATCATCCCTCGCACGGGCGGCAGGTAGCGGAGCTGCGGCTGATCGACCGGCGCATCACGCTGGTCAACAACGCCGTGTTCCTCTGCACCGCCAGCGCGATGGTCGTCTGCGTCCTCGTCGCGGTCCTCTTCATCGCGCGCCTCGCCGGCCTCGGCTTCGCGCGGACGATGGCGGTGATCTTCGTGATCGCCATGCTGCTGCTGATCGCCGGCCTCGCGCTGTTCCTCGTCGAAATCCGCATCGCCGTCGCCGCGATCCGGGTGCGGGACGAACTGCTGGAACGGCGCCGATGAAATTCGAGCGCCGCGCCCTCCAGATCGTCGTCGCGATCGCCTGCCTCGTGCCGCTGCTCACCGGCGGCGAGAGCATCGTGCGCGGCGTGGTGATGCTACACGGCGCGCCCAACCCGCCCGCGCCCGATCTCGACAGCCATTTCCGCTACGTCTCGGGCATCTTCTTCGCCCTCGGCGTGGCCTTCGCGACGACCGTGCCCGCGATCGAGCGCCAGGGCGCCCGCTTCCGCCTGCTCGGGGCCATGGTGGTCACCGGCGGCCTCGCCCGCGCGCTATCGTGGGCGCTGGTCGGCGCGCCCTCCTTCGGCCACCGCTTCGGGCTGGTGATGGAACTGGGCGTCGTGCCGCTGCTGATGCTGTGGCAGTGGCGGGTCGAGACGCGGTATCGGCAGGCAGGGCGCTCACCCTTTCATTGACCCGCCATCCACATCGCCTACCCTGCCCCGCGTGCGTATCCTCGCCCTCCTGCTCCTCGCCCTCTTCCTCGCCAGTTGCGGCTCCTCCCCCCGCGCGCCGGGCCGCCCGACGCAGGCCGGCCCCTCGCCCGACGATCCCCGCATCCTGCGCCAGTGCCTCGGCAACCTCTCCGCGCTCGGCGTCAGCTATCAGTCGCTGCCCGACCGGCAATTCCCGAATGGCTGCTCGGCGACGGGATCGGTCAAGCTGGTCGCGGTCGGCATTCCCGTCACCAATCTCGGCGCGCTGAAATGCGGGCTGGCGCTGCCCTTTTCTTTATGGGTGCGGGAATCGGTGCAGCAGGCGGCCAGGGCGTGGCTCGATGGGTATGTCACGAAGATGGAGAGTTTCGGCACCTTCGCCTGCCGCCCGGTCAACAATCAGGCGGGCAATCGCCTGTCCGAACATGGCCGCGCCAACGCCGTCGATATCGCCGCCTTCCAGCTGGCCGACGGGCGGCGGATCACCGTGAAGGAAGGGTGGAACGGGCCGGACGCCAACGTCCGCCGCTTCCTGCGCGCGATCCACGGATCGGCCTGCCGCCGCTTCAACGTGGTGCTGGGGCCGGACGCCAATGCGCTCCATCACGACCATCTGCATTTCGATATGGGCAGAGGCCCCTATTGCCGCTAAAGCCCGCCGTTTTTCGCGAAGACATGATCGGACCCCGATGACCGAGATACAGCCCCCCAAGCGCGTGTTCCCCAAGGCCAAGGACGACGCCGTCGTCGCCGAGAACATCACCGCGACCCCGCAGACGCAGGATCCCGCCTATCTGCTCGCCTATCGCGACCCGGATTTCCTGCTGCGCGACGATCTGCGCCCGGTGCGCTTCCAGCTTGAACTGTTGAAGCCCGAGCTGCTGCTCGACGAGGCCGGCATCGGATCGACGTTCGTGTTCTACGGATCGGCGCGCATCCCGGCGCCCGACAAGGTCGATGCGATCATCGAGGCCGCCACCACCGACACCCAGCGCCGCATCGGCGAGCGGCTGAAGGCCAAGGCGCATTATTACGACGAGGCGCGCAAGCTGGCCCAGATCGCCAGCGAGCAGCCCTCGGCCGATGACGGCAAGCGCCAGTTCGTCGTCTGCTCGGGCGGCGGCCCCTCGATCATGGAAGCCGCCAATCGCGGCGCGACCGACGTGGGCCAGGAATCGATCGGCCTGAACATCGTGCTGCCGTTCGAACAGGCGCCCAACGCTTTTGTCACGCCGCGCCTGAGCTTCCAGTTCCATTATTTCGCGCTGCGCAAGATGCACTTCCTGCTGCGCGCCCGCGCCGTCGCGGTGTTCCCCGGCGGCTTCGGCACGTTCGACGAATTCTTCGAGCTGCTGACCCTGATCCAGACCGGCAAGATGGCGGTGCTGCCGATCGTGCTGTTCGGCCGCGAATTCTGGGACAAGGTGGTGAATTTCGAGGCGCTGGTGGAAGAGGGCGTCTGTTCGCCGACCGACCTGGACCTCATCACCTTCGTCGAGACGGCGGAGGAGGCGTGGGACGTGGTCGAGGCCTATTACGCCGCCAACCCGGAACGGGTGTTCCGGCTCGGCCGGGGCGCGCTGAAGAAGCCGGCGGTGTGAGCCCGTCTGTCGCCCCGGATCGTCCGGGGCGACAGACCGGCTACGCCCGCAGCATCGACTGGACCGAGCGGAGCGGGATTTCGCGCGCCGTCAAGCGATTGCTCTTCCCGTCATCCCGGCCTTGTGCCGGGATCCAGCCTTCAGCGGAGCGCGGCGATTTCCATTGGCGCCATCGCTTGGGGGCCGGTGGATCCCGGCACAAGGCCGGGATGACTTCACGCTAAGTTACGCTACCGCAGACAGGCGTCGAACCCGCTGCGCTGCACCACGCCGATCCGCCGCTGGATCATGCTGCCGTAGCGCGCCGTGAAGCCGCTCGGCGACACCGCGCCGCGCTTCTTGGGCAGGGGCAGCACCGCGGCGATGCGCGCCGCCTCGCTGGGGCTCAACCGCGAGGCGTCGTGGTTGAAGTAGCGGATGGCGCCGGCCTGCGCGCCATAGGTGCCGATGCCGGTCTCGGCGATGTTGAGATAGACTTCCATGATGCGCCGCTTGGGCCACATCAGCTCCATCAGGACCGTGAACCACGCCTCCAGCCCCTTGCGGAGATAACCGCCGCCTTGCCACAAAAAGGCGTTCTTGGCGGTCTGCTGGCTGATGGTGGAGCCGCCGCGCAGGCGTTTCTTGCCGCGCAGGTTGCTGGTGAAGGCCGCCTTCATCGCCGTCAGGTCGAAGCCGTGGTGGGTGCAGAAGCGCCAGTCCTCGCCGCCGATCACGGCGCGGGCCATGTTGGGGTCGATCCGGTCGAGCGACGTCCAATCCTTGTGGATGCCGCGCCCGCCGGTCGCGTTGACGAGCATCGTCGCGGTCACCGGCGGCGGCACGAAGCGGTAGAGCGCCACCCACAGCACAGAGATGACGATGAAGGCCAGCAGCAGCCGGCCGATCCACCAGCCGATGCGATAGGCCCAATGCCGCCCCCTGGGGGCGCTCCAGAAACCGCGCTTCGTCGCCGATCGTGCCATGGCCGATGGCGATAACCGGGCGAAACGGCTTCGTCATCCCCTCGCGCAGCCGAAAAGCCTTCGCTATGCCGGGATGACCCCTTCGATCTGCGGAGACATCATGCGCGCTCGCCCCCTCCTGTCCCTCCTCCTCGCCGCCGTCGCCTTGCCCGGCCTGCCGGCCTTCGCGCAGGACAAGCCCAAGGCGCCCGCCGACAAGACGAAGGAGAAAGTGGAGAAGGAGGCCGCCGACGCCACCGTCACCCCGCCCGCCGACGAGAAGCAGAGCGTGACCGCGCACAGCGTGACGGTGAACGGCCAGAAGCTCGCCTATCACGCCACCGCCGGCACGGTGACCATCCGCGACAACGAGGCCAGGCCGACCGCGAGCATGTTCTACGTCGCCTATACGCTCGACGGCGCGGCGCCGGGCAAACGGCCGGTGACCTTCGTCTACAATGGCGGGCCGGGATCGCCGACGGTGTGGCTGCACATGGGCAGCTTCGGCCCGGTCCGCGTCAGCACGGACAATCCGGAGCGGGATCAGGCGACGCGCTACGGCTTCGGCCCCAACCCGGATACATTGCTCGACAAGACCGATCTCGTCTTCATCGACATGGTCGGCGCGGGCTATTCGCGGCCGCTGGGCGCGGCGAAGGGCAAGGATTTCTGGGGCGTGGACGAGGATGTCGACGCCTTCGCCAAGGCGATCCTGCGCTGGACGACCAAGAACGATCGCTGGTCGAGCCCGAAGGTGATCTTCGGCGAGAGCTACGGCACGTTGCGTTCCGGCGCGCTGGCCTATCAGCTGGAGGATCGCGGGCTCTCGCTCGACGGGGTGGTGCTGCTGTCGTCGATCATGAATTATGGCGTGCGCCAGCCGGGCTACGACAATCTCTATCTGTCGCTGCTGCCGAGCTTCGCGGCGACCGCCTGGTATCATAACCGCATCCCCAACCGCCCCGCCGCGATCGAGCCCTTCGTCGCCGAGGTGCGCGCCTTCACCGACGGCGCCTATGCGGCGGCGCTGGCCAAGGGCCACGACATCGATCCGGCCGAGCTGGATCGGGTGGCGACGCAGATGGCGGGCTACATCGGGCTGCCGGTGGGCGTCATCAAGCGGGCCAATCTGCGCATCACGCTCAACCTGTTCCGCCGCGAGCTGCTGCGCGACCAGAACCGCACGATCGGCCGCCTCGACGGGCGCTATACCGGCATCATGGACGAGGCGGGCGACATCCCGAACTACGACCCGTCGAGCACGGCCGTCGGCGGGGCCTATATGGCCAGCTTCAACGCTTATATCACCCGCGAGCTGGGCTATCGGACCGACCTTTCCTACAACCAGTCGGCGTCCGAACTGGGCGGGTTCGACTGGAACTGGAAGCATCGCCCGCAAGGCGAGGGCCGCCCGCTGACCACCCCCAACACCGCGCTCGATCTCGCGGGCGCGATGCGGATCAATCCGGGGCTGAAGGTGCTGTCGCTGAACGGGTGGTTCGATCTGGCGACGCCGTTCCACGGGCTGGAATATGATGTCAGCCACATGTTCCTGGAGCCGGCGCAGCGCCGCAACGTCAGCTATCGTTATTATCCCTCGGGCCACATGGTCTATCTCAACCCGGAGACGATGGCGCCGATGAAGCGCGACCTCGCCGCCTGGTACGACAGCCTGCGGAGCCGCTGATGCGCGGGTGGGCCTTGGCGTTCGTCGCCGTTGCGATGCTGGCGGCGGGGGCGGTGCAGGCCGCGCCCGCGCTGGTGGCGTCCAGCCCGGCGAACGACGCAACGGTGGCGCGCACGGCCGAGCTGACGCTGGGATTCAGCGAAACGGTTGAGGTGAAGGCGAGCGGCGTCGATCTGGTGATGACCGGCATGCCCGGCATGGCCGGCGCGCACCGGATGCGCGTGCCGCTGAAGATCGCGGCGACGGCGGATCGCAAGGGGCTGGTGCTGACCGCCAAGGCGCCGCTGCCGGCGGGGAACTACACACTCGGCTGGTACACGGCGGGCGCGGATGGGAAACGGGTGGCCGGGTCGGTGGGGTTCGCCGTCAAGTGACGCCTTGTGCTCCTGCGCAGGCAGGAGCCCAGGGTGTCAAAGCGCACCCCCAGCCACCCCGGGCTCCGGCCTTCGCCGGAGCACGGCCCACGATGGGGCGCCTGCGTTATGGACCTCCGCCGCGCTTTCCCCCATCCTGCACGCACACGAAACGATCGAGCCAAGGGCCTTACCCAGCGTGCATCCGGTAGAAATGTTCGAGCTGATCGTCGGCATGTTCCTGGCGATCCTGGCGTTGCACTGGCTGGCCGACCGGCTGGGCCTGCCGCCCGCCGTGGCGCTGCTGGCGGGCGGCGGGGCGCTGGCGTTCGTGCCGGGCCTGCCGTCGATCGCGATAAACCCCGAGCTGGTGCTGGTGATCTTCCTGCCGCCGTTGCTGATGGACGGCGCCTGGTTCACCGCGCTCGCGCTGTTCCGCCGCCACCTGATCGGCATCCTCGCGCTGGCGGTGGGGGCGGTGGTGTTCACGACCGCCGTGGTGGCGGTGGTCGCGCATCTGCTGCTGCCCGGCCTGCCGTGGGCGGCGTGCGTGGCGCTGGGGGCGATCGTGTCGCCGCCCGACGCGGTCTCGGCCCGCGCCGTCCTCCAGCGGGTGAAGCTGCCGCGCCGCCTGTCGACCCTCCTGGAAGGCGAGAGCCTGCTCAACGACGCCTCGGGCCTCGTCCTCTTCCGCTTCGCCGTCGCCACCGTGCTGACGGGCAGCTTTAGTCTCGGCGCGGCGGTGACGAGCTTCTTCGTGCTGGTGATCGGCGGGATCGCCGTCGGCGGGGCGATCGCCGCCGTGTGGGTGAAGGTTCTGCCGCGCCTGGGCGACGATTATCTCAAGATCGCCGCCTCGACGCTCGTCTGCTGGGCATCCTACCTGGCGGGCGAGCTGGTCCATGTGTCGGGCGTGATCGCGGTGGTGACGACGGGCCTCGTCTGCGGCTGGTATCAGCATGTCGTGTTCTCGGCGAGCGTGCGGATGCGCGGTGTCGCTTTCTGGCAGGTGATGGTGTTCCTGCTCGAAGCCTCGGTCTTCATCCTGATCGGCCTGTCGCTGCGCGGGGTGCTGGAGCGGGTCGGCGGCCTGAGCGTCGTGATCGACCGGATGGCGCTCCCGGTGCTGGCGATCATCGCGGCGGTAACGGTGGCGCGCTTCGTGTGGCTGTTCGGGTCCGATGCGGTGCTGGCGGCGCTGCGTGGGCTGGGCATACGGACCAGAGCGCCGCTGGGGCCGCGCGCCGCGACGGTGATGAGCTGGGCCGGGATGCGTGGCGTGGTGACCCTGGCGGTGGCGTTGACGCTGCCCCAGGCGATGCCGGGGCGCGATCTGATGCTGGTGACCGCCTTCGCCGTGATCCTCGTGACGGTGCTGGTGCAGGGCACGACGCTCGGCCTCGTCATCCGCGCCGCCGGCTTGCGCGAGGACCCGGCCAGCCATCCGCCGCTCGATCTGGCGGAGGCCGAAGCGGCGATGCTTCAGGCGCAATATGAGGCGGTCGAAAAACTGGCCTATGCCGAGGACGGCAGCCTGCGCCACCCGCGCCTGCTCGATCGCTTCAGGCGCCGCGCGACGATCTCGGCCAGCTATGACGGCACCGACGAGCAGCGGCGCGAGGATATCGACGCCCATTATGGCGTGATCCTGGCCGCCGTCGCCGCCGGCCGCGCCGAACTGGTCCGCCTCCACCGCGCGATCCAGATCGACGACGAGACGCTCCACGATCTGGAGCATGACCTCGATCTGGAGGAACTGGGCGCGATCGCCGCGAAGGCGTGAGGCGGGTCAGCCCGCGACGGACGGGGCTGGCCGGCGGGCGGAAACCTTGGATGGGGCCCTCTTGCCGAGATCCACATGGGTGATCCGGCCATTTTCCACCCGCCACAGATCGTTCCCCGGCACGATGCCTACCATCAGCGGCACGCCTAGCGCGAACTGCTGAAAGACATGCACCTCGGTCGGCTGCGGATCGAGCAGGTGCGTGACGACGAGGGCTGCCGGCTTGCCGCCCTTGGCGAGCGTGATGCAGCTGTTCGTGAAGCCCCGCGCGCCGACGATCCGGCCGTCGGCGGCGACGTCCACCTTGTAATGGCCGCCGAACGGATATCGGCCGGTGTCGGTCTGCGCGCTCAGGAAATAGACCGATGTGGTGCCATCCCGCCCCGGCGGCAGGACGATCGTGTTGAACATCGCCGGCGTGCAGGGGCGCCAATCGGCGTGGCGCGCCATCTCGCCGCGCGCGGTGACGAGGGCCAAAGCCATGGCGGCGGCCATGCCGGTCAGGCGCGGCTCGGTGCCCTTGGGGTGGACGATGGCATTGCGGACATCCCGCCCGGTCACGTCGGCGGCGTAGATCACGCGATCGGCGGCCTCGCCCTGGCCGATATAGTCGACATGGTAGCCGCCGTCGTCGCGCGGGGTGACGACCCAGCCACCCAGGTCGCGCAGGCGATCGGCCGAGACCTTCGCGACGAGATCGTCGGTGGTGACCCAGGCGGCGCGATCGTACCAGAACATGGTGACGCCGCGCCGCATCGCCTCGTCGATGGCGCGCTGATCCGGGGCGGGCTGGCCCGGCGCGGGTTGGGCGGGCACGGGCAGGGCGGTGGAGGTGAGCAGCGCGGCCAATGCCAGTCCCGCGATCCGCCATCCGCTCATGCCGCCCTCCCCTATCCCCTTCCGCCAGCCTATCCATCCGCCGATCGCGCGCAAGACTGGCCGTGCGCGGCAGCGGGGACACAGTCGGCGAATCGCGGATGCCAGCCGATTGCGGCGGCCCCGCGCGCGATGTAGGCGCTGGCCCGATGGGTTCGGCGTGGTCCCCCTTTTCGTCGTATCCCGAGGGCGCCGCGCTCCGCCGCAGGATCGCGTCCTTCGCGCTGGCGGTGGGCATCAACCTGCTGATCCTGTTCATGTTGCTGGAAATGGCGCCCGCCATCTTCCCGCAGCGCAAGGAGAGCACACCGACGACGGTGCAGCTGCTGCCCGACGTGCTCACCCCCTCGCGCCGGCCCGACAAGACCAGGCGCGAGAGCGGCGGCGCGGCGCCCAAGGCCCCGGTGCCGAAGCCGGTGCCCCAGCCCGCCGAGACCCCGCCCCCGCCGCCCCCGGCCGCCGTGACCGGGCCGATGAACATGATCATCGTCAGCCGCGAGATGTTCGCCGCGTCGGATATCTCGAAGATGCCCAACCGCAGCCCGGTGAAGGGCGCGGGCGGCGGGCAGAGCGACGGCAGCGGCATGGCCGGCGAAGGCGATGACGACGGCGCCGGGCGGGGGCCGGGCGGCGAACGGCTCTACAACGCCGAATGGTATCGCCGGCCGACCAACGCCGAGCTGGCCTATTACCAGCCGCATGGCGCCGCCCGCACCGGCTGGGGCCTGATCGCCTGCCGGACGGTCAAGGATTATCGGGTGGAGGATTGCGTCCAGCTCGACGAATCCCCGCCGGGATCGGGCTTCTCGCGATCTTTGTTGCAGGCCGCGTGGCAGTTCCGCGTGCTGCCGCCGCGCGTGGGCGGCAAGCCGCTGGTGGGGGCGTGGGTGCGGATCCGCATCGATTATAACGAGGAGAAGGGGCGGTAGGGGGGTGGTTCAAGTTCCTCCCCAAGCTCGCTTGGGGAGGGGACCATCGCGCAAGCGATGGTGGAGGGGTTTTCCCGCCATCCGCGTTCCGCAGACCCCTCCACCACCGGCTGCGCCGGCGGTCCCCCTCCCCATGCTCCGCATGGGGAGGAACCAGAAATAGGATTTGCTGGCGGTATTCAGACGGAAATCGGGAAGAAGCGTTTCGACCGGCGCGTCCTGCCACGGGCATCCGGGCGGACTTGGTACAGCACATTTGCGGGCCGCCGCAGGCCCGCGCTGGAATTGGCCCGGTGGACGGTGGCCCCTTGGGTTTTCGCCCCTGAGGGTTACTGGCCGGTTTGGCTGGGCCGCCTGCGTATAATCCCCCGAGCCGGTCGCGATGCATCATCGGTGTGAACCGGATGACTTCGCGCCGGTCGTTCCGGGGTGGTTGCCCGCCCCGGATGCTTGCCCTCTTCCCATGGCCTGTGGGAATCGAGCGATGACGTATGTTTACGAAATGTTCCTATTTGTCAAGACAATTCGTCATCGCGAGCGAAGCGTGGCGATCAGGTCCGGCGGTGGTGCTGGGCCGAGAGGCTGGATTGCTTCGCTGCGCTCGCAAAGACGAGTGGGGCGCTGCGGCGTGAGCCCCCTCCGTCGGCCTTTCAGGCTTCCACCTCCCCGTGCCGGGGAGGATTTATTCGGTTTCCCAGGGCGTCTGGGCGTTCGTCACCAGTTTGCGGGCGAAGCCGATCAGGCCGGTCTGGCGGCTGCGTTTCAGGCGTTCGGCCTGCAGGATGTGGAGGACCTGGCCGTAGCAGCGATCGACATCGTCGTTGATGAGGACGTAATCATAGCCGTCCCAGTGGCTGATCTCGCTGGCCGCGCGGGCCATGCGGGAGGCGATGACTTCGGGATTGTCGGTGCCGCGCGAGCGCAGGCGCCGGCCGAGTTCCTCGATCGAGGGGGGCAGGATGAACACGCGCACCACATCGCCGCCGGCCTGCTGGAAGAGCTGCTGCGCGCCCTGCCAGTCGATGTCGAACAGCACGTCGCAGCCGTCCTCCAGCATGTCGAAGATCGGCTGGCGCGGGCTGCCGTAACGGTGATCGAAGACGTGCGCCCATTCGAGGAACTCGCCGTCGCCGACCATGTCCTTGAAGCGTTGCAGATCGACGAAATGATAATCGACGCCGTCGATCTCGCCGGGGCGCATCGGCCGGGTGGTGGCGGAGACGGACAGTTTGAGCTGGTCGTCGGCGGCGAGGAGCTTACGGGCGATCGTCGATTTGCCGGCGCCGGAGGGGGAGGACAGGACGAACAACACACCACGGCGTTTGAGCTTCGAGGAGACCATGGCCGCTCTTGCCGCCGGGCGCCCGAGTCGTCAACGTGAACGCCATGGGGAAAGCGACCACGCGCTGGATCGTGCTGCTGCGCGGCGTGAATGTCGGCGGCAACCGCAAGGTGCCGATGGCGGAATTGCGCGCCGCGCTGGGCGAGGCCGGGGCGGCGAACGCGCGGACCTATATCGCCAGCGGCAACATCCTGTTCGAGTCGGACGGCGACACGGCGGCGGCCGAGGCGCTGGTCGAGTCGGTCATCGCGGCGCGCTTCGGTTTTCCGGTCGAGGCGGTCGCGCGGTCGGCGGAGCAATGGGCGGGCTATGCCGCGCAAGACCCCTTTCCCAATGCGAGCCCGAAGCTGCTCCACCTGTGCCTCGCCAAGCGGCCGATCGCGGCGGGCGCGGTGGCGGCGATCGAGGCGAAATGCGCGGACGGCGAGCGGGTCGCGCGGGCCGGCGAGGCGCTGTGGATCGATTATGGCGCGGGGGTGGCGGACAGCAAGCTGACCCCGGCGCTGCTCGACAAGGCCGCCGGATCGATGGTGACGGCGCGCAATCGCAACACGGTATTGAAGCTGGCGGCAATGATCGCGCAATAATGTGGCCAAAATCCCGGCCATAAAGCGCGGTTAGGCGGTTGCCCCTCGGGGGACATGGGGCTAAGCGGTCGCCCGTCTCTTCGCCCGTGCGACCTGTGCGGGCCAGTCGTACCTTGGTCTAAGGGGTGTGCATGTCTCGCAAGAAGATCGCGCTTATCGGTGCCGGCAATATCGGCGGAACGCTCGCCCACCTGGCGGCCCTGAAGGGCCTGGGTGACATCGTGCTGTTCGACGTGGTCGAGGGCGTGCCGCAGGGCAAGGCGCTCGATCTCAGCCAGTGCGGCCCGGTCGAGGGCTTCGACGCGAAGATCACCGGCACCAACGATTATGCCGACATCGCGGGCGCGGACGTCATCATCGTCACCGCCGGCGTCGCCCGCAAGCCGGGCATGAGCCGCGACGATCTGCTCGGCATCAATCTGAAGGTGATGAAGGCCGTCGGCGAGGGCATCAAGGCCAACGCGCCCGACGCCTTCGTGATCTGCATCACCAACCCGCTCGACGCGATGGTGTGGGCACTGCGCGAATTCTCGGGGCTCCCGCACAACAAGGTCGTCGGCATGGCCGGCGTGCTCGACTCGGCGCGCTTCAGCCATTTCCTGGCGGACGAATTCCAGGTCTCGGTGAAGGACGTGAACACCTTCGTCCTCGGCGGCCATGGCGACACGATGGTGCCGGTGCTCGAATATTCGACCGTCTCGGGCATCCCGGTCAGCGACCTGATCGAGATGGGCTTCTCCACCAAGGAGAAGATCGACGAGATCGTGAAGCGCACGCGCGGCGGCGGCGGCGAGATCGTCGCGCTGCTCAAGACCGGCTCTGCCTTCTACGCGCCGGCGACCAGCGCGATTTCGATGGCCGAGGCCTATCTCTACGACCAGAAGCGCATCCTGCCGGCGGCGGCGCACCTGACCGGCCAGTATGGCATCGACGACCTGTATGTCGGCGTGCCGGTGCTGTTCGGCGCGGGCGGCGCGGAGAAGGTGATCGAGGTCAAGCTCTCCGACGAGGCCAAGGGCAACCTCACCGTCTCGGTCGACTCGGTCAAGGAACTGCTGGTGGCCTGCAAGGCCATCGACGGCAGCCTCGCCTGATGCGACGCGCGGCACCCGCCATCCTCGCTCTGACCTGCCTCGCGTTGCTGGGCGGGTGCGGCGAGGACGACGGTGCCGCGACCAAGGACCAGCGCGAGGCGCAGATCGCGTGCCTCGCCCGCGCCAAGGACATCTTTCCGCAGGCCTATAGCTGGGAGAACCAGCTTCAGGAGGCCGACCACGGCGTCTACGGCAATCCGTATCCGGGCGAGTGGAAGGCGGGCGGCGCCGGCGGCGACTTCAACTGGACGTTCACGACGATGGAAACCAGCCGGATGCTTCCGGCCAAGGTGGTCTGCGTCGGCAATATCCAGAAGCGGCAGGTGGGCGGGGTCGTCTATGACGGGACGGTCCGCAAGCCGCCCGAAGGGACGATCTGGAGCTATTGAGCAATTCGCACGGCGCCGCGATCGCGGCGCACGGACAAGCAAGGGGCGACTAAACGGATGAGCATCCTCGTCAACGCGAACACCAAGGTCATCACCCAGGGGATGACCGGCAAGACCGGCAGCTTCCACACCGAAGCGGCGCTGGCCTATGGCACGCAGATGGTGGGCGGCGTGACGCCGGGCAAGGGCGGCACGACGCACCTGGGCCTGCCGAACTTCGACACCGTGCACGAAGCGGTCAAGGTAACCGGTGCCACGGCCTCCGTCGTGTACGTGCCGCCGCCCTTCGCCGCCGATTCGATCCTGGAGGCGATCGACGCCGAAGTGCCGCTGATCGTGTGCATCACCGAGGGCGTTCCCGTGCTCGACATGGTGCGCGTGAAGCGCGCGCTGACGGGCAGCAAGTCGCGCCTGATCGGCCCGAACTGCCCCGGCGTGCTGACGCCCGGCGAATGCAAGATCGGCATCATGCCGGGCTCGATCTTCTCCAAGGGTTCGGTCGGCGTCGTGTCGCGTTCGGGCACGCTGACCTATGAGGCGGTGTTCCAGACGACCAACGAGGGCCTGGGCCAGACCACGGCCGTCGGCATCGGCGGCGATCCCGTCAACGGCACCAACTTCATCGACGTGCTGGAACTGTTCCTGGCCGACGACGCGACCCAGTCGATCATCATGATCGGCGAGATCGGCGGTTCGGCCGAAGAGGAAGCCGCGCAGTTCCTGCGCGACGAGGCCAAGCGCGGCCGCAAGAAGCCGATGGCCGGCTTCATCGCGGGCCGCACCGCGCCTCCGGGCCGCCGCATGGGCCATGCCGGCGCGATCGTGTCGGGCGGCCAGGGCGGCGCCGAGGACAAGATCGCGGCGATGGAAGCCGCCGGCATCCGCGTGGCGGCGAGCCCGTCGGAGCTGGGCACCACGCTCAGCGCGCTTCTGAAGGGTTGATCGGGACATGGTTCGTCCCGACCTAGTGGCCGGGACGAACCCCAGCGCGGGAGCATAGTCTAGCTCCCCGATAGGCAAGGACGAGTATCATGGGTTTCGAGGGTAGCAGCTTCGACGAGTTGGAGGGCGTGAGCCCGGCCTTCGCGGAGGCGCTGTACCGCCGCTTTCGCGACGATCCGCAGAGCGTGGAAGCGGACTGGCGCGACTATTTCTCCGGGCTGGAAAGCGCGGTTTCGGGCCCGAGCTGGGCGCGCAAGAACTGGCCGCTGACCGACACCGACGCGCTGACCGCGGGCCTCGACCCGACCCAGATGGAGCCGGCGCCGAAGCCGGCCAAGCCGGGCGCCAAGCCCGCCCCTGCCGCCGCCCCCGCCGCCGACCCGGCCGCATCCGCCGCCTCGATCGCCTCGGCCGTGTCGGATTCGATCCGCGCGACGATGCTGATCCGCACCTATCGCGTGCGCGGCCACCTGCTCGCCGATCTCGATCCGCTCGGCATGGCGCGGCTGGAGGAGCCGGCCGATCTGGAGCCGAGCTTCCACGGCTTCACCGACGCCGACATGGACCGCCCGATCTACCTCGGCGGCCAGCTGGGCTTCGAGACCGCGACGCTGCGCCAGCTCGTCGGCACCCTGCGCGCCAATTACTGCGGCCATGTCGGCCTGGAATATATGCATATCCAGGACGTGGAGGAGCGTCGCTTCCTTCAGGAGCGCTTCGAGGGCAAGGACAAGGAAATCAGCTTCACCGCCGAGGGCAAGAAGGCCATTCTCGGCAAGGTCGTCGAAGGCGAGCAGTGGGAGAAATTCCTCGCCCGCAAGTATGTCGGCACCAAGCGCTTCGGCCTCGACGGCGGCGAATCGATGATCCCCGCGTTCGAGGCGATCATCAAGTACGGCGGCCAGTCGGGCATTTCCGAAATGGTCATCGGCATGGCCCATCGCGGCCGCCTGAACGTGCTGACCAACGTGATGGCCAAGCCCTATCGCGCGCTGTTCTCGGAATTCGCGGGCGGATCGGCCAACCCCGACGACGTGGGTGGCTCCGGCGACGTGAAATATCACCTCGGCACCTCGACCGACCGGGAGTTCGACGGCAAGCGCGTCCACCTGTCGCTCTGCCCGAACCCGTCGCATTTGGAAGCGGTCGACCCGGTGGTGCTGGGCAAGAGCCGCGCGAAGCAGACCCGCATCGACGATATCGAGCGCGCCCGCGTGCTGCCGATCCTCGTCCATGGCGACGCGGCCTTCGCCGGCCAGGGCATCATCATGGAATGCTTCGGCTTCTCCGGCCTGCGCGGTTACTCGACGGGCGGCACGCTGCATTTCGTCATCAACAACCAGGTCGGCTTCACCACCAGCCCGCAGTTCGCGCGCTCGTCGCCTTATTGCTCGGACATCGCCAAGATGGTGCAGGCGCCGATCCTGCACGTGAACGGCGACGATCCCGAGGCGGTGACCTACGCCTGCAAGGTGGCGGTCGATTTCCGCCAGAAGTTCAAGCGCGACGTCGTGATCGACATGTGGTGCTATCGCCGCTTCGGTCACAACGAGGGCGACGAGCCGGGCTTCACCCAGCCGCAGATGTATGATGCGATCAAGACGCATCCGCCGGTGTCGTCGCTCTACACCAAGCGGCTGGTCGAGGAGGGCGTGATCGACGCCGACTGGACCAAGGCGCAGGAAGACGCCTTCGTCGCCCGGCTGGAAGGCGAGTTCGAGGCGGCCAAGCATTACAAGGTCAACAAGGCCGACTGGTTCGAGGGCGAGTGGACCGGCTTCGCCGCCCCGCGCGAGGCCATCACCGAGCGTCGCTCGGCGGTGTCGGGTGTCGAGGTCGAGCGGCTCCAGGCGCTCGGCAAGCAGCTGACGACTGTGCCGGAGGGCCTGACCGTCCACCGCACGCTCAACCGTATCCTCGACGCCAAGAAGGCGATGTTCGAGAGCGGCGAGGGCTTCGACTGGGCCACGGCCGAGGCGCTCGCCTACGGCACGCTGTTGCAGGACGGCTATGCCGTGCGCCTGTCGGGCCAGGATTCGGGTCGCGGCACGTTCAGCCAGCGCCATGCGGTGTGGGTCGACCAGAAGGACGGCCACAAATATATCCCGCTCTCGGCGATGGACCGGCGCTTCCAGGTGCTGGATTCCCCGCTGAGCGAGTTCGGCGTGCTGGGCTTCGAATATGGCTATGCGTCGGCCGCGCCGAACACGCTGGTGCTGTGGGAAGCGCAGTTCGGCGATTTCGTGAACGGCGCGCAGGTGATGATCGACCAGTTCATCGCGAGCGGCGAGGCGAAGTGGCTCAGGGTCAACGGCCTCGTGATGCTGCTGCCCCATGGCTATGAGGGCCAGGGCCCCGAGCATAGCTCGGCGCGCCCGGAGCGGTTCCTCCAGCTATGCGCGGAGGACAATATCCAGGTCGCCAACTGCACGACCCCGGCCAATTATTACCACATCCTGCGCCGCCAGATGCTGCGCAAGTTCCGCAAGCCGCTCATCATCATGACGCCCAAGTCGCTGCTGCGGCACAAGGCGGCGGTGTCGAGCCTGGAGGATCTGGCCGAGGGTTCGCGCTTCCACCGCGTCCTTTTCGATCCGAAGGCGCCCGAAGGCGCGGCGGTGAAGCGGCTCGTGCTGTGTTCGGGCAAGGTCTATTACGACCTGGCCGAGGCGCGCGATCAGGCCGGCGACACCGACACGATGATCCTGCGGGTTGAGCAGCTCTACCCCTTCCCCGGCGACGTGCTGGAGGAGGTTCTGGCGACGCTGCCGAACGTCGAGACGATCGTCTGGGCGCAGGAAGAGCCGAAGAACAACGGTTACTGGTTCTTCGTCGAGCCGCTGATCGAAGAGGTTCTGGAGAGGGCCGGAAAGGCACCGATGCGGGCGGTCTATGCGGGCCGCCGCGCTTCCGCCGCGACCGCGACGGGGCTCGCGAAAAATCACGCCGCCCAGCAGGCGGCTCTGGTGGCCGAGGCGCTCGGCCACGAAACGGTTACGAAGGGCAAGTAAAGAGATGGCGACCGATGTTGTGGTGCCCACGCTGGGCGAATCCATCACCGAGGCGACCCTGGGCCAGTGGCTGAAGAAGCCCGGCGAGCAGGTGAAGGCCGATGAACCGATCGCCAGCCTGGAGACCGACAAGGTCGCGGTCGAGGTTCCCTCGCCCGTGGCCGGCGTGATCGGCGAGCTGGTCGCGGCCGAAGGCGATACGGTCAACGTGGGCGCGGTGATCGCGCGCATCACCGAGGGCGGCGCCGCCGCCGCATCGGCGACGCCGGCGGCCGAGAACAAGACCGAGGTGGCCAAGGCCGAGAAGGCGGCCCCCGCCGAGCCGGCCGCCGCGCCATCGGGCGACGCGCCGTCGGGCGAGGAGAGCGGTTCGGAGCAGACGCTGTCGCCGTCGGTGCGCCGCGCGGTGCTGGAGGCCGGGCTCGATCCGTCCAAGATCAAGGGCACCGGCAAGGACGGGCGCCTGACCAAGGACGACGTGCTCGCCGCCGCCAAGGCCGGCACAGCCAAGAGCGCGCCCGCGTCGGCGCCCACCGCCGCCCCGGCACCGGCCGCCGCCGCCGCGCCGGCCGCGTCGGGTGGCCGCAAGGAGGAGCGGGTGCGGATGACGCGCCTGCGCCAGACCGTCGCCAAGCGCCTGAAGGAAGCGCAGAACACCGCCGCGATGCTCACCACGTTCAACGACGTGGACATGTCGGCCGTGATCGAGGCGCGCGCCAAATATAAGGATCTGTTCGAGAAGAAGCATGGCGTGCGCCTGGGCTTCATGGGCTTCTTCGTGAAGGCCGCCGTCCTCGCCGCGCGCGACGTGCCGTCGGTCAACGCCAAGATCGAGGGCGACGAGATCGTCTACCACGATTATGTCGACGTCTCGGTCGCGGTCTCCGCGCCGAACGGGCTGGTCGTGCCGGTGATCCGCGACGCGCAGGATCTGACCGTCGCGGGCATCGAGAAGACGATCGGCGACTTCGGCAAGCGCGCCAAGGACGGCACGCTGAAGATGGACGAGATGAAGGGCGGCACCTTCACCATCTCCAACGGCGGCGTGTTCGGCTCGCTGATGTCGACCCCGATCATCAACCCGCCGCAGTCGGCGGTGCTGGGCCTCCACCGCATCGAGGATCGCCCGGTGGTGGTGAAGGGCCAGGTCGTCGTCCGCCCGATGATGTATCTGGCGCTCAGCTACGATCACCGCCTGATCGACGGCCGCGAAGCGGTGACCTTCCTGGTCGCGCTGAAGAATGCGATCGAGGATCCGACGCGGCTGCTGATCGATCTGTAAGTTTTCGGTGATGTGCTCCTGCGAAGGCCGGAGCGCTGGAGGTGAAGGATCGATATCGACGTTCCCGCGCAACCTGTAACGCTCCGGCCCTCGCCGGAGCATGGGGAGCGGGATCGGTGAAGCCCGGATGGGTCTACCTGATGGCCAATCATCGGCGCGGGCAGACCTATCTGGGCGTCACGAGCAATCTGGCGCAGCGGGCGTGGCAGCACCGCAGCGGGATCGTCGAAGGTCATTCGAAGGCCAAGGGTTGCACGCTTCTCGTCTGGCACGAGCGTTTCGAGGATTTGCAGGACGCGAGAGCCTGCGAATATCGGATGAAGAAGTGGCAACGGGCGTGGAAATTGAGGCTGATCGAGGAGAGCAACCCGGACTGGGTCGATCTCTACGACGCACTGATGTGAGCATGTGCCCCGGCAAAGGCCGGGGTTCTGGCGGCGGGCGATGCACCCGCTATCCAACGCTCCGGCCTTCGCCGGAGCACGAAAGAGGCTGGTGATGGCTGACTATGATTTCGACGTTCTGGTGATCGGTGCCGGCCCCGGCGGCTATGTCGCGGCGATCCGCGCGGCGCAATTGGGGTTGAAGACGGCGTGCGCCGAGAGCCGCGCGACCCTGGGTGGCACCTGCCTCAACGTCGGCTGCATCCCCTCCAAGGCGATGCTGCACGCCTCCGAACTGTATGAGGAGGCCGCGTCCGGCAAGCTCGCGAAGCTGGGCATCAAGGCGACGGTCGAACTCGACCTCGATACCATGCACGGCCAGCGCAAGGAGGCCGTGAAGGGCCTGACCGGCGGCATCGAATATCTGTTCAAGAAGAACAAGATCGAGTGGCTGAAGGGCCTCGCCAGCTTCACGTCGGCCGATACGGTCGAGGTGAGCGGTAAGAGCTATCGCGCCAAGAACATCATCATCGCCACGGGTTCGTCGGTGACGCCGCTGCCCGGCGTCGCGGTGGACAATGCCGGCGGCGTGGTGGTCGATTCGACCGGCGCGCTGGAGATCGCCAAGGTGCCTGGCCACATGGTCGTGATCGGTGGCGGCGTGATCGGGCTGGAGCTGGGTTCGGTGTGGAAGCGGCTCGGCGCGAAGGTCACCGTCGTCGAATATCTCGACCAGATCCTGCCCGGCATGGACGGCGAGGTCCGCAAGGAATCGAACAAGATCTTCAAGAAGCAGGGGCTTGAACTCAAGCTCTCGACCAAGGTGACCGGCGTGTCGGTGGAGGGTGCCAAGGCGACGCTCACCGTGGAGCCCGCCGCCGGTGGCGCGGCCGAGACGATCGAGGCGGATGCCGTGCTGGTGTCGATCGGCCGCAAGCCCAACACCGACGGGTTGGGTCTCGACAAGGCGGGCATCAGCGTCAACGCGCGCGGCCAGATCGAGATCGACCATGATTTCGGCACGTCGGTGCCCGGCATCTGGGCGATCGGCGACGTGGTCCCTGGGCCCATGCTGGCGCACAAGGCCGAGGACGAGGGCATTGCGGTCGCGGAGAATATCGCGGGCCTGACCGGCATCGTGAACCATGATGTGATCCCGAGCGTGGTCTACACCATGCCCGAGATCGCGGGCGTGGGGCTCACCGAGGAGCAGGCGAAGGAGAAGGGCGCGATCAAGGTCGGCAAGTTCCCGATGCTCGCCAACAGCCGCGCCAAGACCAACCACGAGCCCGAGGGCTTCGTGAAGGTGATCGCCGATGCCGAGACCGACAAGGTGCTGGGCGTGTGGATGATCGCCAGCGTGGCCGGCACGATGATCGCGCAGGCGGCGCAGGCGATGGAGTTCGGCGCGACGAGCGAGGACATCGCCTACACCTGCCACGCCCACCCGACCCATGCCGAAGCCACCAAGGAAGCGGCGATGGCGGTGCGCGGCAAGCCGATCCACATCTGATCCGGCCGGCGGGGCGACCCGCCGGCGCCTTCGGGCGGAGCCCCGGTCATCGCGCAAGGCGGTGGCCGGGGTTTTTCATTATGATCGACAGAAGGCTCCCGCGCGCAACGATCGCCCGATACCATACTCGCCTCAGCGCAGTCCGGGCCTCCCTCGACAGCACACGGCGACCCAGCCGCCCGGGGAGGCCAGCCCGCGCCGACAGGACGAACCCCAATAAGAAAGGCGGCGGGCCCCTCGGCCTACCGCCTTCCCCCTGGCTTATCCTAGGCTCAGAACTTCACGCTGGCCGAGAGCGAGAAGGTGCGGCCGAGCTGGTAGCGGTTGACGAAGATCCGGGTCGTGTCGGTCTTCTGATATTCCACCACCTTGCGGCCGGTCAGGTTGCGTGCCTCGAACTTGATCTCGATCGGCGTGAAGAGGTTGATCTCCTCGCGCGCCACGAAATCGAGGGTGAAACCCGGCTTCTCGAAAATGTCCGGCTGGCGGCCGGTGCCCTGGATCGGGCCGCGGTTGCTCACCCGCGGGCTGGCGTAGTTGAGCAGGATCGTCTGCTGCGACAGGTGATCGCTCGATTCGATGCCGATCTGCGCGTTGGCGATATGGTCGGACTGGCCCGTCAGCGGGGCGCCGTCGCGGAACAGGGCGGAGGCCGCCACCACCGTGAGGTCGGGGCCGACGACATTGCCGCTCGCCACCTTCAGCTTGGATTGCGTGTAGGTGTAATTGGCCGACACGCGCAGCTTGCGCGCGGCGAGCAGGTCGCCACCCATGCCGCTCAGGTCGAAATAATGCGTCGCCTCGATCTCGCCGCCGTACAGGTCGGCCTTCGGCGCGTTGGCGAAGCCCGTGCGCAGCGCGCCGCCGCCCGCCAGGAACGCCACCTGCTCGATCGGATTGTCGAGCCGCTTGAAGAAGGCGGCCGCCGCGATGATCTGGTCGCGGCCCATGAAATATTCATAGCGCGCGTCGGCGTTCCACAGCTTGCTGTCCGTCAGGAACGGGTTGCCGGTGAAGGCGCGATCGGATTCGTAATCCTGGTAGATCTGATAGGCCAGCTCGCGGAACTGCGGGCGGGCGATCGTCTTGGAGGCCGACAGGCGGAACTGCATGTCGTCGGCGAAATTCCAGGTGATGGTGGCGCCCGGCAGCCAGTAATCGGCCTTGATGAGCGTGGCGGCGAAGCCCGCGCCCTGCGGCTGGACCGACTGCTTGCCGTCTTCGTAGCGGACACCGGCGGCGATGCGCAGGCCCTTGGCCAGCTCGCCCTCGATCTGGCCGTAGCCGGCGTGGACCGTGAGGCCCGCGTCGTAGGCGGCGGTGCCCTGGCTGCCCGACGCGTCGATCAGGCGGATATTATAGGTGTAGATATTGTAATCCGAGACCAGGAAGTCGGGCCGCTGCTGCGAGGCGTTGAGCGGCAACGCGCCACTGCCCGAGACATAATCGAACACGTAGCGATAGGAGGTGCGCGAATTGCGGTTGTAGCTGTAACCGCCGCTGATGCGCCATTCGAGCGCGGTCGGCAGCTTGTAGCCGAAGTCGCCGGCGCCGGCGTAGCTGTTCTCGTTCAGGTCGGAAAAGGCGATCTGCGCCGACTGGCCGGCCACGTTCGACACCGAGTTCACATAATCCCGGGCGGCGGTGCTGTAGGTGTAGCCGAAGGTCCGCTCGTAGGGCGCCTTGCGCTTGGTGTTGGCATAGCTGCCGCGCAGGTTCAGCGAGAGATCGCCGAACTTATATTCGCCCACCGCCTGCGTCACGAACAGCTGGCGCTCGAACCAGTTGGTGTTCTGCGTCAGGATCGGCGGGGTGCCGTAGAAATCGGGGTTGGCGATCGGGTCCGCGCCGCCGACGTTGGCGTTGTAGCCCGCCGACAGACGGCCCTGCTTGACCGTATCGTGGATGTAGAGGTTGGTCAGGCGGATCTTGTGCGGACCGAATTCCGCGCCGAAGCCGAGCAGGCCGTTGGCGACGATGCGGTTGTCGGTGATGACGGTCTGCTGGTCACGCTGGAGCGAGGCGAGCTGCGGATCGTTCGACACCTGCTGGCGGATATCGCGCGTGCGCCACGAATTGCTGAGGCCCGCCGCGCCGAACACGCCCAGGTTGATGTCGCCCACTTCCTTCGAAGCGCCGAAGCTCAGGTCGCCGGAGAAATTGGCCGGGATGTTGAAATTGCGCTGGAGGAGCGTGGTGCTGGCGTTCGACAGGCTGGCGGCGAAGCCCTGGAGCTGCGCGTTGGTGTAATTGCCCGGCGTCAGGGCGCGGGTCGACAGGAAGGCGTCCTTCAGCGCGCCCGGCGTCTTGCGGGTGCCGCCGTCATAGCCCAGCCAGTCGGTGTTGCTGCCGTAGTAGGTGTAGCCCAGCTTGCTGGTCGTCTCGCTGTCCCACGTCACGCCGCCGCCGATCGTGAGATAGGCTTCCTTCGGCACCGAGGGGGTGGTGAGGTTGATGACGCCGCCGCCGAACTCGCCCGGATAATTGGCCGAGAAGCTCTTCTGCACGACCGCGCTGGCGATCACGCTGGTCGGGAACAGATCGAGCGGGACGGTGCGCTTGAGCGGCTCGGGCGAGGGCAGCGGCAGGCCGTTCAGCAGCGCCAGCGAGTAGCGATCGCCGAGACCGCGGACATAGACGAAGCCGTTGCCGGCCACGGTGAGGCCCGTCACGCGGCCGAGCGCCGAGGCGATGTCGCCGTCACCCGCGCGGGCGATGTCGGCGGTGGAGAGCACGCTGATGACCTGCGGGGTCGCGCGCACCGGCTGCGGGATGTAGCGGCCACGCACGATGATTTCGCCGCCATCCGATCCACCGGCGCCGGCGGTCGAGATATCGACGGGCGCTTCGGCTTCGGGGAGCTGTTCGGGCCGGGTCTGCGGCGGGGTCGCGGGCTGGACCGATCCGCCGGGGCGGCCGGCGGTCGCCGGCGGGGCGGCGGTCTGCGCCATCAGCGGCGAGGTCGCCAGCGTGGTGCAGCCCAGCAGGGCCAGTCGCCATGCGGTCGCGGCGGTTGTCATCGTGTTCGTCCCCCTGGAAACGTATAAAAAGCCGCCGGGGCGCCGCGTGTGTTCACGCGATCGGCCCCGGCGGCGGCAGGCATCAGTTGGTCGGGATGGCGGTGCAGAGCGCCGTGCCGAGATTGGCGTAGGCCGAGCTGCACGCCCACGGCGCGTACCAGGTGTCGGAAGCGTTCCGCACCGCGCCGATGTAGGCGACCGACGTCAGCTGGTTCGGCGCGGCGGTGTTGGCCGGGCCGTAGGTGTCGGCGTTGAACGTCGTCGGGTCGGTGGCGGTGACCGCCGTTTCGTTCGCACCGTTGACGAAGACGTTGGTGAGCGTCGGGGTGAAGGCCGAATTGTTGTTGTTCGTGCCCGAACCGAAGATCGTCGTCAGCGTCGCGAGCGAGACGTTGCCGTCGTCGCGGAACGGCGTGGCGCAGCTCATCACCACCGAACGGAACACCGGCGCGCCGAGATCCTGGAGGGTGGCGTCGGCGGCGCGGGTGCCGGTGCCGCCGGTCTCGTCGATGTCGAGGCAGGCGGTGCCGGCCGGGCCGGTGACGACCGAGTTGAGCAGCGCATAATCCGTGCCGCCGCGCAGCAGCATCACGTTCAGGCCCTGCGTCGTCGAACGCTGGATGAAGGTGGCGTTGGACACGCGGGTGTACTGGCGGGGCAGCGCATCCTCGTTGCCGTTCGAGTCCGCCTCGATCATCGAGTCGCCGTTGGTGGCGTCGCGCTGGATCGCCAGCACGAACTGGATCGTGCCGCGATAGCCGAGGTCGGTATCGAGCACGTCATCGTCGGTGCCGGTGGCGACGTAATATTTGAAATTGTGGCGGCCGCCGAAGAATTCGACGCCGTCATCCGAGCTGTTGTGGCTCTGGATGTGATCGAGCGTCGTGCCGGAGCCGACGCCGCCCGTGGTAAGCGCCTGAAGCTCGTTGCCGGCCGCGATCTGGAAGCCCGAATAGCGGATCTGGACGTACTGCATCGTGCCCGAATTGTCGGTCGGCACGTTGCCGCCGTAGAGCGAGCCGGTCGTGCCCTCGATCACATTCTGACAGGTCGCCGAACCGCCGGGGACGCTGGTGTTGCAATCCGAGATCGGCGCGCGGCCGAGCAGGATGATGCCGCCCCACAGGCCTTGACTGCTGTCGGTCGCGGTGCCGAGAACATTGTCGCGCGCGGTGAAGATGATCGGCGACGCGGCGGTGCCGATGGCGTTCAGGCGCGAGCCGCGGTTGACGACGAGATAGTCGTTACCCGAGCTGGCGAACAGCACGACGCCCGCCTGGATGGTGAGCGTGACGGCCTGGCCGCCCGCGACCGGGGTGGTCGTGCCGCCCACGTCGGTGCCGACGTTCACCGGGCCGGCCAGCGAGTAGATCGTGCCGGGCAGCTTCTGCACCGTGTAATCGGCCGAGATGCGGCCGGAGATTTCGCAGTTGCGCCAGATCGTGCTGCTCGTCGCGTTGGTGATCGTGCCGCGATCGATCGTGCCGGTCGGGCAGCTGGCCGCCGGGCCCGTGGTCGGCGTGGGGGTCGGGGTGGGCGTCGGCGTCGGGGTAGGCGTCGGAGTGGGCGTGGGCGTCGGCGTGACGATGGTGCCTTCGCCGGGCGAGGCCACGTCGTCGGCTCCGCAGCCGGCAAGCGACACGGCGGCGCAGCCGAGCAACAGGAACGTGCGCATGGACTTCATCGGAACCCCCTTGGATCGTGAAATGGTGGGGCGCGAGATTTGCGATGCGCCCTTCGGGGTCCGGCTACCGGCGGTCGGCGACACTTTTCTTACAAGTCGCAGCGAAAATGAACGGCACGTAACGATTGGCGGAAATCGGCCATTCGGGCGAGGCCCCCGGCGTCCCGCGCGGCGGCGGCGGGCCGCGATCTTGCGATCATGACAGCGATTCGTGACAGAATGAACGCGGCATGGGCTGCATCCGATCGGGTCCGCCGAACGTATCCGCCCCGGCGGACTCGCCTTTCGCCTTCGGGCGGTGGATGGTCCGCCCCGAATCGATCCGATCCCCAGGAGAATCACCTATGGCCCGCCCCCTCTTCGCCGCTCTGGCCCTTCTGGCGGCGGCCCCGCTCGCCGCCGCGCTTCCGGTCGGCAGCAAGGCGCCCGATTTCACCACGCAGGCGACGCTCGCCGGCAAGCCTTTCGCCTTCAATCTGAAGAAGGCGCTCAAGAAGGGTCCGGTCGTCCTCTATTTCTACCCCGCCGCCTTCACCAAGGGCTGCACGATCGAGGCGCACGACTTCGCCGAGGCGACCGACGATTTCACCAAGCTGGGCGCCACCGTCATCGGCGTCTCGGCCGACCCGATCGAAAAGCTCAACGAATTTTCGGTCACCGAATGCCGCAACAAATTCGCGGTCGCCTCGGCCAAGCCCGAGCTGATCGACGCCTATGACGTGAAACTGCCGGTGGTCGCCAAATCCAACCGCACCTCCTTCGTGATCGCGCCGGACGGCAAGATCATCTTCCAATATTCGGCGCTCGATCCCGCCGGCCATGTCTCCAAGTCGATGGACGCCGTCAAAGCGTGGCGCGCCACCCACAAGGGCTGACCCTCGCCTTCCCCCTCCCGCGTGCGGGAGGGGAATTCCTGACCACCCCTCGCAATTCCGCTCGCTTTCTCCGTCACTTCGCCTAATCTTGCCGCCCGATGCACGATCCGTTCGACGACCAGCCGATAGAAATGCTGCTGGCGGCGGTCGCCGAGCAGGACCGCGCCGCATTCGCCGCGCTGTATCGTCGCACCTCACCAAAACTTTACGGAGTGTTGCTACGTATCCTGATCGACCGCAGTGAGACCGACGATGCGATGCAGGACCTCTTTGTCCGAATCTGGCGCGGTGCCGGCGCCTACGACGCCTCGCGCGGCGCGCCGCTCACCTGGCTCGCGGCGGTCGCGCGCAACCTCGCGATCGATCTGCGGCGACGCGGCATCTCGCGCGGCAGCGACCGGCGCAGCGACACGGATCCCGAAATGCTGAGCGTCGCGATGGGCGGAGCCTCCAGCGAATCGCTCGCCACCCTCAACATCTGCCTCGACCGGCTCGATCCCGCCAACCGCGCGCTGATCCTCGCCGCCTATATCCATGGCGACAGCCGCGAGGATCTGGCCGAGCGCAGCGGCAAGCCGGTCGGCACGATCAAGTCGCTGTTGCGGCGCGGCCTCGCCGCGCTGAAAGCGTGCCTCGATGGCTGACGACCCCGACATCGATCTCACCGCCGGCGAATATGTCCTCGGCACGCTCGACGTCGCCGAGCGCCGCGCCTTCGCCCGGCGGCTGATGGCCGATCCGGCGGCGGTGGAGGCCGTGCGCCAGTGGCAGCTGCGCCTCGCGCCTATCGACCTGGCGTGCGATCCCGTCGCGCCGCCCGCCACCCTCTGGCCGCGCATCGATCGCGCCACCGGCGGCGTGGCCCCCGCCAACGACAACGGCGTCACGCGCTGGCGCGTCGCCACGATCGCCGCCGCGCTGGTCGCCGTCGTCGCGAGCGGCGTCGCGCTCAACGGGCTCAACCAACCCCCGCCGCCCGCCGCGAAGGCGGGGCCGGGCGCCGTCGCCGCGCTGACCGCCGATGGCGCGGCACCCGCGCTGATGGTCACCTACGATCCGGCCGGCAAGGCGCTGCGCGTCATCCCGATCAGCCTGTCCGATCGCCCCGGCCACAGCCTCCAGCTCTGGCTGATCGCGCCCGGCGCCAAGCCCAAGCCGATGACCGTGATGCCCCCCGGCGGCCAGACCGCGCTGAAGGGCATCGCCATCGACCCGGCCACCGAAACCCTGTTCGCCATCTCGGTCGAACCGATCGGCGGATCGCCCACCGGCCAGCCGACCGGCCCGGTGATCTATTCGGGCAAATTGCTGGACGTGCCCGGCGCCTGAGCCGGTTCAGGGTTTCGGCTTATTCAGAAACCGTTCGTGTCGAGCGCAGTCGAGACGCCTGCGCGGGGAGTACGCCCCTCGACTTCGCTCGGGACGAACGGATTTGAATCCATACATCCGGCTATTTCCCGGCTGAACCATCGGGCTCCGGCATCCACCCCAGCCCCAACGCCTTCTGCACCGCGATGAAGCTGTTGGTCAGCTGCGCCCGGCTCTGCGCCACCGCGATCGAGGCCGACAGGCCCTGCCGCTCGATATCGAGCTGGTCGATGGTGGCGCTCGTCCCGGCGCGGACCCGCTGCGCGTTGAGCGCCGCCGCGCGCCGCGCCGATGCCTCCGCGCGCAGGTTGCTGGCCAGCTGCTGGCGATAGCTGCCGAAGCGCGACAGCTGGGTCTCGGCATCCTGCAACGCCTCCAGCACCGCCTGCCGATATTTCGCCTCGGCCTGGTCGCGCTGCGCCGTCGCCGCCCGCGTCGCCGCACGCGCCTTGCCGAAATCGAGGAAGGACCAGCTCAGCATCGGCGCGGCGATCGTGGTGAGATTGCCCAGATCGAAGATGTCGCCCGGCTTGCTGCCGCCCAGCCCCAGAATGCCGAGAAACTGGATGCCCGGCAGCTCCTTCGCGCGGCTGACGCCGATCGCGGCGGTGCCGGCGGCCAGGGTGCGCTCGGCCGCGCGCACGTCGGGCCGGTTGGCGATCAGCGCCGCCGGATTGCCGATCGGCACCTCGGCCGGGGGCAAGGGCACCGACGCGGGCGTGGCCAAAGTCGCGTCCAGCACCCCCGGCGTCCGCCCGGTCAGCACCGCCAGCTGGTTGAGATATTCGTCGCGCTGGGCGCCGAGCGGGATGGTCTGCGCCTCGCTCGTCTCCAGCTGCGTCTGCAACCGTTCGATATCCAGCGCCGAAGCCGTGCCCCCCGCCTGCCGCCGCCGGCTGAGCGCCAGCTGCTCGCGCTGCAACCCCACCGACGCCGTGTTGAGCGCGATGCGCGCCTGCACGTCGCGCAACCCGACATAGGCCTGCGCCACCTGCGCCGAGAGGCTCACCTGCGCGTCGGCCAGATCGGCGAAACGCGCCTCGATCGTGCGGCGCGCCTGTTCCACCCCGCGCCGCGCGCCGCCGAACAGGTCCAGCTCCCACGAGGCGTTCAATCCGACATTGTAGAATTCGAGCGTGCTGCTGGTCCCGCCGCCCTCGCCCGTCGCCGCGTCGCTGTTCGCACCGATCCCGGTGCCGGGCAGCTGGGCGCGCAGATAGGTGGCGTTGGCGCTGACGCTCGGCAGTTGCGCCGCGCGCTGCTGGGTGAGCTGCGCGCGCGCCTCGCGGATGCGGGCCTGCGCCTCGTCGATCGACGGGCTGTGCGCCAGCGCGTCGTCCACCAGCGCCGTCAGGGTCGGATCGTCCAGCCCTTCCCACCAGCGCGCCAGCCCCGGCCCGGTGCGCAGCGCCGGATCGGCCGCGCGCACGAACTGGCCCCGCGCCACCGCGTCGGAGGCGGTTGCCGGCGGCCCCTTGTAATCCGGGCCGACGGTGCAGCCGCCGAGCAGGCCGAGCGCCAGGAGGGGAGCGATCGTGCGCATCAATGCACCGCCACCGGCGGCGCGCGCTTGGGCAGCGGGCGCAGGAACAGGACGAGCGGCAGCACGATCAGCGTGCCCATGCCCATCACCCAGAAGATGTCATTGTAGGTCATGACCAAGGATTGCGCCTGTATCTGTTGGGAGAGCAGCCGGAGCGCCGTCGCCTCGCCGCCGAACGACCGCGCGGTATTGGCGACATAATCCTGCACCATCGGCGAATTGGCGTTGAGCGTTTCCTCCAGCCGGCGCGAGTGGAACCACGTCCGCTGATCCTGAAGGATCGAGATGCCCGCCAGCGCGAAGCTGCCGCCCAGATTGCGCACCGCGCTGAACAGCCCGGCGGCGTCGCCCGCGTCGCTCACCGGAACCGATCGCACCACCGACTGGCTGAGGAACAGCATCCCCAATATTTGCCCCACCCCGCGCATCAGCTGCGACAGGGTGAAATCCCCGCCGTCCGATCCGATCGTGAGATTGGCGTCGAAAAAGGCCGACAGCGCCATGATGCAGAGCCCCGCCGCCACCGCGATCCGCACGTCCACCTTCTTCAGCAGGAAGGGCACGAAGGCGAGCATCACGATGCTGGGGATACCCGCCAGCAGCACCACCTTGCCCGACTGGAGCGAATTGTAATCCGCGATCGCCGACAGGAATTGCGGGATCGCATAGGAGGTGCCGTACAGCACCGCCCCCAGCACCAGCCCCATCAGCGACACCGATCCGAACTGGCGGTTGCGCAGCAGGGCGAGCTTTACGATCGGCCGCTTCGCCGTCATCTGCCCCGCCGCCAGCAGCGCGAAGCCCGTCGCCGAGATCAGCGCCATGTACCGGATCAGCTCGGAGGCGAACCATTGCTCGCGCTGGCCATCCTCCAGCAGCACGGTCAGCCCGCCCAGCCCCAGCACCAGCCCGGCGATCCCCAGCCAGTCCGCCTCGCGCACCAGATGCAGCTTCAGCGGCTGATGGGGCAGGCCGACCAGCAGCAAGGTGATGAGCAGGGCGCAGATCGGCAGGTTGAGGAAGAAGGCGTAATGCCAGCTGATATTCTCGGTCAGCCAGCCGCCGATCAGCGGCCCCAGCACCGGCCCGAGAATGGCGGTCATGCCGAACAGGGAAATGCCGATCGGTTGCTGCGAGGGCGGCAGGCGCTGGGCGATGATCGCCTGCGCCGTCGGGATCATCGCCCCGCCGGTGAAGCCCTGCCCCACCCGCCCGACGATCATCATCGGCAGGGTGGTGGAGATGCCGCACAGCACCGAGAAGGCGGTGAACAGCCCGGCCGCGACCAGCAGGAAGGTGCGCAGCCCCAGCACCCGTTCCAGCCAGGCCGCCATCGGGATGATGACGATCTCCGCCACCAGATAGGATGTCGCGACCCACGTCCCCTCGGTCCCGCTCGCGCCGATCTCCCCCTCGATCGTCGGCAGCGCGGAATTGACTATGGAGATGTCGAGCGTCGCCATGAAGGCACCGATCGTGCCCGCCGCCACCGCCAGCCACGCGCCGAGATCGGCCTTCTCGCCGGTCCTTGGGGGCGCGGCTTTCGCGGCAAGCGCGGCGCTCGCCATCGCCTAGCGCGCCCGCTCGCGCAGCCGGGCCTGCTCGTCGCGGATGCGATCGAGATCGCCTTTGGCCGAGATCGTATCGACCGTGACCGTCACCGACAGGCCCGGCACCAGCAGCCGCCGCGCCGCCGGGCTCGCCTCGATCGCGATCCGCACCGGCACGCGCTGTACGATCTTGGTGAAATTGCCCGTCGCATTCTCCGGCGGCAGCAGCGAGAATTGCGCCCCCGTGCCCGGCGACAGGCTCGCCACCCGGCCCGGCAATTCGGTGCCGTCGAGCGCATCCACCCGGATCGTCGCCGGCTGGCCGACCCGCATCAGGGCAAGCTGCGTCTCCTTGAAATTGGCGATCACATAGATTTTGTCGAGCGGCACCACGCTCATCAACCGCGTGCCCGGCTGGGCATATTGGCCCACCGTCACCGTCTTGTCGCCGACCCGGCCCGCCATCGCCGCGCGGATCAGGGTCGCGCCGACATCCACGTCGGCCGCCGCGCGCTGCGCCACCGCCGCGCGGCCCTGCGCCTCGCCCTGCCGCACCTGCGCCTGATAGGAGGCGATGCGCCGCTCCTGCATCTCCAGCGCCGCCGCCTGCGCGCGCACCTCGTCGGCCGATTGCGCGGCGGACTGGCGCAGCTGGGCGAGCTGCTGCTGCGTCTCCGCGCCCGATGCCACCAGCGGCGTGTAGCGCGCCACTTCGGCCGCGTCATAGGCCGCCTTGCTCCGCGCCGCCGCCAACTGCGCGCGGGTCTGCTCGATCGTCGCCTGCTGTTCGCGGATCTGCGCCCGCGCGCTGTCCGCCTGCGCCTCGGCCACCGCGATCTGCGCGTCGGCCTGCGCCGCCTGCGCGCGATAGGTACGCGGGTCGATCCGCACGAGCGGCTGGCCCGCCCTCACGTCCTGATTGTCCGCCACCAGCACCTCGGCGACATAGCCGCCGGTGCGCGGCGAGACCGTCACCGCATCGGCGCGGATGCGCGCGTCGTTGGTCTCCTCCAGAAACTTCCCGTGCGCCTGATAGCGCGCGAACCAGACGATCCCGACGACCAGCGCCACCACCACCAGCCCCAGCAGTATCGCCTTGGCCCGCCCGCTCAGCTTACGCTTGGCCGGCGCCGCATCCTCCGCCGGTGCCGTCTCGTCGGCCGGAGCCTCGGGCTCGTCGCTCATCGAATCGTCCTGAAAGCTCAGGCGGACATCATGTCCGCTTGCCCTTTCGATAACCGGACGATATGTCCGGTTGCAAGGCGCAATCGCACCGCTTGTGCTTTTTAGGGGGACGATCGACATCATGCGCCGCGACGCCCTCGAACGCCGCGAAGCCCTGATCGGGGCGGCCATCGCCTGCTTCACCGAACGCGGCTTCGCCGTGCCGCTGGAGGAGATCGCCGATCGCGCCGGCGTGGGGCGCGGCACGCTCTACCGCAACTTCAAGGACCGGATGGCGCTCACCCTCGCGATCTTCGCGCGGGAGATCGACCGGATGGCCGAACGGCTCGATCCGGACCTGTCCGTCGCCGCGGCCATCTCGGCCGCCGTGCGCGGCGGGCGCGAGGCGGCGGCGCTGTTCGGTCGGCTCGCGACCGAGATCAGCCTGTCCGACGAGGATATGGCCGCCTTCCGCGCGCTGGGTGACCGGCTTGAGGGCATGCTGGAGCCGATCGTCGCCCGCGCCCGCGCCCGTGGCGAGGTCCGCGCCGACCTGACGGCCAAGGATGTCGCGATCGCGATCCGCATGGCCAGCGGTCTCATGATGCGCCGCCTGCCCAAAGCCGAACTGGACACCCAGCTGGATCAGGCGCTCGAGCTGCTGATGCGGGGCTACCGCGCGGCATAGTTAGACATTGCCGCACCGCACCATTCGCCCCTATCGTTCGCCCATGTCGATCCGCCCCCTCGCCGCTGCCGCCCTTCTTTTCCTTCCGCTGGCAGCGCCGGCCAAGGCGCCGACGACCGGCCAACCGGGCATGACCTCCGCCGCCGACCCGCGCGCCGCCGCCGCCGGCGCGGAGATCCTCCGCGCGGGCGGCAGCGCGACCGACGCGGCGATCGCGATGATGCTCGCCTTGAACGTGGTCGAGCCGCACAATTCGGGCATCGGCGGCGGCGGCTTCCTCCTTCACAGCGATGGCGCGACCGGCAAGCTCGACACCTATAACGGCCGCGAGAAGGCGCCCGCCGCCGCCGACATCCGCTGGTTCTACGGGGCCGACGGCAAGCCGCTGTCGATCCGCGACGCCATCCCCGGCGGGCGCAGCGTGGGGGTGCCGGGCAATCTCGCGATGATGGCGCTGGCGCATAAGGCGCACGGCCGCCTGCCGTGGGCACGCCTGTTCCAGCCCGCCATCCGCCTCGCGACCGACGGCTTCGCCATCACCCCGCGCATGTTCGGGATGATGAGCAACTACAGCAGCCATGTCGACGCGTGGGGCAAAAGCTACCTGCTTGGAGCCGACGGCAAGCCAAAGCCTGTCGGCACGATCCTCAAGAACCCCGACCAGGCGGCCTTCTTCGCCCGTATCGCCAAAAAGGGCCCGGCCGAATTCTATCGCGGCAAGACCGCCGCGAAGCTGGTCGCCACCGTCAACGATTCTCCGCGCAACCCGTCGAAGATGACGGTGCGCGATCTCTCCGCCTACACTGCCCAGCAGTTCGCGCCGGTCTGCGGCACCTACCGCGCCTACAAGGTCTGCGGCATGGGCCCACCCTCTTCGGGCGGCGTCGCCGTCCTCCAGATCCTGAAGCAACTCGAACGCTTCGACATGGCCGCGCTCGGCAAGGACAGCCCGACCGCCTGGCACCTCTTCGCCGAAAGCTCGCGCCTGGCCTATGCCGATCGTAACGCCTATCTCGGTGATCCGGACAAGGTTTCGGTGCCCGTCGCCGGCCTGACCGATCCGGCCTATCTCGCCGCCCGCTCCGCGCTGATCGCGCCCGATCGCAGCATGGCGACGATCGCCGCCGGCGCCCCCCCCGGCGCCCCGCCGAAACAGCCCGTCCCGCCGCGCGACGAACAGGGCACCAGCCACATGGTCGCGGTCGACCGGCAGGGCGACGTCGTAACCATAACCTCCACGATCGAGAGCATCTTCGGCTCGGGGCTGACGCTCAACGGTATCTTCCTCAACAACGAGCTGACCGATTTCGACATCGTGCCGGAAGCGGACGGCTATCTCGTCGCCAACCGGGTCGAAGGCGGCAAGCGCCCGCGCAGCTCGATGGCGCCCACCATCGTCTACGGCCCGGACGGCAGGATCCGCATCGCCCTCGGCGCGGCCGGCGGCTCGACCATCATCGCCCAGATCGCCAAGGCTCTGGTCGGCGTGCTGGACTGGAACCTGTCCGCGCAGGACGCCATCGCTCTGCCCCTGCTCTACGCGCCGGGCGCCACGGGCGTGGTCGAAAAGGGCACCGCGCTGGAAGCCATGGTCCCCGCCCTCAACGCGCTCGGCGAAAAACTCGCCGTCGCCCCGCTGGGGCTGAAAGCCAACGCCGTCGAGTGGAAGGACGGCCACTGGCAGGGCGCCGCCGACCCGCGCAGCGAGGGCGAGGCGTATAACGAGGATGGCACCAAGGCCTCGAACATCACCCGCGTGGGCAAGCCCCCGCAGGTCCGCGACTGATCCCCAGTCATCGACCCCCGGCGAAGGCCGGAGGCCCGTCTTATCGCGGCACCTCGTCTGGCGGGGGAGGGTCGAGAGAAAGATCACACCCGCATCGCCAGGGTGGGATACCAGTCCGGCTTGCGGCCTTCCGGCGTCGCGTCGAGGATCGTCCAGATCGGCATCAGGTCAGGCGCGTCGCGGGGATCCTGACCGGGATCGGCGGTCTCGAAGCCCATTTCGGCCGACCAGAACAGGCGGATCGTGCCGTCGCGGCGGGTGAAGACGCTGAACGCCGCCGTGTCGTCGCCGTCGGGCATGATGGCGTGATAATCCCGGCTGAACGCATCGGTGAGGTCAGCGTAGAGCGGCAGCCCGCGCCAGCCGCGCTCCTTGGCATAAGCCGCGAGGCGCGCGTAGGGCGAGCGGGCGACGACGGCCAGCGCCACCTGATCGGTGATCGGCCCCACCTCCCCGTCCCAGCTGTCGAGCAGGGTGGTACACATCGGGCAGGGCTTTTCGCGCGCGGCGCCGAACATGAAGGAATAGAGGACCAGCGTGTCCTTGGTCCCGAACAGGCCGGCGAAATCGGTCTCGCCCGCTTTCCCTTCGAAACGATAGTCGCCGCGCACCTCGGGGCCGGTGGGCAGCTGGCGCCGCTGCGCCGCGACCCGCTCGATATGGCGGCGCAACTCGATCTCCTCGGCGAGCAGCGCGGTGCGGGCGGCGCGGTAGGTGTCGCTTTCGTGCGGCTGGCGGATCGGGTTGGTCGCGGCGAGCTGGCTCGCGGGGGTCAGGCTGTCGTCGAGGGCCATGATGCGTCTCCTCCCTCCTGACGGGGAGAGCGCGTCGGGGTGGGGAGAGGTTCCCCAAGGCCAACCGTCACCCCGGCGCAGGCCGGGGCCTCAGGAGGCTGCCACTGCCGTCGCCCCAAGCCTGACGAGGCCCCGGCCTTCGCCGGGGCGACGTGTCATATATCGGGCACGAAAAAGGGGGCCGCGTCGCCGCGACCCCCTTCTTTCATTCAACCTGTCGGCGGACGATCAGTCGTCGTCGCGCTTCAGGAAGGCCGGCGCGAAGTCGGGCGCCGGGCCGTTGTCGTCCGAACGGTCGCGGCGGGGGCCGCGCTCGCCGTCGCGGCGCGGGCCGCGCTCGCCGCCTTCACGGCGGGGGCCACGCTCGCCGTCACGGCGCGGGCCGCGATCGCGATCGCCGCCGCCACCGTCGCGGCGCGGGCCGCGATCGGCGCGCGGCTCACGGGCCGGGCGGGTGTCCTCCAGCTCGGCGCCGGTCTCCTGATCGACGACGCGCATCGACAGGCGAACCTTGCCGCGCGGATCGATCTCGAGCACCTTGACCTTGACTTCCTGGCCCTCGGACAGCGCGTCCGACACCTTCTCGACCCGCTCGTTCTTGATCTCCGAGACGTGGACGAGACCGTCCTTGCCGCCCATGAAGTTCACGAACGCGCCGAAATCGACGAGGTTGACGACCTTGCCGTCATAGATCTTGCCGACCTCGGCTTCCTCGACGAGGCCCTTGATCCACTTGATCGCGGCTTCGATCTGCGACTGATCGGACGACGACACCTTGATGACGCCCTCGTCGTCGATGTCGACCTTGGCGCCGGTGGTGGCGACGATCTCGCGGATCACCTTGCCGCCCGTGCCGATCACTTCGCGGATCTTCGACTTGTCGATCGTGATCGTCTCGATGCGCGGCGCGTGGGCCGACAGCTCGGTGCGGGTGTGATCCAGCGCCTTGGCCATCTCGCCCAGGATGTGGGCGCGACCGTCCTTGGCCTGCGCCAGCGCGACCTTCATGATCTCCTCGGTGATGCCGGCGATCTTGATGTCCATCTGCAGGCTGGTGATGCCTTCCGACGTGCCGGCCACCTTGAAGTCCATGTCGCCGAGGTGATCCTCGTCGCCCAGGATGTCCGAGAGGACGGCGAAGTCGGTGCCTTCGAGGATCAGGCCCATCGCGATGCCCGAAACCGGGCGCTTCAGCGGCACGCCGGCATCCATCATCGACAGCGAACCGCCGCACACCGTCGCCATCGACGAGGAGCCGTTGCTCTCCGTGATGTCGCTGAGGACGCGGATCGTGTAGGGGAATTCCTCCTTGGTCGGCAGCACCGGATGCAGCGCGCGCCAGGCGAGCTTGCCGTGGCCGACTTCCCGACGACCGGGGGCGCCGAAGCGACCCACTTCACCGACCGAATAGGGCGGGAAGTTGTAGTGCAGCATGAAGTTTTCGTAGGTCAGGCCCGTCAGGCCGTCGATCATCTGCTCGGCGTCGCGGGTGCCCAGCGTCGTGGTACAGATCGCCTGCGTCTCGCCGCGCGTGAACAGCGCCGAACCGTGGGTACGCGGCAGGAAGTGGACCATCGCCTCGATCGGGCGAACGGTCTTCGTGTCGCGGCCGTCGATGCGGCGGCCTTCCTTCAGGATGGCGGTGCGGACGATCTCCGCCTCGACCTTCTTGCCGAGCTTGGCGGCCTTCAGGCGGGTCGCCGGATCGGCGTCGGCGAAGGCTTCCTTCATCGGCGCCTTGGCGGCGGCGATGGCGGCGACGCGGTCAGCCTTGGCGGTGATCTTGTAGGCGGCGGCGATGCCCTTGCCGATCAGGTCCTTGACCTGCTTCTTAAGGTCGCCCTCGTCGAGAACCGGCAGTTCCCACGGATCCTTGGCGGCCTTCTCGGCGAGGTTGATGATGCCCTCGACGATCTTCTTCGACGCATCGTGCGCGAACACGACGGCGCCCAGCATCACCTCTTCCGAAAGCTCCTTGGCTTCGGATTCGACCATCATCACCGCGTCATGCGTGGCGGCGACGACGAGGTCGAGGTCGCCTTCCTTCACCTGATCGTTGGTCGGGTTCAGGATATACTGGCCATCGATATAACCGACGCGCGCGGCGCCGATCGGGCCCATGAACGGCACGCCCGAGATGGTGAGCGCGGCCGATGCGGCGATCATCGCCAGAATGTCGGGCTCGTTCTCGCCGTCGTAGGACAGCACCTGCGCGATGCACAGGATCTCGTTGTAGAACCCTTCCGGGAACAGCGGGCGGATCGGGCGATCGATGAGACGGCTGGTCAGCGTCTCCTTTTCGGTCGCGCCGCGCTCACGCTTGAAGAAGCCGCCGGGGATACGGCCGGCCGCCGAATATTTTTCCTGATAGTGGACGGTGAGCGGGAAGAAATCCTGCCCTTCCTTCACGCTCTTGGCGGCGGTCACGGCGCACAGCACCACCGTCTCGCCCATGGTGGCGAGGACGGCGCCATCGGCCTGGCGGGCGACGCGGCCCGTTTCCAAGGTGATGGTCTTGCCACCGACCTGGATCTCGCTCTTCTTGATGTCGAACATTGGTTTTCCTTCTCCGGCGGCCCTATGCCTGCCGGGACAGCGTGCGAGCTACCGGCTCGCGGCGGTGCGGGACATTTGCCCCTTGAGACTTCGGCCGAATTGCCGGTGGTCCCCGTCTTGTAATCCATCGTCATGCTGAATGTGTTTCAGCATCCACCTCTCCACAGGCAAAGCGCCGGAGAAGTGGGCGGCGATCATCTCCCGGCCGTCATCCAGCGGAGAGATGGATCCCGAAACATGTTCGGGATGACAAAAGGGGCGCCCTTTGGGGGCGCCCCTTGCGTCACTTGCGAAGGCCGAGCTTCGCGATGAGGGCGGTGTAGCGGGCCCGGTCCTTCTTCTGAAGGTAGGCGAGCAGGCTACGGCGCTTGTTGACCATCAGGAGCAGGCCGCGGCGCGAGTGATTGTCCTTCGCGTGGGTCTTGAAATGCTCGGTCAGGTTGACGATTCGCTCGGTGAGGATCGCGATCTGCACTTCCGGGGAGCCGGTGTCGCCTTCGGCGCGGGCGTTGTCGGCGATGACTTCCTGGCGGCGTACAGCGGTGATCGTCATGATATCGTTTCCTTCGGCATCAGGTTGAAGCCCCGCACCACCCGGATTTCTCCGTCGATGGCCTCCACCAGCGCCACGGGAAGATCGTCTTCCACGGCGAGGTTGAGGCCCGGTGTCGCAGGCATCCCGCGTAAGATACGCCCCTGTCGGAGCGCGCCTGCCTGATCGCGGGAAACGGAGAGAGCCGGGATACCGTCCAGCCCCGCCGTCATGGGCAAGGTCACATCTTCAAGCGCGCGGGCAGTAGCGGCTTGGTTCAGATTGTCCAGCGAAATCGCCTGATCCAGCGTGAACGGCCCCGCCCTGGTCCGCCGCAACATGCTGACATGGCCGACCGTGCCGAGCGCCAGCGCGATATCGCGCGCGAGGCTGCGGATATAGGTGCCCTTCGAGACCGTGGCGGAAAGGGTGATGGCCGCCAGCTCCTCCCCGGCACGGGGAGGGGGACCAGCCGCAGGCTGGTGGAGGGGGCTATCCCCGAAGCGCTGCGCTGGTGGCGAGCCCCCTCCACCACCGCCTTCGGCGGCGGTCCCCCTCCCCGTGCCGGGGAGGATGGTAAGAGAGTGAACCGTCACGTTGCGGCTGGCCAGCACCACCTCTTCGCCCGCTCGCGCCAGATCATATGCGCGCGCGCCATCCACCTTCAGCGCCGAATAGGCTGGTGGCACCTGCGCGATCGGCCCGGTGAAGCGCGCCAGCACCGCCGCGACGTCCGCCATCGTCGGCCGCGCGTCGCTCGTCGCGATCACGGCCCCTTCCAGATCGAGCGTGTCGGTCTGCGTGCCGAAGGCGATGGTGAAGTCGTAGGTCTTGTCGGCGTCGAGCATCCGCCCGGTCAGCTTGGTCGCCTCGCCCAGCGCGATCGGCAGCACGCCGGTCGCCAGCGGATCGAGCGTGCCGCCGTGGCCCACCTTCACCTTGCCCAGCCCGCACTGGCGCGCGACCCGCTTCACCGCCGACACGCCCTGCGTCGATCCCAGCCCGAGCGGCTTGTCGAGGATGATCCAGCCGTCCAACACGCTCAGCGCCATTCGTCCGCCAGGATCGAGAAGATCGCGCTGTCGCGGACATGACCGGTCCAGGTCACGCGATCCTGCCGCATGATCCCGTCGAGATGCCCGCCCACCTTCGCCATCGCCGCGCGCGAGCGAGCGTTGCGAACGTCCACGCTGAAGGTGACGCGGTTGATGCCCCTTGGCGAAGGCATCGGCCAGCATCATCCGCTTGACCCGCCCGTTGACCCCGGTGCCGCGCGTGGCGGGCCGGAAATAGGTGTTGCCGATCTCGACCGAGCGGCGATCGCGGTTGAGATCGATCCACGCCGACATGCCGACCAGCGTGTCCCCTTCCATCACCACGAACGGAATCCGCGCCGGATTGGCGAGGATCGCGGCGAAGTTCGTCGCGAAGCCGGCGGCCCCCCAGTCGATGGCATACATCTCCCAGATGCCCGCATCCTCCGCGCAGATCGCGGCGAGGGCGTCGCGGTGATGCTCGGCGAGCGCCACCATCCGCAACTCGCCATCGGCGGGCGGTGGTGTGAGGAGGGTTTCAGATGGCATGGTTGCTGGCCTTTGCGATGATGTCCCACGTGCCCGACTGGCCATCGAGCACATACCAGGTGATGCCGCTGCCATCGCGCGTCTCGACGAAGGCGATCTCGTCGGCGATGGCGGGCTGGCGGATGCGGCCGACCTGATCGCCGGTGCCCAGCATCGCATAGCCGCAACCGATCCGGTCGGGCCAGGGCGCCTCGCCGCGCAGGCCGGGCTGCTCGCCGCCCGACATGGCCGCCGTCGCCGCCGCCTCGATCCGGTAATTCTGCGCGACCGGCAGATCGCGGCCCTGCGCGGAAAATTCCATGCCGGGCATGAAGCGGCGCAGCGACAGCCGATCCGGCGGCTCGAAATCGATCGCCACGCAGCGCGCGCCCATGTCGGCCAGCACCGTCTGGAGGATGGGATCGGGCACCGCGATCGTCCGGGGCGGCGCGGTGCAGGCCGTGGCGAGCGCCATCAGCGGCAGCAACGCCGCCGCGCGGGGGCTCACGCGGGCTGGTCGCCGCTGTCGTCGGCCAGATCGCGCGCCACCTTGGGATCGCGCAGCAGCTGGTCGATCTTGCCGCCCTCGTCGAAGCTCTCGTCGAGCAGGAACTTCAGCTTCGCCGCATATTTCAGGTTCACCCGCTTGGCGACCTCGGACTGGAGATAGGCGGTGTTGGTGCGCAGCGCCTTCAGGATCACCGCATCCTCGGCATCGCGCCCCGCCGACAGCGGCTTCACAAAAGCCATGGCGTGTTTCAGATCCGGCGACATGCGCACTTCGGTGATCGAGATCATCGTGGCGGACAAGGTCGCGTCATGCACGTCGCCGCGCATCAGGATATCGGACAGGGCATGGCGCACCTGTTCGCCCACGCGCAGCAGGCGGACCGACTTGCCTTCGGAGGTTTCGTTACGTCGCATGTTGAAGGTCCGGGCTTTCGGGCGTATATGAGTTAGGCCAATACGGTGACATATCTATATCACCTCCTTGAGCCCGGGCGTTCCAGCGTCCGGGCTCAACCTTTTTGGAGACCGGGCTATTGGGGTCCGGCGTTCCAGCGCCGGACCCCGCACCGGACTATCGGCGGCTCAACTCGATGATCTTCACCACCAGGCTGAGTATAGCGACCACAAGGGTGGCCACGCCGAGAACCAGAGCCAACACGATTTCAATATCTATATAAATCACCTCCTTGCGACGCGCAGGTTGCGCGCCGCCGGAAGGGATAAGCGGCCGGCGCATACAGCGCCAGCCGCCCGGTCATCACAGCGTCCGCGCGCGCTCCTCGACCTCGAACGTCTCGAGGAAGTCGCCGGCCTTCACGTCCACCGAATTCTCCAGCGTGATACCGCATTCGAGACCCGCGCGGACCTCGGCGACATCGTCCTTGAAGCGGCGGAGCGACGCGATCGAGCCGTTGTAGATGATGACGTCGTCGCGCGTGAGGCGGGCGCGCAGCGCCTTGCGGATGAAGCCCTCGGTGACGAGCAGGCCCGCCGCCTTGCCGTGCTTGCCGGCGGAGAAGACTTCGCGGACCTCGGCGCGGCCGACGACCGTCTCGAAATATTCGGGCCCAAGCTGGCCGGCCATGCCCGACCGGATCTCGTCGATCAGATCGTAGATGACGTCGTAATATTTCAGCGCCACGCCATCGCGCTGGGCGATCTCGCGGGCCTTGGCGTTGGCGCGGACGTTGAAGCCGATGATCGGCGCGCGTGACGCCGCCGCCAGCGACACGTCGCTCTCGGTGATGCCGCCGACGCCCGAGTGCAGGATGCGCACCTGGATATCGTCGGTCGAAATCTTGTTGAGCGAGCCCACGATCGCCTCGACCGAGCCTTGCGCATCGGCCTTGATGACCACCGGGAACTGCTGCGCCTGCTTCTCGCGCAGCGCCGAGAACATCGTTTCCAGATTGGCGGGCGCGTTGGTCGTCCGCTTCTGCTGGATCACGCCAGCCCGATATTCCGCGATCTCGCGGGCACGCGCCTCATTCTCGACGACCGACAGCTGGTCGGCCGAATGGGGCACGCCGGAGATGCCGAGCACCTCGACCGGGGTGGACGGGCCGGCGGTCTTCACCGTCTTGCCCTTGTCGTCGATGATCGCGCGCACCTTGCCGCTCTCGGCGCCGACGACGAAGATGTCGCCGGTCTTGAGCGTGCCACGGCGCACCAGCACCGTCGCGACGGGGCCACGGCCCTTGTCCAGCTGCGCCTCGACCACCACGCCCTCGGCGGGGCGATCGGGGTTGGCGGTCAGCTCCATCAGCTCGGCCTGAAGCTCGATCTTCTCGATCAGCTCGTCCAGCCCGGTGCCCTTGAGCGCCGAAACCTCGACCTCCTGGGTTTCGCCGCCCATGCTCTCCACCTGCACGTCATGCTGGAGGAGCGCCTCGCGGACGCGCTGCGGGTTGCTGCCCGGCTTGTCCATCTTGTTGATGGCCACGATCATCGGCTTGCCGGCCGCCTTGGTGTGGGCGATCGCCTCGATGGTCTGCGGGCGGATGCCGTCGTCGCCGGCGACCACGATCACGACGATGTCGGTCACGTCGGCGCCGCGCGCGCGCATCTGGCTGAACGCCTCGTGGCCCGGCGTATCGAGGAAGGTGATCTTCGTGCCCGACTTCACGGTCACCTGATAGGCGCCGATATGCTGGGTGATGCCGCCGGCCTCGCCCTTCACCACATCGGTGCCGCGCAGGGCATCGAGCAGGCTGGTCTTGCCGTGATCGACATGGCCCATGATCGTGACGACCGGGGGACGCGACTTGAGCGTCTCCGGCGCATCGACATCCGACTCGGTGATGAGATCGACGTCGCTTTCGGACACGCGCTTCAGATTGTGGCCGAATTCGGTGACGAGCAGCTCGGCCGTATCCTGGTCGATCGTCTGGTTGACGGTGACGGGCATGCCCATCTTGAACAGCGCCTTCACCAGATCGGCGCCACGCTCGGCCATGCGGTTGGCGAGTTCGGCGACGGTGATCGTCTCCGGCACGTTCACGTCGCGCACCTGCTTGGCGGACACCTGGCCCGACTGGTGGGCGCGCTTGTCCTTCTCGCGGGCGCGCTTCAGCGCGGCGAGGCTGCGGGCGCGGGCGCCGCTGTCGTCGTCGAGCGCGCGGGTGACGGTCAGCTTGCCCGACTGGCGGCGATCGTCGACGCCCTTGCGGTCGCGCGACGGCTTGGCCGGCTCGGGGCGCTTGGCCGGGGTGACGGGCGTGAAGCGGCGCGGCGCGGGAATCGCCGGGCGACCGCTCTCGGTCGCCGCCGCATCGGCGGCGGCCGGGGCGGGCGCGGCTTCGGCGACAGGCTCGGCCACCGGCGCGGACGCCTCGGCGACGGGCTCGGCCACCGGGGCCGGCGCGTTGGCGGCGGCTTCCTCGGCGCGGCTCTTGTCCTCGGCGCGGCGCTTGGCTTCCTCGATCGCCTCGGCCTTCAGCCGGTCGTCGCGACGACGCGCTTCCTCCAGCGCGGTCATGCGCGCCTCGTCGGCCTCGCGCAGCAGGCGCTCCTGCTGCTCGCGGCGCTCCAGCGGAGTCATCGGGCGCGACTGGACCGGCGGCGCCGGGCGCGGGGCAGGCGCGGGGGCCGGCGTCGGCGCGGGGGCCGGGGCGGGCGCGGCGACGATCGGCGCGGGCGCGGCCTCGGGCGCCGCCGGGCGCGGCGCCTCGATCACCGCGGCTTCGCCGGCGGCCTGCACTTCGGGCTCGGCCACCGGCGCCGGATCGCCGGGGCGGCGCAGCACGCGGGCCTTCTTCGTCTCGACGATCACCGTGTTCGAGCGGCCATGGCTGAAGCTCTGCTTCACCTTGCCCGTCTCCACGGTCCGCCGGACGCCCAGCGGCGCGCGCATCCCCAGTTTCGGCTTGTCGTTATCGCTCATCTGAACCCTTCGAACCCTTCGATCTCTTTACTCACACGCCTTGGCGCGCCTGCGGTCACTCGCGGCGCATCAAGGCTCGTCGTCCCATCCGATATATCGGCGCCAGCGGTCGAGCGCGTCCGAAACCCGTGCGGCGGCTGCCGGGGCGATGACGGCGATGTGTACCACGTTTTCACGCCCCAGCGCCATCGACAATATGGCGCGCGGCACCGGGATTATAAGCCCCCTGGCGCCCGATCCTTCCTCGTCGCGGCCGACTCGCAGCGCCTGATCCAGCTTGCGATTGCCGTCCGGCGCGGCATCGGCGGCGTGCAGCAGCAGCGCCACCTGCCCCTTGCGCGCGGCATCGGTGATCTTGTCGGTGCCGGTGATGAGCGTGCCGCCGCGCGCCTCCAGCCCCATCCGGTCGAGCGCGGCGCGCTCCAGCGCCTCGCCGATCCGGGTGGCGAGATCGGCGGGCACCGCGACGGCGCCCTTGAAGGCGCGGGCCAGCGCGCCCTTCAGCTTGCCCTTGGCGATGGCGGTGTCCAGCGTGGCGCGATCCACGCCGATCCACGCGCCCCGGCCGGGGGCCTTGGCGCGGATGTCGGGATGCACCTGCCCGTCCGGGCCGATCGCGAGACGGATCAGCCCGGCGCGCGGAGCCCGCTCGCCGGTGAGGATGCACTTGCGCTCGGGGACGTGCGTCCCCTTCACCCCGCCACGATGGGGGGTAGGCGCGTCCGCGGTCAGGCCGTTGGGATGCTCATCGTTTGTCATCCGCGGACGCGACCTCCTGAACAGGAGACGCGGGCGCGGGCGCGCGGTCGGCGATCAACTGACCGCCGGCCCCGTAATTCTCGAGGCTCAGCTCGGTGATGTTGATCTGCACAGCCGCCGCCGGCTTGCCGAGATGCTCGCCGAGCGCGCGCGTGATGTCGGCGACGAGTGCCGCCTTCTGCGCGCGCGTCGCCGAACCGGCCAGGCGGATGTCGACGAAGGGCATCAGGCCTCGCTCTCCGCGTCGGTGGCTGCGGCGGGCGCCGCTTCCGGCTCGTCACCGAACCAGCCGGCGGCCTGGCGGGCGGCCATGATGATCTCGTTGCCCTGCTCCATCGACAGGCCGTAGGTGGCGAGCACGCCGCCCTTGTCCTCCTTGGGGGCGGGCGCGCCCTCCTTGCGGCGGCGCGGTTCGGCACGCTTCTTCTCGACCAGCTCGTCGGTCGCCAGATCGCCCAGATCGTCGAGCGTCTTGATCCCGGCCTTGCCGAGCGTGACCAGCATCGCCTCGGTCAGATACGGCAGTTCGACCAGCGCATCCTCCACGCCGAGCGCCTGGCGCTCCTCGCGGTTGGCCTGCTCGCGGCGGTCGAGCGCTTCCTGCGCGCGGCTCTGAAGCTCCTGCGCGATCTCCTCGTCGAGGCCCTCGATCGCGGCGATCTCGTCGATCTCGACGTAGGCCACTTCCTCGAGGCTGGAAAAGCCCTCGGCGACGAGCAGCTGCGACAGCGTCTCGTCCACGTCCAGCTCGCCCTGGAACAGCTCGCTGTTCTGCACGAATTCCTTCTGGCGCTTCTCGCTGGCGTCGGCTTCGGTCAGGATGTCGATCGCATGGCCGGTCAGCTGGCTGGCGAGGCGCACGTTCTGGCCGCGACGGCCGATCGCGAGGCTCAGCTGATCGTCGGGCACGACCACCTCGATGCGGTTCTCCTCCTCGTCGATCACCACGCGGGCGACGTTGGCGGGCTGGAGCGCGTTGACCACGAAGGTCGCGGTGTCGGGCGACCAGGGGATGATGTCGATCTTCTCGCCCTGCATCTCCTGCACGACGGCCTGCACGCGGCTGCCCTTCATGCCGACGCACGCGCCGACCGGATCGATGCTGGAATCGCGGCTGATGACGCCGATCTTGGCGCGGCTGCCCGGATCGCGCGCGGCAGCCATGATCGTGATGACGCCGTCATAGATTTCCGGCACTTCCTGCGCGAACAGCTTCTTCATGAAATCGGGGTGGGCGCGGCTCAGGAAGATCTGCGGGCCGCGATTTTCGCGAACCACGCGCAGGATCAGCGAGCGGATGCGATCGCCGACGCGGACGACTTCGCGCGGGATCTGCGCGTCGCGGCGGATGACGCCCTCGGCGCGGCCCAGATCGACCACGACATGGCCGAACTCGACCCGCTTGACGACGCCGGTGATGATCTCGCCGGCGCGATCCTTGAATTCCTCATGCTGGCGCTCGCGCTCGGCATCGCGGACCTTCTGGAAGATCACCTGCTTGGCGGCCTGCGCGGCAATGCGGCCGAACTCGAAATTGGGCAGCGGATCGACGATGAAGTCGCCGACGGCGGCGCCCTTCTGCAACTTCTCCGCGTCCACCACGGAGACCTGCTTGAAATAATCCTCGACGTCCTCGACCACCTCGACGACGCGCCACAGGCGCAGGTCGCCCTGCTTGGTGTCGATCTTGGCGCGAATGTCGTTCTCCGCGCCATAGCGGGCGCGGGCGGCGCGCTGGATGGCGTCCTCCATCGCCTCGATCACGATCTCGCGATCGATCAGCTTCTCGCGCGCGACGGCGTCGGCGATGGCGAGCAGCTCGGCCTTGTTGGCGGAAATGGCGGTGGCCATCGTGCGATTATCCTTCCGTTGAGATCCGGTCCGCGCCTTCAACCGAAAGCGGCGCGGTCGCCTTGATGAGCTTGTCGGTCAAGACCAGCTTGGCCGACTGAATGTTGGTGTAGGGGATGGCGAACTGGCCGCCCTTGCCCCCGTCGAGCAGGATGGTCTCGCCATCCAGCCCTTGCAGCACGGCATCGAACTGCTTGCGCCCGTCGAGCCGCTCGACCAGCTTGATCCGCGCCGCGAAGCCCGCCCAGTCGGCGAAATCGGCCAGACGGGTCAGCGGGCGATCGATGCCGGGGGAGGAGACCTCCAGCCGATAGGCTTCCTCGATCGGATCGACCGTATCGAACAGATCGGACAGGCGGCGCGACAGCGCCTCGCAATCGGTCAGGTCGAGCTGGCGGGTGTCGGGCCGCTCGGCCATCACCTGCAAGGTTGGGTCGCTCTTGCCGCCGTTCATCTGCACGCGGACCAGCGAGAGCCCGAGCGCCTGCGCCTCGGGTTCGATCAGCTTCGTCAGGTGCGCGATATCGGTCAAAAGCCACTCCGGTAAAAAACCATGCGCCTTCGCGCGCCGGCTCCGGGGGAGCCGACCTCGGTGGAATTACCGATGTCGAGAAGACGAAGGGCGATATAGGCGCCTTCGCGGGAGTCGGCAAGCCGCTTACCAGAGGCGCCGCACACCGAATTGATCGAACGCTTCGTCGTTGGATACGAGCACCAGATTCTCGCTCAGCGCCTGCGCCGCCAGCATACGATCGAACGGATCCTTGTGCGTGCCGGGCATGTTGCCCGCCAGCAGCCCCTGCGCCGTCGTCAACGCCATGCGATCGAAACCCTGGAAATCGACGACGGCCTCGAAATGGCGAGCCAGATCCTCGGCCTCGGGCAGCTTGCCCAGCCGAACCTTCGTCGCGATCTCGACGGCCGACACGGCGCTGACGAGCTTGTCGTTGGCCGGGTCCATGATCTCGTCCCGCACTCGCATCCGTTCATCCCCGCGCACCCACCAGATCAGCGCATGGGTATCGAGCAGCAGCCTCAATCGCCTTCGCCATTCCAGAGACGCAATTCGTCCTCGGGCAGCGGATCCCAGAAGGATTCGCTCCAGCCGATCTTGCCCTTGAGCGCGCCGAATTGCGGCGTCCGCTTCGGCTTCACCGCCACCAGCTTCACCACCGGCTCCTTGCCGCGCGCGATCACCACCTCGCCGCCGGCCTCGACCTCGGCGATCAGGCGGGACAGATGGGTCTTGGCCTCGTGGACGGTCACGGTCGTCATGGGCTGAACTCCTTGGTCATCACTTAGCTAAGCGGGCCATCTTTCGCAATGGAGCCTTGATCCCCGCCCCTCGTTGAGCGAGGCGAAAGCACCCCCCTTCCCCCGGAGCCAAGACTGATGCGCGCGCCGACCCTGATCCTCACCTTGTCCGCCGCTCTGTCGATCGGCGGCGTCTGCTCCGCGCAGGGGCAGAACAGCGGCCCGGAGCCCAGCGCCATGAGCGCCAAGGGCGGCACGCCCGCCAAGGCTCCCACCTTCGCGCTGACCCAGATCGCCCAGCTCACCAATCCCTTCGCGGTCGTGCCGCTGCCGGACGGGCGGATGCTCGCCACCGAGAAGGACGGTGCGATGCGGCTGATCTCGGCGCGCGGGCAGCTGTCGGCGCCGCTGGCGGGCGTGCCCAAAGTGGAGGCGGTCGGCCAGGGCGGGCTGCTCGACGTGGCGCTGGCGCCGGGCTTCGCCAAGTCGGGCCTGATCTATTTCACTTTCTCCGAGCCCGCCGAAGGCGGTAGCCAGCTCGCGCTCGCCCGCGCGAAGCTCACGCCCGCCGCGCTGGAGGGCGTCACCGTGATCTTCCGCGGCGGATCGCCCGGCAAGGGCGGCCATTTCGGCTCGCGCATCGCCTTCCCGAAGGACGGCCGCAGCCTCTATCTCTCGGCCGGCGAGCGGCAGCGCTTCATCCCCGCGCAGGATCCCGCGCAGGCGCTGGGCAAGGTTCTCCACCTCACGCTCGACGGCAAGCCGTGGCCGGGCAATCCGGCGGCCAAGGCCGACGTGCCCGCCACCGCGATCACCGTCGGCCACCGCAACCCGCTCGGCATGGCCTTCGCGCCCAACGGCGCGCTGTGGGAGCTGGAGATGGGGCCGCTCGGCGGCGACGAACTCAACCTGATCGAGCCGGGCCGCAATTACGGCTGGCCGATCGTGTCCAACGGAGACCATTACAGCGGCAAGCCGATCCCCGATCACCCCACCCGCCCCGAATTCGCGGCGCCGCGACTGTGGTGGAACCCGGTGATCTCGCCGGGCAGCCTGACTTTCTACACCGGCACGCTCTTCCCCGGCTGGAAGGGCAGCGCGCTCATCAGCGGCCTCTCCTCCAAATCGATCGTCCGCGTGACGATCGACGACATGGGCCGCGCGAAGGAAGCCGAGCGGTTCGACATGGGAATGCGCGTGCGCGACGTGGTGCAGGCGGCGGACGGATCGCTGCTGGTGCTGGAGGATGGCGGCACCGACGGCCAGGGCCGGCTGTTCAGGGCGGTGCCGAGGTAATCGAAACTCCTCCCCGAGCAAGCTCGGGGAGGAACTTAAGGCCTACGCGATCTTCAAACCTTCCTTGTTCATCGCCACGAACAATTCGTGGTTCTGCTCGTCGCTCAGCGAGTGGCGCAGAGCCGGGAAGATGTCGCGCTCCTCTTCCTGCATGTGGGTTTCCAGCCGGCGGCGGAATTCGGCGACCTTGGCGATCCAGGCGGGGCTGTCCTTGGCCATCACCGTCAGGTCGTAGAGATATTGCTTCACATAGCCGTGGTCGCCGTTGAGCTTGTCGGCTTCCTCGGTCTGGCCATTGTCGCGCAGCGCCGCGTAGATCGCATTCTCCTCCTCCAGCGCATGCTTGGCCAGCGCATGCTTCAACTGCATCAGCAGGAAGGATCGCCTGGAGGTCTGCGCCTCGCCGGTCTCCTCGATCCTGTCGAACAGGGCGAGCGTCGCCTTATGCTCGGCGGCCAGCGCCTCGGCCCAGTCGCCCGCCAACGCGGTCGGCGCCTGGACGATCGCCTTGCGCACGAAATTCGCGGCGAAGCCCACGAACAGCCCGGCGGCAGCCGCGCCCGCGACGGCCACGGTGCTGAAGCCGGTGTCGGCGGCCTTGGCGGTCGTCCGGGTCTTGCGGCGGGTGGGGGCGGTGGTGGCCATGCTGAAATCTCCTCTGGTGTCGGGCGGGTGAACGCCCGAGCGGCGCATCGGGCTCCGACCGCCAAGGAAATCGTCAGGCGCGACAGGCCTTTATCGCGGCGGGTGCCGGGCGCGGGCCGGCGGCGCGGTAGAGCGAGAGATAGGCGTCGCGCCCCTTCAGCCGCACATGGCGGACCCGCGCATAGCCCACCGCCGCCATCTCGCAATCGAGCAGCTTTGGCGGCGTGCCGTGGCGCCCGGTGGCCTCGTCGATATCGACCACCACCAACTGCCCCTCCGGCTTCAGCGCCGGCCGCGTTCGCCACAGGAACTCGTAGGGCGACGACACCTCATGATACATGTGGATCATGAAGATGCGGTCGAACGAGGCCGGCGGCAGGCGCGGATCGGCCGGCAACCCCAGCCGCACCGAGACAGTGTCGAGCCTGTCGCGGCTGACCCGCTCGGCCAGCCGATCACGATAGGCCGGGACGATATCCTCGGCCAGCACTCGGCCATGGGCGCCGACCCGCTCGGCCAGCCGCACGGTATAATAGCCCTCGCCCGCGCCGAGATCGGCCACCGTCATCCCCGGCGTCACGCCCGCCGCGTCCATCACCGCGCGCGCCTCGCCCAGATCGTCGCGCGCCTGCTCGGTCGCCCATTTGTTCGACACTATCGCCGAGACAGGCCGGTCGGGCGCGGGAAAGGTCTCGCGCTCCCCCTCGGCCTCCGCCTTGGCGCAGGCCCCGAGCGACAGCAGCATCAGCCCCGCGATCGCGCAGGCTGCGCCGCCTCTCACTCGACATCCTCCACGTCGACCTTCTCGCCCGTCACCCGCTGCGACAGCGCCGCCGCCATGAAGCGATCGAGATCGCCGTCCAGCACGTCGGACGGCGCGGTCGAGGTCACGCCCGTCCGCAGATCCTTCACCAGCTGATAGGGCTGGAGGACATAGGAGCGGATCTGGTGGCCCCAGCCGATGTCGGTCTTGGTGGCGTTGGTGGCGTTGGCGGCGGCTTCGCGCTCGGCCAGTTCGCGCTCGTAGAGGCGGGCGCGCAGCTGGTTGTACGCCTCGGCCTTGTTCTTGTGCTGCGATCGCTGGTTCTGGCACTGCACGACGATGCCGGTGGGGATATGCGTGATGCGCACCGCCGAATCGGTCGTGTTGATGTGCTGCCCGCCCGCGCCCGAGGCGCGATAGGTGTCGATGCGCAGGTCGCTCTCGTTATACTGCACCTCGATATTGTCATCGACTTCCGGGTAGACCCAGACGCTGGCGAAGCTGGTGTGGCGGCGCGCGGCGCTGTCATAGGGGCTGATGCGGACGAGGCGGTGGACGCCGCTCTCGGTCTTGGCATAGCCATAGGCGTTCTCGCCCTTCAGCAGCATCGTCGCGGACTTGATGCCCGCCTGCTCGCCGCCGTGATAGTCGATCAGCTCCACCTTCAGCCCGTGCCGCTCGGCCCAGCGCTGGTACATGCGCTGGAGCATCGAGGCCCAATCCTGGCTCTCGGTGCCGCCCGCGCCGGCGTTCACCTCGATATAGCTGTTGTTGCCGTCGGCCTCGCCCGCCAGCAAGGCGGTGATCTTGTCGCGCTCGGCCCGCTCTGCCAGCTGCCCCAGGCTCTCGACGCCCTCGTCGGCCAGCACGGCATCGCCTTCGGCATCGGCCATCTCGATCAGTTCGACGGTGTCGGCCGTTTCCTGCTCGATCGCGCGCACGGCGGCGACCGCCTCGTCCAGCCGGCGCCGCTCGCGCATCACGGCCTGCGCCTGCTTGGCGTCGTCCCAGAGCCTGGGATCCTCGACGCGATTGTTCAGCTCGTCGAGCCGGCGCAGCGCGCGGTCCCAATCGAGGAAGCGGCGGACCAGAGCCATCGCCTGGTTGATCTGGTCGACATGGGCTTGCGCTTCGGCGCGCATGGGACGTCTCCGTGGGGCCGGACAGGCCCGGCCAAAGGCGCGTAGATAGAGATTTGTGGGCGGCGTGCCAGTGTTGGTTTGAAGAGATCCTCCCCTGCAAGGGCAGGGGGACCACCCGCAGGGTGGTGGAGGGGTGACCCCTTATCGAGAGGGCGACACCCCTCCGTCAGCCCTGCGGGCTGCCACCTCCCCTGCAAGGGGAGGATTGTAAGGCACCCAAGGTTGATCCCCCGCCCCGCACCGCTTACGGCTCCGCCCGCCATGACCATCGACAAGACCTTCGACCCCGCCGCCATCGAGGCGCGCTGGTATGCCCATTGGGAAACCACCGGCCAGTTCCACGCCGAGCGGCCGGGGGCCGAGCCCTTCACCATCGTCAACCCGCCGCCCAACGTGACGGGGTCGCTCCACATCGGCCATGCGCTCGACAATACGTTGCAGGACATCCTCGTCCGCCACGCGCGCCTCAAGGGGCGCGATGCGGTGTGGGTGGTCGGCACCGACCATGCGGGCATCGCCACGCAGATGGTGGTCGAGCGCCAGCTCGACGCCGAGGGGCTGAAGCGCGCCGACATGGGGCGCGAGGCGTTCCTCGAACGCGTGTGGCAATGGAAGGAAGAGAGCGGCGGCCAGATCACCCGCCAGCTCCGCCGGCTGGGCGCCTCGTGCGACTGGGCCAACGAGCGGTTCACGATGGACGAGGGCTTCTCGAAGGCCGTCGCCCACGTCTTCGTCGAGCTGCACAAACGCGGGCTGCTGTATCGCGACAAAAGGCTGGTGAACTGGGATCCCCATTTCCGCACCGCCATCTCCGACCTTGAGGTCGAGACGCGCGAGATACAGGGCAAGTTCTGGCATCTGAGCTATCCGCTCGCCGACGGCTCCGGCACCATCTCGGTCGCGACGACGCGGCCGGAGACGATGCTGGCCGACATGGCCGTCGCGGTGAACCCCGCCGACGAACGCTATACCGCGCTGATCGGCAAGAAAGTCCGCCTGCCGATCACCGGCCGCGAAATGCCGATCGTGGCGGACGAGCATGCCGATCCCGAACTGGGATCGGGCGCGGTGAAGATCACGCCGGGCCACGACTTCAACGATTTCGAGGTCGGCCGCCGCGCGGGCTTCGCCGCCGGCGACATGCTCAACATGCTCGATGCGGGCGGCGCCATTTGCCAGACGGCGGACGGACTGATCCCGGCCGAACTGATCGGCCTCGACCGCTTCGCCGCGCGCAAGCGGATCGTCGAGCTGCTCGATGCGGCCGGCGCGCTGGAGAAGGTCGAGGATCGCGTCATCCAGACGCCCTACGGCGACCGATCGGGCGTGGTGATCGAGCCGTGGCTGACCGACCAGTGGTATGTCGACGCCAAGACGCTGGCCCAGCCCGCGCTGGAAGCGGTGCGGACCGGCGCGATCAAGGTCGTGCCCGAAAGCTGGAAGAAGACCTATTACAATTGGCTGGAGAACATCCAGCCATGGTGCGTCTCGCGCCAATTGTGGTGGGGACACCGTATCCCAGCTTGGTATGGACCAAAGCGTATCGAAGGGGATGCGCTTTCCAATTTCGGTGCCACTGTCGAGGATATCGCCTTCGTCGCAAACGACGTGAACGATGTCCAAACTCAGTTGGCTGCCTATTATGGCGACGATAAGAACTTCGTTATCCTCGATAGCGAGGAAGAATATCTGGAGTGGGACAGCGCCGTTAGCAGCAACGAAAAGCTGCGGATGGAAAATCAGAACAAGGTTGCGATCTGGCGTGAAACCGACGTCCTCGACACCTGGTTCTCCTCCGCGCTCTGGCCGTTCGGCACGCTCGGCTGGCCGGATAAGGATCCCCGAGAGACCGGGCGATATCCCAACGACGTGCTGATCTCGGGCTTCGACATCCTCTTCTTCTGGGATGCCCGCATGATCATGCAGGGCATCGAGTTCATGAAGGACGTGCCGTTCCGCACGCTCTACCTCCACGGCCTCGTCCGCGACGCGACGGGTGCCAAGATGTCCAAGTCCAAGGGCAACACCGTCGATCCGCTCGGCCTGATCGACAAATACGGCGCCGACGCGCTGCGCTTCACGCTGTCCGCGATGGAGAGCCAGGGGCGGGACATCAAGCTCGATGAAAAGCGGGTCGAGGGCTATCGCAACTTCGCGACCAAGCTGTGGAACGCGGCCCGCTTCGCGCAGGGCAATGGCATCGGCGCCTCCTCCACGCTGGAGCCGCCGCCCGCGACCCTCGCGGTCAACCGCTGGATCGTGGCCGAGACAGTCAAGACCATCCAGGCGCTCGATCTGGCGCTGGCCGACCTGCGCTTCGACGAGGCCGCCAACATCATCTACCAGTTCGTCTGGTCGCGCTTCTGCGACTGGTATCTGGAACTGATCAAGCCTGTCCTGAGCAAAGTCGAAGGGCCCTCCTTCGCCGAGGGTGCGGACGAAGCGCAGGCCGCCGAGACGCGCGCGGTGGCGGGCTGGGTGCTGGATCAGATCCTCGTCATCCTCCACCCCTTCATGCCCTTCCTCACCGAAGAGCTGTGGCACGCGCTCGGCGAGCGGGAGTACGATTTGATCGTCGCGAAATGGCCGATGGCCGACGCCCGCGCGATCGATCCGGCCGCGCTGGAGGAGATCGACTGGCTGATCCGCCTGGTTTCCGAAGTCCGCGCCGCCCGCGCCGAACTCAACGTGCCGCCGGGGGCCAAGCTGCCTTTGTTCGTCGCCGATCCCTCGGCCGAAACCGAGGCGCGGCTCGACCGAAATTATGCCGCGCTCACCCGCATGGCGCGACTGGCGGGCGTGCATCGCGAGGCGTTCGCCGGGTCGGGCGCCGCGCAGGTGATCGTCGGCGCCGAAACCTATGCGCTCCCCTTGGAAGGCGTGATCGATCTCGCCGCCGAGAAGGCGCGGCTCGCCAAGGCGGCGGAAGGGGCGGAGAAGGAACGCGACGCGCTCGACAAGCGCCTGTCCAACCCCGGCTTCGTCGAAAAGGCCAAGCCCGAGGCGATCGACAAGGCCCGCGCCGACCATGCCGATCGCTCCGCCGAAGCCGAGCGGCTGCGCGCCGCGCTCGACCGGCTGGGGTGACGGCGGCCGGCATCCCGATCGGCCGGCTCGATCCGGCCGAGACGGAGGCGGCGGTCGCCTTGTGGCAGGCGGCCGGCCTCACCCGGCCGTGGAACGACCCCCGCGCCGACATCGCCGCCGCGCTGGCCTGCCCCACCGCCACCATCCTCGCCGCGCGTGAGGATGGTGGCGGGACAGGCGATCGGCTGGTGGCGACGGTGATGGCCGGCTTCGACGGCCATCGCGGCTGGCTCTATTACCTCGCGGTGGCCGACGACCGGCGCGGGCAGGGTCTGGGCCGCGCGATGGTCGCGGCGGCGGAGGCATGGCTGGCGGCCGAAGGCGCGCCCAAGGTGCAGCTGATGATCCGCGCGGACAATGCGGCGGCGCGGGGGTTCTACGGCCGGCTGGGCTATGAGCAGAGCGACGTGATGGTCGTCGGCAAGCGGCTGGATCGATAGCCGCAGGGTCGGCCTCGTCCCCCCTACCCTCGATTGTGCAGCGGGTTGGCCGGCGCGTTGGTCCAGTCCCACGCGGTGCGCATGATGTGGTCGAGCGACGAATGCTCCGCCTTCCAGCCGAGCAGGTCGAGCGCCTTGCCGGCATCGGCGACGAGGCTGGGCGGATCGCCCGCGCGGCGTGGCCTGGCCTCGACGCGGAAGTCGCGGCCCGTCACGGCGCGCGCCGCATCGACCAGCTCGCGCACCGACTGGCCATGGCCCGTGCCCAGGTTGATCGCCTCGAACCGCGCCGCGCCGGAGAGCGTCAGCGCGCGGACATGGGCTTCGGCCAGATCGGTGACGTGGAGATAATCGCGGATGCAGGTGCCGTCGGGCGTGTCGTAATCGTCGCCGAAGATCGCGAAGCCCGCGCGCTTGCCCGCCGCCGCCATCAGCAGCAGGGGAATGGCGTGGGTTTCGGGATCGTGCGCCTCGCCGATCAGCCCGCCCGGATCGGCGCCGGCCGCGTTGAAATAGCGCAGCGCCGTGCAGCTGAGGCCATGCGCCGCCGAGGCGCTGCGCAGCAGCATCTCGCAGGCGAGCTTGGATTCGCCATAGGGGTTGATCGGTTGGACGGCCTGCGTTTCCAGGATCGGCACATGGCTCGGGATGCCATAGGTCGCAGCCGTGCTGGAAAAGACGAACGTGCCGATCCTGCCGCGCAGCGCCGCCTCGACCAGCGCGACCGTCCCGCCGACATTGTTGCGGAAATACAGCTCCGGCCGCTGCATCGATTCGCCCACCTGCGACAGCGCGGCGAAGTGGACGATCGCCTCGGGCCGGTGCGCGGAAATGGCGGCGTCGAGCGCGGCCGGATCGGTCACGTCGCCCACCACCAGCGGGCCGAAACGGGCGAGCGCGCGATGGCCGGTGGACAGATTGTCGAAGGTGATCGGCGTGTGGCCATGTTCGGCCAGCCGCTTGGCGGTGTGGCTGCCGATATAGCCGGCCCCGCCGGTGACGAGCACCTTCATGCCCGGCATCCCTTCTGTCCGTCGTCGATCATCGCGCGTCCGCTATCGGTTTCTCCCGTTAACGGCCGACGCCGGTATAGCTGAAGCCCGCCTTGTCGATCTCACGCGAGGGATAGATGTTGCGCAGGTCGACCAGCACCTTTTCGGCCATCACCGTCGCCATGCGGTTGAGATCGAGCGCGCGGAACTCGCTCCACTCGGTCACGATCACCAGCGCGCTGGCGCCCTCGGCCGCCACATAGGGGCCGTCGCACATCTCGACGCCCGGCATCAGCGGCCGGGCCTGTTCCATGCCCTCGGGATCGTAGGCGCGGATCTTGGCGCCGGCATCCTGCAAGGCCTGCACCACCGCGATCGAGGGCGCGTCGCGCATGTCGTCGGTCTCGGGCTTGAAGGTCAGGCCCAGCACCGCGACGGTCTTGCCGCGCGCGTCGCCGCCCATCGCCTTCAGCACCTTGCGGCCCATGGCGCGCTTGCGGCTGTCGTTGACCTGCACGGTCGCCTCCACGATCCGCTGCGGCGTCTGATAATCCTCGGAAGTCTTGAGGAGCGCCAGCGTGTCCTTCGGGAAGCACGACCCGCCATAGCCGGGGCCGGCGTGGAGGAATTTGGAACCGATGCGATTGTCGAGGCCGATGCCGCGCGACACGTCCTGCACGTTGGCGCCCACCGCCTCGCACAGATCGGCGATCTCGTTGATGAAGGTGATCTTCACCGCGAGGAAGGCGTTGGCGGCATATTTGATGAGTTCGCTGGTGCGGCGGCTGACGAACAGCAGGGGCGCCTGGTTGAGGTACAGCGGGCGATAGATTTCGCGCATCACCTCCTTGGCGTCCTCGCTCTCGGTGCCGCAGACGATGCGGTCGGGCCGCTTGAAATCGTCGATCGCGGCACCTTCGCGCAGGAATTCCGGGTTGGAGACGACATGCGCCTGGATGTCGGGGTTCACCTCGCGGATGATCCGCTCGACCTCGTCGCCGGTGCCGACCGGCACGGTCGATTTGGTGACGATCACGACCGGCTTCTTCACCGCCGCCGCAATCTCGCGCGTGGCGGCGAACACGTAGGAGAGATCGGCATGGCCATCGCCCCGGCGCGAGGGGGTACCGACGCCGATGAACACCGCGTCGGCATCGGCCACAGCGGCGGCGAGATCGGTGGTGAAGGTGAGCCGGCCCGCCTTCACGTTGGACGACACCAGATCTTCCAGCCCCGGCTCGTAGATCGGCATCTTGCCGGCCTCGATCGAGGCGATCTTGCCCGCGTCCTTGTCCACGCAGATCACGTCATGGCCGAAATCGGAGAAGCAGGCCCCCGAGACGAGGCCGACATAGCCGGTGCCGATCATCGCAATGCGCATTTTCGCTATTCTCCGTGATTCATGCGAGCCGCGCCTCTTTGGAGGCGGTGCCGGCGAGGAGGAAGAGGGTCGAGGAATAATAATCGTCGGTGGGCGCGATCGTCCCGCCTATCGGATTGCCGAGCGTCACCTTTGCGACGGCCTTGGCGCCGGTCGACATGGGGAAGGTGGCGCGCTGGCCGGAGAAGACGTCGATCCACGGCGTGAAGTTCGCCTCTTCCGACCAATAGGTGCGGAAGGGGGCGGCCAGTTCGGTGCGGCGGCTCCAGGTGAGGTAGAGCGGCACCCGGATCGCATCGAAGCCGAAGTGGGTCGGGCGGCCGTCGGTCGGGTGGACCGGGCCGGAGGGATCGAGATCGACCCAGTCGGTCGGCAGCGACGCGAAGCCGAAGCGCGCGTCCGCCGTGAGCTTCTCGCCATGATCGATCACCAGCCCCCACGGGCCATCGGGATCCTCGGCGCGGAAGGCGTCGAGCGCGGGCCAGACGTAATAGGACGGGTTCAGCGTCGTCCGCTGCGGCGTGACGAAGCCTTGCAGGCCCGGCAGCAGCACGATCCGGCCATAGATCGGCACGACCAGGCTGGTGCCGATCGCCACGCGGATCGCGCGGCTGTGATCGGCGTAATTGGCGGCACCCCAGCGCTTGGCGGCGCGCAGCAGCGCCCAGGCGATCAGCAGGTCGCCGTCGGTCGCGTTGTTGGTGTCGGCCACCGGCGGCTTGCCGGCGGGATCGAACCGCCACGAGAACAGCCGCACGTCGCGCCGGCCCAGCACCGCGTCGGTCCAGCCCCAGATCCGGTCGAACAGCACCCGATCGCCATTGGCTTCGGCCAGCAGCATGCCATAGCCCTGCCCCTCGGAATGGCTGACGCTGGCGTTGCCGGTATCGGTGACCCGCCCGTCCGGCTGGACGAAGCGGCTCTTCCAATCCTTCCACGGATCGGCGGGCTTGGCCGCAGGCGGGGAGGCCGCGCAGCCGAAGAGCGTGGAGAGGAGAACCGAAGCCATCATCGTGCGTCGATCAACCATAGTCTCGGGGATGCTCGGCATCTGGAGGGATGAGCCTTCGGCTAAGGGGGTTAGGCGATAGTATGTCGCACCGCAATATGAACCGGTCCTTTAACGATCGTCGCTAACGCTGGCATTCCGCCGAAGCGGACCTATCTCTTCGCCAAAGCGCGCAAGGAGAACGACATGGCGACCGAAACCGCAACCCTGGCCGGTGGATGCTTCTGGTGCATCGAGGCGGCCTTCGACGACATCGTCGGCGTGGACTCGGTCGAAAGCGGCTATATCGGCGGATCGGTCGAGGCGCCGACCTACAAGCAGGTCTGTTCCGGGACGACCGGCCATGCCGAGGCGGTGCGGATCGACTATGATTCGGCCGTCATCAGCTATGACGAGATCCTCGACATCTTCTTCCACCTGCACGATCCCACCCAGCTGAACCGTCAGGGCAACGACGTGGGGCCGCAATATCGCTCGGCGATCTTCCCGCACTCACCCGAGCAGGAAGCGTCGGCCAGGGCCGCGATCGCGCGTGCCGGCGAGGATTGGCCGAAGCCCGTCGTCACGACGATCGAGCCGCTGGCGCGCTGGTGGCCGGCCGAGGATTATCATCAGGAATATTTCGCCCGCGAAGGCGCCGGCAACGGCTATTGCACCGTCGTGGTGGCGCCCAAGCTGGCCAAGTTCCGCAAGAGCTATGCCGCGCGGCTGAAGGACAGCGTCGCGGCGAGCTGATACGTCACCTCACCGTTCGTCCCGAGCGAAGTCGAGGGACGCGAGGCTGGACGTACCGTTTTGGGGCACGTCCCTCGACTTCGCTCGGGACGAACGGTGATTTCGGTTCTTACTTTCGCGCCGCCGCGCTCTTGTCCCGCAGCGCCTTGAACTCCGTCCCGGCGCGCCACGCCGGCCAGCGGCGGCTGTTCGCCAGATCGCGGCCGATCGTCACGAACAGCGCCGTATCCTCCGCCGCGCCTTCGAGATTCCAGTCCGCGCCGTAGGCGTCGCAGCTCTTGTGGTAGCAGCGGTCGGTATAATCCTTCACCCAGGCGTCGCCGGCCGCGCGGCCGCCGTTCACCAGATCGGCGCCGCCGCCGATGCCCATCATCAGCAGCACCGGCACGCCGCGCTTGGCGAGCGAGAAATGGTCGGCGCGGTAGAAGAGCCCGCGTTCGGGCCTGGCGTCGGGCGTGACGGTGCGGCCCTGCGCCCTGGCCGCCGCGACGAGGGCATCGTCGAGGTCGCTCTGCCCGCCGCCGATCTGCACCACGTCATGCGCACGGCCGGCGGTCTGGAAGATATCGTAGGTGAAATTGGCGACGGTCTTTTCCAGCGGCACCAGCGGCTTGCGGGCATAGGCCTCCGATCCCAGCAACCCGCGCTCCTCGGCGGTCCAGGCGGCGAAGACGATGCTGCGGGCGGGCTTCGGCCCGGCGACGAACAGCCGCGCCGCCTCCAGCACGGCGGCGACGCCCAGCGCATCGTCGTTGGCACCGGGGCGGACACGCTTGTTCTCCGCGTCGGGTGTGCCGAGGCCATAGGCGTCCCAATGCGCCGCATAGACGATCGCCTCGTCGGCGTGGGTGGTGCCGGGCAGCTTCGCCAGCACATTGTGGCTCTGGACCACCTCATGGCTGACGGGGATGGCCGCGTCGAAGCTCTGGCCCTTCAGTTCGACGGGCTGGAAATCCGCCCTGCGCGCCGCGACGCGCAGCGCCGCCAGATCGAGCCCGGCCGCCTGGAACAGCGCGCCCGCCGCTTCGCCCGAAAGCCAGCCCTGCAACGGCAGGCCCTGCCGTTCGCCCGCGCCGCGCAGCAGATCGTAATTGCCGCCACCGCCCGCGACGACGGTGGACCAGCCATAGCCCGCGCCCATGTCATGCACGATCAGCGCCGCGATCGCCCCGCGCCGGGCAGCCTCCTCGTACTTGTAGGTCCAGCGGCCATAATAGGTCATCGCCTTGCCGCTGAAGCGGCCCGCGACCGGCTCGTCGGCGGCGGCATCATAATCGGGATCGTTGATGAGGAAGACGGCGACCTTGCCCTTGAGATCGACGCCCTTGAAATCGTCCCACTGTTTCTCGGGCGCGCTGACGCCATAGCCGACGAATACCATGGGGGCCGCGGCGATGGCGACCCGGTCGATCGGGCGGACGGTGGTGGCGTAGATATCCTTGCCCATCGCGAGCGCCTTGCCGCCGGCCGCGAGCGTCTCGGGCGTGCCGAGCTGGGTGCGCACCAGCGGCACCGCCTGCGTCCACCCGCCCTTGTCACCGGCGGGTTGCAGGCCGAGCGCCTTGAAGCGGCCGACGAGATAGTCGATCGTCTTGGTCTCGCCGGGCGTACCGGGGCCACGCCCCTCGAACGCGTCAGAGGCGAGGATCTTCACGGTTTCGGCGAGGCGGGCGGGGTCCACCGCCGGTGGGGCGGCGGCGAGCGGGGTGGAGGCCAGCAGGAAAGCGAGGGCGGGGAGCTTCATGGTCTGGTCCTTTCAGGCATCGACCGCCTGCAAAATATCAAAGTCTGTCATTGCGAGCGCAAGCGAAGCAATCCAGCCTGTCCGCCTGGCACAACCGTCGGAACTGGATTGCGTCGCTTGCTCGCAATGACGAAGCGTTGGTGTTCAATCCCGCACCAGCGTCACGAAATCGAAATCCTCGCCGCCCATCTCGCGCGCCTCGACCCGCCAGCCGGTGCCCAGCGGCGGCATTCTGGTGTCGCCATCCACCACGCGATGCACCTCGGTCAGTTCGATCTTCTTGGCCAGCGGCAGCGCCAACCGGTAGATCTCCGCCCCGCCGATCACCGCGATCTCCGCCACATCGCCCGCCGCCGCGATCGCCTCCGCGATCGACCCGACCGGCTCGGCCCCTTCCGCGCGCCAGCCCGCATCGCGGGTCAGCACGATGTGGCGCCGGCCCGGCAACAGGCCGGGCAGGCTCTCGAAGGTCTTGCGGCCCATCAGCATCGGCTTGCCCATGGTGCGCTTCTTGAAATGCTTGAGGTCGCCGGGCAGCCGCCACGGCAGGCCGCCATCCTTGCCGATCATATTGTTGTCCGATCGGGCGACGTAGAGGACGAGTTCGGGCACGCTCACACCGCCACCTCGGCCTTGATCGGCGCGTGCGGGGCGTAGCCCTCGACAACGAAATCCTCGATCCGATAGCCGTCGATACTGTCCGGCCGCCGCGCCAGCCGCATCGTCGGGGCGGGGCGGGGATCGCGGGTCAGCTGCTCGCGCGCCTGCTCCAGATGGTTGCTGTAGAGGTGGACGTCGCCGCCGACCCACACCAGCTCGCCCGGCGCCAGATCGGCCTGCTGCGCCAGCATCAGCAGCAGCGCCGCCGCCCCCGTCCAGTTGAACGGCGCGCCCAGCAGCAGATCGGCCGATCGCTGGAGCAGCAGGCAGTTGAGCCGCCCCTTCGACGTGACGTGGAATTGATAGACCATGTGGCATGGCGGCAGCGCCATCCCCTCCAGCTCGGCCACGTTCCAAGCGTGGAACAGCATCCGCCGGCTCGCGGGATTGGTGCGCAGCGTCTCCACCAGCGTGGCGATCTGGTCGTGTTCGCGCCCGTCGGCACCCAGCCAGCGGCGCCATTGCTTGCCATAGACGGGGCCGAGTTCGCCCCAGCGCGCCGCGAAATCGGCATCGGCTACGATCCGCGCCTCGAAATCGGCCTGCGCGATCGGCTCGCCGGTTTGCTTGCGGTAATACGCCAGCGGCCAGTCGCTCCAGATGGTGACGCCCACCTGAAGCAATTCGCGGATGTTGGTGCCGCCGGTCAGGAACCACAGCATCTCGCGCACCGCCGTCTTCCAATAGACGCGCTTGGTGGTGAGGATCGGCACGATCCCGTCCGACAGATCGAACCGGGTCATCGCCCCGAATATCGAGAGCGTGCCGACGCCGGTGCGGTCGCGCCGCTCGTCGCCGTCCGCCAGCACGCGGCGGATCAGGTCGAGATATTGTTCGTCGGCGCCCATCGCGATCAGGCTCCGTTGCGGACCCGCTCGTGGTGGCGGATCACCTCGTCGATGATGAAGCGCATGAAGGCTTCGGTGAAATCGGGATCGAGGTTGGCGGTGTGCGCCAGATCGCGCAGCCGGGCGATCTGGGTCTGCTCGCGGCCGGGATCGGCGGGGGGGAGGCCGGCCTCGGCCTTGTAGGCGCCCACCGCCTGCGTCACCTTGAACCGCTCGGCGAGCAGGAACACGAGCGCCGCATCGATATTATCGATGCTCTGCCGGTAGCCGGAAAGCCGCGCGTCGCTCATGGTCTGTCCCTCGAATCCCTGATCTTGGGGGACGCTTGTGTGGGCTTGGGGCGGCCCGTGCAACCCCGGCGATGGAGCACGCGCGCGATGCTTGCCTTTCGCCCGCCGAGCGACCAAAGCCCGGCCATGTCCTCCACCGGCAACAACGTCACCCGCCTGCCCACCGCGCGCGAGCCTTCGCTGAAACCGATCGTCGATCTGGTCGCGCAGGACATGAACGCGGTCAACGCCGTCATCCTCGCGCGGATGCAGAGCCAGGTGTCGCTGATCCCGGAGCTGGCCGGCCACCTGATCGCGGGCGGCGGCAAGCGGATGCGGCCGATGCTCACGCTCGCCTGCGCCCGGCTGCTCGATTATCAGGGCAATCGCCACCACAAGCTGGCCGCCTGCGTCGAATTCATCCACACCGCCACCCTGCTGCACGACGATGTGGTAGACGGATCGGGGATGCGGCGCGGCAAGCGCACCGCCAACCTCATCTGGGGCAATGCCGCCAGCGTGCTGGTCGGCGATTTCCTGTTCAGCCGCTCGTTCGAGCTGATGGTCGAGGATGGCTCGCTGCGCGTGCTGCGCATCCTCTCCAACGCGTCGGCCGTCATCGCCGAGGGCGAGGTCGATCAGCTGACCGCCCAGCGCAAGGTGGAGACCAGCGAGCAGCATTATCTCGAGATCATCGGCGCCAAGACCGCCGCCTTGTTCGCCGCCGCCTGCCGCATCGCCTCGGTCGTGGCGGAGCAGGAGGATGCGGTGGAGGAGGCGCTCGACGCCTACGGCCGCAACCTCGGCATCGCCTTCCAGCTGGTCGATGATGCGATCGACTATGTTTCGGACGAGGCGACCATGGGCAAGGACGTCGGCGACGATTTCCGCGACGGCAAGGTCACCCTCCCCGTCATCCTCGCCCACGCGCGCGGCGACGAGGCCGACCGCCGCTTCTGGCGCGACGCGATGGAGGGCCACCGCGTCTCCGACGCCGATCTCGCCCACGCCCAGTCGCTGATCGAAAGCACTGGCGCGCTGCGCGACACGCTCGGCCGGGCACGCCATTACGGCCAGCTCGCGATCGATTCGCTGGCCCGCTTCCCCCACGGCAAGGCGCGCGCCGCGCTGACTGAAGCGGTCGAATTCGCGATCGCGCGGGCGTATTAAGTAAACCGCCGTGCTCCGGCGCAGGCCGGAGCCCAGGGTTACAGGGCGCAGCGTGCGGGGCTCTGGGCTCCGGCCTGCGCCGGAGCACCGGGTGGGTTCAACCGTGCATGGATGGGGCTCAGCCCAGAACCGCCGCGCCCAACAGCAGCAACAGCTTCACGTCGATCACCATCCCCTCGGCGCGCTTGGCCTCGATATAGGCCGCGATCTCGGCCAGCGGCACGCGGTGGACGACGATGCCCTCGCCCTCGATCCCGCCGCCCGCGCCGATCTTCGTCAGATCATGCGCGCGCACCAGCGTGAAGGTCTCGGATACCATGCCCGGCGACGAGGCGAATTCGCCGATCGCCTCCATCCGCGCCGCTTCGTAGCCGGTCTCCTCGATCAGCTCGCGCGCGGCGGCGGCCTCGATCGCCTCGTGCGTGCCGTCGTCGCCGACGAGGCCGGCGGGCAGCTCCAGGCAGCGGCGGCGCAGCGGCACGCGATATTGCTCGACCAGCAGGATATGGTCGCCGTCACCGCCCGACCGGTCGATCGCGACGATCACCGCCGCATGGATGCCCCGCGCGCGGCCGACATATTCCCAGCGGCCCTGCTTCTTCGTGACGATGAAGCGGCCTTCCCACATCGTCTCGATCGGCGCGTCCGCGTCGGGTGGCAGGGGGGCGGGGGCGGGCTCGCCGCTCACAGCAGCACCAGCCGGTCGGGCATTTCGTTGGGGTCGTCTCCCGTGCGGGGGAAGTGGGTCGTCAGCACCGCGCCGATCCGCTCGACGGCGGCGACCATGCCGTCGCCCGGCTTGCCGACCTTGAGGCCCGCGATCAGCGCCGCCATCGCCTCGCCCCATTCCTCGGCGCCGACCTTCTCGTGGATGCCGCGATCGGCGACGATCTCGGCGCGATGCTCGGCGGCGGAGAGGTAGACCAGCACGCCATTGTGCGCGGCGGTGCGCTGTTCCGTGCCGACGCGGAAGGCGCGCAAGGCCGCCGCCCGCGCCCGCGTCGTCTTGACGATGCCCGGCACCAGCGCCAGCCGCAGCGGCCACCATTGGAGCAGCAGCCGGGTCGCGCCGAACTTCAGCGCGGCGATGGCGAGCAGGGTGGTGAGCAGTTCATGCTGGGTCAGCTCCGCCTCCCACCCCGCGAAGAGCCCGCGATACCAGACCAGCAGGCCGGGCCACACCGCGACGACGGCGAGCGCGAGGAACAGCACCAGCACGGCGTACCATGTAGCGATGTCGCCATAATCGTCGGAGCGTTCGGCGATGATCGTGGCGATCTCGCCATCGGTGCGCGCCTCGGCGGCGGTGACGGCGGCCGTGACCCGCGCCTGTTCCTGAGCGTTCAGCATGTCACCAGCTCCCCGACGATCCGCCGCCCCCGAAGGAGCCTCCACCGCCGCCGGTGAAGCCGCCGCCACCCCAACCTCCGCCGCCACCGCTGTCGCCGCCGGAGGAGGATCCGCCCCCGCCGCCCCAGCTACCGCCGCCATGATGGCGGCTGTCGTTCAGCGCGTCCCAGATGACGATCGCGGGCCAGATGCCGCTGTCGCCGCCGCTCCGCCGCCGCCCGCGCCGCCCGCGGAACATCGGCAGGATCACGAAGAGCAGGATGACGATCCAGATGATGATGCCGACGGGCATGCCGGCGCTGCGCTTGCGCTGTGAATCGAATTCCTTGGCGGCGGCCGCCGCCTTGGCGCGGGCCTGATCGTCGGGCAGGCGCAGCTGCGTCGCCAGCGCATCGACCCCGGCGTTGATACCGGCGGGCATGTCGCCCGCCTTGAATTCGGGCGTGATGGCGTTGCGGATGATGAGGCCGGAGAGCGCGTCGGTCACGATGGGGGTGAGGCCATAGCCCACCTCGATCCGCACCTTGCGCTCCTTGGGCGCGACCAGCAGGATCAGGCCGTTGTCGGCGCCCTTCAGGCCCACGCCCCATGCCCGGCCGAGCTGATAGCCGTAATCGGCGATGTCATAGCCTTGCAGATCGGGAATGGTCGCCACCACCAGTTGGTGGTTGGTGTCCTTCTGGAGCGTCTCCAGCTTGGTAATTAGCGCGGCTTCGTCGGCGGGCGACAGGATGTTGGCGGCATCCACCACCAGCCCCGTGAACTTCGGAAATTCCTGCGCGCGGGCCGGGGACAGCGCGAGGAGGGCGGTGGCGAGCAGGACGACCAGCGCCGTCCACCAGCGCAGGCGGAAGGCGGTCAGGCCCGGATTTGGTATCGCCATCACGCTTCACTCCCCGTTCGTCCCGAGCGAAGCCGAGGGACGTGCCCCAAGCGGGGCGTCAACGTGTCTCGACTCCGCTCGACACGAACGGCTGTTGATGCCGTTCGCTTCCGAGGATCAGAAATTCACCGTCGGCGCGGCTTCGGCGCCCGGCGTGGTCGCCTTGAAGGTCGTCATCGGCTTGGCGCCGTAGAACACCTTGGCGCCGATCGCGTCGGGGAAGGTGCGGATGCGGGTGTTATAGGCCTGCACCGCGCCGTTATAGTCGCGCCGGGCGATGGTGATGCGGTTCTCGGTGCCCTCCAGCTGATCCTGCAACGCCAGGAAATTCTGGTTCGATTTCAGATCGGGATAGGCTTCCTGCACCGCGAGCAGCCGGCCGAGCGACTGGCTGAGCGCGCCCTGTGCATTCTGGAACGCCTCCACCTTGGCCGGATCCTTAAGATCGTCGGCTGAAACCTGGATCGACGTGGCGCGGGCGCGGGCGTTGGTGACGTCCGTCAGCACCGTCTTTTCCTGCGTCGCATAGCCCTTCACCGTGTTGACGAGGTTCGGGATCAGATCGGCGCGGCGCTGATATTCGTTCTGCACGTCGGCCCACTTGGCCTTGGCATTCTCTTCGGCGGTCGGGATGGAATTCAGCCCGCAGCCGCCCAATGCCAGCGCCGCCGCCGGAACGAGGAGGGCGGGGGAAAGGCGGAGCTTGGCCATGCGGTTGATCCCTTCAGGAACGATCGTTGCGGGGGTGATGTAGGCGCATGAGGCACCGGCTTCAATGCGGGGTTGATTGCGAAACGTGTGCGCGCGAAAGTATCGGTGCGGCGGCGGCTCGCCCACGGGCGACAGCGGCGCGGGCGATCACGGGCGGAGGGCCAGCTATGCTCAAGGAATTCAAGAGTTTCATCGCGCGCGGCAACGTGCTGGACCTGTCCGTCGCGGTCATCATGGGCGCCGCCTTCGGCCGGATCGTCACCTCGCTGACCGACGACATCATCATGCCGGTGATCGGCAAGGTGACGGGCGACCTCGATTTCTCGAGCTATTTCGTTCGCCTCGGCGCGATTCCCGCCGATTATTCGGGCTCGTTGACCAGCTATGCCGATCTGAAGAAGGCGGGCGTGCCGCTGCTCGGCTTCGGCCAGTTCGCGACCGTCGCGATCAACTTCCTGATCGTCGCCTTCGTGGTGTTCCTGCTGGTCCGCTCGGTCGGCAAGCTGCTCGCCAAGCAGAAGGCCGAGGAAGCCGCCGCCCCCGCGCCGGCCGATCCCGCCGACGTGGTGTTGCTGCGCGAGATTCTCGAGGAGCTGAAGAAGCGGCCGTAACCAGCTCTTTCCAACGACCTGCGCGACCCCTATATCCCCTCTCGCCGGGGTACGCCCCGGCTATGGTGATAAATTGTATCGTGTTTGACGCAACGGACCCGGGGGCAGCACCCGGCGGCTCCACCAAAACCCGCCCGAAAGGACGGGCTCTGACGGGGCCGAAGTAGGATCGACGTGTGTACGAGTGCGGTATTTTTGCCCGGCGTGATTGAGCCGTTAAACCGATCAAAACCACAAGTGCCAACGATAACGAGGCGCTCGCGATTGCCGCGTAATCAAGGCCTAACGGCTTAGATTACAAGGCTTGAACGCGGTTCGGGCCGAACCGGGCAACAGAATCGGATTCCGGCGGCCGCCAGGGGGGCCGAGCAACAGAACCCCCTGGACCTTCTCGAAAGCGCGGGGCACCGAGCAACAGAAGCTCCCCACTTTCCATTCGTCATTGCGAGCGCAGCGAAGCAATCCAGCGCCGGACTGGATTGCTTCGCTGCGCTCGCAATGACGGGAGGGGCGTTACCCCCGAGGCAATTCCAGCCGCGCGACCGCCCCGCCGCCCGCCGCCGGGCCGAGCGTGAAGCCGCCGCCCAGTTGCCGCGCCAGGGTGGTCGCGATCCGCAGGCCGAGGCTTTCGGAGCGGGCCGGATCGAGGCCCTCGGCCAGCCCGCGCCCATCGTCTCGCAGGGTCAGCAGCACATGCCGGTCCTCCTGCGCCAGCCGGATCGCGATGCGGCCGGGGCGGGCGTCGCCGAAGCCATGCTCGATCGAATTGGCGATCGCCTCGGCCATGATGAGCGCCAGCGGGATCGCCGCGTCGGGATCGAGATCGATCGTCTCGTCGGCGTCGAGCGTCCAGACGATGTCGGTGCGGCCGGTCGCCTCGATCACGTCCACCGCCAGCCCGCGCAGGAAGGCGGCGAGGCCGATGCGCGCGCCCTCCGGATCGTGCAGCTGGCGGTGCAGCCGGCCGATCAGCCCCAGCCGCCGCGACGCCTCGTCGAGCGCCGCCCGCGCGCCCACGTCGGCGATGCCGCGCTTCTGGAGCGACAGGAGGGCGGCCACCACCTGAAGATTGTTCGAGATGCGGTGCTGCAATTCGCGGAACAGCAGGGTCGATCGCTCGGCCAGCACCCGGCTGCGTTCGCGTTCCGCCAGCAGGCGGCGGTTGGCGGCCTGCATCCAGTGGACCAGCGCGATATCGATCGCGACGACGGCGGTGTAGAAGCCCAGCGCCATCGGCGTCCCCGGCCCGATCGCGAAGCCGTCGGGCGGGATGAACAGCCCCCAGGCCGACAGCCCGCACAGCAGCCCCGCGAACACGCCCGGCCCCCGCCCGAACAGGAAGGAGGAGAGGATGACGGCTGGGAAGAAGGTGAGGAACGGATAGCCCGGCGGAAACCAGCCATCCAGCAGCCAGCGCAGCGCGCACGCCAGCAGCGACAGCAGCCCCGTGCACCCATAGGCCAGCGCCCGCCGCGTCGGCAGCAAGGGCAGGCGTTCGAGGAAGCGCGTGGGGGCGATCATGTCGCCACCGTATCAGTCGGCACCTCCAAGTCCATTGCGACAAATGGTGGCAGTGCCTAGATTTGTGGGATGGCGCACACCCACCAGCATACGATTCTCGATGGCGAGCCGCTGGCCGAGGCGGCGCAGGCGGCGCTCACCCGCGCGGGCGAGCAATGGACGCCGATGCGCGCCACCGTCTTCGCCGCGCTGGCGGCGCTCGGCCGCCCGGCCTCGGCCTATGACATCGCCGACGAAGTCTCGCAGCGGCAGGGGCGGCGGGTGCCGGCCAACAGCGTCTACCGCATCCTCGACCTGTTCGTGGCGGCCAATCTCGTCCAGCGGGTCGAGAGCGCCAACGCCTATATCGTCAACGCGCATCCGGCCTGCCGCCACGACTGCATGTTCCTGATCTGCGACGGGTGCGGCACGGTGACCCATCTCGACGAGGACAAGGTGACCGGCCCGCTGCGGACGGCGGCGGAAAGCGTGGGCTTCACGCCGACGCGGACGGTGCTGGAAGTGCACGGCCGCTGCGCCGCCTGCGCGGCGAACTGAGAGGTTTCTCCCTCGCCACCCTTAACCCGTTCGTCCTGAGCGCAGTCGAAGGACGTGTGGCCGGACGCCGCGCTTGTGGCACGCCCTTCGACTACGCTCAGGGCGAACGGGGGATGGACGGAGCAGAGGGTCGCGCATCGCCCCGCCGCTTATTGCGAACGATTGTCTTTCCTCCGTCACCCTGAGTGCCTATCCTCCGGCAAACCCAGGAGAATGCCGATGCGCTGGATGCCCGCCCTTTTGCTCGTGTCGCTCGCCTCGATCGCGGCGGCGCAGACTCCTGCGCCCCTCGCCCCGCCGATGATCCAGGTGATGGGCGTCGGCCGCGTCTCGGTGCCGCCCGATGTCGCCACCATCCAGTTCGAACTGCGCGGGGAGGGCGCGACCGCCGCCGCGGCCGGCACAACGCTGGCCGAAAAGCAGAGGGCGCTGGTCGCGGGCTTCGCGAAGCAATTCGCCAGGGCCAAGGTCGAGACGTCCAACACCGGCATTCAGGAGGCGCGCGCCAAGGCGTGCGACAATCAGACCTATCGCCCGCGCCTGTCGACCGGCGACTGCGCGATCGAGGGCTATATCTCGACGCTCACCAGCAGCGTGCGCATGGCCTCGCCCAAGGACGCCGCGACCGCCGCGTCGCTGCTCGGCTCGCTGGGCGCCACCAATGTCCGCCTGACCGGCTTCACCCTTGTCGACCGTACCGCCGCCGAACGCGCCGCGACCAAGGCCGCGCTGGCCGAAGCCCGCGCCGAGGCCGAGGCGATCGCGGCCGCCAGCGGCACGAAACTCGGCGCGCTCCTGCTGGTCCGCGACGGCAGCATGCCCTTCTACCAGGCGGATATGATGCGCTCCGACATCATCGTTTCCGCGAACGCCGCCCCACCGCCGCCGCCCCCGCCCCCGCCCCCGTTCGCGGTGGAGGTGACGCCCCGCCCGATCGACGTCGAGGTGCGGCTGGCGGTGAGCTATCTGATCGGGGGGTAACCCTCCCATGGTCGCAGGGGACGGCGCGCCCGGCGCATCGCCCTTGCGACTCTGCCCCGCCATCCCCAAAAAGGCGCGCATGATATCCTTCCCGGCGGGCATCCGCCTGATGCCGTCGCCGTATTCGCTCGTCCTCGCCCTGCTGCTCGGCGGCCTGGTCGCCGCGCCGGCGTGGGCGCAGGACAGTATCGAGCATGACGAGCCGGCCCCCGCCGCCGCCAAGCCCGGCGACCCCAAGAGCGAGGCCGCCGCCGCAATGGCGCGCGGGGCCACCGCCGAGGCGCTGTCGCGCTATCTGCGCGCGCTCGCCATCAATCCGCGCGATCTGGAGGCGCTGACCGGTGCGGGGCGCGCGGCGGTCGAGATGGATGATCCCGAGACCGCCATCGCCTTCTACGCCCGCGCCGAGGAGATCGCGCCGAAGGACGGGCGGGTGAAGGCCGGGCTGGGCGCGGCGATGGTGCGCCAGCGCAACCCGCGCGCCGCGCTGCGCTTCTTCGACGAGGCGACCGACGCGGGCGTGCCCGTCGCCGACGTCGCCGCCGATCGGGGCCTGGCCTATGATCTGCGCGGCGAGACTAAAAAGGCGCAGGCCGATTACCAGCTGGCGCTGGCCGCCCGCCGCGATCCCGAGACGATCCGCCGGCTGGCGCTGTCGCAGGCGATGGCGGGCGATCGGGATGGCGCGCTGGCGACGCTCGATCCCCTGCTCCGCAAGCAGGACGTGCCGGCCTGGCGCGCCCGCGCCTTCGTGTTCGCGATCGTCGGCGATGTCGCCAAGGCCAAGGAGGCCGCCGCGCTGGTGATCCCGCAAAGCCAGGCCCGCGCGCTGGAACCCTATCTCGAACGCATCTGGCCCCTGAAGCCGGCCGAGAAAGCGGCGGCGGTGCATTTCGGCTATCTGCCGGCCGGCACGCTGCAACTGGCGGTGCAGACGCCCCCGCCGCCGGTGGTGCTGGCCAAGCCGGCGGTGGAGACGGGCCGGCGACGGCGGGGGGCCGCGCCGACGGTATGGGCGGCGGCGGAGGTTCCGAAGCCTGCGCCCAAGGTTGCGAAGCCGGCGGTCGAGCGAGCGAGCCCAGTGGCCGAAACCCCCAAGCCGGCCGCCGAAGCACCGAAGCCGGCCGCGCCTGTTGCCACGCCGCCGGTGCAGGTCGCGATGTCCGCGCCGGTCGAGCGGGTCCGGCGGGGCCGGGATGGGGAGCCGGTGCGTTCGCGCCAGCCCGCTACCGTTTCCGCACCCGCACCGTCCACCGCCTCTGCCCCCTCCACTCCGTTCGTCCCGAGCGCAGTCGAGGGACGCGCCCCAAGCGCACCGCACGCCTCCCGTCCCTCGACTACGCTCGGGACGAACGGGGGAGTTGGGGTGAGCGGGCAGGTGCAACCAGCGCCGGTACCGACTCAGGTACAGCCCGAGCCGGCTGTGGCGGTCGAGCCGCCCAAGCCCGTCCCCGCGCCGTCGTCGCCCGTCTCGCCCGATTTCGTCCGCGTCACCGCGTCGGTCGCGCAGGCCGTTGCCAAGCCGGTTGCCGAAACTCCTCCACCGGCCGCGACGCCCACCCCCGCGCCGGTCGAAACCGCCGCCGTCGATACCGCCCGGATCGAGGCCGAAGCCAAAGCCGCCGCCGAGGCGAAGGCCAAGGCGGACGCGCTCGCCGCCGCGAGGGCCAAGGCCGCCGCCGACGCCAAGGCCGCCGCCGACGCCAAGGTCGCGGCCGATGCCAAGGCGGCGGCCGACAAGGCCAGGGCCGACAAGCTCGCCGCCACCAAGGCCGCCGAAGCCAAGGCGAAGGCCGATGCGGAAAAGGCCGAGAAGGCGAAGCTCGCCAGGATCGAAAAGGCCAATCCCGAACGCTATTGGGTGCAGGTCGCGGGCGGCGCGAACAAGGCGACATTGCCCAAGGCGTGGGCCGCGCTGGTCGAGAAATATCGGAAGCTCCTCGCCGGCCGCAGCCCCTCGACCGTCCACTACCGCTTCACCAACCGCCTGATGATCGGCCCGTTCAAGAGCGACGACGAGGCGCAGGCGTGGGTCAATACCGCCACCAAGGCCGGCTTCTCGACCTTCCCGGTCAAGACCGAGGCGGGTGAGACGGTGGAAAAGGTGCCGGCGAAGTAATGTGTTCGACTGCAATCCTTCCCTTGGCGGAGGAGGATTACGGAAGCGGAATCGCCATGAACTGCGTAACCCCCTCGACGGATCGACCGCGCGCCGCCAAGGCAGACGCGTGACGCGCGCCCTCGCTCCCTACGCCTCCGATCCCGCGCGCAGCCGGGGCCGGCAACATGCCCGCGCCGGCGACGGCACGCGGGGGCCGCGCGACGAATTCCAGCGCGATCGGGACCGGATCATCCATTCGATCGCCTTCCGCCGGCTGCGCCACAAGACGCAGGTGTTCGTAGCGCCCGACGGCGATCATTTCCGCGTGCGGCTGACGCACAGCCTGGAGGTCGCGCAGATCGGCCGCACCATTGCGCGCGCGCTGGGGCTGAACGAGGATCTGACCGAGGCGCTGTGCCTCGCGCACGATATCGGCCACCCGCCCTTCGGCCACGCCGGGGAGGAGGCGCTGGGCGAGGCGACGGCGGGGGCAGGCGGCTTCGATCATAACGCCCATACGCTGCGGCAGCTGGCGGTGCTGGAGAGCCCCTATCACGATCATCCCGGCCTCAACCTGACGTGGGAGACGCTGGAGGGGCTGGCCAAGCATAACGGCCCGGTGCGGGCGCCGACATGGGCGCTGGCCGAGATCGACGCGGCCTTTCCGCTTGAATTGTCGGGCCATGCCTCGCTGGAGGCGCAGGTCGCGGCGCTGGCCGACGACATCGCCTATGACAATCACGACATCGACGACGGCATCCGCGCCGGGCTGATCTCGTTCGAGGATGTGCTGGGCGAGGCGCTGCCGGCGGCGACCTGGGATGCGGTGCGGGCGCGCTATCCCGATGCGCCGGCCGGCGAATTGCAGGGCGAGTTCGTCCGCGAACAGATCGGTCGGATGGTGAACGACCTGATCGCCGAGACGCGCGCGCGTCTGGCCGAGGCGAAGCCCGCCGATGCCGATGCGGTGCGCGCGGCGGGCCGGCCGCTGGTAGGCTTCTCCCCCGCCATGGCCGAGGCCGAGCGCGGCCTGAAACGCTTCATGTACGCCCGCCTCTACCACCATCCGCGCCAGCTGGAGATCGCCGAGGGCGCGCGCGGGGTGATCGAGCGACTGGCAGCGGCCTATCGCGCCGATCCGTCGCTCTTGCCCGAGGATTGGCTGGCGCGCCTGCCGGAACATGATCCGCAGCGCACGCGCCACATCGGCGATTTCATCGCGGGGATGACCGACCGCTACGCGCTCGCCCGTCACCGCGCGCTGATCGGCCCGGTGGATTTGCCGGACGGTTTCTAGGCGGCACCAGCCCGCACCCCCACCCGGCCTCCCATTCAGAATATGCTATGGGAGGCCGGGTGGGGGTGCGGGCTGGTGCCGCCCATCCGCGTGAGCGGATCAAACGCTAAGCAGCGCCCGGCGTAAAGCCCATCGCCACGCCGTTCATGCAATAGCGCAGGCCCGTCGGCCGGGGCCCATCGTCGAACACATGGCCAAGGTGGCCGCCGCAGCGGGCGCAATGGACTTCGGTGCGGGCCATGCCGATCAGATGATCGGTGCTGGTGCCGACCGCCTTGGGCAAGGGCTGGTAGAAGCTCGGCCAGCCCGTGCCGCTGTCGAATTTGGTGCGCGAGGAGAAGAGGCGGTTGTCGCAGCCGGCGCAGGTGAAGGTGCCGGCGCGATGCTCGTCGTTCAGCGGGCTGGTATAGGCTCGCTCGGTACTGGCCTGCCGCAGCACGGCATAAGCCGGCGCTGGCAATTTCTTGCGCCATTCGGCGTCGCTCAGCATCACCGGATAATGCGGCGCGGGCGCGCTCCCGGCCCACCGGCTGGCCACCAATCCGGTGGCCAGCGCCGCCACCCCGGATACCATCATCGTGCGTCGCGTCAGCATGATCACCATATGGCGATGCGCAGTTGATTTTCAACGGCCCGGCCACCCGTTCCACCCACGAGCCACCATCCGTCAGCCCGGCCCGCACCGTCATGCGGCTGAGAGCGCACCGTACGAGCTACAGACTTCAACAGTCCTTTACGATACGCGAAACAGGAGATCGAAATGCAGCAGGCCGTCTTCCAGATCACCAGCACGCACGACCGCATCATTCCGCCCATGCCAGATATCCATGAGATGGCCAGCGCTCCGGCATGGCGTGAAGGAACCGTCCTTTTCAACCAGCTCCACTTGATTTGTCATCTGAAAGATACGTTCCGCAAGCGCCAGGGGCTCGGTATGGGCATTCGACCGAAGGCATCTCGGGTTGAATTCGCACAAGACCAGCGGTTTATGCTTCGCCATGATTTCGTTTAGACCTTCCAGGGCAAACGGCTCATGGCCCTCGATGTCGATCTTGATGAAATTCACACGAGGTTCGTTTTGGAGCAGATCGTCCACGCGAACCGACTGCGTCAAACGGCCACCAACGCTGGCGGAAACCAGATATGTATTCGAATGACCCTGCATCGAGAAAATACCGGCCGCATTCGATGCGGCAAAGGGGAACATCGTTACATTGCTGAAACCGTTCAGAAGAACACCCTGCAGAAAACGTTGCACATTATCCTGATTGGGCTCGAAGGCAAACTCCCGGCCGCCCTGCCCGACGATCGACGCCGCATGAAAGCTCATGATTCCGACATTTGCGCCGACATCGACGAAGACGTCATCAGCATTCAGATTTTGGCGTATGGCCTGGAGAATGTGCGGTTCCCACACGCCATCACGCGCGATCGCCCGGCCGAACTCTGGCTCCTCCGGATCGACAACCACCTTCAGGCCATAAACCTCAACGGACTCCAGCTGTCTCGCGCTCTTCTGCCGATATTCCTCGCAGTCCGTGACGCCGCTGATTAGATCATTAAAGTCAAAAGACTCACTTCTGGATTTCTGCAAAAAATGCTGAAGACCACCCTCGTCGGGCTCTCTGTTCAAAAATATCCGATATGCCGCACGGATATCCAACTCGCCTACACGGGCGGTTGAGGTTGGCGCGGTTTCCTCCTTAAAAGACTTTCGATGTTCCAAATCTGACAGGCGCTGCTCGATCAACGTCAGCCGCTCAGATATTTCAGTCATCAATCTGGTCCCGAATCACGATTGGTATCATGGCTAATGCCACTGGCGTAAGCCCGCAAGGCCGGCGATCATCGGATCATCCGGCAAGCGGCGTAATCGAGGCAGTTGATGGATCCCTATCGTCCGGGACCGAATGACCGCTGAGCGCCACCGGGCGGCAGCCGCTCCCGCGCGCCGTGTGACGCACGCGGATACGATCACTCCGCAATTCGGCATCATCGTAAGTCAGATCGTATCAACGGAGAGAGGCCGCGTCGCCAGCCAGATCGTGTAGCCCTCGTCCTCCTCTTCGGAGATGGCCTGGATGTTGATAGCTTCCACGCCGAAGCCCGCGAGGTCCAGGCGGGTGGTGAAATCGGCGTCGCTGTAGCCGGACCAGATGCCGAGGATGCCGCCGGGGCGCAGCGCGGCGAAGGCGGCGCGCAGGCCCCAGTTGCAATAGAGGCGGTCGTTGGCGAGGCTGATCATCCCGTCCGGCCCGTTATCGACATCGAGCAGGATCGCGTCGAAACCCTCGGTCTCAGCGACGATCACGTCGTGCACGTCGGCGATCCGCACCGTCACGCGCGGATCGGCGAGGTGGCCGCCGAACAGGTGGGAGAGGATGCCGCCGGCCCACTCGACGATCTTGGGGACCAGTTCGGCCACCACCACCTCCGCGTCGCCCGGCAGCGTCTCCAGCGCGGCGCCGAGGGTGAAGCCCATGCCGAGCCCGCCGATCAGCACGCGGCGACGGCCCGGCCCCAGCCGCGCGCAGGTGAGCGTGGAGAGCGCCTGTTCGGAATGCTGGACCTGGCTGCCCATCAGTTCGTCACCCAGGAAACGGATCGAATAATCGTCGCCCCGGCGCAGCAGGCGCAATTCGCCGCCGCCGGGGATCGGGGCGACATCGACCAGTTCGATCCGCTCGTCCGGCATCGCGGCGTAGGAGCCGATCAGCGCGGCGCCGGGCGTGGCGCGGGCCACGGCGACGGGGGCGGAAAGGCGGCGGGCCTTGTCGATGGCGCGATCATGCCGCTTGTTGGCGGTGCGTAGCTGGGCCATGGGGTGTCCTGTCGAAAATATCACGGCGTTGTCGGCCGGATTGGCACCCGTCACGCGTTTACGGTGCCAGCGAAGGTCATGTTTTGCCCCGCATGACAAGACGTGGCCGACAACAATTTCAATAACTGCTAAGGAATACGAGACGATGGCAGGCTTCACCGCCCCCGATTTGAACCAGCGCGCCGCCGCCGCCCGCGCCGCCAAAGAGCGTATGCTGGAAAAGTTCAAGAACAAGCCGCCGATCGACGAGGCGACCGTCGCCGCCCGCCAGGCCGCCCGCGCCGCGCGCGAGCAGGCCGAGGCCGAGAAGCGCGCCGCCAAGAAGGCCGCCCAGGAAGAGGCCAAGGCCGCCCGCGCGGCGAAGGCCGCCGAAGCCAAGCCCGCGCCCAAGCCGACGCTGACCCCCGAGGAAGCCAAGGCGCTGCGCGACGCGCGCTATGCCGCGCGCAAGCAGCGCAAGGGCTGAGGCCGGGCCCAGGGACTGACGGGAACGGGGCCGGGCGCGCCCGACGGCGGCGTCAACGCTTCGTCGCGGCCCCGCCCCCGTTCAACCCCGTTCACAGCCCCTTTGGGATTTGATACCATCCGGTCCCATGGCAGCCGGAGCCCCTTCTTGATCCAGAGACGTGTCCGGGCGGGCATCACGGGGCTGGCCTGCGTGTTCCTGATCGTGCTGATGGCCGCCGCCTTCCTCAACATCGCGCGCGATCGCGGCGACGGGGACGATATCGGCGCCAACATGGCGGCCGGAAACACCATCGCGGTCGAGGCGCCCAAGGATCCGCTCGCCGAACTGGGTGTCGCGCCCGATGCGGCGCCAGAGCCGGTCCAGGTCGCGCCGAATCAGGTCGCCCCGCCCGCGCCGAAGGCCGCGCCGGCCCGCTGATCGTTACGTTTCCGGTATAAACCGTCCACGGGAAAGCCTTGCCTTTTCCCATGACTTATCCACAGACCCATCCATATAGACAAAAGGCGAACGACGGCTGAATTGCGCCATTTTCATCTTGGGCGAAGGAACCACAACGAACCGGATTACTCACAGGCTGGACCATCAAATACCATTGAAAACCATGTAGTGGTTTGGTATCCCAATGCTGCGGGGGCGAAAGGGCGCTTGTTCCCCTGCGTGGAGGCTTGGACCCGCCCCACGCAGGGGAGCTAAGCCTGGGCCGACCCCGCCAAAGGGGTCCGCACTTGGAAATCACTGATTTCTTTCTTGGCAATGCGCTGAACGCGGTCGACGTGAAGGGGCGTGTGTCCCTTCCCGCCGATTTCCGCGCCGTCGTTGAACGGCGCGGCCGGGCGGCTGTGCGCGCGGGCCAGGAAGCGACCGACAAGACCTTCGTCTACATCGGCGATCACGAGCGCCACTCGTGCCTGCAAGCCTATGATTCGACCTACCAGCAATTCCTGTTCGAAGGGCTGAGGAAGCGCGTCGAGAAGGGCGGCGAGGACGAACTGGCGGCGCTCGACGACGCACAGCAGGGCGCGTTCGGCGCGATGCTGACCGTGGCGTTCGACGGCGCCGGCCGCATGGTGCTGCCCCAGTCGCTGCGCGGCCTGATGGGGATCGGCGACCTCGCCTTCTTCATCGGCGCCGGCCAGACCTTCCAGATCTGGGATCCCAAGACGTTCCTCGCCGAGCAGGCCGACAATGTCCGCGCCTGCCGGATGCTGAAGTACATGCTGGGCGAGAAGGGGATCACGCTGTGAGCCTCGCCCCCGGCACCGCCCCGCACATCCCCGTCCTGCTCGACGAGGTTCTCGCCGGCCTCGCGATCCAGCCGGGCGAGACGCATGTCGACGGCACGTTCGGCGCGGGCGGCTATACAAGGGCGATGCTGGCGGCCGGCGCGCGCGTCGTCGCGTTCGATCGCGATCCCGACGCCATCGCCGAGGGCCAGCCGCTGGTCGACGCCAGCGAGGGCCGGCTGACCCTGGTGCCCGCCCGCTTCTCCACGCTGGACGCGGCGCTGGCGGAGCGCGGGCTGGGCGCGGTCGAGGGCGTGACGCTCGATATCGGCGTATCCTCGATGCAGCTCGACCGGGCCGAGCGCGGCTTCTCCTTCCAGTCGGACGGGCCGCTCGACATGCGGATGGAGCAGGAAGGCGAGAGCGCCGCCGACTTCGTCAACGAGGCCGACGAGGGCGAGATCGCCGACGTGCTGTTCCATCTGGGCGAGGAGCGCCAGTCGCGCCGTGTCGCCCGCGCGATCGTCGCGGCGCGCCCGATCGGCCGCACCGGCGAGCTGGCGACGGTGATCCGCCGCGCGCTCGGCTATCGCGAGCATGACAAGAAGGATCCGGCGACCCGCAGCTTCCAGGCGATCCGCATCCATCTCAACCGCGAGATGGAGGAGCTGGAAGAGGGCCTCGCCGCCGCCGAGCGGGCGCTGGCGCCCGGCGGGCGGCTGGCGGTCGTGTCGTTCCACTCGCTGGAGGACCGGATCGTCAAACGCTTCCTGAAAGAGCGTTCGGGCGCCACCCCGGCCGGATCGCGCCACCTGCCGCAGCAGGCGGCCGGCGCCGAACCCAGTTTCGAGGCGGTCGCCAAGCCCGTCCGCGCCAGCGAGGCCGAACTCGCCCGCAACCCCCGTTCCCGTTCCGCCACCCTGCGCGTCGCCCGGCGCACGGCGGCCTCGCCCTGGGCCAGCAAGAAGGCAGCCGCCCGATGATCGCGTCCCGCTTCCGTTCGGTGTGGATGGTCGGCCTCGTCGCGGGTGCGGCGCTGGGCTGCTATCTCGTGTCGCAGCGGGTCGCCACCGAGCGTGCCGCGCTGTTCCGGCTGGATCGCCAGATCTTCGCCGCCGAGCGCGACATCCGCACGCTTTCGACCGAGATCGCCGCGCGCAGCCGCCTGCCCCAGCTGGAAAAGTGGAACGTCTCGGTGCTGGGCCTCACCGCGCCGGGGGCGCACCAGTTCCTCGACAGCGAGATTCGCCTCGCCGCGCTGGACGGCGGGCAGGCGATGGTGCCGCAGCAGCGCGTGATGGGTGATCCCGACGCGGTCCGCACCGTATCCTTCACCCCCGCCCCGCCCGCGCCGGTGGTGGCGCCGCAGCCCAATATCGTGACCGTCTCGGCGCCCGTCGCGCCCAAGGCCGCGCCCGCCCCGGCGGCGCCCGAGCCGATGCTGCGCCAGGCGACCTTCGTGCGCGCCAAGCCGAGCGCGCTGGCGCCTTCGCCCGAGCCGATGCACGCGTCCGTCACCAAGGTGGCGATGACCACCGTCGCCACGCCCGCCAAGGCGCCGGCGCGCTCCCTCTCGCTGCTGCCCGACGACATCGGCGATCTCGCCGCGATCGAGCGCGGCGCCGGCATGGACAAGCCCCGCCGGCGATGACCACCCTCGCCGTCCGCCCCAGCCTGTTCCGCAAGGTCGCACCGCCGCAGGCCCCCGCGCAGGCCCGGCCGGATCGCGCCGCCGTCACCCAATATCGGCTGATGGTGGTGATGCTGATGTTCATCGGCATCACCATCGCCATCGGCCTGCGCCTCACCTATCTGCTCGCCTTCGAGGGGCGGCCCGTCGCCGCCGCCGGCACGGGCGGCCTCGCGCTGCCGCGTTCGGACATCATCGATCGCAACGGCATGGTGCTGGCGACGACGCTGAACGCCTGGTCGATCGCGGTGCAGCCGGCCAAGATCGTCGGCGACAAGCGGATCGTGGCGCGCGAACTCGCCCGGCTGATGCCGGAAAAGAGCGAGGCGGACTATTTCCGCCTGCTCAACAGCCGCAAGACCTTCATCTATATCCGCCGCCGCGCGGTGCCCGATCTGATCGCGGCGGTGAACGCCATCGGCGAGCCCGGCATCGCCTTCGGCCGCGAGCCGGACCGCCTCTATCCGCAGGGCGATCTGGGCGCGCACATCATCGGCTACACCGATCTCGACGCCAAGGGCACCGGCGGGGTGGAGGGCAGTTTCGAGAAGCGCCTGATCGATCCGGCGCTCCGCAAGCAGCCGCTCCAGCTGGCGATGGACGCGCGCGTCCAGCAGGCGCTGGAGCATGAGCTGTTCAGCGCGATGCAGCATTTCAGCGCGATCGGCGCGGCCGGCGTGGTGCTGGACGTGAAAACCAGCGAGGTCGTGGCGCTGGCCTCGCTGCCCGAACTCAACCCCAACGCGCCCGGCAAGGGCACCGACGACGCGCGCTTCAACCGCGCCACGCTCGGCGTGTACGAGCTGGGATCGACCTTCAAGCCCTTCACCGTGGCGATGGCGATGGACGCGGGCGTGGTGAACAGCTTCGGCCAGATGTACGATTGCCCGCGCGGGCTGAAGGTCGGCCGCTTCACCATCACGGACACCCATCCCTTCGGCCGCCGCTGTTCGGTGGCGGAGATCATGAAGGAATCGTCGAACATCGGCACCGCGCAGATCGCGGCCGAGGTGGGCGCCGCCCGCCAGCGCGAATTCCTGCGCCGGATGCATTTCCTAGAGCCCGTCTCCGTCGAGCTGCGCGAGAAGGGCCGCACGCTCAACCCCGGTGCCAACTGGGGCCAGATCGCGACGATGACGGTGGGCTACGGCCACGGCATCGCCGTCTCGCCGCTTCATCTGGCGACCGGCTACGCGACCCTGTTCAACGGCGGCGTGTGGCGCCCGGCGACGGTGCTGCGGCGCGGCCCCGGCAACCCGCTGCCCGCCGGCGAGCAGGTGTTCACCGAGGCCACCTCGCAGAAGATGCGCGCGCTGCTGCGCCTGGTCGTTACCAACGGCACCGGCAAGAATGCCGACGCCCCCGGCTACCGGGTCGGCGGCAAGACGGGCACCGCCGAGAAGATCGTGGGCGGCCGATACACCCATAGCGCGGTCGTGACGAGTTTCGCGGGCGTGTTCCCGATGGACGATCCCCGCTATGTGGTGATCGCGATGCTCGACGAACCCAAGGCCACCAAGGAAACCTACGGCTTCCACACCGCCGGCTGGAACGTCGCGCCGGTCATCAAGAAGGTCGTCGCCCGCATCGGGCCGCTGCTCGGCGTCAATCCCGACATGGGCCGCGAAGTCGATCTGACGGACGTGCTGCGCTACGTTCAGGAAGAGAAGAAGGGGCACTGATCCATGCGTCTCGGCGATCTCGTTGAGGCGGCAGGCATCGAGGTCGTTCCCACCGGGGGCGCCCTCGACGGCCGTGTCACCGGCTTTGCGATCGATCATCGCAAGGTGGCCCCCGGCACCGTCTTCGGCGCCTTCCGGGGGCTGAAGTTCGATGGCGAGAATTTCATCGACGCCGCCATCGCCGCCGGCGCCGCGGCGATCGTGACCCGGCCCGAGGCGCAGGTGACGGGCGCGCCGCACATCGCCGACGCCGAACCGCGCCGCGCCTTCGCGAAGCTGGCGGCCGCCTTCTTCAAGCCCTTCCCCGCCACGACGGTCGCGATCACCGGCACCAACGGTAAGACATCGACCGCCGAACTGACCCGCCAGCTGTGGCGGCTGGCCGGGCACAGCGCCGCCTCGATTGGCACGCTCGGAGTCACCACGGCCGACGATCAGGTCTCGACCGGGCTGACCACGCCCGACGTGGTGACCTTCCTCGCCAACATGGCGGGGCTCGCGCGCGAGGGGGTGAGCCATGCCGCGTTCGAGGCGTCCAGCCATGGCCTGTCGCAATTCCGCATCGAGGGGCTGCCGGTGCGCGCCGGCGCCTTCACCAACCTCAGCCGCGACCATCTCGACTATCATGTCACGATGGAAGCCTATCTGGAGGCCAAGCTGCGCCTCTTCACCGAAGTCGTCGATCGCGACGGCACGGCGGTGGTGTGGGCCGACGACGCCGTCTCCGCCCGCGTCGCCGAACTCGCGCGCGAGCGGGGGCTGGGCCTCATCACGGTCGGCACCAAGGGCGAGACGCTCAGGCTGGTCGACCGCGAGGCAACCCAGCTCGGCCAGACGCTGACGATCGAGGCCGAGGGGCGCACCCATCAGGTGAAGCTGCCGCTGATCGGCGCCTATCAGGCCGCCAATGCGCTGACCGCCGCCGGCCTCGTCATCGCCACGGGGGGCGATGTCGCCGCGACCTTCGCGAACCTCGCCCGCGTCCAGCCGGTGCGCGGGCGGCTGGAGCGCGCGGTCATCAGCCGGGCGGGCGCGCCGGTCTATGTCGATTACGCCCACACGCCCGACGGGCTGGAAGCCGCCATCGCCGCGCTGCGCCCCCATGCGCGCGCCCGGCTGATCGTGGCGTTCGGCGCGGGCGGCGACCGCGACAAGGGCAAGCGCCCCGAGATGGCCGCCATCGCCGCCAAGGGCGCCGAGGTGGTGATCGTCACCGACGACAACCCCCGCACCGAGGATGCCGCCCAGATCCGCCGCGACGTGCTGGCGGGCGCGCCGGACGCCACCGAGATCGGCGACCGCCGCGCGGCCATCGCGGCCGCGATCGGGCAGGCCGGCGCGGACGATATCGTGCTGATCGCCGGCAAGGGGCATGAGCAGGGGCAGATCGTGGGCGATCGGGTGCTGCCGTTCGATGACGTGAGCGTGGCGCGGGAGTGCGCGGCGTGAGGGGTATCGCTCTTCTTCTCCCCCTCCCCTTCAGGGGAGGGGGCCGGGGGGTGGGGCAGTCTGCCCTCCTTGTCTCGATCCCAGCCGGACTGCCCCACCCCAACCCCTCCCCTGAAGGGGAGGGGCTTGAATGAGTCTTTGGACATCACAGGCCATCGCCACCGCCACCGCCGGCACAGTCTCCACCGACTTCACCGCCACCGGCGTCGCTTACGATTCCCGTGAGGTCGGCCCCGGCGACCTGTTCGTGGCGCTCAAAGGCGAGAGCACCGACGGCCACCGCTTCGTCGGCCAGGCCTTCGCGCAAGGCGCCGCCGCCGTCCTTGTCTCCGACCCCGTCGATGGCCCGCACGTCCGCGTCGCCGACACCACCGCCGCGCTCGATGCGCTCGGCGCCGCCGCCCGTGCCCGCACCGCCGCGCGAATCATCGGCGTCACCGGATCGGTCGGCAAGACGGGCACCAAGGAGGCGCTGTTCGCCTGCCTCGATCGCACCGCGCCGGGCCGCGCGCATCGCAGCCTCAAGAGCTACAACAACCATGTCGGCGTGCCGCTCAGCCTGTCGCGGATGGCCGCCGACACGCGCTTCGGCATCTTCGAGATGGGGATGAACCATGCCGGCGAGCTGGCGCAGCTGACCCAATTGGTCCGCCCGCACGTCGCGATCGTCACCGCCATCGCCCCGGCGCACCGCGCCTTCTTCGCCAGCGACGAAGAGATCGCCGATGCCAAGGGCGAGATCTTCGCCGGGCTGGAGCCGGGCGGCGTCGCGCTGGTCCCTTATGACAGCGCGCACCGCGACCGGCTGATCGCCGCCGCCGAGCCCTATGCCGCGCGCATCGTCACCTTCGGCCTGTCGAAAGAGGCCGACGTCCATCCCGATTACCAGCACACGACCGACAAGGGCACGCTCGTCTCGGCCAGGGTCGGCGAGATCGAGCTGACCTTCACCCTCGCCCCGCCCGGCGACCATTGGCTGGCCAATGCGATGGCGGTGCTGGGCGCGGTGCAGGCGGTGGGGGGCGATCTCGCCGCCGCCGGGCTGGCGCTCGCCGAACTGCCCGGCCTGCCGGGGCGCGGCCGGCGGCTGCATGTGCCGATCGCCAGCGGCGAGGCGCTGCTGATCGACGAAAGCTACAACGCCAACCCCGCCTCGATGGCGGCCACGCTCGCCGTTCTCGGCCGCACCCCCGGCCGGCGCATCGCCGTACTGGGCGACATGAAGGAATTGGGCGAGGAGAGCCCCGCCTTCCACGCGGCGCTCGCCGCACCGCTCGCCGCCGCCGGCGTCTCGACCGCGATCCTCGTCGGCGAGAATATGGCGGCGCTCGCCGAAGCCCTTGAGGGCCGCGCCGATTTCGCGCATGTGCCCGACGCTGCGCGCGCCATCGAGGCGCTCAAGGCGATGTTGGCCCCCGGTGACGCGGTGCTGGTCAAGGGATCGAACTCAATGGGCTTGAGCCGCGTGGTCGCCGCGCTCGCCCCGGAAGACTGCTGATGCTCTATCTCCTCGCCGAACATCTCGGCTTTCCCGGCCTGTTGAACCTCATCCGCTACATCACCCTGCGCGCGGGCGCGGCGGCGGTGACGGCGCTGGCGATCGGCCTCATCATCGGCCCGCGCTTCATCGGCTGGCTGCGGGTGCGGCAGGGCAAGGGCCAGCCGATCCGCGCCGACGGGCCGCAGACCCATCTCGCCAAGGTCGGCACGCCCACCATGGGCGGGCTGATGATCCTGGCCGCCGTGACCGCATCGGTGCTGCTGTGGATGGACCTGTCGAACAGCTACACCTGGGCCTGCCTGCTGGTAACGCTGGGCTTCGGCCTGATCGGTTTCCTGGACGATTACGACAAGGTCAAGAAACGCCACCATGCCGGGCTGAAGGGGCGCACCCGCCTGTTGCTGGAATTCATCATCGCCGGCATCGCCGCCTGGATCATCCTCCACGGCAGCGCGATCTCGACCGAGCTGTACGTGCCCTTCTACAACGGGCCGGTGATCGATCTCGGGCCGTTCTACGTGGTGTTCGCGGCCTTCATCATCGTCGGCTTCGGCAATGCGGTGAACCTGACCGACGGCCTCGACGGGCTCGCCATCATGCCGGTGGTGATCGCGTCCCTCGCCTTCTTCGTGATCGTCTACATGGTCGGCAACGCGAAGTTCGCGGCGTACCTCGGCATCCCGCACGTTCCGGGCGCCGGCAATCTCGTGATCCTGACCGCCGCGATCATCGGCGGGGGCCTGGCCTTCCTGTGGTTCAACGCCCCGCCCGCCGCCGTCTTCATGGGCGATACCGGCAGCCTCGCCCTCGGCGGCGCGCTGGGCACGATCGCGGTGGTGGCGCATCACGAGATCGTGCTGCTGATCGTCGGCGGCCTCTTCGTGCTGGAGACCGTGTCTGTTATCCTCCAGGTCTTCTTCTACAAGAGGACGGGCAAGCGCATCTTCCGCATGGCGCCGATCCACCACCATTTCGAGCAGCTCGGCTGGTCCGAGCCGACCGTCGTGATCCGTTTCTGGATCATCAGCTTCGTGCTGGCGCTGGCGGGGCTCGCCACGCTCAAGCTCAGGTGATCGTCAGCCCGGCCTTCGCGGGGCGGCGCTACGGCGTCCTCGGCCTCGCCCGGTCGGGGCTGGCGACCGTGCGCGCGCTGCTGGCGAGCGGCGCCGAGGTGGTCGCGTGGGATTCGAACGAGGCCGCCGTCGATGCGCTGGCGGCGGAGTTCGCCAGCGAGGGCGCGCGGCTGATGCTCGCCGACTTCACCGCATGGGACGATCTTCGCCGCATGACCGCGATCGTCGTATCGCCGGGCGTGCCGCTCAACCGCCATCCGCTGAAGCCCCGCGCGGACGCGCAGGGCGTGCCGGTGATCGGCGATATCGAACTGTTCTCGCAGGCCCGGCCCGACCTGCCAGCCCACCGCATCGTCGGCATCACCGGCACCAACGGCAAATCGACCACGACGGCGCTGATCCACCACATTCTCGAAAGCGCGGGCTATGACGCGCGGCTGGGTGGCAACATCGGCCTGCCCATATTGGGGCAGGAACCGCTGGCGGCGGGCGGCATCTATGTGCTGGAACTGTCGAGCTACCAGATCGACCTGAGTTTCAGCCTCGATTGCGACGTGGCGGTGCTGCTCAACATCACGCCCGACCATCTCGACCGCTATGACGCGGGCTTCGCCGGTTATGCCGCCGCCAAGGCGCGCCTGTTCACCATGCAGGATGTCGCCCACGAGGCCGTGATCGTGGTGGACGACGACGTGACCCGCCTGATCGCAGTCAACGAGCGCACCCGCCGCGATGGCTCCGGCCACCTCTCGCTGGTGCGCGGCGCGGATGCGGCGGGCCAGCAGGCGTGGCCGGCGCTGCAAGGCCCGCACAACGCGCAGAACGCCGCCGCCGCCATCGAAGCCTGCCGCGCGCTCGACGTGCCCGAGGCCGCGATCGCCGCCGGCCTCGCCACCTATCCCGGCCTGCCCCACCGTATGGAGCGGGTCGCGCAGATCGATGGCGTCCTCTACGTCAACGACAGCAAGGCGACCAACGCCACGTCGGTCGCCCCCGCGCTCGCCGCCTACAAGGGCATCCACTGGATCCTGGGCGGGGTCGCCAAGACGGCCGAGCTGGACGCCTGCGAGCCCCATTTCGATCATGTCCGCGCGGCCTATACGATCGGCGATGCCGGGGCGATGTTCGCCCGGCTGCTGGCGGGCAAGGTGCCGGTGGACGAATGCCACACGCTCGACGCCGCGATCGAGGCGGCGGCCGAGGCGGCGCGGCCCGGCGAGGTGGTGATGCTCTCCCCCGCCTGCGCCTCGTTCGATCAATATCGGGATTACGAGCATCGCGGCGCCGCCTTCCGCGTCGCCGTCGCGCGGCTGATGGACGCCCCCCGCGAGGCACCGGCCCCGTGACGACCGAGGCCCGCATGACCCCGGCGCGCCAGCGCGCCGCCGAGCGCCGCCAGCTGCGCGGGCGCGGCGCGCGCCTCGGCCGCGCCGACCGCACCGCGCTGGGCCGCTGGTTCTGGGAGATCGATCGCGTCCTGCTGCTGCTGGTGACCGTGCTGATCGGCATCGGCCTGATCGCGGTCGCCGCCGCCTCGCCGGCCTCGACGCAACGCTATTCGGGCGCGACGCTTACCTTGCCGCCGCTCTATTATTTCTACCGCCAGCTCATGTGGATCGTCCTGTCCACGCCGGTGATGATCGGCGTGTCGATGCTGCCCAAGTCGCTTGCCCGGCGCGGCGCGCTGGCGGGCTGCGCGATCTTCCTGCTGATGCTGATCGCGGTGCCGCTGTTCGGCTTCGAGGTGAATGGCGCGCAGCGGTGGATATTGTTCGGCCCGATCCAGGTGCAGCCATCAGAATTCCTGAAACCCCTCCTCACCGTCACCTTCGCCTGGCTGCTGTCGCTGCGCGTGAAGGATGAGAAACTGCCCGTGTCGTGGATTTCGGCGGGCATCCTGCTGGTCGTGGCGGCGCTGCTGATGAAGCAGCCCGATTTCGGCCAGACGGTGATTTTCTGCGCGGTGTGGGTGACGCTCCTCACCCTGTCGGGCGCGCCGATCAAGCTGCTGGGCGCGCTCGGCGCGCTCGGGGCGACCGGGGTGGTATGCGCCTATCTCTTCTATTCGGTCGCGCGCATCCGCATCGACGGTTTCCTCCACGGCAAGGGCGACACCTACCAGACCGACAGCGCCCATGCGACGCTCACCAACGGCGGGCTGATCGGGCGCGGGCCGGGCGCGGGCACGATGAAGTTCCGCCTGCCCGAAGCGCATACCGATTACATCTTCTCGGTGATCGGCGAGGAATTCGGGCTGATCGCCTGCGTCGCCATCGCCTGCATCTATCTCGCGATCGTCGTCCGCGTGTTCGTGAAGCTCTTGAACGAGGAGGATGATTTCACCCTGCTCGCGTCGGCCGGCCTCGTCTGCCAGTTCGGCTTCCAGGCGATCATCAACATGATGGTGAACGTCCAGCTCGCCCCGTCGAAGGGCATGACCCTGCCGTTCATCTCCTATGGCGGCTCGTCGATGCTGGCGCTGTCGATCGGCTTCGGGCTGCTGCTGGCCTTCACCCGCCAGAACCCCTATCTGAAACGCTCGCCTTATGTCGTGAAATGGAGCGGCCGTTGAACGGTGGTGTGCCTGTCGTCCGTCGTCACTTCGTCCTCGCCGCCGGCGGGACGGGCGGCCATATGGTGCCGGCCCATGCGCTGGCGGGCGAATTGATGGAGCGCGGCCATTTCTGCGCGCTGGTGACGGACGAGCGCGGCGCGCGCATCCCCGGCCTGTTCGATGGCGTGCAGACCCATGTGCTGCCCGCCGGGCGCGGCGGCGGCGGGCCGCTGGGTATCCTCAAGGCGGCGCGCCAGATCTGGCAGGGCCGCGCCATGTCGCGCCGGCTGTACGAGACGTTCAAGCCCTCGGCGGTGATCGGCTTCGGCGGCTACCCCGCCCTCCCCGCCCTGCTCGGCGCGCTGGCGGACGGCATCCCGACCGCGATCCACGAGCAGAACGCCGTGCTGGGCCGGGTCAACCGCTACCTCGCCCGCCGGGTCGACGCGGTCGCCACCGCTTATCCGAACGTCGAGCGGCTGAAGGCCAAATATCAGCCCAAGGTCCACCTCGTCGGCAATCCGGTGCGGGAGATCGTGAAGGACATCGGCAACAAGCCCTTCCCCGCGCTTTCGGCCGATGGCCCGTTCCGCGTGCTGGTGACCGGCGGCAGCCAGGGCGCATCGATCCTGTCGGACGTGGTGCCCGAGGGGCTCGGCCTGCTGCCCCCGGCGCTGCGCCAGCGCCTTCAGGTGACGCAGCAATGCCGGCCCGAGGATATCGAGCAGGTGCGCGCCAAATATGCCTTCCTCGGCATCCCCGCCGATCTCGCGACCTACATTCCCGACCTGCCCGAGCGGCTGGCGTGGAGCCATGTCGTGATCGCCCGCGCCGGCGCCTCGACCATCGCCGAGCTGACCGTGGCCGGCCGGCCCGCGATCTTGATCCCGCTCCCCTCCGCGATGGACGACCACCAGACCGTCAACGCCCGCGAGATGGCGGATTCGGGCGGCGCCCGCGCCGTGGCGCAGACGGCGTTCACGCCGCAGGAGCTGTGCCGCCAGATGCAGGGGCTGGCCGACGATCCCGAAGGGCTGATCGTGGCCGCCAGCCGCGCCCGCGCCGTCGGCCGGCCGCACGCCACGCAGGATCTGGCCGATCTGGTCGAGGGGCTCGGCCACACGCCGGGCGTCGATTTTCAACCCGCGCAGGGCTTCGAGCCGGCGCCGCAGGGAGCGTTTGCGTGAAGGGCGTCGCCACCGACATCGGAACCATCCATTTCATCGGCATCGGCGGGATCGGCATGTCGGGCATCGCCGAGGTGATGCACAATCTGGGCTACAAGGTGCAGGGCTCGGACGTGGCCGAAGGCTATGTGATCGAGGGGCTTCGCAAGCGCGGCATCCCCGTCGCGATCGGCCACAAGGCGGAGAATCTGGGCGACGCCGCCGTGGTGGTCACCTCCACCGCGATCAAGCGCGGCAACCCGGAGGTGGAGCTTGCGCTGGAAAGCCGCGTCCCCGTCGTCCGCCGCGCCGAGATGCTGGCCGAACTGATGCGCCTGAAATCCACCGTCGCGGTGGCCGGCACCCACGGCAAGACGACCACCACCTCGATGGTGGCCGCGCTGCTCGACGCGGGTGGGGTGGACCCGACCGTCATCAACGGCGGGATCATCAACAGCTATGGTTCCAACGCGCGATTGGGCGCGTCCGACTGGATGGTAGTCGAGGCGGACGAGAGCGACGGCAGCTTCCTGCGGCTCGACGGCACCTACGCCATCGTCACCAACATCGATCCCGAGCATCTCGATCATTACGGCGACTTCGAGAAGGTGAAGGACGCGTTCGTCGAGTTCGTCGAGAACGTCCCCTTCTACGGCGCGGCCCTGCTCTGTCTCGATCACCCGGAAGTGCAGGCGCTGATCCCGCGCGTCCGCGACCGCCGCGTGGTGACCTACGGTTTCTCGGCGCAGGCCGACGTGCGCGGCGTCAACGTCACACCGATCCCCGGCGGCAACCGCTTCGAGACGATCGTGCGCCAGCGCGACGGCAGCAGCCGATCGATCGAGGGGATCGAGCTGCCCATGCCCGGCCGCCATAACGTCCAGAACGCGCTCGCCGCGATCGGCGTGGCGCTGGAAATGGGCGTGCCCGACGACGTGATCCAGACCGGCTTCGCCAAGTTCGGTGGGGTCAAGCGCCGCTTCACAAAGGTCGGCGAAGTCGGCGGGATGACGGTGATCGACGATTACGGCCACCATCCGGTCGAGATTCGCGCGGTGCTGTCGGCGGCGCGCGAGGGGGTCGAGAACCGGGTCATCGCGGTCGTCCAGCCGCACCGCTTCACCCGCCTGCGCGATCTGATGGCGGACTTCCAATCGGCCTTCAACGATGCCGACATCGTCTATGTCGCCCCGGTCTATCCGGCGGGCGAGCAGCCGATCGAGGGCATCGACGCGGCGGCGCTCGTCTCCGGTCTCAAGATGCGCGGGCACCGCTCGGCGCAGGAGATTTCGGGGCCCGAGGCGCTGGCGACGGCGCTGGCCGATATCGGCCAGCCGGGCGACATGGTCATCTGTCTCGGCGCGGGCGATATCACGAAGTGGGCGGCGGGGCTGGCCGAGGCGATCGGCGAAACACGGAAGGTGAGCGCATGATCGATTTCTTCACGCCCTGGATCAAGCTCCAGCAACAGGCCATCGACTTCCAGAAGCAGCAGCTCGAATGGGCGCAGAAGGCGATGACGAGCGCCGGCGACATGGTGTCGGCGCAGCAGGCCGCGCAATCGGCGATGGCCGCCAACATGAAGGCCTATGAGAGCTGGGCCAGCCTCTGGGGCGTCCGCGCCAAGTGACGGCCGCGCCCGCCCCTTCCCTCCTCTCGGACGACGCCGGGCGCCTCGCGCCCGGCGCGCTTGTGCGTGGCCGGATCGAGGCGGGCGCGAGTCTGGCGGACTTCATCTGGTTCCGCACCGGCGGCCCGGCCGAATGGCTGCTCCGCCCGGCCGACGTGGCCGATCTGTCCGATTTCCTCCGCGCGCTCGACCCCGCCGTGCCGGTGATGCCGGTGGGCGTGGGATCGAACCTGATCGTGCGGGACGGCGGCGTGCCGGGCGTGGTGGTGCGCTTGCCCAAGGCGTTCGCCAAGGTTTCAATCGAGGGCGATCTCGTCCGCGCGGGCGGGGCGGCGATGGGCATCACCGTCGCCAGCGCGGCGCGCGACGCGGGGATCGCGGGGCTTGAATTCCTGCGCGGCATCCCCGGCACGGTCGGCGGCGCGGTGCGGATGAACGCGGGCGCCTATGGCCGCGACGCGCGCGACATCCTGGTCGAAGCGACGGTCGTCCTGCGCGACGGCACGATCGAAACGTGGGAAGCCGCGCGGCTGGGCTATACCTATCGCCATTCGGAGGTGCCGGCCGGCGCGATCGTCGTCGAAGCCGTGTTCCGGGGCACGCCCGGCGACAAGGCGGCCATCTCGGCCGAAATGGACCGCATCGCCGCCGAGCGCGAAGCCAGCCAGCCGCTGCGCAGCCGCACCGGCGGATCGACCTTCAAGAACCCGGACGGTCACAAGGCCTGGGCGCTGATCGACGCCGCCGGCTGCCGGGGCCTGCGGCGGGGCGACGCGCAGGTTTCGGAGAAACATACCAATTTCCTCCTCAACCTCGGCACCGCATCGTCGGCCGAGATCGAGGCGCTGGGCGAAGAAGTGCGAGACAGAGTGAAGGCGCAATCGGGCGTGACATTGGAGTGGGAAATTCAGCGGGTGGGGGTCGTATGATCCTCCCTATGCGCAGCATGGGGAGGGGGACCATCCGCAGGATGGTGGAGGGGCGGCGCGCCAGCGCCGGCTCCGCCGTCGCCCCCTCCACCGCCCTTCGGGCGGTCCCCCTCCCCAGCAAGCTGGGGAGGAATCGATGAGCCTCCACGTCGCCGTCCTCATGGGCGGCTGGTCCTCTGAACGGGAGGTCTCGCTCACCTCCGGCAATGGCGTGGCCGACGCGCTGGAATCGCTCGGCCACCGCGTCACCCGGATAGATATGGACCGGCACGTCGCCGCGCGGCTGGCCGAGGCGGCGCCCGATGTGGTGTTCAACGCGCTGCACGGTTGCCCCGGCGAGGATGGCACGGTGCAGGGAATGCTCGACCTGATGGGGCTGAAATATACCCATTCGGGCCTCGCCACCTCCGTCATCGCGATCGACAAGCAGCTGACCAAGAACGAGCTGGTGCCGCACGGCATCCGTATGCCCACCGGGCTGATGGTCGCGTCGGAAAGCCTGCACAGCGCCGATCCGCTGCCGCGCCCCTATGTGCTGAAACCCGTCAACGAAGGTTCCTCGGTCGGCGTGGCGATCGTCACCGCCGAGGGGAATTACGGCCAGCCGATCGGCCGCGATGTCGTGGGGCCGTGGCAGGAATTCGACAATCTGCTGGCCGAACCCTTCATCAAGGGCCGCGAACTGACCGTCGCGGTGCTGGGCGATCGCGCGCTGGCGGTGACCGAGCTGAAGCCCAAGAGCGGCTTCTACGATTACGACAGCAAATATACCGATGGCCTCACCGTCCACATCTGCCCCGCGCAGATCCCGCCGGAGATCGCCTCCTCGGCGATGGCGATGGCGTTGAAGGCGCATCATGTGCTGGGCTGCAAGGGCACCAGCCGATCCGATTTCCGCTGGGACGACGAGCTGGGCGAGGCCGGGCTGTTCCTGCTCGAAGTCAACACCCAGCCGGGGATGACACCGCTCAGCCTCGTCCCCGAACAGGCGCGCCACATTGGGCTCAGCTACGCCGATCTGGTCCAGCGGATCGTGGAAGAGGCGCTGTGAGCGGCGCCGCCGCCTCGTCGCCGCCGCGCCTGCGCAAGGGCGGCACCGCCCAGCGGCGCCCGGCGGCCAAGGCGGCGCCCAAAGGCCCCGGCATGGTCGCGCGGGCGGTCGCCATGATCCCGATCCGGCCGGAGACGATCCGCCGCCTCGGCAACTGGCTGCTCGGCCTGCTCGTGCTGGCCGCCGTCGTCGCGGGGCTGATCCTAATGGGCCTGCCGCAGATGGTGGGCGTCTATATCGGCGAGACGATCGGGCGGATGGGCTTCGCGGTCCACAATATCGAGGTCGTCGGCCTCGCCCATGCCGATCGTAGCCGCGTCTACCAGATCGTCCAGACGCAGCAGGTGCGCCCGATGCCTTTGGTCGACCTGACCGGCACGCGCGAGCAATTGATGCGCCTCGCCTGGGTCGGCGACGCGCGCGTTTCGCGTCGGCTGCCCGATACGCTGGTGGTGGACATCGTCGAGCGCAAGCCGGCGGCCGTGTGGCAATATCAGGGGCAGCTGCGCCTGATCGACAATGAAGGCCGCTCGATCGCCGCGATCGACCCGGCCGCCATGCCCGAGAAGCTGCCTTTGGTGATCGGCCCCGGCGCCAATATGCACGCAGCGGAATTCGCCAAGCTGATCGACAGCCAGCCAGCCCTCAAGCCGCTAGTCGCCGGTGCCGCATGGATCGGCGACCGACGCTGGGACCTGCGCTTCCAGTCCGGCGAGACGCTGGCGCTGCCCGAGGGCGAGAAGCAGGCCATCGCCGCCTTCGATTATTTCGCCCGGCGGGACGCCGCCGTGCGCCTGCTCGGCCAGAATTACGTCCGCTTCGACATGCGCGATCCCAGCCGCGTGGTGGTGCGCGTGACGAGCGAACCCGGCCGGCGCATCGCCGAGCCCGTCGATCGCGCGAGCATCTGAGGAAAGCCATGGCACAGCCCCGGGGCACCAAGCTCATCACCGCGCTCGACATCGGATCGACCAAGATCAGCGCGCTCATCGCCGAGCCGGGCGAGAATGGCACGCTCGTGGTGCTCGGCACCGGCCAGCGCGAGTCCAAGGGCGTGCGGCGCGGCTATGTCGCCGACATGGGCCGCACCGAGGGCGCCATCCGCGAGGCGGTGGAGCAGGCCGAGCGCATCGCCGGCACCAATATCGAGGATGTGTGGGTCGGCTTCTCGGCCGGGGGGCTCGTGTCCGACGTGGCCTCGGTCGAGGTCGATCTCGGCGGGCATCGCATCGAGCAGACCGATATCGATTCACTGCTGGCCGCCGGGCGCAATTCGATCGATCCCGACGGCCGCATGGTCCTCCACGCGCAGCCGACGCTCTACACGCTCGACGGGCTGCAGGGGGTCAAGACCCCGCTCGGCCTCCATGCCGATCGCCTCGGCGTCGATATCCATGTCGTCGCGGCCGAGCCGTCGCCGGTCCGCAATCTCGATCTGTGCGTGCGATCGGCGCATCTGGCGGTGAAGTCGATCGTCGCCTCGCCGATCGCGGCCGGCATGGCCTGCCTCTCCGAAGAGGAGCGCGAGCTGGGCGTGGCGCTGATCGAGCTGGGCGGCGGGGTGACCAACGTGTCGCTGTTCGCCGGCGGGCTGTTGGTGGGCCTCGCCTCGATCCCGCTGGGCGGCAGCGACATCACCGACGACATCGCCTCGGCCTTCGGCACGCGCCGCAGCCAGGCCGAGCGGATGAAATGCTTCCACGGATCGGCGATGACCTCCCCGCGCGACAATCACGAGATGATCGAGGTGGCGCCGCTTTCCGGCGAACAGGGCGCCAGCGAAGCCGGCCGCATCACCCGCGCCCAGCTGATCGCCGTCATCCGCGCGCGGCTGGAGCAGTGGATGAGCGAGATCGAGAAGGCGCTGAAATCGCTCGGCTTCTCCGGCCCGATCGCGCGGCAGGTGGTGCTGACCGGCGGCGGCGCCGACCTGAAGGGCATCGCCGATTACGCGCAGGGCGTGCTCGGCCGATCGGTCCGCGTCGGCCGCCCGCGCGGGCTGACCGGGCTGCCCGAGGCGCATTCCGGCCCGGCCTTCACCACCTTGGCCGGCCTCGTCCAGTTCGCCGCCTCCGACCCGATCGACCTGCGCCAGTCCGGCGCCACCGCCCAACCCGTGATCCGCGCGACACCCCACGGCCTGGTCCAGCGCCTGATCGCGGCGTTCAAGAGCGAGTATTGAGGGGGGCTCTTCACGCCTGCCACCTGCACGCCCGATAAATCCCGTTCGTCCTGAGCGAAGTCGAAGGGCGTGCGACTGGACGCACCGCTTGGGGCACGCCCTTCGACTTTGCTCAGGGCGAACGGTGTGGGTGGGGGCTGTCTGAAAGGCGGCTGACGGGCGCATCCTCCCACAAATCCCGCGAACCAACCCTCCCCTCATCCGTTCGCTCCCGAGCGCCACCGCCCGAGGAACCCGATGCCCCCCACCCCCGCCACGCACGGCATTTCCCCCTCCCGCTTGCGGGAGGGGTTAGGGGTGGGCGCGCGGCCCGCGAGGGTCGCGCTCCTGCCGCCAATGTCGCAGGCCCACCCCCAGCCCCTCCCGCAAGCGGGAGGGGAGCCGGACCGGAACCACCCTTGACCCCCGACATCGCCATCATCGGCGGCGGCGCGGCCGGGATCGGCGCCGCGCGCGCCGCCGCCGCCGCCGGGCGCTCCGCCCTCATCGTCGAGGCCGGGCCGCGCCTCGGCGGGCGGGCGCATACCGTCGTCGCGGGCGGGCATCCGGTCGATCTCGGCTGCGGCTGGCTGCATTCGGCCGAGCGCAACCCGTGGGTCGGCATCGCCGAGGGCAGCGGCTTCACCGTCGATCGCACGCCGACCGCCTGGGGCGCGCAATGGCGCGACCTGGGCTTCCCGCGCGCCGAGCAGGCCGCCGCCCGCGACGCCTTCGCCCGCTTCGACGATCGCCTGCGCGCCGCCGCCCGCGCGCGGGCCGAGGGCTACCCCGCCGCCACCGATCGCGCCGCCGATCTGCTGCGGCCCGGCGACCGCTGGAACCCCTATCTCCAGGCGCTGTCGGGCTACATCAACGGCGTCGAACTGTCGGCGCTCTCGATCGCCGACTATCTCGCCTATGACGATGCCGCGAGCGAGGTGAACTGGCGGGTGCGCGAGGGCTATGGCGCGCTCGTGGCCGCCTCAATCCCCCCGCCCGGCGGCCGGGTGACGGTCGCGCTCGACACGCCCGCCACCGCCATCGCCGAGGACGCCCACGGCGTCACGATCGAGACGCCGCGCGGGGCCATCCGCGCGGGCGCCGCGATCGTCACCGTATCGAGCGCGGTGCTGGCATCGGGCGCGATCCGCTTCACCCCCGCGCTGGACGACCATCTCCACGCCGCGAGCCGCCTGCCGCTGGGCCTCGCCGACAAGGTCTTCCTGTCGGTCGCGGGGCCGATCGACGACCTTGATCCCGACACCCACCTGCTCGGCGACCCGCGCCGCGCCGGCACCGGCAGCTATTACCTCCGCCCCTTCGGCCGCCCGTTGATCGAGGGCTTCTTCGGCGGCCCCGGCGCCCGCAATCTGGAGGGGGCCGGCCGCGACGCCACGGCCGCCTTCGCGATCGACGAACTGGTCGCGCTGCTCGGCGGCGACTGGCGCCCCCGCCTCACCCCGCTGGCGGCCTCGGCCTGGCGCCACGACCCGTTGTTCGGCGGCAGCTACAGCCATGCCCTCCCCGGCCATGCCGACACACGGGCGCTGCTGGCGACGCCGCCGTCGCAGCGGCTCGCCTTCGCGGGCGAGGCCTGTTCGGAGAGCGATTTCTCCACGGCGCATGGGGCCTATGCGACGGGGGTATTGGCGGCTGGGTTGATAGCGCCAGACGAATAGACCGCGTCATCAATCTGTACGAAATGACAGAATGAATAGATATTCAGCGTGAATAGATGTTCATTGTGACGAATGATTATCCGTTACGGAAAAATAACATTTTTCCGAATCAGCTCGTCGCGGTTCATGCACCTGTAATCTGAAACTCGCTTAATAGCGCTCGTCGGACACAAGTGTTCGGCCAGTATCGCGTGAACAGATGTTCATCTTCCCATATCATATAAGTAAAGGATATTCGATTTGCGCAACACCATCGCCGCATTTGCAGTCCTCGCGTCCGCAATCTCCGCTCCCGGCTTCGCCCAGGGCCAGAAAATCGTCGATGTGATCGTTCCGCCCCAGTTCGTGCAGCCGAGCTGCGTGAAGATGATGGCGGGCTGGGAGAAGTACAATTCGATCGAGCAGCCGGCCGATATCCAGTCGGGCGTGGTCAACAACAGCAAGAGCCGGATGCTCGTCCTGACCAAGAACAAGGCCGGGCAATATTGGTCGGTCGCCGATCTGGCGCCGGGCGAGAGCCGCAATTTCCGCGTCAACGAGGGCACCAACTACGCCTGGGCGATGTTCGGTGGCCGGCACAATTGCATGAAGGGCTTCAGCCTTTCGAACAATTCGCCGAACAAGTTCCCGAACTGAACTTCGGCCAGTGACGGGAGCAGGTGTCCGCGCGACGCCTGCTCCCTATCGCGGCCGCATCATGCTGGCCGCAGAGGGGGGAGAGCAGTGTGACGATCAGGAATTTCGACACGGGCCTGTCGCGGGCCGGGCGCTTCGCCGCGCCGATGATGTTCGCCGGCCTTGCCGCCTTGTCGGCACCAGCGCTTGCCCAACAGGCCGTCCCGCCATCGGCCGCGCTGCAATCCTGCTCGGTCGGCAACGCGCCGTGCGAACTGAACACGACCGCCGGCTGGTTCGTCGGCCCCAAGGCGGATGCGCGGATCGAGCAATATGACGCATCGACGGTGAAGCCGACCGTCACGACCGAGAACCGGCTGGCCGCCGACGGCAAGACCAGGGTGGTGACTTTCAAGGGCGCCAACGGCAAATATCTGACGATCTATCCCGATGGCAGCGCGAAATTCCTGGGCAACCTGCCAACCGATCCGGCGGCGCAGTTCGTGGCGGTGCCGGGGCTGGCGAGCCCGCCCGGGCAGTCGCTCACCTCATTCCAGTCGCTGCCCAACCGCAATCTCTACCTGCGCCATTCCAGCTTCATATTGTACGCCCATCGCAACGACGGCAGCGAGTTGTTCCGCCGCGACGCCACTTGGCGCGTGCTGAACGCCGTGCAGATCAATGCGGCTCGAAAGCCAGTGCCGAACGCGAAGGCCGCAGCGTTGCCGCCAGGCCCAATGCTGTTGGCTGGGCGTGATCCCTACTCCTCCGTGCCTTATTACTTTGGTTTGTATATCAAGAGTAATAAAAAGAGCTTCTGCGTAGTGGACCGAAGAAAAAAACTTGGAACTAAAGAATTTGAAACACGATACCAAACTTGGGACGAAGTGCCCACTACATGGTGCCTTGACAGCAAACTCGTTGGTGGAAAAGAAATCAATGGAGTCACGTTGAAGGACGGCGTGCTCTACGCTATCGATGCGAGCAGAGGAACTGTCTGGTCTTCCACACCTGCTAAAGACCCAACAGCGCTGCTGATATATACGGATCAGGGCATGCTCCAAATAGTATCCAGAGATGGACAAAAGATTTATTGGGAAAGTAGATAATTGATTGTAAAGTGGTGCGTCGGCAGTCGCCCCGGCTGCTGTCGTACCACCTTCCATAAATCTGCAAGGTGCCGGTGAGCCTGTTCGAGGCCGCTGCTTATCAGCGCGCCATCAACGCAAGCTGTCCCGGCTGCGGTCCTGACGCCGGGTTTAGCTAAGCTTCGCCCAGTGACGGAAGCAGGTGCCGAAAAGCGCCTTTTCCTTGTTCTTTCGTACCGACCCGTCGAACGACGTCGCGCACGTTCCCATCGTCCGTCCTCCGGGCGTGAGCTGCCCCGGTCGCGCGCTTAACTGATACGCCCGGAATTGAATCGCGCCGAAGTTCGGCCGCCATGACCGCATCATCACGCGTCCTCCCGTCGCCGAGCGGCGGCCCCCTGCGAAGACGAGACCGAGAACGCGCGTCGTTCGCGAGATTCCTCTGTCCTACAGCCCCCATTTTCTGGCATCGCCCTGCGCATGGTCGACTCCCGCGCCCTTCCCTGTCCCCAGCCCGGCGGCGCGGCCCGGCGGTCGGTGAAAACCACCTTCGACCCCGTGACCTTCGTGAACTTCCGCAGCGCCGGAGGCCCCGCATGATCCGCGCGCTCGGCCATCGCTATGCCTTCGTCGTCGCGGGCGTCACCTTCTGCGCGCTGCTGGTATCGGCCGGGCTGCGATCGGCGCCCGGCGTGATGATGCTGCCGCTGGAGGCGCATTTCGGCTGGGATCGGGCGACGATCTCGGCGGCCTCCGCCATCGGCCTGCTGTTCTACGGCCTCGTCGGCCCCTTCGCCGCCGCGCTGATGCAGACGCTGGGCATCAAGCGGACGATGCTGGGCGGGCTGGTGCTGATGTCGTCCGCCACCTTCGTCAGCCTGTGGATGCGCGAGCCGTGGCAGTATGTCGCCACCTGGGGGATCGTGTCGGGCATCGGATCGGGCGCGGTCGCATCCGTGCTGGGCGCGGCGATCGTCAACCGCTGGTTCGCGACGCGGCAGGGTCTCGTCATGGGGATGTTGACCGCCAGCACCGCGACCGGCGCGCTCATCTTTCTGCCGGTGATCGCGTGGCTGGCGGAGGGCGGCGCGTGGCGGCCGGTGGCGCTGGCGGTCACCATCGTGACGGGTGCGCTGATCCCGGTCGTGGCGCTGCTGGTGCCCGAACGCCCGCAGGATATCGGCGCGGACCGCTTCGGCGCGGCGCCCGACGCGCCGCCGCCCGCCGCGCTGAAACAGGCGCGCAGCGTGGGCCTCGCCATCACCGCGCTCACGCGGGCCGTGCGGGTGCCGATGTTCTGGCTGCTGTTCGGCACCTTCTTCGTGTGCGGGCTCACCACCAACGGGCTGGTCGGCACGCACCTGATCGCCTTTTGCGGCGACATGGGGATCGCGCCCGTCACGGCGGCGGGGCTGCTCTCGCTGATGGGGCTGTTCGATCTGGTCGGCACCACCGCCTCGGGCTGGCTGACCGATCGCTACGATCCGCGCCGGCTGCTGTTTGTCTATTATGGACTGAGGGGCGCATCGCTGATGGTGCTGCCCTTCGTCGATTTCTCCGCGGCCAACCTCACCATCTTCGCGGTGTTTTTCGGCCTCGACTGGATCGCCACCGTGCCGCCCACCGTGCGGCTGGCCTACCGCCATTTCGGCGAGGTGGATGCCCCGATCGTGTTCGGCTGGGTGATGGTCGGCCACCAGCTGGGCGCCGCCACCGCCGCCTTCGGCGCGGGCCTCGTGCGCGAAATGACGGGCAGCTACGGCCCGGCCTTCGCGGCGGCGGGGGTGACGGGTGTGCTGGCGGCTGTCGCGGTGCTGATGGTGGCGCGCGGGGGTGGCAGCGGGGCGAGGGTGGTGGTGGCGTGAGTTTGTCGGTCGAAATGCGAGAAAGATCGCATTTCGAGGCCGCACCAGCCCGCGCCCCCACCCGGCCTCCCATAGCATATCCTGGATGGGAGGCCGGGTGGGGGTGCGGGCTGGTGCGGCCTTCCGCCGTGAGGCGGACAAAGGACTCCCCTCACCCCTTCCGCAACACCTCGATCCGCCCGCGCTCCTCGGCGGGCACCAGCCCCTCCAGCACCTGCCAGAAGCCGCCGACCGCGCCATAGCCCGCCTCGCCATAGGCCGCCGACAGCCGCTCGCGCAGGGCATCGAACAATTCGGTTTCCAGCGCGCGCCCTGCCGCCGTCAGTCGCAGGAGGCGCTGGCGCCGATCCTCGCGCCCCGTCCGCGTCTCGACCAGCCCGCGCGCGCCCAGTTCGTTGAGCACGCGGCCGAGCGACTGTTTGGTGATGCCGAGCGTGGCGAGCAGTTCGCTTACCGTCAGATCAGGCTTGCGGGCGATGAAATAGAGCGCGCGGTGGTGCGCCCGGCCGAGCCCGATCCGCTCCAGCGCGGCATCGATCCCGCGATGGAGGTGGCTGTAGCCGAAATGGAGCAGCTCGATCCCGCGCCGGATCTCGGTCTCGCGCAGGAAAAGGGGCGAAGCGGACGGGACAGCCATGCTGACCCAATTGGCATCGCTTTCCCGCCCCGACAAGGCTTTCCATGGGCCCCGACAGGCGATAAGGGAGCGCTCCGCACCGCCGAGCGATCAGCCCGGCGGCCGTGTTGGGGCGTCGCCAAGTGGTAAGGCAGCGGCTTTTGGTGCCGCCATTCCCAGGTTCGAATCCTGGCGCCCCAGCCAGCGGCTGTCAGACGTTCGCGCGCTTCGCGATCAATCACGGATGACGACAGCGACCGGGCCGGCGTGCCGGCACAGTCGCTGTCGTCACGCGATGTTACGGGGCGATGGAATACCGTCGGCCCGCCGGACGAGAGGATGCCGATGAGGGAGCCGCTATCGGCTGACCCCGGATCATCCTTGAAAACCGTGCGTCCGAGCGCCGCATCGCGGCAGCGCTCGGCACACAAGCCGGATCAAACCTTGAAACGGAAGCCGAGCCGGAACACGCGGCCAAGCACGTCATATTGCGTCTGGTCGATCGCCGGCGACCGGTAGGGATTGCCGGTGGGTCCATTGGGCACGATCGCCGGATCCTTGTTGGCCACGTTGCGGACGTTGAAGAACATCTCATACTGCCGCTCCGCGCCGAACTTGTAGTTCACGGCCATATCGAAATAGGTCGCGGCGGCGATGGAGATGTCGCTGTAGGTGGGATTATTCGCCGTCGAGGTCGGGCAGGAGGATTGGCATTCGATGAAATTGTTGTTGACCACGCCCGCGCTGACCCCACGCGCCGTACCGCTGAAGGAAACCGGGCCATTGTCGTAGCTGATCGACATGGAATAGCGCCAATCCGGCAGACCCGTCGCGCCGACGCGCTCGGTGATGATCGAACCGGGCAGGCCGGGATCCACCTTGTAACTGATGTAATGCGTCGCCAGGCCGCGAATGGTGACCGTTCCGCCCATGTCCGGTAGAATGTCGGACATCTTGAAGCGGTAGCTTGCCTCCAGATCCAGACCCCGCGTGCGCTCCGAAGCCAGGTTCAGCGGCTGATTTGCGATGTCATACTGGTTTGTCGCGCCCGGCGTACGGGTGATGAGGGCGCAGGCGGACTGATTGCCCGCAAAGCACAGGTTGACGATCTGCTGCGTGGACAGGCTGCCGATCGCGCCCTTGATGCTGACCTTGTAATAATCGATCGACGCATTGAAGCCCGGCAGGAAACCCGGCCGGACCACGACGCCGGCGCTATAGGTACGGCCGATTTCCGGATCGAGATTCGGGTTACCGGAGTTCAACTGACGGGCTGTCGCCGCGGCACCATTGTTGTTCGGGTCCGAGAAGGAACTCTGGCTCTGGAAAATACCCGCGAAACGATCGGCGAGATTGGCTTCCCGCACGTCGCGCGAGGCGACGCCGCGAATGCGCAGGCCTTCGATCGGCATATATTCCGCCCCAAGCTTCCAGGTCGCGAAGGTGCCGTTTTCATATTTCACGGCGCGGGCGGCCGCATTCAGATTGAGCGACCTGGCCCACCACATGTCCCTCGCCAGCGGGATGACGGTTTCGAGATAGGCATCCGACACCTTATAGCTGCCAACCGCCGGCTGGCCGCCGGTCGAATCCCAATTGCCCGGATTGGCTTGCGTGAGGGCATCGGCCGTACCCGATGCCGATTCGGTGCGATGCTCGGCGCCGAAGGCGATAGAGACCGGGCCGGCCCACAGGTCGAACGGCTCGCCCGCGATGTTCACGCTGACGACGTTCTGCTTGAAGATGCTGCGCTGGTTGGGGTTTCCCGTCACATAAGCGATCGCGGCTTGGCTGTTCACGCCGGTGCCGATCAGGTTGTAGGGAACGCACCCGTTGGTCGGGTTGGTCAGCGTCGAGCGGCAGACGATCGAACCGTTAGGTGCCCGCACCGCATCGATAGCCAGCATGAAATTCGGCAGCAACGTGGAGTTGGTCGACGTATTCGACAGCGTGGAGCGCGCATATTCATAATAGCCGCTGAGCTTCCATTCGGTGCCGAATAAACCGAACTTGCCGTCTATGCCGCCCACACCACGAAAGGACTTGTGCTTGCCCAGGCCACCCGTCACCGGATTGTCGCCCTTCATGGTTCCGAAAGGGACCGACGTGAGGCCAAGTGCCGTAATCCGGCTGGCGATCGCAGCGGGCAGATAGGCGTTGTCGGCACGAAGCGTCAGCGTGTTGGTCAGATTGCCACGGAAGATTTCCGAGTAGGTTTCAAGGTGGGACCACGATCCTTCGGCAAACACATTCCAGTCGTCGGCGACGTCGTAGCTGACCCGCGTGAACAGATTCTGGCGGTTCTGCTTGGGCGTAAGGCTCGTGGATTTGTCGCGGATGGCGTTGTCGGCGAAGGTGCCGCCGGCCATGATCGGATCGGAGACGATCGGGCCGAACACGAGATTATATTGCGTGCCGCCCGGCCCGAACGAGATGCCGCGCAACGACGAGCAAGCCGACGTCGCGGAGCAGGCGATCGTGCCGCCCAGGGTCGCGGTGCTCAGGGCCACCTGGGGCAGCCGCAGGACTTGCGGCTGCCCGTTCCCGGCCCGGTAGGCCGGATTGTTGATGAACGCCCAGCCGGTCCTGTTCCACGCGCGGGTGTTCGTGATGATGCCGTCTTCCGCCGAGGCTTCACCGCTCAGCAGGAAATGGCCGCGACCGCCGGCAAAGCCGGCGCCGTAGCTCAACGACGCCTTCCACGATTTGTTGTCGCCATAGGTCGTCTCGCCGCCCGAGATTTCGCCCTTGAGGCCGGTGAACTTGGTGTCGAGCACGAAGTTCACGACACCCGACAGCGCATCCGAACCGTAGGATGCCGAGGCTCCGCCCGTCACCACATCGACCCGTGAGATGAGCTGCTGTGGCAATTCGCTGACATCGACCACACCGGTGTTGATGACACCGCCGACACGACGCCCGTCGAGCAAGGTCAGGGTTCTGACGTCGCCAATGCCACGCAGGTTCAGCGAGTTGACGCCCTGGCGACCCTGACCGACGTTGGTGGCCGTGGTGATCGGCGTCGAACTGCCAGAGACCGCCGGCAACGTATTCACATAATCGGCGATGTTGGGGGTCGCCGAGCGCTCGATCTCCTGACGGCTGACGACCGACACCGGTGTCGGGGCCTCATATCCATCGCGAACGACGCGCGAGCCGGTGATGACGACCACCTCATCGGTATCCGTGACCGGACTTGGCGCCGACTGAGCGTAGGCTGCACTGGAAATGAACAACGCCGCCGCACAGACCGACGCTCTCAGCGACACGTCGAAGCAAGCCCCCTTATTCCGCATGATATTCAGCCCCCTGACATTAACCGATATAGTCAAAATTCCATCTTCAATCCGTAGAAACGGAATCTATTCGGATCTATAAATTATTGTTATATCTATATTTATCAATATAGACTTATTTTTTGAGCAGACTGATGGCACTCAGTCGATCATGATCCCATGTCTGCCAAAACGGACAGCGGAGCCACTTCTGCTAGTCACATGGCGGTCATGCTAAAAATATCCGACCAAGGGCAGGATCGATGGCTGAACTGATGCACTCGGGCATTCGCGCGGCCGTGGCACCGTGTCGACGAACGCACAGCGTGCCGAGCGGCGACTTTCCGACGCGGTGGTGGGCGGACGTCCGCACGGAAAGGATATGCAATTTGGCCTCAACGAGCCGAAAATGCGCCGTGCGGGATGGAGCGCGAGGGCATGGATGGACGTGTCGATCAGGCCTCATCGGCCCCCATGCCGCACGCAGCGTTGCAACATTGGCGTTGCGCATCGATCAGGCCGATCCGTTCGATCAGCGCGCCTTATTCTGTCTTCGCAAGCCACGCGAGATCGGCGCGCGTCCGCGGGGATGGCGCCCTGGAGTTCGGCTACATCACGGAAGATCGGGGCGATCGGCTACCGTCCACGCCGCAGCCCGCCCACGGTCCACCCGGTCGTCATCAAGGGCAAGCCGATCGCTCGACCCGCTACAGCCCGCTACAGATTGCTGTGTCGTACGGCCAACCAGCGCAAACCTGCCAAGGCCGCCACCCCCGACAGGGCCGATATCAGGCCCAACAACGGCCGGTCCCCGGCGCATGCAACGAGCATCACGCCGGTGATGGTGGCAAAACAAACCGCACCGATCGTTACGGCCCAGCCCTGCCAGGTAACGGGGCTATGACCGGACATCGATTTCCGAAACCAACGGTTGCCCATCTATCGCTTCACCGTCGAATGCCCATGCCGCGTGCCGTCATGCAGCATGATTCGTAACGCCGCCTTAACGGCCCGCTTTTCCCAAATCGTTGGCCTACCCCGCGATTTGCCGAGGATCAGGCGAAGGTCGCCAGGCAAGATAAGGCCCGCCCACCTTGCGGCGAGCGGGCCTCTGTCCCTTTGTCCGTCGCGAAGCGATCAGGCCTCGGCGTCGGCCGCCTTCTTCTTCGGCGCGGCCTTCTTCTTCGGCTTCGGCGCGTCCTCGGCGGCGGCCTCCTCGGCGGGCGCCGCTTCGGCTTCGGCCGGCTCGTCGGCCTTCTTGGCCTTCTTGGCGGCGGCCTTCTTCACCGGCTTCTCTTCGGCGGCATGGTCGTGGTCATGGTCGCAGTCGGGGCCGTGGACATGGCCTTCCTCGCCGTGGCCGTGATCGCAATCGGGGCCGTGGACGTGCGGCTTGATGTCGCCGGCGGCGTCGGCCTCGATCTCGGCTTCCAGCTCCTCGCGGGTCGAGACGCGATCGGTGATGGTCGCCTTCTCGAACAGGAAGTCGACAACCTTGTCCTCATACAGCGGCGCGCGCAGCTGGGCGGCGGCCATGGGATCCTGCTGGAGATATTCCATGAACCGCTGGCGATCCTGCGGCTGATATTGCTGGGCGGCCTGCATGGCGAGGCGCTGCATCTCCTGATTGCTCACCTCGACGCCGTTCTGGCGGCCGATCTCGGAAAGCAGGAGGCCCAGGCGCACGCGGCGCTCGGCAATCGCGCGGTAGTCGTCGCGATCCTTCTCCATCTCGGCGCGGGCGGCCTCCTGATCGGCCTCGTGGGTCGCCTCATGTTCCAGCTGCGCCCAGATCTGACCGAACTCGGCCTCGACCATCGACGGCGGCACCTCGAAATCATGGCTCGACGCCAGCTGGTCGAGCAGCTTGCGCTTCATGTGGGTGCGGGTCAGGCCGTTCAGCTCCTGCTCGACCTGGCCCTTGAACAGGCCGCGCAGCTGCTCGAGGCTCTCGAGGCCCAGCGACTTGGCGAAATCCTCGTCCACCACCGCGTCCTTGGCGGTCTTCACCTCGGTCGCCTTCACTTCGAAGGTGGCGGGCTTACCCTTCAGGGTGGCGACGTTGTAATCCTTGGGGAAGGTGACGTTAAGCACGCGCTCCTCGCCGACGGTGATGCCCTCCAGCTGATCCTCGAAACCGGGGATCAGGCGGCCCGAGCCCAGCTCGACCGACATGCCCTCGCCGGTGCCGCCCTCGAAGGCGACGCCGTCGACCTTGCCGACGAAGTCCAGCACGACCATGTCGCCGGTGACGGCGCCATGGCCCTCGGGCGCGGGATCATAGGCCTTCTGCTGCGACGCGAGGCGCTCGATCTGGGCGTCGATCTCGCTCTCGGGGGCCTCGACCGTCAGGCGCTCCAGCGTGATGCCCTCGATCGACGGGGCGGGCACGTCGGGCAGCACTTCCAGCGCGACCTTCACTTCGGCGTCCTTGCCGGCCTCGTAGCCGTCGGTCAGCTCGACCGAGGGCTGCATCGCGGGGCGCAGGCCCTTTTCGCTCAGCAGCGACTGGATGGCTTCCTGCACGGAGGTGTTGAGCGCTTCCTGCTCCATCGCCGGGCCGTGCATCTTCTTGATGAGGTTGGCGGGCACCTTGCCGGGGCGGAAGCCGGGCATGCGGATCTGCGGCGCGGCGCGCTTCACTTCGGCATCGACCCGAGCCGAGATGTCCTCGGCGGGGATGGTGAGCGTGTAGGCGCGCTTCAGGCCCTCGTTGAGCGTCTCGACCGTCTGCATGGGCGTTTCGTTTCCTCGGGTGTTCGTTGATGGCTTCAAGTGATTCTGTGGCCACCCCGCGCTTGCGCTGCGGGGCTGGTGCGGGCGAAGGGACTCGAACCCCCACATCTTGCGATACTGGAACCTAAATCCAGCGCGTCTACCAGTTCCGCCACGCCCGCCGGGCTTGGGAAGCGCGCGCCCTACATCAGTGGACGCGGAAGGGCAAGGATGGAGCCGCGAGCGCCCCCCGGCCGTTGGGGCAAGCAACGCAAGAGAGGACAGCCCGATGGCCACCACCCCCGATCCCAACCCCGACAATCCCCCCGCCGGCCCCGCCGATTCGCCCGAACAGGTCAGCGACGCGGGCGCCCGGCGCAGCAGCGTGGAGGGCGTGGAGGACCGCGAGGACATCCCCCACCACCGCGACGACCCGGCGGATGCCGAGCCGGAGACGTGAGGGCTATTTTGCTGCGGGTGTGGCGGCCGGGGCGGGCGCGGGGAAGGGGCCGGTGCGGGTGAGGCCGTAGGAGGCGAACTCGCCCTCGACCAACCCATTAGCTTCTACCGCAGCGGCGAAATCGGCATTCGCCTTTGACGTCTCGCCTTTGGCGGCATGGACCAAACCCCGCCCGAACAAGGATGAGGATTGGCGCGGTGCGCTGGTGAGGGCCTTGTCATAGGCGGCAAGCGCCTCATCGAACCGACCGAGCCGGAACAGGATCAGGCCCAGACTGTCAATATAGCCGGACGCGTTGGGGGCTTCGGCGATCTGCGCGTTGCAGTCGGCTAACGCCGATTCCAGCAGGATATTGTTAGTCGCCTTGGCCCAGCACAGATTGTTGAGAGTACCAGCCCGTTTCATGGCGCGCGCAGCTGTGAAATCGCGGTCCGCATCTTCAACGCGGCCCGCCAAGGCATATTGGGTGGCCCGGCCGATCAGGCCGTCGGGTTCTTGGGGGATGTCAGCGATGATCCTCGTCCAAAGGGCTATCCCCGTCTCGTAATCCTTCATCTCCGACGCGAGTTCGGCGCGAGCCATCAGCGCATTCACATCTTTCGGCTCGAGGCTTAGCGCTTTTTCGAGATCAGCGAGACGATTGGCATGATCCGATCGCGGCCGAATGATCGCGCGATTGATATAGATATAGGCGGCCTGCTCCACCTTGGCTGCCGCATCGAACTCGCGCATCGCATCGGCCGACCGGCCAAGCCGGTGGTAGGATTTTGCCGCAGCGACATGCGCGTAGCCGCTGCTCGGGTTCGCAGTGACGAGTGCCTGAATGACGGCAGGAACCTCATCGTTCTTCTTTTGACGCATAAGAATGTTTGCTTGGAGAATGTAAGCGTCAACATTCTCGGGCCACAGCACGACGGTCTGGCGGGCATCGCTCAATGCATCATCCAGTCGGCTCAGAGCATAGCGGACGCGCGCACGGGAAAATTGTGTCTCCTTGTGCTTTGGAAACTGATTGAGAATCTTCGAGTAAGCTACATCTGCCTCGCTAAAATTGCCTTTTTCATGCAGCAGTCTGGCATGTGTAAGCATGACGACTGGATTGTCGGGATGTGTTGCCAGGATAGGGGTCAAGACCTTCTCCGCGTCGCCGATCCTTCCCATCATCGCAAGATAACTTGCGCGCACGGCGGCGGCATGGACGTTATCCGGCTCGATCGCCAGCGCCGCCTCGCTCGCCGCAAGTGCCTCCGGGAAGTTTCCCTGATCCTCCAGCAGGGCAGCCCGCTCGATGAATTGCGCGGCGGTTTCCGGTGTTCGCGCCAGCATGGCTTCGCGATCCTTGGCAGTAGGCCGATACCCCGCCGGCTTCTTCACATACAGGAACCGCCCCGCCAGCGCGCGCAACACCGCCTGCGCGGTGGGCGCGTCCTTCGCCGGGAACTCGGGGGCCAAGGTGCGCTCGGTCCTGACGACCGTGAAGGTCTTGCCCTCGATGCGGGCGCGGCGGGTGTAGGTGGTGGCGGCGACGGTCTGGTCCACGTCGGCGGCGTTGCCGAGGGTGAAGCCCTCGCTCGGCAGCAGCATTGTCTCCTCGGTGCGCGAGAAAGCGGGGAAGCCGACGGCGAAGGGTGCGTCGCGGTCCGGTCCTTCGGTGCGCGTGAAATCGGCGCGGTAGCCGACGCCGACATTGTCGGGCTGGTAGGTGTTGGCGTTCGACCAGTCGAGCTTGGCGGTGCCGTCCACCGTCATCGTCGCGATGCCGGTCTTGTCGTCATAGGTGGCGGCGACGCTCTTCGCCTCGATATAGTCATAGCTCGAACGCCAGCCGTCGCGCATCGCCTCGTCGCGCTGCGCGGGGGTGGAATTGGCGAGCATGTATTTGACGCCGAGCGCCTCGTCGCCGCGCAGGATCGTCTCGCCATGGAAGGGGGCCGGGGCGTGGATGCCGGCCGAGGCATCGATCCGCACCTTGGTGACGCTCACCGGCTCTGCATAAGGTTCCGGCCGGATGGCTACGAGGTCGGCGCCGGCGGCGAGCGGCAGGCCCCAGACGAGATCGGGCGTCTCGATCCGGTCGAGGCTGGGGTCGTTGGGGCGGGTGCCGTCCAGCCAATAGGTCTTCCCGCCGATCACCGCGCGGACGATGACATGGTTGAACACGCCGAGTGCCGGAAGCCGCCCCGCGACGGCATCGCCCCCGCCGCTGTTGACCAGCACCGCATCGGCCTGCACGCCCAGCGCGCGCAGCAGGCCGAGCAGCAGTGCGCTCTTGCCCTTGCAGTCGCCGAACCGGCGCGACCAGGTCTGCTCGGCCGAGGCGGGCACATAGCCGCCCGCGCCCATCGCCAGATTGACGTAGCGGATGCGCGTCTGGACGAGCGACAGGGCCGCCTCGGCGCGCGCTTTGGGATCGGTCGAGGCCTTGGCGATGCGATCGAGTTCGGCGCGCAGCGGGCCGGTGGCGGGGATCGCAGAGGCGGTGTCGAAATAGGGCTTCATCAGCGCCGCCATGGCCGCCCAGTCGGCGAAGTCGCTCGCCTCGATCAGCCGCCCGATCTGGAAGCGGCGCGGGGCGCCGCGCGGCAGCAGCAGCGGCTGGAGGTCGTCCAGCGCGAGCGCGATGCCCGTGCGGCCGGCTTTCTCCTCGGGCGCCAGCCTGGGCAGATCCTGCGTCTGCCTGACCCGTACCTTCACCGCCGAGGGCCAGTCGGCGCGGAAGCCGACATGGTTCATCGGCATGCCCGCGCCCGGCATGGCGGCGAATTCGACATGGCCCTTCAGGACCGGATCGCTGCGCCGCATCGTCGTGGTGAGGTGCAGCACGTCCCCAACCTGCAACCCTTCGGGCTGGAGCGTGGCGGTCAGCGTGCCATCGAGGGTCGCCTGTTCCAGATTCTGCTCGCGGCGCAGGATGGTGAATTGCTGGCCGGCGGCGAGCACGTCGATCACCTTGCCACCGCGATGGATCTGGAGGCCGTTGACGGTGAGCGCCTCGGTCTCAGGCCGCCAGGCGAGATTGACGGCGCCGACGGCGAGGCCCTCGGACGTCTGGATCTTGACATAGCTCTCGGCGAAGACGGTCTGCGCGTCGGGATCGAGCCTGACCTGCTGGTCCTGCAACAGGAAGCGCACGGCGGCGGCCCCGTCCTTCCCGTCGTCCAGCTTGATCGCCTTGCGCTGCACCCAGGCCGGCGGCGGCGCGAAGAGGATCTTGTCCGCCGCGAACGCGGGCGACGCCAGGCATACGGACGCCGCCAGAATCACCTTCCACTTCAAACGCATGATGATACCCCCCGGCGGGCAAGGTAGCCGCTGCGTTCGGCTTCGCAAGTATCGCCGCGCGGGCGTGCGGGCGGCCTTACTCCGCCGGATCCTTGATGCTCTCCGGCAGCACCAGATGCACCTTCCTGGCGAACAGCGCGCGTAATGTCGCCTGCGCCGCCGGGGCGTCGGCGGCGGGGAATTCGCTGGCGAGGCTGCGCTGGGTCGTCATGACCTTGAACAGTTTGCCGTCCACGCTGGCGCGGCGGGTGTAGGCGGCCCCCGCGACCGTCTTGTCCACCGCTTCGCCGTTGACGAGGGTGAAGCCGGTGGCGGGCAACAGCACTTCCTCCTCCGCCTGGAAATAGGCGGGATAGCCGACCGTGAAGGGCGCGTCCTGGTGCGGGCCGGGTTCGCGCGTGAAATCGGCGCGATTGCCGACGTCCATGCCGTCGGGCGAATAGCGGCGCTCGGTCCATTCGAGCGTGGCCATGCCGTCGCCGCCGAGCGTGAGGGAGCCGGTCCTGTCGTCCCATTTCATCGCCGTCGTCTTGAACTGGACGAAATCGTAGCGCTGCATCATCAATTTCCTGATCGCCTGATCCTTCTGCTCGGCCGAGGCATTGGCGAGGCCGAGCCGGATCTTGAGCGCATTGTCGCCGCGCAAGATGATCTCGCCATGGAAGGGCGCGGGGGCGAAGGCGCCGGCGCTCGCGTCGATCCTGGAGCGCGCGATCACGCTGGGCTCCTTGAGCGGCTCGGGCATGATGCGGACCAGCGCCGATTTCTCGATCAGCGGCAGACCCCACACGAAGGTCGGCACCTCCAGCCGGTCGATATCGGTATCGGCGGGGCGGGTGCCGTCGAGCCAATAGGTCTTGCCGGCGATGTGCGCGCGGACCAGCACATGATCGAAGGCGCCGACCATCGGGAGCATCGCGTCGATCCCGTCTCCGGTCGGGCTGTTGACCAGCACCGCCTCCGCCTCGATCCCCAGCGCGTGGAGCAGGGCGAGCAGCAGCACCGTCTTGCCCTTGCAGTCGCCGAAGCGGCGCGACCAGGTCAGCTCGGCCGCCGCCGGCACCAGCCCGCCATCGTTCATCGAGAGGGCGAGGTAGCGCACCTTGGTCTGCACCAGCACGAGTGCCGCCTCGGCGCGCAGCTTGGGATCGGGCGAGAGCGTGGCGATGCGCTTCAGTTCGTCCTGTAGCGGGCCTGTGGCGGGCAGTTGCGCGGTCTTGTCGAAATAGGGGCGCATCAGATCGGCGACGTCGCTCCACGCGGCGAAGTCGCTCATCTCCAGGATGCGGCCGCGCTGGAAACGCGGCGGCGCTTTGGCCGGGCGGATCAGCGGCTTGGCGCCGTCCATCTGGATGGCCAGCGTCATGCGGTCGCCGGCTTTCTCCGGCTTGGGAACGGGCAAATCCTCGGTCTGGCGCAGGCGCAGCGGCAGATCGGCTGGCCAGCTCGCGCGGAAGCTGGCCTGGGCGATGGTGGCGCCGTTCCATGTGGCCCCGGCCTGCTCGACATGGCCTTTCAGCACCGGATCGCTGCGTTTCAAGGTGCCCGAAAACTCGATCACGTCGCCCACCTGCAAACCCTCGGGCTGGATCGTAGCGGTGAGATTGCCGTCGAGCGCGGCGCGTTCGAGATTGGTCTCGCGGCGCAGGACGGTGAAGGTCTGGCCCTTGGCGAGCACGTCGATCACCTGATCGCCGCGATGGATCAGGAGTTTGTGGATCGTCAGATCGTCGGTGTCGGGCTTCCACGAAATGTTGATCGTGCCCGCCGACAGCCCCTGCGCCGTCTGGATCTTCATCATCGATCGCAGGAAGCGATATTGCGCGGTGCGGTCGAGCCGGACCTGCTGGTCCTGCAACAGCGGGCGCACGGGCACGTCGCCGGGCGGTGCTATGTCGGGGCGGACGGGTATCGGCTTCACCCAGTCGGCGGGCGGGCCGTAAAGCAGTTTGTCGGCAGCGAAAGCCGGGTGGGCCAGAAGGCTGATCGACGCCAGCGCCGCGAACCTGAGGGTCTTCATGAGAACACCCTATCGGCTCGGCAACGCGGCGGGAAGGCTCAGCGGGTCAGCATCTCCGGCGTGACCTGCCGCGAGGGGTTTTCCGCGCGCAGGTGGCGCGACCAGGCGCGCGAGCGGTGCCAGGCGACTAGACGGTCGAGCGCGTCGGTGAGGATGCGCGAGCCGGGTTCCTCGCGATCGATGCGCAGCGCCGTCCGCTCCTCGGGGGTGACGAACAGGCCCTCGCGGGCGAGGACGAGGCCCCAGTCGCGGCGCGAGGCGATCATCGCGAAGATCGGCGCGCCGATCAGGCCGAGCGCCACCGGCGCGGTCCACCACAGCGAATGGCCCGACCACATCATCGTCGCCAGCACCAGCGCGCCGACGACCATGTGGACGCGGTAGAAGCTGAACGCCTCGCCCGCCTCCAGCCTGTGCGCGTCGCGGCGCTGGGCGCTCCACTTGGCGGCGCGGCCGCGCGCGATCTGCCACAGCATGATGAGGTGGGTGACCATCGTCACCGGCGCCATCACGATGGCCAGCGGCATTTCGACCACGGCGCTCGCCAGGATGCGATCGGTACCGCCGAAGGAGCGGCGACGCTCATTGTCGATCAAGGTCCAGACCAGACCCATCAGTTTCGGCCCGAGCAGCAGCAGGACGGTGAAGAACAGCACGCGCGACATGCCCGGCGTCTCGAACCAGGCGATGCCGCCCTGATTGGGCACCAGCGCGCCGGCCACGATCAGCAGCATCCACAAGGGCGCGATCATATAGCTGGAGGCGCCCATCAGCAGTTGCAGCCGGCTGACCCAGTGAAGGCCGGGGGTGGTGAGCAGGCGGAGGTGCTGGATATTGCCCTGGCACCAGCGGCGATCGCGGATGGCGTGATCGATCGGCGTCGGCGGGAATTCCTCGAAGCTCTCGGGCAGCTCTACCATATGTACCGCCCAGCCCTGACGGCGCAGCAGCGCGGCCTCGACCAGATCGTGGCTGAGGATTGCGCCGCCGAAGGGCGCCGGGCCGGACAGGTCGGGCAGGCCGCAGCCCTCGGCGAAGGCGCGGGTGCGGATGATGGCGTTATGGCCCCAGAAGGTCGCTTCCGAGCCCGACCACCACATCAGCCCGGCCGAAGAGACCGGCGAATAGAGGCGCGCCGAAAATTGTTGCCACCGCGCGAAGAGCGTGCGGGCGCCGGCGACGACGGGCATGGTCTGGATCAGCGCGGTGCCGGAATTGGCCTCCATAGCGGTCACCATCCGCACCATCGTTGGCCCGCCCATCAGGCTGTCCGCGTCGAGCACGATCATCTGCTCGTAGCCGCCGCCGTGGCGCCGCACCCAATCGGCGATGTTGCCGGGCTTGCGGCCGACATTCTTCTCGCGGAGGCGATAGTAGAGCGGCACCTTGCTGTCGCCGGCGAGCGCCGCCCAGGCGATCGCCTCGGCACGGCGGATTTCCTGATCGGTCGTGTCCGACAGGATGAAGATGTCGAACATGTCGCCGCCGGCGGTCTTTTCCAGCGAGCGGATCATCGCGGCGACACGCGACATCACCTCGTTGGCGCCCTCGTTGTGGATCGGCATCAGGATCGCGGCGCGCGATTTCGGGCGGCGACCGGTGGGCAGCGGAATCATCTCATGCCCTGTGCCGGTGGCGAGGCAGATGAAGCCCGCCACCGCCTGCACGAAGGAGAAGGTGATCCAGGCGAACAACGGCAGGACGAGCAGGATCAGCAGCACTTCGGAGAGCTGGAGCCCGTCCTCGGCGGCGGCGCCGGTCGTCCAGACGCTGGCGAAGATGGTCGCGCAGGCGGTCGCGCCGATCAGGATCGCGCGGCGCAGATCGATCGTGACCGGCGAGCTGACCGGCAGCGGCTTGGCGCGCGGCAGTTCGTTCAGATCCTGAACCGGCATCGCGATCGGCGTTTCGGGCGGCATCGCCACCGGCGCGCTGGCCGGGGTCGTCGCGCGGGCGGGGGCGGCGCTCATGCCCGCCACCGCGTCACGAACGTCTCGCTGAGCGCGCGGCCGTCGCGGCGGAGCGTCAGCCGGACGTCGGCCGGCTCGCTGCCCTGCACGGTCAGTGCGAGATTGGCGCGCACGTCGCCGCTGCTGGGCAGGCGCGAGAGCGTCACGGGACGCAATGTCCCCCGGCTCGTCGCGGCGTCCGCCGTGATGCTGTCCAGTTCACCCACGATGCGTGACCCCTCAAAATCCACCGCGAAGGCGCGGGAGCCATCCGGGCTATGACCCGCGAAGCTCGCGCCTGTGCGTGTGTCTGTAACGCGCGACAGGGCTTTAGGTGCCGGACTATCAGTCGTCCAATGCAACCGATAGGCCGTGCGGTAAACGCGGCCGGCGGCCAAAGGCTTGGCGGGCCGCCAGAAAAGCACGATATTGTCGGTCGTCTCATTATCGGTGGGCAGTTCCAAAAGTTCGACGGAACCCGGCCCCCACTTGCCAACGGGCTCGACCCACAGGCTCGGCCGCTGCTCGTAATGCGCCTCGGCATCGCGATAGTCGGAAAAGTCGCGGGCGCGCTGCATCAGGCCGAAGCCGCGCGGGTTGGTGTCGGCAAAGGCGGACAGCTCGATCTGTTTCGGATTGGTCAGCGGGCGCCAGACCTGCTCGCCCTCGCCGGTCCAAAGCTCCAGCCCGTCGCTGTCGTGGACGGCGGGGCGGAAATCGTCGAACCGGCGCGCGCTCGCCGGGCCGGACATGAACATGCTGCTCATCGGGGCCAGCCCGACCGCGTCGATGTTGGTACGCGGGAAGATCACCGCCTCCACGTCGAACACGGTGGCCGCGCCGGTGCGGATCGAGAAATGCCACACGCCGGTCAGGCTCGGCCCGTCGACCAGCCCATGCACCCGCACCGTGTCGCCGCGCTCGGGCTTTTCCAGCCAGAAGGCGCGGAAGATGGGGAATTCCTCCTTGGGCCCACCCGTGCCGATGGCGATGGCGCGCGCCGACAGGCCGTAAAGCGTGCCGCGCGCCACCGCCCGGAAGTAGCTGGCGCCCTGAAAGACGGCGAATTCGTCCTTCACGTCGGGGCGGTTGATCGGCGCTAGGAAACGCACGCCGGAGAAGCCGATGCCGGGCTCGCCGGGCAGGGTGCGGCCGGGCGGGCTATCGAATTGGGTGGGGTCGAAGGGGAAGGGCTTCACCGCGCCGGCCGCCACGGCGTTGATCGCGACCGGATCGGCGAACAGGCCGCCGGGCGCCATCGGCTCGGCGATGATCGGCCCAGGCTGCCACAAGGCCTCCCGCCGGTGAAAGCGCAGCATCCGATATTCGTCGTAATTGAACTTGAGGCTGTCGGGCAGCGGGGGCGAGGGGACGAAGGGCCTGGCGGCCAGCGCTTTCGCCTGCGCCTCGATCTCTGCGCCGGTGAAGCCTTTCGGCGCGATCTTCGCCAAGGCGGGCGAGATGCCGAGCAAGGCGGCCGCACCCAGAAGCTCGCGTCGTCCGATCCGCCCGTCCATCGTGCCTCCCGTCCTCATCCCGAGCGCAGCAGCGCCACGCCCGCGTCACGCTCGAACAGATACAGCGCCACCCGCGCCGCACAGCCGCGCGCCGACGCCAGCCCCCCGTCGCGATCGACGAGCAGCCGGGCATCAGCGGTCGCCGCCTCGATCAGTTCCTGCGTAAATTCGGGTGTCGCCAGCCTGAACGCCGCCTCGCCCGACTGGCGGGTGCCGAGCATGTCGCCCGCGCCGCGCAGTTTCAGATCCTCCTCGGCGATGCGGAAGCCGTCGTTGCTCTCGCGCAGCAAAGCGAGGCGCGCCCGCGCCGTCTCGCTCAGCATGTTGCCGCGCAGCAGCAGGCAGACCGATCGCCCGCTGCCGCGCCCGACCCGGCCGCGCAACTGGTGGAGTTGGGCGAGGCCGAAGCGATCGGCCCCCTCGATGATGATGAGCGTGGCGTTGGGCACGTCCACCCCCACCTCGATCACCGTCGTCGCGACGAGGATGGATGTGCGCGCCGCCTGGAAATCGGCCATTACCGCATCCTTGTCCGGCCCCTTCATCCGCCCGTGGACGAGGCCGACCTTGTCGCCGAACCGCTGGCGGAGCATCACGGCGCGCGCCTCGGCGGCGGCCTGATCGGAGACCTCGCTCTCCTCGACGAGCGGGCACACCCAATAGGCCTGTCCGCCGGCGGCGACATGGCGGGCGAGGCCGTCCACCACCTCGTCGAGCCGCTCGGCGGAGAGCACGCGCGTCTCGATCGGCTGGCGGCCGGGGGGCATTTCGTCGAGCCGGCTGACGTCCATCTCGCCATAATGCGACAGAGTGAGCGTGCGCGGGATGGGTGTCGCGGTCATCGCCAGCAGGTGGGGAACATGGGCCGCCTTGCTCGTCAGCATCAGCCGCTGGGCGACGCCGAAGCGATGCTGCTCGTCCACCACCGCCAGCCCGAGGTTGCGATAGGCCACCCCCTCCTGAAAGATGGCGTGGGTGCCGACGAGGATGTCGATCGATCCGTCCGCCAGCCCCATCAGGGTCGATTCGCGCGCCCGGCCCTTGTCGCGCCCGGTGAGGATCGCGACCGTCACGGGCAGGCCGGCAAGCGTGCGGCTCAGCGTCTCGTAATGCTGGCGGGCGAGGATTTCGGTGGGCGCCAGCATCGCCGCCTGCGCGCCGGCCTCGACCGCGACCAGCATCGCCATCGCCGCCACCAGGGTCTTGCCGGCGCCGACATCGCCTTGCAGCAGCCGCACCATCGGCTGGGTCTGCGCCAGATCGCCCTCGATCTCCGCGATCGAGCGTGCCTGCGCGCCGGTGGGAGCATAGGGCAGCTTCAGCGCGTCGCGCAGCCGCCCGTCGCCGGTGAGCGCCACCCCGCGCCGCCTGCGTGCCGAGGCGCGAACGAGGGTTAGGGCCAGCTGGTTGGCGAACAATTCGTCATAGGCCAGCCGCGCCCGCGCCGCGCCATCCTCCGGGTCGGCATGGATGCGGGCCAGCGCGTCGTGCCAGCCCGGCCATTGGCGGGTCGAAAGGAGCGACGGCTCGATCCATTCGTCCAGCACCGGCGCGCGCTCCATCGCCTGCGCGACGATGCCGCCCATCCGCTTGTTGGATAGCCCCTCGGACAGCGGATAGACCGCCTCGCGCCGGGGCAGCGCACCCGCCTCCTCGATCGTCATCACCTCCGGGTGGACGATCTGGAGCCACTGGTCGTACTGCTCCAGCTTGCCGGAGATCGCCTTGGGCTCGCCCAGCGGCAGCTGCTTCTTCGCCCAGCCGGAGCCGCCGCCGAAGAACACCAGCGCCACCAGATTGCCGTGCGAATCCTTGCAGACGACGCGGGCCGGCGCGCGGGCCGATCCGCTCATGCGATATTCGGTGGGCGTGACGGTCGCGAGGACGATCCGCCCGACATCGCGCTGGTCGAGTTCGGACACGGCGATGCGATCGACGAAGCCCGACGGCAGATGGAACAAGGCATCGATCACGCGGGCGAGGCCGAGCCGCTTGAGCGGCTTGGCCAGCCCCGGCCCGATCCCCTTCAGCGCCTCGATCTCGGCGAAGAGCGGGTTGAGGATTTCGGGGCGCATGGCGGTGCCTTAGCGTGGCGGATGAGGGTTGGTCACGCGGATTGGTCGCCATTTCGTCATTGCGAGCGCAGCGAATCAATCCAGCGCCGACCTGGATTGCTTCGCTGCGCTCGCAATGACGGGTACGGTGGTTCGGCGCCCCTTCCCGTTTCCCCCGCCATCGCCTAAATCCCTCGCCGACACCTCATCACCGGCGGGCGAAATGCCCGGCCGGCGTTCGCCGTTGGAGCATCATGGACCGCACCGCCCGCCTCCGCCGCCTGTCCTTCCGCGCCTGGCATCGCGGCACCAAGGAGGCCGATTATATGTGCGGCGGCTTCTTCGACACCTACTCCGCCGAATGGAGCGACGAGGATATCGTCTGGTACGAGACCTTCCTGGAGGAGCAGGACGTGGACATCATGGCCTGGGCGATCGGCACGCAGGTCGTGCCCGAGCGTTGGGTCGGCCCGATGATGGAGCGGCTGCGGCGGCTGGATTACATCACCATCCCGCGATGAGCCCTCCCGTGCTCCTGCGAAGGCAGGAGCCCAGGGCCCCAAGCGGTGCGTTTCAATAACCCTGGGCTCCTGCTTTCGCAGGAGCACATCGCAGGTAACCTCCCGTGACCGATCTATCCCGCATCCTGAAGGCCGACCGGCCGCTCACCCTGTCCGGCGCGCCGCACGGCTTCCTGCCGTGGCTGATGGCCGATCTGGCGCGCGCGGCGGCGCCGAAGGGCGGGCGCGCCGTTTTCATCGCGCCCGACGAGCAGGCGATGCGCGGCCTCGCCGATGCGGTGACGTGGTTCGCGCCCGAGCTGGAGGTGATCCAGCTGCCGTCGTGGGATTGCCTGCCCTACGATCGCGCCTCGCCCTCGCTGCGCTCCACCTCCGAGCGGTTGGCGGCGCTGCACGCGCTGCAACGCAAGCGGAGCGGCCCGCAGCTGCTCGTCACCACCGCCAACGCCGCGACCCAGCGGACGCTGACCCCTTTCCGCATCCGCCAGCTCGCCGCGACGCTCGCGCCGGGCGAGCGGATCGATCGCGACGCGCTGGCCGAGCTGCTCCAGGCCAACGGCTATGTCCGCAACGATACGGTGACCGACCCCGGCGAATATGCCGTGCGCGGCGGCCTCGTCGATCTGTTCCCGGCGGGTGAAAGCCTGGCGCTGCGCCTCGATTTCTTCGGTGACGAGATCGAGAGCGTCCGCCAGTTCGATCCGCAGGACCAGCGCACCGTCGGCCGGTCCGAGGGCTTCACCCTGCTGCCCGCGTCCGAGGCGCTGCTCGACGAGGAGACGATCAAGCGGTTCCGGGGGCGCTACCGCGAGAAGTTCGGCGCCTCGGCCACCGGCGATCCGCTGTATCAGGCGGTGTCGGAGGGGCGGCGCCTCGCCGGGGTCGATCACTGGCTGCCGCTGCTGGAAGAGCGGCTGGCGACCTTGTTCGACCATCTCGGTGACAGCGACGTGATCGTGCGCGATACGGGCGTGGCCGGCGCCACCGAGGCGCGGTTCGAGGCGATCGCCGATTATCACGCCAACCGCGTCCGCGCGCAGAAGGCCGAGCCCGGCAGCTATCGCCCGCTGGGGCCGAAGGATCTCTATCTCGACGATGCCGAATGGCAGGGCATCGTCGCCGACCGGCCGCTCCACGCGACCACGCCCTTCCACGCGCCCGAAAGCGGCGACACGCTCGACCTCGGCGTCGATGCCCCGCGCGATTTCACGCCCGAGCGGACGCAGAACGCCAACATCTACGAAGCGGTGGTCGATCATGTCCGGGGCTTGGCTAAAGCGGGCAAGAAGGTCGTTCTCGCCTCTTACTCCACCGGCGCGCGCGAGCGGTTCAAGGGGCTGCTGGTCGATCATGGGCTCGATGGCGCGATGCTGGCGGAAAGCTGGCAGGATGCGCTCGGCGCCGCCTTCAAGCCGGGCACGACCGCGCTGGCGGTGGTGGCACTCGACCATGGCTTCACCGCGCCCGACGTGGCCGTCCTCACCGAACAGGACATGCTGGGCGACCGGCTGGTGCGCCGCGCCAGGCGCCGCAAGTCGGCCGACGCGTTCCTGGCCGAACTGGCGACGCTCTCGCCGGGCGATCTGGTGGTCCACACCGATCACGGCATCGGCCGCTACGACGGGCTGACCCGGATCCCGGTCGGCACCAGCCCCCACGATTGCGTGCAGCTGAGCTACGCCGGCGGCGACAAGCTCTACGTGCCGGTCGAGAATATCGACGTCCTGTCGCGCTACGGATCGGAAGAGGGCGCGGCGCTCGACAAATTGGGCGGGGTCGCCTGGCAGGCGCGCAAGAGCCGCATGAAGGAGCGCATCCGCGAGATCGCGGGTGAGCTGATCGCCACCGCCGCCGAACGCGCGCTCAAGCCCGCCGAAGTGGCCGAGCCCGAGGGCAGTTTCAACGAATTCGTCGCCCGCTTCCCCTATCAGGAGACCGACGACCAGGATCGCGCCATCGCCGACGTGGTCGAGGATCTCGGCGCCGGCCGGCCGATGGACCGGCTGGTGTGCGGCGACGTGGGCTTCGGCAAGACCGAGGTGGCGCTCCGCGCGGCGTTCGTGGCGGCGATGGCGGGGATGCAGGTCGCGGTGGTCTGCCCCACCACCTTGCTCGCCCGCCAGCATTTCACCAATTTCGAGGAGCGTTTCCGGGGCTTCCCGATCAACATCGGCCGTCTTTCGCGCCTCGTCCCCGCCGCCGAGGCGAAGCGCACCAAGGAGGGGCTGAGCGACGGCACAATCGACATCGTCGTCGGCACCCACGCGATTCTCGCCAAGGGGATCGATTTCAAGCGCCTCGGTCTCGTCATCGTTGATGAAGAGCAGCGGTTCGGGGTGACCCACAAGGAGCGGCTGAAGGCGCTCAAGACCGACGTGCACATGCTGACGCTGACGGCGACGCCGATCCCGCGCACCTTGCAGATGGCGATGTCGGGCCTGCGCGAGCTTTCGGTGATCCAGACCCCGCCGGTCGATCGCCTCGCCGTGCGGACGTACGTGGCGCCGTGGGATCCGGTGGTGATGCGCGAAGCGCTGCTGCGTGAACATTATCGCGGCGGGCAGAGCTTCTTCGTGACGCCGCGCATCAAGGATCTGCCCGACATCGAGGAGTTTCTCCGCAAGGAAGTGCCCGAGGTCCGCTACGTCATCGCCCACGGCCAGATGGCGCCGACCGAGGTCGAGGAGCGGATGTCGGCCTTCTACGACAAGAAGTTCGACGTGCTGGTCTCCACCACCATCGTCGAGAGCGGGCTCGATATCCCGAGCGCCAACACCCTGATCGTCCACCATGCCGATCGCTTCGGCCTCGCCCAGCTTTACCAGCTGCGCGGGCGGGTCGGCCGCGCCAAGACGCGCGCCTACGCCTACCTCACCACCAGCGGCCCCCGCATCACCGATACGGCGGAAAAGCGGCTCCACATCCTCCAGAATCTCGACACGCTGGGGGCGGGTTTCCAGCTGGCCAGCCACGATCTCGACATTCGCGGCGCCGGCAATCTGCTCGGCGACGAGCAGTCGGGCCATATCAAGGAGGTCGGCTTCGAACTGTACCAGTCGATGCTGGAAGAGGCGATCGTCGAGGCCAAGGCCGGCGGGCTCGGCAAGGCGCCGCCGCGCGAGGGCTTCAGCCCCCAGATCACCGTCGATGCGCCGATCCTGATCGACGACGAATATGTCCCCGATCTCGATCTGCGCATGGGCCTCTACCGCCGCCTCAACGAACTGGCCGACAAGCGCGAGATCGAGGGCTTCGCCGCCGAACTGATCGACCGCTTCGGCCCGCTGCCGCAGGCGACGCAGAATCTGCTGACGGTGATCGAGGCCAAGCTGAACTGCAAGAAGGCCTGCATCGCCAAGCTGGACGTCGGCCCGCGCGGCGCGCTGGTGACCTTCCACGAGGACAGTTTCCCCGATCTGCCGGGGCTGCTGGCCTATGTCGATCGCCTGAAGGGCACCGCCAAGCTGCGGCCGGACAGCAAGCTGGTGGTGACGCGCGCCTGGCCCGACCCGGTCGGCCGGCTCAACGGCGCGCTGCAATTGTCGCGCGGGCTGGCGAAGATATTGGCGTGATCGGCCTGAGGCCGACCTATTTCCTCCCCTTCTCCAGCGACAGCCGCGTCATCAGGATCGCGGCGCGCTTGGCCTGTACCGGCAGGCTCTTGAGATCGACGCTCTCGCCCTCGGCATGGTCGCCCTTGCCGGCGGTGCCGAGGCCGACGAGGCCGTCGGTATCCTCCGCGACGAAGCCGATGTCGCCCGCGCCGCGCTTCACCGGGGCGAGCGGCGCCATTTCGGGCAACCCCAGATCGGCGTTGATGCCGTTGAGCTTCGCCAGCAGCGCGCGGTTGCCGTCGGTCGGCGCCATGGCGGGATAGCCGTCGGGGTTGAATTCGAGCTTCGCGCCGGTGCCCTTCAGATGCTGGGCGACGATGGCTTCCATCTTCGCCTTCACCCGCGCCTGCTGCTCCACGCTGATCGCGCGCAGGTCGCCGCGCGCTTCGGCGGCCGAGGCGATGACGTTGGTCTTTCCGCTCGCCGTCAGCGCGACGCCGCCCGCGTCATGGCTCTGCACGCTGCCGCCGGCCATCACGCCGACATTGTAGGTGAGATCGGTCTCGGGCAGTTCGCGGCGGAAGCTGTCGAGGATGCGGATGAGTTCGTAATTCGCGCCATAGCCGGCGGATTCGCCCACGCCCGACGAATGGGCCGCGCGGCCGGTGGTGGTCAGCACCCACGATGTGGAGGAGCGGCGGGCGATCGAGCCCATGTCCTTGCCATCCTCGCGCGCCAGCCCCTCGAAATCGAGCGCCACGTCCGCCCACTTGCCCGCCGCGACCAGATCGGCGCGGGCCTTGTCGAGCGGCGCGCCGGTGCGCTCCTCGTCGCCGGTCAGCACGATGGTGATGTCGGCGCCCTTCAGCGTGCCGGCGGCCTGCATCGCCTTCAGCGCGGTGACCATCACGACCATGCCGCCCTTGTCGTCGTTGACGCCGGGGCCGACCGCAATGTCGCCGGTGCGGACGAATTTCTGGAAGGCGCTGTCCGGCTCGAACACGGTATCGAGATGCCCGATCAGCAGCATCTTGCGGCCGCGCCCCTTGTGCCGCGCGACAATGTGGCCGGCGCGGCCGGTCTCGGCCATCGGCACCCAGGTCACGGTGAAGCCCAGCGGCTCGAGCTGGCCGCGCATCATCGTGCCGACCTGCGTCACACCCTTGAGGTTGAGGCTGCCCGAATTGACGTTGACCAGCTGCTCCAGCAGCGTGATCGCCGTGTCGGCATCGGCGTCCACCGCTTTGGCGATCTTTGTCTCGGCGGGCGAGAGGGCGGCCAGCGCCGGCATCGAGAGGGTGGCGAGCAGCAGGCCAAGCAACGGACGCATCGATATGTCTCCCTGTTGGCGCGACCGTGGCGAAGGGGGATGCGGTCCGTCAACCGCCCTTGGCGAACTTGCGCTTATCCCGAACCGTTCGTGTCGAGCGAAGTCGAGACACCTGCGCTCGGGCCCCGTACCTCGACTTCGCTCGGCACGAACGGAATGTGTCGTGGAAGGCCGGTTACGTTGGCCCACAACACCCGTTGCATTTCGGAACCAGAACGTCCATATGGGCCTCAGCGCCCCCTGGCCATGCCGGGGTGAAGGAGCAAGCGTGATCCCGCCCGATGAAGGCGGCCGTGTTCCTCTTGAGACGCTATCAGCCCTAAGGCTTCCCTTTCACGCGGGTCGTCATTTGAACCCGCTCGTGCAGCGTCGGATCAGATGATGATCGGCGCGCCCGTGCATATTGAAAGCACATATGACCCAATTTTCCGATTTCGGCCTGATCGAGCCCCTTCAGCGCGCGCTCGCCGCCAAGGGCTATACCACGCCCACCCCGATCCAGGCCCAGTCGATCCAGCCGCTGCTGGACGGCCGCGATCTGTGCGGCATCGCGCAGACCGGCACCGGCAAGACGGCGGCCTTCGCGCTGCCCTCGCTCCAGCACCTCGCCAACAGCAACAAGACCCGTCCGCAGCAGGGCTGCCGGATGCTCGTGCTGGCGCCGACCCGCGAGCTGGCCAGCCAGATCGCCGAGAGCTTCGTCGCCTACGGCAAGCATCTGCGCCTGAGCGTGCTCACCGTGTTCGGCGGCGTGCCGATCAACCGCCAGATTCGCCAGCTCCAGGCCGGTGTCGACGTGCTCGTCGCCACGCCGGGCCGCCTGCTCGACCTGATCGACCAGCGCGCGCTGCACCTGCGCGGTGTCGAGATCTTCGTCCTCGACGAGGCCGATCAGATGCTCGACCTGGGCTTCATCCACGCGCTGAAGCGCGTCGATCAGCTGCTGCCGAAGAAGCGCCAGTCGCTGTTCTTCTCGGCCACCATGCCCAAGACGATCGCCGAGCTGGGCGACCGCTTCCTGACCGATCCGGTCAAGGTGTCGGTCGCGCCGCCGTCGACCACCGCCGAGCGGGTCGATCAGGTCGCCTTCTACGTCAATCAGGCCGAGAAGCAGGCGCTGCTCAACCTGCACATCAAGAATGAGAAGATCGACCGCGCGCTGGTCTTCACCCGCACCAAGCATGGCGCCGATCGCGTGGTGAAGCATCTTGCCGCCGCCGGCATCGACGCGAACGCGATCCACGGCAACAAGAGCCAGCCGCAGCGCGAGCGCGCGCTGGCGGCGTTCCGCTCGGGCGAGACGCCGATCCTCGTCGCGACCGATATCGCCGCGCGCGGCATCGACGTGTCGGGCGTGAGCCACGTCTTCAACTTCGAGCTGCCCAACGTGCCGGAGCAATATGTCCACCGCATCGGCCGCACCGGCCGGGCGGGCGCGACCGGCATCGCCATCGCCTTCGTGGCGGATGACGAGCGGCCGTTCCTGAAGGGCATCGAGAAGCTGACGCGCGTGCGCATCGCCATCTCGCCGCTGCCGGAGAATTTCCGCTCGGTCGTCGAATCGACGCCGAAGCTCGTCATCCCGCGCACGCCCGATCAGCCGCGTCGCCACGACGGCCGTTCGGACCAGCGCAACGGCGCGCCGAGCAACGGTGCCCCCAAGCGCCGCTACGGCCCGAAGAAGGGCCCCGTCGGCGCCCATCGGGGGGCGGTGACGCGGGTCGGCGGGCGCTAAGCCTGCGGCATCAGATCGGTACAGAGGAAGGGGCGTCGTCCGCAGGGACGGCGCCCTTTTCTGTTTCTACTGCCCCGTTCGTCCTGAGCGAAGTCGAAGGACGTGGAGAGCCACGCGCTTGGGGCACGTCCTTCGACTTCGCTCAGGACGAACGGGTGGTTGATTGTGCGGGGCGGTGCTGACGCCCAGGCGGCTCAGCGCACCAGGCAGGGGCGCTTGTTGTCGAACGTCCAGCCGGGGATGAGATATTGCATGGCGGCGGCGTCGTCGCGCGCGCCGAGGCCGTGGCTGCGGTAAAGAGCGTTGCCCTGCTCGATCGCGTCCATGTCGATCTCGATACCGAGGCCGGGCCGTTCGGGCACGGCGACGAGGCCGCCGGCGATGGTGAGCGGCTCCTTCGTCAGCCGCTGGCCGTCCTGCCAGATCCAGTGGGTGTCGATCGCGGTGACCTTGCCGGGGGCCGCCGCCGCCGCATGGGTGAACATCGCCAGCGAAATGTCGAAATGGTTGTTGGAATGGGAGCCCCAGGTGAGCCCCCAGTCGCGGCACATCTGCGCCACGCGCACCGCGCCTTGCATCGTCCAGAAATGCGGGTCGGCGAGCGGGATATCGACCGACTGGAGCTGGATCGCATGGCCCATCTGCCGCCAGTCGGTCGCGATCATGTTGGTGGCGGTGGGCAGGCCGGTGGCGCGGCGGAATTCGGCCATCACCTCGCGGCCGGAAAAGCCGTTTTCGGCGCCGCACGGATCCTCGGCATAAGCGAGGACGTCGCCCTTGCCGGCGCAGAGCCGGATCGCTTCCTCCAGGCTCCACGCGCCGTTGGGGTCGAGCGTGACCCGCGCCTCGGGGAAGCGGTGGGCGATGGCGGTGACGGCCTCGATCTCGGCCTCGCCCGCCAGCACGCCGCCCTTCAGCTTGAAATCGCGGAAGCCGTAGCGGTCGTAGGCGGCTTCGGCGAGGCGGCGGACGGCATCGGGCGTCATCGCGGTCTGGTGGCGCAGGTGGGTCCAGTCGTCCGTCGCGTCGGTGCCGTCGGCATAGCGCAGGTCGGTCCTGGTCCGGTCGCCGATGAAGAAGAGATAGCCCAGCATCTCGACCGCATCGCGCTGCTGCCCCTCGCCGAGCAACGCCGCGACGGGCACACCGAGATGCTGGCCGAGCAGGTCGAGCATCGCCGCCTCCACGGCGGTGACGGCGTGGATGGTGGTGCGCAGATCGAAGGTCTGGAGTCCGCGCCCGCCGGCATCGCGATCGGCGAAAGCGGTGCGCATCGCGTTCAGCACCTGATGATACCGCCCGATCCCCTGGCCGATCACCAGCTCGCGCGCATCCTCCAGCGTCTGCCGGATCGCCTCGCCCCCCGGCACCTCGCCTACGCCGGTGTGACCGTCACTGTCGGTGAGGATGACGATGTTGCGGGTGAAGAACGGCCCGTGCGCGCCCGAGAGGTTGAGCAACATGCTGTCGCGGCCGGCGACCGGCACGACGCGCATGGCGGTGACGACGGGCGCGCCGGTGAACGGAGCGGCGGCGGGGGGCTGATCGGGCATGGCGGCCTTCCGGGCTCGGGACGGAGAGGATCGGCGGCGCCATAGGCGTCGTCGTGGCGGGCGAGCCGCGCTGCGACCGAGCTTTAGTCACATGGTTGATCTCATCAACTATCCCACCGATGCGAAATGTGGGTCATGCGATGCGCATATGACATCATGCATTGTTTTGCGTGGCAGGTACCTGGGCACCTCCACAGTCTATCCCGTAACCTATTGGTAACAAATGTTCATCGTCACGGCGATGCCCACGGCCTGTCGATCCCGATCCTTGACGCCTCTGCCGATCGTTCCGCATAATGCATTCTTATAAGAAAGAGATGACGGGGAGGATTGAATATGCGTGGAAGGGGTCTTTCGCTTGCTTCGGCGGCAGGGGTGATCGGGCTGATCGGCGCGGCGCCGCTTCCGGCGCAGACCACCGCACCGGTGACGGCCTCGCCGGCCGAACCGGACAGCGGCGAAATCCTCGTTACCGCCCGCAAGCGGCAGGAAACGCTGATGGACGTGCCCGTGGTCGCGACGGCGATCGGCGGCGAAAAGCTCCAGAACCTCCAGATCCAGGACATGAAGAGCCTCGCCACGGTGGTGCCGGGCCTGTCGCTGGGCGGATCTTTGCTGTCGGTCGGCGTGCAGGCGTCGCTGCGCGGCGTGGGCACCTCGGCGCTGGATCCGGGCGTCGATCAGTCGGTGTCGCTCAATATCGACGGCATGGCGCTCAGCCAGGGCCTCGCCTTCGCCAGCGGCATGTTCGACGTGGGCCAGATCGAGGTGCTGAAGGGGCCGCAATCGCTGTTCTACGGCAAGAGCAGCCCCGGCGGCGTGATCTCGCTGCGCACCGCCGACCCGACCGACCGTTTCGAACTGATCGGTCGTGCCGGCTATGAATTCGAAGCGCGGGAGCGCCGCATCGAGGCCATCGTCTCCGGTCCGCTGAGCGAGACGTTCAAGGTTCGTTTGGCCGGCACGGTCGGCAAGCAGGACGGCTTTTATTACAACCGGGCGCAGGGCATCGCGGCGCTGGGATCGGTGACGCCGGCCAAGCGGCACGGATCGGGCACCGATTACAAACTGCGCGCTACGATCCTGTGGGATCCGTCCGAAAAGTTCGACGCGCGGCTCAAGCTCAATCGCGTGTCCGACGATTTCGATCATGTCGCGATCGTGCAGAACGTGCTCTGCCCCGATGGCACGGGCCCGTTCAACGGCCGGCAGTTCATCGATTCAGATTGTCGCCTCGATCGCAACGCGCCGCTGGTCGATCTCGATCCGGCGGCCTTCCCGGGCATCGTTCACAATGGCGTACCCTACAACACCACCAAGCAGACGTTCGGGACGGCCGAACTCAACTATCATTTCACGCCGCAGCTGACGTTGACCTCGGCGACGGCTTATTATCTCGCCAATTCGCGCAACATGGTGAATGCCGCCGCGACGAGCGCCGGCGCGGGCCTGATTTCGGCCACGAACCGCTTCCAGCGCCGCCAGTTCACCGAGGAGGTGCGGCTCGCCAGCGACTTCTCCTCGCCGCTGAACTTCACGCTGGGCGGCTATCTGGAGCGGACCCGCTTCTATGACGACGTGATAATCGGCGGCAACACCCGCCTGGGCGCGCCGGCGACGATCCAGAAGGGCATCAAGACCGTCCATGTCGAGGCGGAGTCCCTTTTCGGGCAGGTGCTCTACAAGATCGTGCCCGAACTGGAGCTGGCGGCCGGCGCACGCTGGACGAGCGAGCGGCGCAACATCAATCCGTTCAACACGATCAGCGGCACGCCGGTGTTCGTCGCGCTCGCGGTACCCAAGATCAAGGCGGACAATGTCGCGCCCGAAATCAGCCTCACCTACCGCCCGAGCAGCGACCTGACGCTCTTCGCCTCGGCCAAGCGCGGCTACAAATCGGGATCGTTCAACGTCTCGACCCCGCCCTTCACCGGCGAGAACAATTCGTTCGGCGACGAGAAGGTGGAGGGTGGCGAGATCGGCCTGAAGAGCCGGCTGGCCAACCGCCGGCTGATGTTCAACCTGGCCGGCTATTACTATAAATATACCGGGCTTCAGGTGGGCGCCAACGTGCAGTCGACCGCCGGCGTCACCGTCACCCGTACGCTCAACGCCGGCAAGGCGCGCAATTACGGGCTCGAGGCGGAGATGACCTTCCGGCCGGAGGGCATCCAGGGGCTCGATCTGAACGCCGCGCTCAACTGGAACAACAGCAAATATACCAGCCTGCTGAACGTGCCCTGCTATGGCGGCCAGCTCGCGGTGGAAGGGTGCAACCTGCTGTTCAGCCCGACCGCCAATGCCGGGCTCGGCGGCTTCACCGCGCAGGATCGCTCGGGCATCCCGCTGCTGCGCGCGCCGCGCTGGTCGGCCAATTTCGGCTTCAGCTACGAGCGGCCGATCGGCGCGGACTGGACCCTGCTGTTCGCCAGCAACAACCAGTATCAGAGCCGTTCGCTCGTCGATCTGGCGTACATCTATTACCAGAAATCCTACATCAAGGCGGATGCCACGCTGACCCTGAAGCATCGCGACCGCTGGGAATTCGCGCTGATCGGCAAGAATATCAACAACGAGCTGACCAGCGGCAATTGCGCCAATTCCAACCGACAGGGCGGGCAGACTGGCGGCATCATCACCGGTTCGACGGTGCGGGGCGCGGCCGGCATCGACGAGGTCGGCTGCTACATGGATCGCGGCCGCGAACTCTGGGTGCGGGCGACGCTGCGCTATTGAGGCGCGGCCGCGCCCGGCCGCCGCAAGGGAGACGGGTGACCGTGACCACCGACACCATCATCGAAGCCAACAAGCGGATCGCGCTGGAATTTCTGGCGGCCAGCGCGATCCACGACCCGGCCGTCGTCGATCGGCTGATGACCGAGGATTCGACCTATTGGGTCGCCGGCAAGCCGCACCTGTTCCCCTACGCGGGCGTGCAGACGAAGACGCAGATCGTAGCCTATATGGCCACGCCGAGCATCTTCCCCGCCGGCCTGAAACAGACGATCGGCGCGGTCACCGCCGAGGCGGATCGTGTGGCCGTCGAGGTCGAGGTCGACGGGCTGACGGCGGCGGGCAGGCATTACAACAATTTCTACCATTATCTCTTCACGTTCCGCGGCGGGCGGATCAGCGGCATCAAGGAATATGTCGATTCCTACCACGCCGCCGAAATCTTCCAGGGCAAGGCATGAGCGGCGGCGCGGCGGCGGCGCGGCGCGAAGGGCCGCCGATCGATTTCGTGCGCGGCGACACGACCGGGCTGGCGATCCCGGCGCATGGCGCGGCGCTGCGGGCTGCGGGCGCGGATTTCCTGACCGAAGCGTTTCGCGCCTTCGGGGCGATCGGGCCGGACAATGCCGTCGCGCGCATCACCCGGATCGAGACATGCCCCGGCGGAAGCACGGGCGAGAAACTGTTCCTGTCGGTGGAATATGCCCGGCCCGATCCGGCGTTCCACACCGATCTGTTCGTGAAATTCTCGCGCGATTTCGCCGATCCGGTGCGGGACGATCGCGGCAAATATGAGATGGCGGGCGAGGTGCGGCTCGCCGAAGTGTCGCGGCTGGCGGGCTTCCCGATCCATGTGCCGATCGCCTATTTCGCCGATTATCAGGCCGAGACGCATACCGGCCTGCTCATTACCGAGACGATCGGCTTCGGCGCGAACGGAATCGAGCCGCATCATCCGAAATGCCTGGATAACGAGATCGATCGGCCGATCGACCATTATCGCGCGATCTACACCGCGCTCGCCCGCGTCGCCGCCGCGCACCGATCGGGGCAATTGCCCTGCGATATCGACGCGCTGTTCCCGTTCGATCCGGTCGCCGCCTCGTCGAGCGTGCGGATCGGCTATGACGCGGAGCAACTGATCGGCAAGGTTCGCGCCTTCGCCGCCTTCGTGGCACGCGCGCCGCAGCTGTTTCCGCCCAACCTGACGCCGGCCTTCTTCGAAAAGCTCGAGGGCGAGGCGCTGGGCTATCTGGAGCATCAGGCGGAGATCCGGCGCTTCACCCAGAGCGATCCCTCGCTGATCGCTCTGTGCCACTGGAACGGCAATATCGACAATTGCTGGTTCTGGCGCGATGCGGCCGGCGATCTGCAATGCGGGCTGATGGATTGGGGGCATGCCGGCCAGATCAACCTCGCATTCTCCTTGTGGGGCTGCCTCAGCGGCGCGGGGCTCGACGTGTGGGACGGCCATTTCGACGAGCTGATCGATCTGTTCGTCACCGAACTGCGCGAGCATGGCGGGCCGGCGCTCGACCGGGACGAGCTGGTCTTCCACCTCGAACTCTATGTCGCGATGATGGGCCTGTCCTATTTCATCGACAGCCCGGCGCGCATCCTGGGGCGAATGCCGGACGCGGCGGACGTGCCGAGCCCGTTCGACCCGATCTTTCGCGACTACGAGATGCCGCGCAACCAGCTCCACATCTCGCGGGCGGGGTTCAACCTGTGGCAGCGGCGCGATTTCGGCGCGACGCTCGATCGCTTCGTGAAGAGGATGGCGGCCGCATGACGGACATCGCACCGGGCCATGTAGGCCTCGGCGGGCGGATCAGCCTCGTGCTGGTCGGCGGGCTGATCGTCATCGGTTTCAGCAGCCTGGTGCCGGTGCTGCCCAAGATCAGCGCCCATTTCGCCGATACGCCGGGGGCGGGCACGATCGTGCGCGCGATGATCACAGCGCTGGGCGGGGCGATGGCGATCGGCGCGCCGATCGGCGGCCTGCTGGCGGAGCGGTTCGGCGAGCGGCGGTTGTTGTTGGTCGCGCTGGCGACCTTCGCGCTGGCGGGCATCGCCGGCATGGTGATCGACGATCTGTGGCTGCTGCTGGCGAGCCGCATCGTCGTCGGCCTCGCGCTGGCGACCTGCGGCGTTACCGCCATCGCGACGCTGGCCAACGGCGTGCCCGACGCGGAGCGGCCGCGCTGGCTGGGCTTCTCCTCGATGTTCGGCAATCTCGCCACGCTCGGCGTGATGCCGGTGGCGGTGATGCTGGGGGCGATGGACTGGCGGCTGGTGTTCACGCTCCATCTGGCCGCGCTGCCGATCCTGTTGCTGATCCTCACGCTCGTGCCCGCGCCGCCGGTCGCCCGCACGGTGACGGCCAGGGTGGAGGGCGGCGGCTTCCCTTGGGCGATGCTGGGGCTCGGGCTCGTATGCGGCGGCGTGGCGACCACCTTGCCCGCCTATCTGCCCTTCCACTTCACCGAGATCGGCGAGAGCAATCCGCGCTATCCGGCGCTGGCGATCATGGCGCTGACCCTCGGGGCGGGCACGCTCTCCTTCGCTTATGGCTGGGTGCGGCGCTTCGCCGGGCCGGCGAAGATTTTCGTCGGCGGCTTCCTGATCGTCGGGCTGGCGCTGCTGCTGGTGATCGCCGGCCATAGCGTGACGACGACCCTGATCGGCACGACCCTGCTGGGCGTGGGCGTCGGCCTGCTGAGCCCCAATCTGTTCGCGGTCGCCGCCGCCGATTTGCCCGAGCGTCGCGCGCGCCGCATCGGTCTGGCGCGGGCGGGCTATTTCGGCGCGGCGCTGCTGGCGCAGATTCCGCTGGAGCCGGTGGCGGCGCGCTATGGGGCGCAGGGCGCGTTCGTCGCGCTCGCCGGCTTCGCCTTCGCGATGGCGCTGGTGATGCTCGCCGGCCGCGCGCGGCTGGCCCCGCCGGCCATCGCATGATCGAGGAGAGGAAGATGACCGACCTGACCGCCACCCGGCTGGCGATCGCCGATCTGCACGCGCGTTACACCGATGCGGTGTGGCGGATGGATTTTCCGGCGTTCGGCCAATGCTTCACGCGCGATGCCGTCTGGCGGATCGGCGGCCTCGAACCCAGCGGGCGGGACGAGATCGTCGCTTTGTTCGAGCGGATCATGGGGCGGATGCGCAAGGTGCTCATCACGCTCAACACGCCGATCGTGGACATCAGCGACGGGATCGTCACCGCGCGCACCTATGTGAACGAGCGGGTCGCCTGGGCCGACGGCAAGACCAACATCTCGATCGGCCGCTATTACGAGCGGTTCGCCGAGGAGGAGGGGCGGCTGCGCTTCGCGTGGCGGCTGTTCCAGCTGCATTATTCCGGGCCGCCCGACCTGACCGGCACCTATTTCGATCATGAGGATTATGGCGGCCCGCCCGGCATGCCCGGCCCGGACGCGCCATCGGGCAATTTCGCCGCCGCCAAATGGGGCATTTCGGCGGCGTGAAGCTAGGGGATCAGGAGAGAGGCGATGGAGCTGTTCGTCCACGCGACGCTGAAGATCCGCATCGGCGCCTATGATCGCTTCGCCGCCGCCATGGCCAAGCAGGTGCCGGTGCTGGAAAGCCACGGCTGGAAACTGCTCGGTGCCTATGTGACGGCGGTCGGGCCGATCTGCACGGTCGTCGATCTGTGGCAGATCCCGGACGCCAACGCCTATTTCGAGGCGACCGCCAAATGGCGCGCCGATCCCGATTTCATGTCGTTCCGCGAAGTCGGGTCGGAGGTGATCGTCGCGGAAATGGTCACCATGGTGACCAAGACGTCCTACAGCCCCTGACGGCGCCGCTTACCGGGCGGTCGCGGTGATGAGCTGGACGGTGCAATAGCGCGGGTCCATCGTCGCCAGCGCCTTGTCATCGCGGTTGGTGCCGAGGTCGATGTCGGGATGATAGGTCATCGTCACCTCGAACCGGCCGTTCTGGTTCTTGCCGAACACCGTGGAGGTGGGGACGATCTGCGCCGCGATGCCGAGCGCACGGCTGACTTCGCCGACCATCGAGGGCAATTGCCCCTTGTCGTCGAGGCAGGTGGTGGGGTCGATCGCGCCCGGCTTGCGGCCCGCGACGACGGGCGCGCTCTTGTCGGTGCTGGACAGGATCGTATCGACGACCAGCCCGACGATGCCGAGCAGGATCAGCGCCGCGACGCCCACACCGATCAGGATCCACGTCTTGCGGCTGATCTTCTTGCCGCGCGTGCCGGGGCGGGCGGTGCCGCCGCGCATCTTGGCGTCGAGGAACTTGTACGCCTCCTCCGGCGTCCGTCGCTCGCGTTTCACTTTCGGCACGTCGATCTCCCTGCCGCACCGGGTTAGGGCAGGCCGGGGATCGCTACAAGACTCAGGCGATATCGCCGGCCTTGTCCAGCGCATAACCGGCCGAGCGGACGGTGCGGATCACGTCGGGCAGATCCTCGCCGTTGATCGCCTTGCGGAGGCGGCGGATGTGCACATCGACGGTGCGGATCTCGATCTCGCTGTCGCGGCCCCACACGCTGTCGAGCAGCCGCTCGCGGCTGAACACGCGGCCGGGATGCTCCAGGAAATGGCGCAGCAGTCGAAATTCGGTCGGCCCGAGCGCTACCGGCTTGCCGGCGCGGTGGACCTTGTGGCCCACCGTATCCATGGCGATGTCCTCGAACACCAGTTGCTCGCCGGCCAGCGCCGGGCGCACGCGGCGCAGCAGCGCGTTGACGCGCGCGATCAGCTCCTTGGGGCTGAAGGGCTTGGAGACATAATCGTCCGCCCCGGTCTCCAGCCCCCGGATGCGATCCGCCTCGTCGGTCCGGGCGGTGAGCATGATGATCGGCACCTTGGCGGTATCGGGCATCCGGCGCAGGCGGCGGCACACTTCGATGCCGGAAAGCCCCTCGATCATCCAGTCGAGCAGCACCAGATCGGGCGTCGATTCGCGGGCGAGGAGCAGGGCTTCCTCGCCGTTGATGGCGCGCTCCACGTCGAAATGCTCGCGGCTCAGATGCCAGTCGAGCAGTTCCGCCAGCGCGGCGTCGTCCTCGACGACCAGGACACGTCCCCGGCTCATGCCTGCTTCTCCATGTTCGCGCCAAGGTTGGCAGTGGTATCGTTGCCGCGCGTGCGTTCGGTCATCTGTTCGCCGGTGGCGGCATAATAGACCATCTCGGCGACGTTGGTGGCGTGGTCGCCGATGCGTTCGAGGTTCTTGGCGACGAACAGCAGATGCGCCGAGGGCGTGATATTGTGCGGCTGTTCCATCATATAGGTGAGCAAGGTGCGGAACAGGCTGTTGTAGAAATCGTCGATCTCGCGGTCGCGCTGGCACACCAGCACCGCGCTCTCGGTATCGCCGTTGGCGTAGGCGTCGAGCGCGTCCTTCACGAGATGCGAGACGGCGCGGCCCATCGCCGGCAGCACCGAGATCGGCTCCAGCGGCCCGGCGGCGTCTAGCACCGGCACGCGCTTGGCGATGTTCTTGGCATAATCGCCCATCCGCTCGATCACGCCGGCGATCTTGAGCGCGGCGATCACGCTGCGCAGGTCGTCCGCCATCGGGGCGCGCAGCGCGATCAGGCGGACGGCGAGGCGTTCGACCTCCAGCTCCATCGCGTCGATGCGGCGGTCGTTTTCCACCACCCGCAGCGCGCCTTCGAGGTCGCGGTGGATCATCGCGTCGACCGAGGCGGTGATGGCCGCTTCGGCGAGGCCGCCCATCTCCAGCACCTGCACGCGCAGCTGGTCGAGATCCTCGTCGAAGGCGCGGATGGTGTGCATGGTGCCGTTGTTCATCGCCGCGCTCCTCAGCCGAACCGGCCGGTGACGTAATCGCGCGTGCGTTGCAGGCGCGGGGTCGAGAAGAGATCGGGGGTGGGGGAAAATTCCACCATCCGCCCGAGATACATGAAGCCGGTGGAATCCGAGATGCGCGCCGCCTGCTGGAGATTGTGGGTGACGATCACGATCGAGATATCGCGCTTCAGCTCCATCAGCGTCTCCTCCAGCTTGGCGGTGGAGATCGGATCGAGCGCAGAGGCGGGTTCGTCGAGGAGCAGAACCTCGGGCTCGACGGCGATGCCGCGCGCCACGCACAGCCGCTGCTGCTGGCCGCCGGAGAGACCCAGCCCCGAGGCGCCGAGCTGGTCCTTCACCTCGTCCCACAAGGCCGCGCGGCGCAGCGAGCGTTCGACGATCTCGTCCATCTCGGATCGGGCGATGCGGCGGTAGAGGCGCACCCCGAAGGCGACATTCTCGTAGATCGACATCGGGAAGGGCGTCGGCTTCTGGAACACCATGCCGATGCGGGCGCGCAGCGACGCGGCGTCCATCGCGGTCGCGTCCTCGCCGTTCAGGCGGATCGTGCCGGCGGCCTTCTGGTTGGGATAGATGTCGTGGATGCGGTTGAGCGCGCGCAGCAGCGTGGACTTGCCGCAGCCCGAGGGGCCGATCAGCGCGGTGATCTGGTTGCGCGCGACGGGCAGGTCGATGCCGTACAGCGCCTGCGCCTTGCCGTAGAAGAAATCGAGGCCCCGCGCCTCCAGCACCAGCTTTTCCGCCGGGGGGGCGATCATCACCTGATCGGGGGGCACGGGGGCGTTCATGGGCGATGCGTCTCCCGGGCGAGGAGGCGCCCGACGATGTTGATGGCGAGGACGGCGACGGCGATCAGCAGCGCCCCCACCCAGGCGAGGCGGCGCCAGTCGTCATAGGCGGACAGAGCGAACTGGAAGATGGTGGTCGGCAGGCTGGCCATGGGCGCCGCCATGTCGGCCGAGAAGAACTGGTTGCCGAGTGAGGTGAACAGCAACGGCGCGGTCTCGCCCGAGATGCGCGCGAAGCCGAGCAGCCCGGCGGTGACGAGGCCCGTCGCCGCCGCGCGCCAGACGATGCGGCGGGTGACGAAGGCGCGCGTCGCCCCCAGCGCCATGCCCGCCTCGCGCAGGGTGTTGGGCTGGAGGTTGAGGATATCTTCGGTCGTGCGGGTCACGACGGGGGTGGCGAGGAAGGCCAATGCCACCGCGCCGGCATAGCCCGAGAAGCCGCCCAGCGGCTCGACCAGCAATTCGTAGACGAACAGGCCGACGAGGATCGAGGGGGCGGACAGCAGCACGTCGTTCATGAAGCGGACGATGTGGCCGTAGCGGGTGCGCCCGCCATATTCGGCCAGCCACGTCCCCGCCAGCACGCCGACGATCAGCGCGATCAGCATCCCGAGGCCGCACATCAGCAGCGAGCCGACGATGGCGTTGGAGAGGCCGCCGGTGGAGCCCGGCGCGGGCTGGGCGAGGGTGAAGATGCGCCCGTCGATCCCGCCGATGCCCTGCACCACCAGCGACCACAGGATCAGCACCAGCGCGCCGAGCGCGATGGCGGTCGCGACGCCGCAGCCGCCGACGAAGATCGCGTTGACGATCCGCCGGTTACGGGCGCGGGCGGGGCTGGAGCCGCGCATCAGCGGGCCGCCCGCGCGAGCAGGCCGCGCGCCGTGGCCAATACGGTGAAGGTGATGACGAACAGCACGAAGCCGAGCGCCACCAGCGAGGCGCTGTGCATGTCGCTCGTCGCCTCGGCGAATTCGTTAGCGATGGTGGAGGCGATGGTCGATCCGCTATCGAACACCGATCCCGGAAAGCGGTGCGAATTGCCGATGATGAAGGTGACCGCCATCGTTTCGCCCAGCGCGCGGCCGAGGCCGAGCATGATGACGCCGATCATCCCCTGCCCGACATAGGGGATGGTGATGTGGCGGATCACCTCGAACGGGGTGCAGCCGAGGCCGTAGCCGGCCTCGCGCACCTGCGGCGGCACGGTCAACAGCAGTTCGCGGAACACGGCGGCCATATAGGGCAGGATCATGATCGCCAGGATCAGGCTGGCGGTGACGATATTGGCGCCGTTGGGCACGCCGGCGAACCAGCGATCGACGAACGAGCCTTCCTCGGCCGACATGATGATCGGCAGCTGGATATGTTCGGCGAACCAGGGCGCCAGCACGAACAGGCCCCACATGCCGTAGACGATCGAGGGGATGCCGGCGAGCAACTCGATCGCCACCGCGATCGGCCGGGCGACGCGGCGCGGGCAGAATTCGACGAGGAACACCGAGATGCCGATCGCCAGCGGCAGCGCGATCAGCAGCGCGGCGAAGGCGGTGATGAGTGTGCCGACGATCGGCCCGGCCGCGCCATAGACTTCGGTGACGGGGTTCCATTCGGTCGAGGTGAGGAAGCCCAGGCCGAACTTGCGGAAGGCCGGCCATCCGCCGATGGCGAGGCTGACGACGAGGCCGCCGAGCGCCGCCAGCAGCAGGGTCGCGGCCGAGGCACAGGTCCAGCGGAACAGCGCCTCGCCGGCGGCGCCGCGGGCGGAGAAATCGAGGCGGCGGCTCATCGCGTGGGATAGACCGGCTGGCCGCCGGCGGTGACGGCCGTGTTCCACTGGCGGCGGATCATGATGCGGACACGCGGAGGCAGGGGGACGTAATCGAGCGACAGCGCGGCGCGATCGCCGATATGATAGGCCCAGTCGAAGAAGCGCAGCACGCCCTTCGCCCGCGCCGGATCGGCGGGGTTGCGCGGGATCAGCACGAAGGTCGCCCCCGTGATCGGCCAGGCGGCGCGGCCGGGCTGATCGACGAGCAGGACATAATTGCCGGGCGCCCCCGCCCAGGGCGCGCTCGCGGCGGCGGCGGCGAAGGAGGCGGCAACCGGCGGTGGGAAGGCGCCGTCGCGGTTCTGCACCAGCGCGACAGGCGCGCCGGTCTGCTTGGCGAAGGCATATTCGACATAACCGATCGCCCCGAACGTCTGCTTCACGAAGGCCGAGACGCCGTCATTGCCCTTGCCGCCGATGCCCGCCGGCCATTGCACCGCGTCGCTCGCGCCGACGACCTTGGCCCATTCCGGGCTGCGCGCGGCGAGGAAGCTGGTGAAGAGGAAGGTGGTGCCCGAGCCATCCGAACGGTGGACGACGGTGATCGGCAGATTGGGGAGCGGCAGGCCGGGGTTGAGCGCGGCGATGGGCTTGGCGTTCCACCGCTTGATCCGCCCGAGGAAGATATCGCCCAGCACCGCGCCGGAGAGCTTCAGTCGGTTGGTCGGGATGCCGGGCACATGGACGATCGGCACCACCCCGCCGACGACGGTGGGAAATTGGTAGAGGCCGGCGGCGGCGAGGTCGGCGGGCTTCATCGGCTTGTCCGACGCGCCGAAATCGATCGTCCGCGCCTTGATCTGCTTGATCCCGCCGCCCGATCCGATCGGTTGATAGTTGATCCGGTTTCCGGTGCGCAGCCGATACACTTCCGCCCAGCCGGCATAGATCGGCGCGGGGAAGGTGGCGCCCGCCCCCGACAGTGTCACCGGCGCGGCGAAGCCCGGCGCGGACGGCGCCAGCGCGCCGAGCGCGAGCAGGAGAATCGAGAGGCAGCGGAGGATCATCGGTGGCCGGCGTAGGAGCGTCCGGCGAAGCATTTATGGACGTTTTGTGACAGTTCGGAGACTCGGGGAAGGAAATGTGACGCCAGGAATGTTCGCCCCGCTCTATTGCCGTCGCTGGCCAAAGCCCCCCTGCCCCGGTATTCGCCCATCCACCGAAGGCACACCCCACAGGACCTGAATTGCGCCGCATCGCCGTCATCCTGCCCTGCTATAACGAGGAGGCCGCGATCGGCGCGGTCGTCGCCGGGTTCCGCGCGGCGCTGCCCGATGCGGCGATCTATGTGTACGACAACAATTCGCGCGACCGCACCGCCGCCGCCGCCGCCGAAGCCGGCGCGATCGTCCGCACCGAGCGGATGCAGGGCAAGGGCCATGTCGTCCGCCGCATGTTCGCCGACGTGGAGGCCGACATCTATGTGATGGCCGACGGCGACGCGACCTATGACGCCTCGGCCGCGCCCGCGCTGGTGGCGATGCTGGCGGAGCAGGGTCTCGACATGGTGGTCGGCGCGCGCGCGTCGGAGGTGGAGGCGGCGTATCGGCGCGGGCATCGGCTGGGCAATCGGGTGCTGACCGGCCTGCTGGCGCGGCTGTTCGGGCGCAGCTTCAACGATATCCTGTCGGGCTATCGCGTCTTTTCGCGCCGCTTCGTGAAGAGTTTCCCCGTCCTCTCGACCGGCTTCGAGATCGAGACCGAGATCAGCGTCCACGCGCTGGAATTGCGGATGCCGGTGGGCGAGGTCGTCACCCGCTATGGCGCGCGCGGCGAGGGATCGGTCTCCAAACTCTCCACCTATGGCGACGGCTGGCGCATCCTGCGGACGATCGTGATGCTGTTCCGCATCGAGCGGCCGGTGCTGTTCTTCGGGCTGATCGCGGCGGCGATGGCGCTGGCCGCCCTCATCCTCGCCGCCCCGCTGGCGGTGACCTATGTCGAGACCGGGCTGGTGCCGCGCCTGCCCACCGCCCTGCTCTCGACCGCGCTGGTGATCGTGGCGGCGCTGTCGCTGGTGTGCGGCATCGTGCTGGACACGGTGGTGCGCGGGCGGCGTGAGGTGCGGCGGCTGGCCTATCTGGCGGTGCCGGGGGTGCTGGCGGGGTAGCTCCTCCCCGGCACGGGGAGGTGGCAGCTCGCAGAGCTGACGGAGGGGGGTATCCCGAAGCGCAGCGTGCGGGGAGGGCCCCCTCCCCCATCCTTCGGATGGTCCCCCTCCCCGTGCTGGGGAGGAACTTTCCGAATCATTTCGCCTTCTTCCCCATCGCCCCTATCGTATCTCTCGCATGACCCCGCCGAACAACGACGACCCCGTACAGGTACAGGCGAATGTCTTCGGCGGTTTCGCCGAGGGCGCGGCGGAGGCGTTGCTGGGGTTGCTTGGGCCGTCGCTCAGCAAGGGCGTGGTGGTGGATGTGGCGTGCGGCGCGGGGCTGCTGGCCGAGCGGATCGCGGCGGCGGGCTATGACGTGCGCGGTGGCGATCTGTCGTCGGACATGGTCAATCTCGCCCGCCAGCGGGTGCCGGCGGGGCGCTTCCTGCGCGCCTCGATCTTCAACGTCGATCTGCCCCCTGCCCGCGCGATCGTGGCGGTGGGCGAAGTGGTCAACCGCCAGTGCGAACCGCGCGACGAGGCCGCGCTCGATCGCTTCGTGCGCCGCGCGCATGCCGCGCTGGAACGCGGCGGCATCCTGCTGTTCGACGCCGCCGCCCCCGGCCGCGCCCAGAGCGGAGCGCGCGGCTTCGCCGAAGGGCCGGGCTGGGCCGCCGGCACGGTCAGCCACGAACCCGGCGACGAGACGATGACTCGCACCACCACATTGTTCACGGCAAGCGGCGACGGCTGGCATCGCCACGAACAGGAAGATCGCCTCAGCCTGTGGCCGCGCGAGGCGGTGGCGGAGATCCTGCAGGACGCCGGCTTCACGGTGGAGGCGGGCAACAGCTACGGCCGGCTGGCGCTGCCGCCGGGCCTGATCCGCTACACCGCGCAGAAGTGAGTCTTCACGCAGGCCGGGTATCGCTTCTCCGCCACCCGGGGCTGTGGCATAGGTCGGCCTAGCCAGGGGGACCGACCATGCCGGACGACTCGCGCAAGCTGACCGACGACGAACTCGATATGGTGGTCGGCGGCGGCGCGCTTCCTTATGGTGGGCTGGATGGAATGCCCCGTGCCGGCACGACGAATCCGGGCGCCGACGCGGATATTTTCGCGGCGATGGCCTCGTTCGAGAAATTGGCGCAGGAGATGCGCGACACGGCGCGCGCGGGTCGCGCCGCCGCCTCGGAAGCGCAGGTGTCGACGCTGCGCGAGGAGGCCCAACGCATTCGCGATCTGGCCGATCAGCGCCTCGCCGCCTCGGTCACCGCCGGTTTCACATCCATCGCGGGTGGTGCGATGAGCACAGGCATGGGCGCCATCGGCGCGGCTAAAGCAGGCGGCATCGCCGACGACGCCACCAAGACCTCCACCAAGGGAACGCGCGACGTATCGCTAGATGCAGCCGGCCGAGTGGGATCGATTTCGGGCCAGATCGGGGCAGGCACCGGCAATATGATACCGGCGGCCGATACCGATGCCAAGAAGGCGGAAGCCGACGCGCTGGCGAAGCTGTCCCAATCGGGCGGACGGACGCAGGACGAACAGATCCAGCAAATCCAGCAGATGACGGATGCCATCCGCGACATGCGCGAGATGATGACCAACATGCAGGAAACGCAGACGGACGGGATGCACGGCCTGCGCAAGGTCTGACCGCCAATGACGCTGCCTTAGAGGCGGCGGTCGCAGCGTTTCTTCGGCAAGGCGAGGCGGCGATAGGTGAAGAAGCGCCGATCGGTCAGCTGATCGAGGAAGGCGGTCAGCTCGGCCATCGCGGCCGCGTCGATCGGCGGCAGGTTGCGGTGGCGGGCGATGGCGACCGGGATCGTCGGGGCGCTGCCGTCGTGGAGGTAGGGGGCGGTCACGGCGATGTTGCGAAGCGTCGGGGTGCGGAAATGGCCGTCGTCGGCCGGCCGTCCGGTGATTTCGCCGAGGCCGCGGTCGCCGGGCGTGGCGCCGATGGGGGCGTGGAAGCGGCCGTCGGTGAAGTCGGGTCCGGCGTGGCAGGCGGCGCAATCGCGGGCGAAGCGGGTCGCGCCGCGCTTCGCGGGTTCGGGCATCGCGCCGCGATCGTAGGGGCTGGCGCGGGAGACCATCGTGCGCTGGAAGGCGGCGAGCGCGCGGGTGACGGTCTCGGTCTCGATCCGGCCGCCGCGATCGGGGAAGGCCGCCGCGAACATCTTCACGTAACAGGGATCGCGGCCGAGGCGGGCGGCCAGTTTGGCCTCGGCGCCCTTCATGCCCATTTCGACCGGCGCCTCGCCGAACATCGGGATCAGCGCCTGCGCCTCCAGACTGGTGACGCGCGGATCGCCCCAGGTGAGGCTGGGCAGGAAAGCAACATTGGCGAGCGGTGGCACATTGCGTCGGCCGGCATCGCCATGGACGCCGGGCCGGGTGCGGTTGCCGTCCGCGAAGGCGCGATGCTGCTCGTGGCAGGTGGCGCAGGACATGGTGCCGTCGATCGAGAGATCGGCGTCGTAGAAGAGCTGGCGGCCGAGGGCGATCTTCGCGGAGGTGTCGGTAGCGGTTGGGGTGAAGCGCGCGGCGGTGGCTATTGTGGCGAGGAGGGCGAGCGCGAATACTCCTCCCCGATATGGGGAGGGGGACCGCCGGCGCAGCCGGTGGGGGAGGGGGCTATCCTTCTGGCGCCGCGCTTCGGGGTGAGCCCCCTCCACAATGCTGCGCATGGTCCCCCTCCCCGTGCCGGGGAGGAATTTCACTTAACCGCCGTCACCATCAGCGGGAGGGTGGCGGAGCCGTTCGCCGCGACTTGCAGCACGTACTTCCCCGGCGTCAGCGCGAAATCGACCATCTTGCGGACGCCGGTGCAATCCGGGCCATGGCCGTGGGCGGTGGAGACCGACGCGGTCTTGCCCTTGAGGACGTCGATCCACGCACCCGAACCCAGCGCCACGCGGTAGGTGCCGGCCTTCGCCACGGTGAAGGCGAACAGGCCGCCGTAGCTGACCGAGCCGCCCGGCTTTTCGGGCCGCACCACATAGGTCACGCCGCTGGTCTGGCCGAGCGTCGCGTCGGCGCCCTTGCCGAGCGTGAGGGTGGCGGCCTTGAGGCCGGCCGGGGTCGTGGCGGCGGTGATCGCCGATCGGGTCGCCCAGCCGGACAGTTCGGGCGGCAGCGGCGCGGGGGTGGCGGCGCACTGGGGAGCCGGGTGATCGGCCATGCCCTGTGCCGTCGCGGCGATGGGGGCCGCCGCGAGGCCGGCGAGCATCAGACACGTGAAAATTCGCAACCGGCTTCTCCTGCAATGCAGCATCTGTATATGGCCAGATATAACGAATCGCGAGGCCATAACGCGATCTAATCCATCAGGGAGCCTTCATGCACCTCCGTTCGCTCATCCTCGCCTCATCCGCGCTGATCGCCGCGACCACCGCGCACGCCCAGACGGCCGATACGGCCCCGCCCGCCGACGACAAGGCGTTCGGCCTCGGCCAGATCATCGTCACCGCGCCCAAGCCCGCGACCGGGCCGGCGATCGGCGGGGCGACGCTCTCGTCGGAGGCGATCTACACCTTCAACCGCTCCACGCTCGACGAAGCGGCGCAGCTGATGCCGGGCGTATCGGCCTCCAACACCGGGGGATCCCGCAACGAGCGGCTGATCTATGTGCGCGGCTTCGATCGCTTTCAGGTGCCGGTCTCGATCGACGGCATCCGCGTCTATCTGCCGGCCGACAACCGGCTCGATTACGGCCGCTTCCTCACCCCCGACATCGCCGAATTGCAGGTGGCCAAGGGCTATGTCTCGGTGCTGGACGGGCCAGGAGCGATGGGCGGCGCGGTCAATCTGGTGACGCGCAAGCCCACCAAGGCGATCGAGGCGGAGGTACGCGGCACGCTCTCGGTGGATCGCGACGTGGATTATGCGGGTTACAATGTCTTCGGCCTGCTGGGTACGCGCCATGACACTTGGTACGCGCAAGGCAGCTACACGCGCAGCTACACCAGACATTGGGATCTGCCGGGCGGCTATAGCCCGATCGCCGGATCGGCCGAGGATGGCGGCGAGCGCGATTTCAGCCGCTCGCGCGACTGGCGGGTGAACGGCAAGGTCGGCTTCACCCCCAACGCCACCGACGAATATGCGATCAGCTATACCAAGCAGGAAGGCGCCAAGAACGCGCCGCTGCATGTGACCGATACGCTGGCGTCGCAACGCTTCTGGACCTGGCCCTATTGGAACCTCGACAGCCTCTATTTCCTGTCGACGACGGCGCTGGGCGACACGGCGACGCTCAAGACCCGCGCCTATCGCAACCAGTTCCACAATCTTCTCAGCTCGTTCGACAATCGCAACCAGAATAGCCAGACGCTCGGCCGCGCGTTCAACTCTTATTATCAGGATCGCGCGTGGGGCGGTTCGGCGGAGCTGGCGGTCAATCTGCTGCCGACCGACACGCTGACCATCGCGGGCCATTTCCGCCGCGACCGCCACGTCGAGTTCCAGCAGAGCTTCCCGGCCGGCACGACCGAGCCCGAGCAGACCAATCTGGAAGACACCTGGAGCGTCGCCGCCGAGAACCGGCTGGCGCTGTCGCCCGCTCTGACGCTCACCACCGGGGTCAGCGTCGACTGGCGCGATCTGAAGCGGGCGGAGGAGTTCGGCACCCCGCCGGGCGGCGGCGCGGCGCGCGTGTTCAGCTATCCGATCCGCAACAGCAAGGCGCTCAACGGCCAGGGCAAATTGGTGTGGGCGCCCGATGCCGACACCAGCCTGCACGCCAGCCTGTCGTCGCGCGCGCGCTTCCCGACGATCTTCGAGCGTTTCTCGTCGCGCTTCGGCGGGGCGATCTCCAGCCCGGACCTGAAGTCCGAGCGGGCGGTGAATTACGAACTGGGCGGCAGCCGCCGCTTCGGCCCGGTCACGGCGGAGGGCGCGGCCTTCTACTCGCATCTGACGAACGTGATCGTCGCCTTCCCCTTCATCTACGTCACCTGCACGGCGGCGAACGTGTGCACCAACAATGCCGTCACGCAGAGCCGCAATCTGGGCAAGGGGGAGTATTACGGCGGCGAACTCTCGCTGACCGCCGATCTGGGGCCGAACCTGAAGCTGGGCGGCAATTACACCTGGACGCACCGCGACCTGAACGACCCGACCAACGCCGCCTTCCAGCCCACCGGGGTTCCGACCCACAAGGCGTTCGTCTGGGCGGACTGGGCGCCGGTGTCGCGGGTTCACATCGTCCCCAACCTCGACATCGCATCGGATCGCTGGACGGTGAACACGGCGGGCACCCGCTATTACCGCACCGGCAGCTACGTGCAGGCGAACCTGCGCGTGGACGTGACGGTGATCGAGGGCGTCGAGATCGGTGTCGGCGGGCGGAACCTGTTCGACGACAGCTACCAGCTGGCGGACGGCTTCCCGGAGCCGGGCCGCAGCTTCTTCGCCAGCGTGCGGGCGCGCTATTGACCTGACCTTCGGTGGTGCTTCGGCGAAGGCCGGAACCCAAGGGTGGCGGGCGGTGCGCTTTGTAACCCTGGGCTCCGGCCTGCGCCGGAGCACCGGTCGGCTTAATCCGCGATCAGTCGCACCGCAGCGGCGACCGTTCGCAGATGCAGCATGTTGCCCGCTAGCCCGGCCTCCGATAAGCTCGACGCACGGCAAACAGCGAAAGAGCTGCATTTGCAGGCTATGCGGTTCCCCCTGAACGGACCCGGCGCCCCGATGAGGGGCCGCTGACATGAATCTCGCCGACCCCGCATCGCTCGGCGGCGAGCATTTCGATACGATCATCATCGGTTCGGGCTTCGGATCGGCCTTCTACCTCGCCAAACTGCTCGACAGCGGGCCGGACAGGCGCATCCTCGTCGTCGAATGGGGCGAGCATCACCCGCACGACTGGCAGATCGAGAACGACAGGAATTCCTATCTCGCGCCGACCGACACTTATTATTCGGAATCCGACAAGCCCTGGACCTATACGATCGCGCTGGGCGGCGGCACCAATTGCTGGTTCGCGCAGACGCCGCGCTTCCACCCGACCGACTTCAAGCTGAAGAGCCGCTACGGCGTCGGCAACGACTGGCCGATCGATTACGCCGATCTCGAGCCGTATTATCTTCAGGCCGAGACGATCATGTCGGTGTCGGGCGACCCGGACATGGCGGCGATCATGCCGCGATCGGGCGCCTTCCCCCAGCCGCCGCATCGCCTGTCGAGCGTGGACAGGCTGATGAAGGCCGCGCAGCCCGACCAGCATTTCGCGATGCCCACCGCCCGCGCCCGCGTGGCGACCGCGACGCGCAACGCCTGTTGCGCCACCTTCCGTTGCTATCTCTGCCCGGCGGATGCGAAATTCACGCTGAACAACGGCCTGATCGGCCTGTTCGATGATCCCCGCGTCAGCCTCGCGCTCAAGACCAAGGCGGTGCGGTTCGAGGGGGCGGGCAACAGTATCGCCCGCCTCGTGATCGAGCAAGATGGGCGCGAAGCGAAGGTGTCGGCCGATCGCTTCATCCTCGGCGCCAATGCGATCCAGAGCCCGGCCATCCTCGACCGATCGGACATGGCCGGGGGGATGACCGGCAAGGGCCTCCACGAATCCTATGGCGCGCATGTCGAGGCGTTCCTCGACGGGGTCGACAATTTCGACGGCAGCACGATCACGACGGGGCTGAATTTCGGCCTCTACGACGGCGCCTTCCGATCGGACTATGGTGGCGCGCTCGTCTATTTCGACAATCGCTGGACGCACGGCTTGCGCACCGAACCCGGCCGCTGGCGCCAGACCGTGCCGCTGATGGTAGTGGTGGAGGATCTGCTCGACCCCGAAAATCACGTCACCGCCGCCCTCGGCGGGGTGGCGCAGGTCCATTACAAGGGCATCGCGCCCTATGCGGAGCTGGGCATGAAGAAGGCGATCGAGAAATTGCCCGATCTGCTCAAGCCGCTGCCGGTGGAGAAGATCGAATTCCGATCCTACCGCCCCACCGAATCGCATCTGCAAGGCACGCTGCGCATGGGCGACGATCCGGCGACATCGGTGATCGACGCGAAGATGATCCATCACCGCTGGCGCAACCTGACCGTGGTGGGCTCGTCCAGCTTCTCGACCTGCTCCTGCGCCAACCCGAGCCTGACGGTGGCGGCGCTGGCGCTGCGCGCGGCGGAGCTGGCATGAGGCTCTCCCGGCGCCAGACGATCGCGGGCCTCGTCGGCGGTGCGGTGGTGGCCGGCACCGGCGCGGTCACGCTGGCGGCGTTCGACGAGAGCGATCTGCTGCGGGCGATGCTCCACCGGCTGGTCGGCCCGTTCCGCATGAAGGACGAGGATTTCGCCGCCTTCCGCGCCGGGATCGAGCGCCGCCACGGCTTCCCCGGCACCGCCAAGACCAGCCTCTACGCCCTCGCCGAAGCCGCCGGCGCCCGCCCGCTGATCGATCGCGGCCCCGCCGGCCCGCGCCGCGAGATGGCCGACCTGGAGCGGGTGGTGCTGGCCGAGTTCGTGACCCACACCGATTATCTGAAGCAGGCCGGACGCGACGTGGACCTGACCTATCTGGGACGCGGGCCGTGTTCGAGCCCCTATGCGAAGTTCGGGATGGCGTGAGCGCCGCATCCCTCTAACCCGTTCGAGTGGGGAGTGGAGGGCCTCCCCTTGTTTAACCCCCCGCCCAGGCCTAGCTTCCGTCCCATGTCCGCCACCGCCCTCACCGACAGCTTCGGCCGCCGGATCAGCTATCTCCGGCTGTCCGTCACCGATCGCTGCGATCTGCGGTGTCGCTATTGCATGGCGGAGACGATGACCTTCCTGCCGCGCGCGCAGGTGCTGTCGATCGAGGAACTGGGCGAGGTCGCCGATGCCTTCATCGCGCGCGGGGTTCGCAAGATCCGGCTGACCGGGGGCGAGCCGCTGGTGCGGGGCGGGATCGATACGCTCGCCGCCACCATCGGCCGCCATGTGGCGAGCGGCGCGCTCGATGAGCTGACGCTCACCACCAACGCCACGCATCTGGCGGCCCATGCCGGCGCACTGGCGGCGGCGGGGGTGCGGCGGATCAACGTGAGCCTCGACACGCTCGACGCCGATCGCTTCCGCCACATCACCCGGACGGGCGATATCGCGAAAGTGCACGAGGGGATCGCCGCCGCGACCGCGCAGGGCATCCGCATCAAGATCAACATGGTCGCGCTGAAGGGGCTCAACGAGGACGAGATTGAGGCGATGGCGCGCTGGTGTGGCGCCGAGGGCCACGACCTCACCCTGATCGAGACGATGCCGCTGGGCGTGGTGGAGGAGGATCGCACCGATCGCTACCTGCCGCTCGATGGCGTTCGCCAGGCCTTGGCCGGGCGTTTCACCCTGATCCCGCTGGCGCATCGCAGCGGCGGGCCGGCACGCTATGTGCAGGTCGAGGAACTGGGTCTGCGACTGGGCTTCATCACGCCGATGACGGCCAATTTCTGCGACGGCTGCAACCGCCTGCGCGTGTCGGCCAAGGGCGAGATCGCGATGTGCCTGGGCCATGACGAGACGGTCGATCTGCGCACCGCGCTGCGCACCGGCGGGCGGGCGGCGCTGGACGCCGTGATCGACGAGGCGCTGACCCTGAAGCCGCTGCGCCACCATTTCACGATTCAGCGCGGCGAGGCACCGACGGTGCGGCGCCACATGAGCGTCACCGGCGGATGACGACGCCATGAGCGGCGAGCGCCGGCTCGCGCTGGCCGCCTCCCCGACCGAACAGGCGCAGGTGGCGGCGGCGGACCTGCGCCAGCGCTACGATTGGGTGCCGATCGGCGAGGCCGAGCTGGTGGTGGCGCTGGGCGGCGATGGCTTCCTGCTCCAGACCCTGCACGCCATGCTCGACCGGCATCGCGCCCTGCCGGTGTTCGGGATGAACCTCGGCACCGTCGGCTTCCTGATGAACGAATGGTCGCCCGACCTGCTCGAAAGCCGCATCCTGCGCGCGCGCAGCTTCACGGTGACGCCGCTGCGGATGACGGCCACGACCGTATCGGGCGAGGTCGTCACCTATGCCGCGATCAACGAGGTGTCGCTGCTGCGCGAAACCCGCCAGACGGCGCGGCTGGAGGTGACCGTCAACGGCCGGGTCGTGCTGCCCGAACTGGTGTGCGACGGGGTGCTGGCGGCGACGCCGGCGGGATCGACCGCCTACAATCTTTCCGCCCACGGGCCGATCCTGCCGCTCGATTCGTCGCTGATCGCGCTCACCCCGATCAGCGCCTTCCGCCCGCGCCGCTGGCGTGGCGCCATCCTGCCCGATCGCACCCGCATCGGCTTCCGCGTGCTCGATCCGGTCAAGCGCCCGGTCTCGGCCGTGGCCGACCAGCGCGAGGTGCGCGACGTGGCGACGGTGGAGGTGGCGATCGACCGGAGCAGCACGCTGACGCTGCTGTTCGATCCCGAACATGCGCTGGATGACCGGATCACGATGGAGCAGTTCGTGATCTGAGGGGGCGCACACCCGACCTGAGCCGTTCGTGCTGAGCGAAGTCGAAGCACGGGAGACTGAGCGCATCGTTTGGGCACGTCCTTCGACTTCGCTCAGGACGAACGGGTAAGTTTCAGAGAGCGCCGGGAGCGCAAGATCGCCCCTTGCAAGTTTCGAACACCCGCTGCTATAGGCGCGCCTCCCGACGGGATTGCCGTTGGGAAGCCAGTGTTCCCCGGTAGCTCAGCGGTAGAGCGTTCGACTGTTAATCGAATGGTCGCCTGTTCGAATCAGGCCCGGGGAGCCAGCACACTCCGCAGAAAACAGCCATTTTTCTGTCGAAGGCGGAGCTGTGCCCGCGCGCCATTATGACACGCGTTATGACACCCATTCTGACATTCACGGCTCGTTCTCGTCGCCTTCGACGGTGTCGCCAGCGGTGATGAGTGCCACATGCTCGCGCCGCTTGAGGGCGATTCGGCGCCCCTTGGCCTCGCTCGCCTTGTTGTAGATCGCGGTGATATCGAGGGTCTTATGGCCCGAGACCGCGCGCACGTCGTCCTCGCCCGCGTCTCCAATCTCGGTGATGCCGCCGTGGCGGAAGCCGGTGAAGCGCAGATCGGACGGAAGCCCGGCCTTCTTGCGGATGCGGCGATGCAGCTTCGCCATGTAGTCGACGTCATAGGCCTCGCCGATCAGCCCGCCGTCCTCGCGGCGGACCATGCGCCCCAGCTCTTCCTCGAGATCGGGGTAAAGGACCACCGCTTCACCATCGATCGAATCGACGAGCGGGATCTTCACCAGGTTGCCGGTCTTCGACTGGATCAGGCTGATGCGCTCGCCGGGCCGATAGTCCCGCCACATCACCCCGCGCACCTTCTTGTCGGGATCCTCGAAGCCGAAGGCGTCATAGACGCGCTGACAGCCCTCAAAGCAGATCGCGGCGGCCGTGGCCATGCTCTGCTTGCCCATCGCGCGCGCAGTGGCCCTGTAGGCGTCGTATTCGGCGCGCGTCGCTGCGCGGTTTCCCGTGCCCGAGGTGCTTTTGATCCCCATGCCCGAGAATGGATTGGCCTTTACGCCCGTCGCCTTGCTGTAGCCGGGCCGCATCGCCTGGTTCCACACGAGGCGGCAGACCTGCATCATATAGCTGCCTTGGCGCTCGCCATGCTTCGCCCGCGCCCGCGCATAGAGCTTGTCGGCGGCTGGCGCGTCTATCGCTCCTGCTTGGCGGTCTCCGAAGATGCCGATTTTCATCGCCATCGCCTCCACGCCGTCCATGGCGACCTTATAGCCCTTGCGGGTCTTCCAGGCTTTCGTCGTGTACCGCTCGCTCTTGCGATACCAATCGAACAGCCAGCGCACGGAGCCGGGAACCAACTCGGTTCGGCCGGCACCGAGGCGCCATTCCTTGAACGCCGCGTTCAGCGCGTCGGCGCGCGGGATCGCGGCGGCCGGATCGGCGCCGAGGGCGGTGGACACCACGGGACACATGCGATCGTGCCGCATGGCCGGCGGCGAGGCCCATTTCGGGCGGACCCAATAATAGGAGATCGCGCCACCAGCGAGCTTGCGCGCCTGCACATAGGCAGGCATCCGCAGCACGGCCGGCCGGCTCCTAGTCGTCGCCAAAGTTCAGATCCTCCGACACGTCGGCGGTGAAGAGGTCGGCCAGCGCCGCGTCGAGCGCCGATCGCAGGACGAGTTTCTGGCCATTCGGCCCGCGCGCGCGGAACGCGACCTTGTTGGCCCGTTCCCAGGCACGCAGCTGCGCCTCGGCGACGCCCGTGTAGGCCAGCGCCGCATCCCGGTTCATGGCCGCCGGCCAGTCCGGCAGGCTCGCAAGGGCAAGTCCCATCCTACTCCCCCATCGTCGGGATATGCGGGGTCATGCGTCACCGCCTTTCGGAGCCGGGAGCATGGGAAGCATGTTGGGTGCTTTGCCGATCCGGTAAGCCTCTGCGATCTGCGGGCGCATGAACTGGCTGACCGTTTCCCCGCCGGGCAGGACAATGTTCGCCATGAACTCGTCCTCGAACACGCTGATGCCGCTCTCGACGGCCTCCAGCTTCGCCTTGATGACGAGCGCAAGCGCGCGCCAGCGTTGGCGGGTTGCCTGCTCCCATTCCTTCAAGGCTGCGGCCGGCTCTCGTGCGCCTCGGCTATGGTGGGTGAACCGGCGATCGTCTTTCGCTGGCAGCGGCAGGATGAACCTGATGTGGCGACCGCCCATGCGGAAGCCGACGACCGCATTGTCCTCCTGCCAGCCATAGAGGAACTGGTCTGCGCCATAGCGTTCCAGTATCCGCTCGATCTCATCACGCGACCGCGAGCTGCTGACCTCGGTTGATGCTGCGTACCGGCTCACTCCCCCACCTCCCCCGCGAGAGCGCGGGATCGGAGGGCTTGGGCGAGGATGCCGCGTGCACAATCTCCGTCCGGTCGGAGCCCCATGAACCGAAGGGCTTCAAGAGGATCACGAGTGAATTGTGGGACGTGATACGCCCGATGCAGCTTACCCTTAGGCGGGTAGGTGAAGCCGTTACCGTATAGCCTTCCGTATGGCGTCAGTATTTGGCAGGCATTATCGCCGTTAAAGTCTCTGCCCAGAGTGGCATAGCGCCACCCGAGCGCCTGTTCGGCGATGTCTGCATCCAAGTCGCGATCAGGGCTTTTCGCAGCCGCCACGCGATCCGCCAGCGCCACCAGCGCGGCCCGCTCTTCATTGGTCATGGATAAGCACTCCCAATCTGGCCCAATTCATTGCTTCCGGTGCAAGTGTTTCGATGGTCATTGGCATGCGGACACCGCTTGTTGCCGCAAGTGGCGCAGACGAACATGCGCTGCATGCGCAGGTCTTGTCCGCCAAAACCATCCGCGCGAGGATCGGCGGCGACGGCCTCCTTTGTGCAGCGACGACAAGAGCAGCGCGTCGTCATTCTTCACCCCAATAGCTCATGTCGGCATCGGCGCAGCCTTCAGGGTCTTCTTCGCGCTGCCAATAGGTTTCGAAGTAGGTCGGCGCTGTGGCATCGGCGTAATCCGCGATGGAACCCCCGTCGTCGAACGTCGGTCCTGCCATCGCCAGCATCCGCGCCTTGAAGCGCGCGCAGAATTCCTCATAGCCCATGATCGTCGCCTTTCGCGGGAGGGGTGGGGAGGGCGGCGATGGCATGGCTTGCCCAATCCTTGCAGGCGTCATCATAAGTCGAAGCATAGAAGCCCCGCCCACACCGACATTGGCCAGCCCAATTACCATCGGGTTGATGATACAGGCCGATTGTCATGTGCTGCGAAAGCCCCACCACCTCGCCCACCTCGGGCGCTGGCGTGGGGGTGGTGAGCCACGTCTTCACATAGTCTGGAAGCCAGTCCAGCGAGCTGAGGTATTCCCTCGCCGCTGCATCAGCCCCGGCCCCGCCAGCTTCGGCGCGCTTCTCCAGAACGTCATAGCGCTCCATAGAATTGGCCATTTCGGTATAATTGGTGGTATCCCACGTCGCGCCGATCCCGCCGCACTCGCTGCACCCGCCGCCGAGCTTGCAACCGAAAGCCTCGCTGAACGGGTAGTGGCCAACATCATAACCATCCTCGGTCTCGTGGCACCCCGAACAGGACTTCCAGAAACCTCCTCCATCACCGGAGTATTCTGCCACGACCTCGGCCACGCGCGGGCGCACATCATCGTCCCCACCGCCTGCGGATGACGCGAGGGCGAGGGCGGCGCGGGCAATGTTTGGAATGTCCTCCAGTTTATCGCTCTGGATGTAGAGATACGTCTCGACGATTTTCGCAATCCGCTCCAACGCCGCCCGCAACTCCCGATCGGCGGCGGAGGCCTCATCATCAGCTACGATCGAACGAAGGCGGATCAATTCGTAATGCTGCTGCATCAGGTCATAGCGCCAAACGAGCGCCGTCTGATCTGGAACGCCCTTCTGTTGAATGACGTAGGAACGCTTCAGCCGTTCATCGGCGCCCGCTCGATCGCTGACCTTGAAGGGGTCTGGTCCGATGTCAGGGAATCCGCCGACCAAGGCGCGGGTGTTCCATGCGGCGATGGCTTTGCCCTTTGTCTGATAGCCGTTGACCAAGCCGCTATTCGCACTCGCACCACACTTGATGCAGTTGACGGAAAACGCTTCGGTGATAGGCGAACCATCCTCCCACCATGTATCTGTTAGCGGCTTGGAATATTGCGTCCGACCGTCTGCACTCGCTTCTCCGCCACAGAATGGGCACGGCAGCAGCGCCACCGCCTCTTGCGTGGGGTTGGTCATTGGGTGGGCTCCATTTGATAGATCGACGGGGCAACGCCGGGTCGCATCCGGCTGTCAGCGCCGGCAATGGCAGCGTGCCAGTTGGCAAGTGCGGCGGCCGTGCTGATCGTGTGATGCTTGGCTTTTTCGGCATCACCGCGCACCGCCGCGTCCGCAGCCTTCTGCGCGAGGTAACCGACCAACCAGAACCAATCGAACGGCGTCTTTCCCGCGTCATGATCGGCACCCCAACGATCACGCTGATGTGCGGCTTCAATCGGAACGCCCGCCATAAAGTCCGCCGTCTCGGGCGTGTTGATGATCGACTGACGAATGTTAGCGTAGTCACTCACCCTCGTTCCTCCTGAAGAATGTGGTCGCGCGACCGAATTTCCCGGTCGATCAGTGCAGCTATCTGGATAGCGAGTGGATCAATGGCGGAGGCTTCCGCATCAAGGCCCAGCAACCATGCGGGTGATACACCTAGAGCGCGCGACAGTCCCCAAACCGCCCGAACTGTAGGATTACGCGAGCGGCCTTTCTCAAGCTCCCAAATATGAGCTTTTGTGAAGCCCGAGGCTTTTGCCACCTCGTCTAACGTCATCTTGCGGGCCGCTCTTACTTGAGCGATGCGAGCCTGCATTTGCGACAGGTCGGGCATTGCTTCCCGCGTCTGCGCCTCGCTCAACCCTGCCGCGATCGTGGGGATCGAGGGCGTCATGAGCCCACCAGATCGCGAAAGAGGATCGGCTGGGTGGTCCCGTCGCCGTAAACGCTATCGAGCCATGCGGCTGCGCTCGGCTCATCCCCATCCCACTTGTCGGGAAAGGTGCGGGCGGCGATCAATTCACGAATGCGCGCCTCCTCCTCCGCATTGATGAGGTCGATGCCGCGATCGGGATAGCCGGCGCGGATCGCGCCCGCCGTTACCTCGGCCTGGATGGCGAGGATCTGTTCGAGGGCGATCCCGCGCGCTTCCAAGGTCAGCGGCCCCATTCGCTGCGGGTTCTTGGCGATCGAGCCATCCTTGAGGCGCTCGACCCCGCTCTTGCGCAGACGCTGGGCCGGCTCGCGCATCCAGCGGTAGATGGGGCGGAGGCCAAGCAGCGGCCGGCAATGCTCCCAGCCCGCCATGCCGACGATCACGGCCAGCGCGGTATCCGCCGACGCCAGCGGGCAACCGGTGCAGCCCGTGCGCGCGTTGATCTCGGTAGCGTCGTCGCCACCATAGGCATCGGCGAGGATCGCGGTCGGCCAGCTGCCGAACTCCGGCTGGGTGGCGAACACCTTCAGCCAATCCCACACGATGCAAACGCGCCAGTGGAGCAGCGGCGCGAGCGTGGCGATCCGGCCCTTGATGCCGGCGGCGCCGGGCAGCACCTGCTGATACCAGCCCTGCCCGCATTCGGCACCATCCTTGGAACAGGACATCGAGATGCGGCCGTCGCGCACGGCGCTCTCGCCCTCGCGTACGCCGGTCAAGGTCAGCACCGTGCCGGGCAGGCCGTCGATCACCTCGGCCAGCGCGGCGGCCATGGGTTCGACTTTGATCTGGCGGGTGCACCAGCGCAGCGTATTGTTGTTGGGTGGCGGGACGCCCCTGCCCAGAATGTAGGCCATGAACCGCTTGTCGAGCGGCGCGCGCACCACGATCACCTCGATCCAGTTGCGGAGCCGCAGCTTGGCCATGATGAGGTCGGCCGACGCCTGGATCGGCGGCAGCTCCTGTCGCGTGTCCGCATAGAGGACGTAGAGGCGCTCGGGCTGAGGTATCTCGCCCGCGTCGATGAAGTGGATCAGCAGCGTCAGGAGCGCGGTGCTGTCCTTCCCGCCCGACCAGCAGACGGCGACATGCTGGTGTCGATCCCAGTATGCGCGCAGCGACGCGAGGGTCATCTCGATCGCCTCTTCGTGGACCATGCGGACGCCACGCGCGAACAGGTTGTCGGTTGGGCCGCGCCCCACCCCCACCGTCGCGGTCATGATGCGAGGCTTTCAACACGCACGCTGCGGGCCATGCTGAGCAGAAGGTCGCGGAATGGTAATGGCGTTGCGTTGCGGGCTTTGTGGGGCAACGCTCGTCCCGCCACTGTCGCCTTGCCGGCAGCCTTCGCCGCCGCTCTCTCCGCCGCGCTATGGTAACCGTCTTCGAACTGGACGAAGGCGCCGGGGGCCTTACCCCAGATTAAGGACGGCAGATCTGCGCCCACAGCGTAGAGCCAAGTAGCTTTCCGCGCCGCATGACCATAAGCTCCCTGCTCCACACAGCACGTCCAACCTCCTTGCCAGTCCGCCATCACCCAACCTCCCGATTTGGGCGGTGTGATCAGGTCGTGAGCGGTCCAAGCGTGAGACGCTTCGGGATGTTCGAGAACTCCACCCCAGCGGCGCACAGAAGCTAGGGCGGACGCAAAGCAGCCTGCGTCGTCGCCCTTGACCAGTCTCGGCCACGTCGTTGGCGAGCCACCCCAGTAGCGCCCCCACCGCTGGCACGGCGGATGCGCCACGACCGGATGCGGCCCGGCGTAGAGGCGAGCATCGCGCGGTTCATCCCACGGGTCCACCCCCTCCAGACCGAAGTAGCAGCCGCTGGTTTCGACGTAGAGCGCGGCTACCCGCCCCATCCCCAGCGTCGCGGTCATGCGGGCGGTCATGGGACTTGGACCTTTCGCCCTTGGGCGAGCGCCGATTCATGGCCGCTATAAGCAGCGGCCTTCTGCCGATAGAGTTCCTGTAGACCGCGAAGCGCCCGCGCGAGTGTGACATCGCCGTTCTCGCCAAGCCACGGCGCGCGGAGCCCAAACCCGGCGGATCGAGCCGTGAACCAATCTCCGTGCTCTCGGCACGAATAAGTCACCTCAAGGGTCGATAGACGATTGAACCCGCTCGACCGGATGCCGGTGGCAACTATCTGGACGGCGCCCTTGGCTGACCGATGAACCGTCCAGTTATAGCCAGGCATGAGCTTGGTGAGCGCCGCGCGAAATTTGGTGCTGTCCATCAGCGCGCTATTCTCACCCACGCTCCACCCCCTTGATCTCCGCCACCCGATCGGCTTGGGCGGTGGCGATGGTGGCGAGACGCATGATCTCGCGCTGTTCGGACAGCCATGCTCCGACGTAGGGATTGGCCTCCTCAATCTCGTGCCAGCGGGGCCACCGCTTCTCCCGACCCTTGAAGATCGCGGGCCATGACCGCGCGGAGCGAAGGTTGTTTTCGGCGAACCGGCGCGCGGCCGTCATCTTGAGATAGAAGGGCATCGCCGCGTCCGGGATGCGGCGGCCGGCGTCGCCCGTGTCGCGCATGCTGAGCGACTGCCGGCAGTCGGGCAGCAGCACCGGCTCATCTAGCTCGAGGCGGTCATGGCCCTCCGATCGGACACCGTCGTGCAGGTCGACCGTGAGCGTGCTGAAGCTGCGGGCGAAGCCCCAGCGCTTCAGCACCGCCATATCAGCCTGGTTGAAATGCTCCCGCACGTGGGAGGCCACCAGGGCGACGGCGGCACCGCGCTCGACCTCGGGCAGCTTGGCGGCCAGATAGGCCTTTTCGGCATGGGCAACGATCTTGCCCATGGTCTCCTGATCGGCCTCAGGGCGCCACACGGCCCGCGCCGGCGGGATCTGAATGCCAGCGGGGCCGATGGGGTGGCGGCGCGCGTTCTGCGCCGCGCGACAGGCTGCATCCGCAAAGCCTGTGGGCGTGACCACGCGAATTTTGCCAAGGGAGAACCGGTTTCTCATGCGGCTGCCGCCACGCTCTCGAGCCATTCGGCCTTACCGGGCCATTCGTCGAAATAGGCGTCAGACAAAACTGCGGGCTCGACGCCCCCAAGAAAGACTTTGGCAAACGAGCACCAGCCAATATCATGCTGAAGGGCGTGGCACTTGTCGCTGAGCGGAACGCAATGGCGGTCAGCGACTTTCCCTCCCACCGCCTTTTCCCCTGGAAACGGAACGTGGGCTGCCACTATGGCGCCGCCGCATTTCACGTTGCGCCCCAGACATGCGCACGGAAGGCCTCGCAGCCACTTCCGATACTTGTCAGCCACCCTCCAAGCAGGACGCGGCGCATTGCGACCGCCCCGCTTCAAGGCCTTATGTGGAAGACGGAAGCTCATTGGGCACCCGAAGAAGGTTGGCGCGACCGGCTCCCGAGGGTCGCGCTAGGGGTTACAGGCCGCGACGTGGGGACATCGCCGGGAGCGGCTTCGGGGGGCAGGCAGGCGAGCCATTCGAGGATGGCGGCCAACAGGAACAGGCAGAGGGCGGCGCCCATGGTCAGGTCGGCGATCCGCTGGCCGGCGATGTGGCAGGAGACGGCGGTGGCCAGGATAGCGAGCGCCGTGCAGGCGATGGCGAGCGGGCTACGCATCGACCGTCTCCCGCTGGAGCGCGGCGCCACGGACATATTCGAACGCGGCCAGCACGTCGGCCGGCGCGTTCGCGCTGACGATGACGGTCACCGGGCCGTTGCGGTCCCCGAACATCTCGCCGTGCAGTTCGCGCCGCTCCTGGTGGCTCAGGTTGCGCCACTTCGCGATCGAGATATCCCCGAGGAGCAGGCCACGGGGCGAGCCCTTCTGCATCGAGCCGATCGAGAAGCCTGCTTCGGCCAGCGCGGCTTCAGCGGCATGGATGGCGGCAAAATCGCCGGGCTGCCGGAAGATGATCTCTCTCGCCATCACGCGCCGCGCACTTCGTGAGGCGTCGCTCTGCGCACCGCATCGACGACGGCCACGATATCCGCGACGGCGGCTGCGAGATGCTTCTCCGCGATCCGGATGCGATCGAAGTTCGGCTTCGCCAGGTCGTAGATCGAGAGCTGCTCGAGGCGGCGCTTCTGATCGCCAATCGCGAAACGCACGTCCGAAAGGATATTGTAGGTGGCGGCGTTGGCCGCCCGGGCCTCTTGGGGCTCAAACTGGATTGGCCTCTTGGCCATGCGGCGCTCCCATCAGGAAAGTATCCCGACACCGTCTTCGGCCGTGAGGCGATCGGATGTGGGCTGATGGGAGCATAGTGCATATGTGCAGCGCCAAGGTCAACACTTAAATGCACATATGCACGTCAATCGTCAGGCGGTATCCAGTCGGGGTAGAATCCGCTGTCTTCGTCGACGGGCGATTCGTCGATAAACTCGGGCGGCAGGTCTGGCTCGTTGCCGTCGAAGGTGGCGCGGATGATCGCGCCCCAGACCGTCTGCGCCTGGAAGATGGCCTTCACTGGCGCACCCCGCCCGATCAGGCCCGATACCAGCGGCGCTCTCTCGGCCGTGATATAGCCCATCATCATCCCCTGCCCGTTCAGGACGGTGACGGCGTATTGGTCCTCTGGGTTCTTGGGCTCCGGCACCAGCTCGACTGGATCGCCAGGCCGGCATAGCTCGATCGCAAAACGGCGCGTGGGGCCGCGCTTGGCATCATATTTGACGCCGACGACAGCAAGGGAGAGACTTGTTGGCGCGACCATTGCGAATGTCCAGAAGCTATGCGAATCTGCGTTGATGCGACTTTGGCCCGACCCGAAGAGGAGCCCCGCTCATGCCTTTCTGGCCGGGGTAATCGTCGGCACCCCGTTCACGCTACCCCTTTTTGTCGGTCTTTTTGTGCGGAGTTAGATTGAGAATTACAACCGCCCAGCCAAATACACCAACTGTGGCAATGTAGGCGGTGGGCCACTGGTGAGAACGAAGAACCGCACTGACTATTTCAGCGTCATTGCGGCTGAGCTTATCACCTATATCTCGCGCTATGATCCATATCGCAAAATTTGAAACGATCATCACGCTTGATATGATTGCTCCTACCAAGCCAATTGTGACCATCAATTTCCAGTAACTGTCGCGATGGTTGTAAGACCAAAATGCAATCCCGGTTATGCTAACCAGAACAAGGCCATAAACGAACGTCCAAATAGTTGTTGCGTCGGGCCCGCTCATTTCCTCTTCCCCACAAACACCACCCTCGCCCATATCCTCACGAAGTCGATCGGCTCTTCGTCGGGCGGAACCGATGGATTGTCCGACAGGATCTGGTATCGGTCACCCTTGACCCGTAGCCGCTTAATCGAGGCGGTATCCCCCACGGTGAACGCCCACATGGCGTCCTGCTCGCGCACCTTGGTCTGGGATCGGTCGAGCAGGATAAGGTCACCGTCGTCGATCGTCGGGTGCATGCTGTCGCCGCGCCCGCGCGCCCAAGTAAGCAGACCGATGGACGAACTGGTTATCGTCTCAAGCCACCGTCGCGGGAACTTGAGAGGAGTGCTTTCTAGCGCGCCGGTGTCGGTATAGGTTGAGCCCAGACCGAACGCGAGATCGATCTGCTCCACCTCGACGGTATCATCGTCATTCGCGGGCTCGGGAGGCGCGACGCGCGAGGCATCCAAATTACTCGCCAGGAAGTCTAGGACCGACGGGATGTTCGCCGCCTTGGCCAGAGCGTGCAGCGTCGGGATGCCAGTGACGGAAGCGTAGTCTTCCTTGACGGCCCGTGTGAGCGTTGTCGCAGCGCCCAGCCCCGCCTTCTCAGCCCAGCTTGCCCAGCTCCACCCGAGGCGCTCACGGGTCGTCTCTAGCCACTTCGCTATGATACGTTGCTCTGGCTGCATATCTGCAAGATAGCCTGCCGAGCGGCCGCGTTTCACGCTGCACATATGCCGTTGACGGCGATGCACATATGCATCATACGTTTCGGCATGATCGATCCGCTTGACCCTCGAACGCTTCGCCCCTCCCGAGAAGCGGCCGGGCTGACCCGCAAAGACTTGGCCACCTTGGCCGGTGTCAACGAGACAACGGTCCTGCGGATCGAAAGCGGCGACGTTGACCCGCGCCTGGATGGAACGTGGGCTCCCTTGGTCCGCGCACTCCGCACCCGCCCCACCCCCACCAAGGCGGAGGCAGCATAATGGACGCATGGATGTACGTCAGCGACGACGAACCGTCGCCGCGTCCCCTCACCCTCGTTCAAGAAGAGCGGGTGCGGGAGATCGTCCGGGAGGAGGTTCTGGCTGGTCACCGCGTCTCCAGCGAGGCGGTGGTGCGGCGTCAGCGGAAGGCTATTCCGTGAGCCCCTCCAGTATCTCTTCCCGGCGCGCGGCGAGCATTTTGCTGACGCTTGCGGCGCCTGGATCGCCAGCGTCAGGCTCCATAAAGTCGAACACGGCGGAAATGTCATCTGGCTTGAGCGCGCCTGAGATGGCCAGCCGGTTGCAGAGCGCGAACAGGCCGTCGAGGGCAGTTTGCCCCCCAGATAGCCAAGCTCGCCAATGCCCGCTCCGCCTCTCTCTGTTGCCGGTCGGCAATCGCATTCTGCTCGGCAATCTGCGCGAATGCCCGCTCCGTGCTTTCGTCCAAGATTTTTCCCCTTCGTGTGTGCGCCTTTCACACGATAGCCGGAAGGGGTCGGGCCGCAAGCCCGGCCCCGGAAGGTTGCTGACGTGGCCGCCGCCCTCATCACCCGCCGCAACGGCTGGATCCTCACCACCCCACTTCGGGTCGTTCGTCTGCCCGATCAGGACGCCATCGGCCGTCCCGCGAACGATCGCTCCATCTCCACCGACCGCCGCAGCGTCAGCGATCATGATGGTGTCGGACATGGCCGGGCTTCTCTTCATTCCAACGCAGGTGCAGCATGAAGACTGGGGCAATCCACCGACATTACCGGGCCGCATCGGGTTCTGACCTGATTTCCGCGCTTGCGGAGAGCCTGGAGCGCATCAAGCGCGAGGACAATCTGACCGACGGGGAGCTCGGCCGCTTCCTCGGGAAGTCCGGTGCCGATCAGGGCAAGGCCTACCGCACCGGCTTCGCCGAGATGCCGGTGACGTCGTTCTTCCGGGGTGTCGAAAAGTTCGACGGTCGCTTCGCCAACGACGCGCTCGCGCTGGTCGGCATGAAGCTGGTGCCACTCGAATCCTCCGCCGCGACGGATCGGGACGCGCTGCCGGCGATCACCGGCCTGCTGCACGAGGTGGCCGTGGCGCTGGCCGATGACGGCAAGATCGACGATCGCGAGTTGATGGCGATGCGGCCTGAGCTGGAGAGCGCGGGCCGCGCGATCGATATGCTGCGCGAGCGGCTTCGCCTGCGGAGCGTGGCATGATCCCCGCGTGGCTGAACCCGTGGCGCGAACTCCGCCAGCTCCGCGCCCTCTACGCGAGCGTCTGCGCCCGCTTGGGTGAGCTTGAGCGCGAGCTAGAGGGCATCCGCTACCGCCGCTCGCAGGGCGCCCGCTCCGGTAACATCACCCGCAAGCTCAACCAGATCGCCGCCACCCCGGCTCCCGTTTCCCACCCCGAACACGAAGGTCAGCAGCCGGTCTAACACCCGGCTCCACGGAGGACATTGACGATGGATATGCGCAATAGCGCGGAGGCGGGTGAGACCGTTTCCGCGAGCCCGAAACCGCGCCCGCTCCGGGTGCACGCCAAACCTTGTCCGCCGGACATCGTCTCGGTCGCCCTGAGCCACACGACGCTCACCCTCCAGCGCCACTATGGCGTCGGGTCCAGCACCATGCGCCGTTGGCTCAAGGTGAGCGGCGCGAAGACCCGCCCGCGCGGCGGCAATGGGCGCCGCGACGCCCCGAAGGATTTCGAGGTCGTCGCCCCCGGCAAGACGATCGCGCAGCTTCAGATAATCTATCGCTGTTCCGACAGCATGATTTCGCGGTGGCGGAAGGCCTGCGGCATCGTGACCATCTCGTCGGTTCGGCGGCCGATGCCGGACCAGTTTCGGGAGGACGCGGCCTATTACAGCCTGCGCGAGCTGGCGGCGCGTTATGGCGTTGCCCGGGACACGATCACCCGCTGGGCAGTCAATGCCGGCATCCGCCTCAAGGGGCGGCCTGTCGCCAAAACCAAAGACGCGCCCAGCATCGCCAAGGCTGGCGTCCCGCGCACCCCGCCAATTCCGGCCTTGCCCGCCGGCGCGGCGGCGCAGGCGGCGCAGCATCTCCGCCGGTTCTTCCCCAACGTCTACCCTGCCGCGATCCTCGATCTGAAGGAGCGCAAGCGCCTGCCTGGATTCGGCCGCGACATGTGGGTCGTCGCCGGTCGCGGCACTCTCCCCGCCAATGACCTGATCGCCCTCGCGGAGTCCAAGGGCTTCGATCAGCGCGCTTGGGCGGCGATCTGATGGCGACTGCCGCCGTCGCCTATTCGGCCGCTCAGACGGTCGACCACATCAACCGGGAGAAGGATGACTTCTACCCGACGTGGCCGGCTGCGACGGCGGCGCTGTTGAGCGTCGAGCGATTTGAGGGTGCCATCTGGGAGTGCGCGGCGGGCGAGGGCGACATGGCCGCCGTCCTGGCCGCTGCCGGCTACGAGGTCATCAGCACCGATCTCGTCGACCGTGGGCATGGTGAGGCTCGCGTCGACTTCCTGATGGAGTGGCAGGCCCGCGCGCCGAACATCGTCACCAACCCTCCTTTCGGCCTGGCCTTCGAGTTCATCGAACGCGCGCTGCAACTGGCCAGCGGCAAGGTCGCGATGTTCCTGCGCCTCGCCTTCCTCGAAGGCGTGATGCGCGGCGAATGGCTGCCGACGACACCCCTCGCCCGCGTCTGGATCATGTCACGGCGCGTCCCGATGCAGCGCGGCCGCCTTTCTGAAGCCGGCGACGGCCACGGCGTGATCGCCTTCGCCTGGTTCGTCTGGGACCGCGACCATGATGGCCCGCCCCACCTCGGCTGGCTCGATTGGAAGAGCCTGCCCACCCCCTCCACCACCACCGAAACCAAAGGAGCCTGACACGATGCTGATCGATCCCGAAAACCCACCGTCGAGCTATGCGGCGGACGGCAAGGCCAACGTCCCGGCGGCCAACACCTTCGACATGTTCATCCGCATGTTGGAGGACGGCGAGTTCAACCGCGAGATGACGGAGGAGATGCGCACGTTCGCGTCCGATCTGGCGAACGCGGCCATCATCTCCGGCGGCAAGGCCAAGGGCAAGCTGACCATCAGCCTCGACTTCGCGCTCGACGGCCGGGTCACCGAGATCGCCTCGAAGTACAAGTTCGATGTGCCCACGCCGAAGCGGCCGAAGTCGATCATGTGGCAGACCGAGGACGGTCGCTTCACCCCGAACAATCCGCACCAAGGCAATCTGTTCGGCGCCCGCGAAGTCCGTGGCGAACGCAACTTCGGCAACTGACGCCACCCCCTTTCAACACCAGCAGAAGGACTGACCCAATGGTCGATTTCACCGATCCGCACGGCGGCGTGGTCGCCGAGGCCCGCAGCCTCGTCGAAGAATATGTGAAGGCGGACATCCTTACCGCCAAGGAGCCGGGCACCGGCGCCGAGGCCCTCGTCATCCGCTCAGGCAACGATGTGCGGGCGTTGTCGCCGTTGCTGTTCGATCTCTACCGGGAAGCGCCGCTGCACCGCCACGGCACGGCCGTCATGCTCTCCCTCGAAAGCCTGATGGCGCACGTGAACCGCTTCAAGGATGCCGAGAGCGTCATCTTCGCCGACGATGAGCGGACGAAGCCGAGCATGACGGCGGTGCTGGACTATCACCCGACCGGCGGGCCGGGCACGGCGCCCAGGTTCGGCAAGCACCGCGCGACCTTCGCCTTTCCCATGTCGGACGAATGGAGGGCGTGGCTGGCGACCGACGGTAAGAAGATGTCGATGACCGACTTCGCGGCGTTCCTCGAAGATCGCCTGCCCGACCTGATGATGCTCATTCCCGGCGAGGACGAGCTGAGCGAGGATATCCAGCACCTCGTCAACGAGCTGGGCGGCCCCGACATCATCGCCGGCCCTACGCGGCTGATGGAACTGGCGCGGGGTCTCTCCGTCAACGAGCAGAGCACCGTCCGGCAGGTCGTCAACCTCGCCAGCGGCGAAGGACAGGTCCACTGGAACGCGACCCACACCGATGACACCGGCGCGCCGGTGAAGGTGCCGAAGGTGTTCATGATCGGGATCCCGATCTTCCGGCACGGGCTCTTCTGGCGCATCGCCGCCCGCCTGCGCTACCGCGTCAACGCCGGTGCCATCGTGTTCTGGTACGAGCTGTTCCGGCTCGATCGCACCTTCGACGCGGCCTTCAGAGGCGCCATCAATCAGGTGCGGGCGGAGACCGATTTGCCCGTATTCCTCGGTCGTCCGGAAGCCTGAGGAATACGGGCCATCAGGGCCATAGTTACAAGCTCGCCAACCGGGGCAGGTCGGTCACGACCCGCCCCGGCATTGGCGCGCCCACCATCACCGCGCATCTGCAATGCTCGACCTGCGCGAAACGCGGCGAGCGGAAACTGCGGATGCTGATGCCGCCCGAGCAAATCGACCAGAAGTTCACGCAGGCCGGATGGTCGATCGACCCCCACGTCTGCCCCGATTGCCGCGCCTCGCGCACCAAGGAGAAGCCCATGGCGTCAAAGCCATCGCCCGCCGCAATGAAGGCGCAGGTCCAGATGATCGGCCTGCTGAGCGAGCATTTCGATACCGATGCCGGCGCCTACGCGGTGGGCTGGTCGGATAAGAAGATCGCCGACGAGACTGGCGTTTCCCCGGCCACCGTCGCCGAGTTCCGCCTCGCCGGCTTCGGCGAGATCAAGGAGCCGGCAGCGATCTGCGCCCTGCGCGCCGACATCAACGCCCTCGATCAGCTTTCCCGCGAACACCAAGCCATCGTGCAGAGTGAGATTGCCTCGCTCCGCTCTAAGCTGGCCCAGGTGTCGGCGAAGGTTGTCGCGTGATGCCGAGCGCGCTCGAGCCCCTCGGCCGCTCCCCAGCCCGCCAGCGCGTCATCCGTGACACGCTGGCGGCACTGGCGGCGCGCAAGGCTGACCGCCTTGCCCGTCAGGACGCAGCCCGTCGCGGCGCCGCCACGAAGGTCCATCAGGCCTATCGTGCGGATCCGCTCGTGCGCGAGGTGCGCGGGTAGGTGGTCGACTCCGCCGCCCTGCTCGCGCGCCTCATAGAGGCCGGCACGCCACTCGCCCTTGTCGGCGAGGTGGCGGCAGCCCTCGCGCGTGCAGAGGCGGAGGCGCGATCTGCGATCGAAGCGGCCGCGCTCCCGAGCAAGGGGGCACTGCGCACTCGCCGCTGGCGGGAGCGTCACCAGTCGTCACAGAGCGTCACATGTGACGCCCGTGACGCCGATGTGACGGAATCCGTCACCGCGCCCCCTACCCCCAATAAAAGCCCCCCAGACCCCCAAAAATTAACCCCCACCCCGTGTGTGTGTGTACCGCACGAGCGCGAGGCCGATCCGATTTCGGTTCCGATCACCTCCCGGATCATGGCCAATCGCCTGGCACTGGCAACGCTGGCAGCCATGGCGGCGGGTCAGCGCGAAGCCGCAGCCCTCGACGGCGCGGTGGCCGCCTGGAACGACATGGCGAAGCGTACCGGCCTGAGCGCGGTCGTGAAACTCACCGCCGAGCGCAAGGGCCGTCTCCGCGCCCGCCTTGCCGAGTTCGGCCCCGACGCCTTCACCGAGGCCATCGCCGCCATCGAGCGGTCGCCATTCTGCCGTGGCGACAGCGACCGAGGGTGGCGAGCCGATTTCGACTTCCTCCTTCAGCCCAAGAGCTTCACCCGCCTGATCGAGGGTTCCTATGACCGACAGACCTCCCAGCACCGCCCTCGCCGACCAGCGAACGACGAGCCTTGCAACCCGATGGTCCGCGCCGCTGCTGCCGCCATCGCTCGCGGCGGTGGTGGATGACCATGGCCTGTGGGCCGATGGCGCCGCCCGGCTGCCGGCGTTGACGGGCGAGGATAGGGCGGCGGCGGTCGACGCTCTGGCGGCCTACGATCAGGCGCCGCGAGGCACCGGACCACGGAAGATCGCCGCGCTCGTCGGTGCGGCCGCCGTCGCCTTCCCGGCGCAGCGGGTCAGTGACGATGAGGCGGCGGCGCGTATCGACCTGTATCAGCGCCAGTTGGCGGATATCGACGCCGACATCCTCGCGGACGCCTTCAGCGCGGCGATCAATGCGAACCGGTTCTTTCCGACGATCGCCGAGATCCGCGAGCACGCGGCGAAGCTGCCGGCCCCGCTCCGTGTGGTGCGCGCTTGGCGGCTGCGCCAGATTCTCCGCGCCGCGCCGGAGCCCGAGGCGGCCGATCCATTCGACGTCGACGCGGCCAATGCGGAGATGGAGGCCATGGGCTCCCGTATCCGGTTCAAGCCGGACGGCGGAACCTATCGCCTTCCGGCAGCCGAACCCGACCAATCACGGGAAGCGGCGTAGCCCACCACCTGCATCATCAGTACATAGAGAGAACGGGATCGGAGTAAGTGAGTATGGGGCGGGGAAGCGAGACACCGAAGGAGCGAGCCGAGCGGATCAGGGCGGCCCGCGCCGCCTTGGCCGCTCGCTACGCGGCGGACCCGGCCGCAGTCGCGCGCTATCAGGCGCGCCAAGGGCGGCTGGCAGATGCAATGCGCCGCCAGCGCCAGCGCGTTGACGAGCGCGTCATGGGCTACCGACCCGATCCGCCCAAGTTGGGATCCAAGCCGGCTGGTATGAGCAAGGCGGAATGGAAGGTGGAAAAGGCTCGCCTGCGGTCGGAGGCCATGAAGGGCTCGCGCTTCACTGGATTCGCCGGTACGCCCGAGACGCTGGAGAAGGCTCAGGGTACGCACTCCGACGCGCTCGTGCAGATGAAAGCCAATGGCACGATCGACGCCGACCAGCTCGAATGGGCGGCCGAGATCGCCAATGTCCATCGTTCGATTGAGAGCGACGTTGCGGTGAGCGTGGCCAGCCTCGAAGCTCGCGTCGATAATGGAGGCGGCAACCGCAACAGGGTCGGCGAGAGCATCCGCCGCATCCGTCTGCACATGGCCTATGGCCAATGGCGCGAGCAGCTACCTATGCCGCGCCAGCTCGTGCTGGACATGATCGTCGGCGATGCGATCGGTTACAGCGTCGCGGCCAAGCGGCATGGCGTCCATCACCGACGGGCCCGGCGGCTGCTGATTGAGGCCCTCAACCGCTGGCCGGCCTGCGTCGATCGGGTTTACCGCCTGTGGAGTGACGATGAGATCGCCGCATCCCGAGATGCCGCGTGAAAAGGGCTTGCGGGTGGCCATGAAAAATGACAATCTTCCCAAACATCGAATTGCGCCCGCAGCGGATAACCCCGCTCGCGGGCGTTTTCATATCCAGGTCAGCCCGTAACCATATCGGGCTCTCGGGGAGGTAGCGCGCCTCCCCACATCGTTCATCCAGTTGCACCAAAGGCCTGCCGCCTTATCCACCCGACCACGGCGGCGGGTGTGAGGCCCATGCTCGATCATGATCGTAACTCGGTGGCAGGCTCCCACTCAGGTGGGCTGACATAACCGGGAAGCATGGGAACGCCGAACCTATAGGAAGACGGCTACTGGCCAGCCATGCGGGCGGGCGCAGTAGCCGCGCATTGTCAGTCTTCCTTCGGGATCACCGGCACCCACTGAGGCAGGCGCTTCTTGATCTCGCGCAGTTCGGCGACGATCTCGCAGAGCAACTCGATCTGCATGACGGCAAGGGTCTCGATGCGGGACTCGGGCTTGGGAATGTGGTTATCCGGCGAATCTGCTTGATGGAACGTCGAACGTGCCTGCCTCCAGATCGGCCGCCAAGATTGATGGGTCGAAGCCGGACCCGATCATGTAGCGGTCGTCATAGAGGGCGTCCTCCTCGTGCGCGTCCTCGTCGAGGTATTCGTCCAGCCAGTCGGTGCCGATCTCGACGAAGTGCATGTGGAAGCGCCAGTCCGGGATCAGGTGGCTGTAGCGCAGGATTGCCTTGGCGCGCAGCGTCTGGAAATCCATGCCATTGCCAGCCCGGTTGATGTCGCCGATCGACCGGTTCATCCGCTCGACCATCCCGCTCGTGTAGGGGTGGTCGAAGTAGTTGAAAATCTCCTTCCGCCAGCGCGCGACGGTCAGCATCAGCGGCTTCCACACCTCGTGCTGGTCGGCCTTCGCGAACTGGACCCATTGCTTGTAGGCGCTCTCGGCGTCCTCGCGGTTGGGTGCGTCGTAGAAGTAGTAGAACGATTCCTTGATGGTCCACGCCATCTTCATGCGCGGGCTCATCTCCAGTATCTCGGCCACCCGGTCCTGCTGGCGGTCCGTCATGGTCTCCCAGTGCTTGTCGAACAACCGGACCATTCCGGGCATCTTCTTCTTCACCTCGCCCGGCAGCTTGGGCGTCTCGGCCCGGCGCACGACGCCTCACCAATGGTTCGCCATCTTCAGCAGGTGGAACTTGTCGACGACGATCGCGGCCTTCGGGAACAGATCCTTGGCCAGCCCCTTGTAGTGGCCGGCCATGTCCTGGCACCACACCTCGACGTTGCCCCAGTTCTCCATGCGGTCCAGACCCCGCCGCACGTCCGACTGGGTGCAGCCCGGATGCATGTCGAGCAGCAGGCCCTTCTCGACGTCGCAGATCACGGCACGCTGGTCGCCCATCAGCGCGTTCTCGTCGATGCCTAGGACGCGCGGGGCCTTGTATCGGTAGTTCAGCAGCTCGCGGTCAGCATGGGCGCGAAACAGCAGCCGGGCCATCTTCTCATCGACGCCGTGGACGTGCTCGACATCCGCGAAGGTCCGCTTGATCGACGACAGCACGACCGCGTCGCGCAGGCGCTCGGTCATGAAGTGCTTGCCGTCGACGTGCGGGACGCCCTGGTAGAGCGTGCTGTCGCAGCTCTTGCACTGATACTGCTGGCGCGTGACGTGCAGAAAGGTCGGCGCGGCATCAAGGCGCAGGTCGCGATACTTCACGATCCGCGTGCCGTTCTTCACCAGCTTGCGGGCCAGGCAGCAGAGGTCGACGTCGAACGTGTTCGGGACGCAATCGACCTGAATTTCTGTCAGCCGGCCGTCCTCGTCGCGGATCTCGCGAGGATCGCCAACGTCGAAGCCATCAAGTCGCAACCAGTTCATTTCGCCGCCTTTTCACGCCTCTTTATCTCTCGTTCGATTGCTACCCTGACGAACTCGGCGCGTTTCTCAGGCGGCACAAGGACCGCGTCCATCCTCGCAAGGGTGCCCTCCGCCAGCCGCGCTGGCATCTGCTCGTGATTGATTCGCTTCTGCCCCACCGGACGATGTGTGCGTGATATCATGTATTCGGTCAAACCATCCTCCAAGATGATATCTTCTATTGACCCGTAGGTGATATCATCTAAGGTCGCAACAAGATATCACCTTGGAGGCGCATTTGTGGCCGTCGCGTATTACAATGAGATTGATCCCGATGCGGCTCTGGTGCTGAAAGCGCTCATTGATGACGGCGTGATCGCACCTGGTGATGTGGACACACGATCAATCAAGGATGTTCAGCCCGATGACCTCCGCTCATACAGGCAGTGCCACTTCTTCGCAGGCGGAGGACTCTGGTCCGTCGCAGCTCGACTGGCTGGATGGCCCGACGATCGAGAATTGTGGACCGGCTCGTGTCCATGTCAGCCGTTCTCGGTCGCGGGCAAGGGAGGCGGTGTCGACGATGCTCGGCATCTGTGGCCCGACTTCTTTCGCCTCATCAGTTCCAGACGGCCCGCTGTCGTCGTGGGAGAGCAGGTTGCGGGAAAGGCTGGCTACGGTTGGCTCGACGGAGTGCGCGCTGATCTGGCGCGAGAAGGATACGCCGGGCGGGGCGTCGATATCCCGGCTTGCGCCGTGGACGCCCCCCATATCCGACAACGCCTCTACTGGGTCGCACTGGCCGACGCCGACAGTGGCGGATGTGCAGGGCGGCAGGAAGACGCGCAGCGGCTCTCGCTCGAACGAACCGCTGTTGAACGGGCTCATGACTTGGAGCACGCCTCGCGCGTCGGACGGCGAGAAGGGCGGGCCGAACCAGAGCTTCGGAGCGGGCGGTCAGCCAATGCCGGCGCAGATGCATCAAGCGGCATCATGGGTGACGCCGACAACCACCCTTTCAGGGCAGGAGCCGGAGGCATGGATGGCTCACCGCGAGCGCATGAAGCTCCGGCATCCGACAAAGGGTGGCATGGGGACGCCGCTCGACATGCAGATGCACATCACGGCCGCAACGGAAGCTGGTGGGCCGATCACGAGTGGATCGTCTGTCACGACGGCAAAGCGCGGCGCACCCAACCCGGCACACCCTTGCTGGTTGATGGGCTTCCCGGCCGAGTGGGTCTCTGGCGCATCGCGGGCAATGCGATCTCGCCCGTCCTCGCGGCGGAAGTCATCGGCGCGCTGATGGACGTTCATCAAGCGGATAGGCCGTAGCGGTTCTCACCCCCTGCGGCATCGCGACCAAGCGGATTCGCCGGATAACCGGGAATGTCCTTCATGTTCATCTCCTGTTCTCGGGTCCACCCTCATGACGGACGGGCCGGGTGAGCGCCAGCCCCGCCCCTTCGGGTCCTTCCGCGCATCTGGATCAATACGGGTGTCAGAGGCGCAGTTTCTGGCTAGGCGCGAGATTGCATAGGGTGCCGCCGCCTTCAGAATAGATTTGGCGGATTTCCGCCGTTTCCAAATAATGGGAGGCGGCAGTTTCCAATATAGACACTGTCCCCCTGACAAGAGCGGAAGTGGCTTGGCTGGTCGGCATGTCCGACAGCTGGGTTCGCGACCGGATGCAGGCGGGAGACCTTCCTCGCCCCGGCACCACCGCCGAGGAATATGTCGAGGCCTACGTCACGTTCCGGCTGAAGAAGCTCGAACGGGATGCCGGCGACGATTTGGATCTGAGCGCGGAGCGAGCGCGGCTTGCGAAAGAGCAGGCCGACGAGAAGGCGATGGACAATGCAGAGCGCCGGCGGGAGCTGGCGTCGCTGCCCGACATGACGATGGCCGTCGTTGGCGTGATCTCGATGGCCGTATCCCGCCTGATGCAGATCCCCGGCCTGGTGGCCAAGGGCGATGAGAAATTGCGCAAGCGGATCGAGGTCGCAGTCACCGATGCGCTCGACGAACTGAGCATGACGCGGGTCGAGGAGGCGATGGGCGGGGGCGTGGATGACGACGACACCCCCGGAGAAGACGGAGAAGAGTAGGACATTCGCTGTTGCCGGCGTCGCTATCGCCTCTGCGGTCAGGGAGTGGTGGGCTGCCTTCAAACCGAAGAAGCGGGTTCCGCTATCGGAATGGATGGCAGCGGAGGGACGGCTCGATAACGGCGCTCGGTTCCGGCCCTTCCCCTTCCAGAACGGGATTGCCGACGCCTTCACCGACCCGGCCACGCCTCAGGTGTCGGTCAGGAAGAGCAGCCGCATCGGCTATTCGACGATCGTCCAGTGCTTCCTGGGCTATCGGATCAGCGTCGATCCGGCCCGGTCGCTGATCTACCAGCCCACAATCGACGACGCCGAGAAGTATAGCCGGGACGATCTTGACCCGGTGCTGCAATGGCCGGCGGTGCGCGCGGTCGCCACGTTCAAGGCGCGACACCGCGATAACCAGATCCGGGCCAAGCGGTACAAAGGCGGTTGGATCCAGATCAAGGGCGCTAACAGCCCGAAGGAATTCCGCCGCGTCACCGCTGACGACGTGCTGCTCGAGGAGCCCGATGGCTATCCGTGGTCGGCCCGAGAGGAGGGCGACCCCGCCCGGCTGGCGTTCAAGCGCAGTCTGACCTCGCCGCGCGCATTCAACGCCGCCGGATCGACGCCGAAGATCAAGGGCTTCAGCCGGATCGATGCTCTGTTCGAGCAGGGCAGCCAGGAATATCGCTACGTCCCTTGCCCGCATTGCGGCCACATGCAGATCTTGGTGTTCGGCGATGGATCGGCGGCGGGCATTCGGTGGGGGCCGAGAGAGCGGCCGACGCGGGCCTGGTATCAATGCGAAAACGGCTGCGAGATCGAGGAATCGCATAAGCCGTGGATGGACGAACATGGCGAGTGGCGGGCGCACAATCCCGATGCCGGCCCGCGCCATCGGTCATTTCACATATGGGCCGCCTATAGCCAGTTTCCCGGCGCAGCTTGGTTGGAGATCGCCCGCGAGTTCATCGAGGTGCGGAAGGATCCGAACCTCCTGAAGACGTTTGTCAATCAGGTGCTCGGCGAGGCTTTCGCGGAGAGCGGCGAAGCGCCGGAATGGCAGCGCCTATATGACCGTCGGGAGATGGCCATGAAGCTCGGCACGCCGCCGGCATGGGCTGGGCTGCTGGTTGCGGCAGCGGACGTGCAGCGCGGCGGCGGCGGCCGCATCGACGTCGACATATGGGCCTTCGGCCCCGGTCGGCGGCGAGCGTTTGTAGAGCGGATCGAAGTCTTCGGCCCGATCGCCGATGAAAGAACGTGGAAGAAGCTGGACGCTGAGGTCGGCCGCGAATGGCGAACCGAGGACGGCCGGAACATGCGGTTGACCCGCGTCGCCATCGATTCCGGCGATGGCGAAAACACCATGGAGGTCTACCGCTGGGCGCGCCGGCATCCCGGCTTCGTCATGGCGGTGAAGGGGCGCGAGGCCATCGCCGCGCAACAGGCGATCGGCCAGCCATCCTGGCAGGATGTCACGGTCAACGGCCGCAAGATGAAGCGGGGCGTGCGGCTCTGGAACATCGGCACGTCGATGCTGAAGATGGAGCTGTACGGCCAGCTCGCGCTGGAGAAGCCGATCGACGGGGAAGAGTATCCCGACGGCTACGTGTTCCTGCCCGACGGCACCGGCGACGAATGGATCAAACAGCTTGTCGCCGAGGAATTGCGGCTGATCAAGCAACGCAAGGGCGGCTTCCGGCGGGAATGGCACAAGACGCGGGACCGCAACGAGGCGCTCGACAACGCGGTCTATGCCCGGGCGGTCGCGATCTCGTTGGGCGCCGATCGCTGGTCGCTCAGTCGTTGGGCGCTGGCCAAGGGTGAATATGACCGACCGGCGTCCGAGCCCGCGACGAGCTCTCCGCAAGCCTTGGAGCCGGACCCGCTGCCCCCGCCGCCGCCTGCCAAGAAGCAATGGATCAGCCCACCCCGATCGGATTGGGTGAAGAGGAGGCGCTGATGGCCTACAATCAAGCCGACCTCGATGCTTTGAGCTCTGCCATCACTGGCGGCATCCAAGAGGTCACTTACGCCGACGGCCGCAAGATTCGCTACCAAAGCCTCGCCGATATGCGGGCCTTGCGCAATGATATGAAGGCGGAGGTCGCGGCGGCGGCAAGCCAGATTTCGCCCCGCCGACGTGTCACCCGCGTAGTGTTCGGCCGCTGATGGGCTGGATGGGTGAAGCCTTCGCGGCGGTGGCCCCCCAGGCCGCCGCCCGGCGGGCGCGCGCACATGCCGACCGCGCCCTTGCGGTGGCGCAGCAGCGGTATGTCGATAGCTGGTCGCGAAACGATCCCGCCGCGCGGCGGCTTGAGCGGAGCAAAGACAAGCCCCACTCCCGCGATGACCGCGCGCGGATTCGCGATCTGATGGTGTCGAACCCATTCGGGGTGAAGATGCTGTCGTCGCTGCTGAATGACCTAATCGGCTGGGGGATCACGGGCATCCCGAAGGCGAACAAGCGGATCGTCGCTGATTGGAAGGCATGGATCGCCGTTTGCGATCACGACGAGGTCCTGGATCTCTACGGCCTGCAAGAGTTGATCGCCCGCACGCTGCTCGTCGACGGCGAGGTGTTCATCATACGCCTGATCGACAAGAAGGCGCCCGGCAACCCTCTGCGCCTTCAGGTCAACGATGCCGATATGCTCGACACCACTTTGGGCGCGGGCTTCCTCGGCGGGCGCGTCCGTGACGGCGTGGAGTACGACAGCCATCATCGCCCGGTAGCGTACCATTTCCGCACGAGCCGGGAGGCCGGCAATTTCGGTGGTACGCAGCGGATCCCGGCAGAGCACGTCATTCACCTTTTTCGCCGAGATGAGCCGGGCCGCCGGCGGGGCCGTAGCTTCTTCGAGGCAATCCTTGATCCCATCGAGGAGATCGACGGTTATCTCGAGGCCGAGACGATGCGAAAGCGCATCGAGGCTTGCTTCGCGGGCTTCATCACGCCGGCCGAGGGTGATGATGGCGATGTCGGCGCCGTGCAGCGTGGCGCCGATGGAGACTTCGACACAGAGAGCCTGGCGCCCGGGATGCTAACCCGCCTTCGGCCCGGCGAGACGATTGCTTTCGGAGAGCCCAAGGCGCTTGGCGGCATGGGCGAATTCATGAAGTGGGGCGGCCTGCGCGTGGCCGCTGGTAGCGCCGGCACGACCTATGAGGACGCGACCGGCGACCTCTCAAACGTGAATTTCAGCAGCTTCAAGGCTGGCGCGCTCAACAAGAAGCGGTTCGTCGGCCGGCTGCAGTATCTGCACCTCATCCCTCGCTGTCTGGACGTGATCTGGTCCTGGTGGTGCGAGGCGCACGATATGACGGGGCGAGGTCCCGGGATTGCGCGGGCAACCATCGAGTGGACGCCCCCGCCTTTCGAATCGATCGACCGGCTCAAGGAGGCGAACGCCGACGCGGCCGAGATTGCGAACCGCACGAACAGCCGCCGCAAGATCGTGACCGCCGCGGGCTATGGTTACGACGAACTGCAGGACGAGATTGCCGCTGACCGCAAGGCAGATGAGGCGCGCGGCCTACCCGAGCCGGCCCAGCCCGGTGCTCCGGCAGCCGATGCGCCGGTGCGAAAGGATGACGAAGATGCCTGACTTCCAAGAGCGGGCATCCCCCGCGCCAATGATGTTGCGGGCCGCCGAAGTGCGGCCCTCTTCATACCGGGCTGAGGACAATTCGATTGAAGTCTGCTGGACGACCGGCGCGGCGGGCACGCGCTTCGACTGGATGGACGGCACTTTCTATGTCGAGGAGCTGAGCGTTGAGCCGCAGGCGGTGCGCCTGGACCGGATGAACGCCGGCATCTGTCTCCTTGATAGCCACGAGCAGTACACGCTGCGGAGCGTTCTCGGATCCGTCCTCCCGGCGTCGGCCAGCGTCAACGGCGCGCAGGGCGTGTGTCGCGTGCGGCTCGCCACAACGCCCGACGTCGCCGACACCGTTCAGAAGATCATCGACGGCCACATTCGTTTTGTGAGCGTCGGATATAACGTCTTCACCTACCTTCGCACGGAGACGGAGGGCGCTTATCCGCACCTCCTCGCCACCGATTGGGAGCCCGTAGAGCTCTCGATGGTGACCGTGCCCTTCGATGCCGGCGCGCAGGTGCGCGCCCGGAGCGCCGAACAGGGCGGCACGCACCCCTGCATCATCCGCGGCGCCGCCGCCCCCCAGGAGAAAGAAACCATGCCCGATCCCGTGATCGAGCCGGCGGCCGAACCCGCTCCGGCTCCCGCGCCTGCGCCCGTCGCCGATCCGACGCCGGCAGTCCGCGCAGTCAGCACTGACACGATCATCGCCCGCGCCGACAAGCTCGGCGCCGACTTTGCCCTCGATCTCGTCAAGCGCCACGCCGCAACGCCCTTCACCGAAGTGTCGCTGCTCGAGGCGGTGACCGAGGAATATGCCAAGCGCACCGCCGCCCCGAAGCCGATCGACAACAACGACACGCGCGTGAAGGTCGGCAACCCGGTCGCTTCGGGCGAGAAGTTCCGTTCGGCGATCGAGCAGGCGATCCTCTCGCACGGCAAGCGTCCGTCGGAGACGCCGGAAGAGGCCCGACACTTCCGAGGTATGCGCCTCTCCGAGATGGCCCGGTTCGCTCTGGAAGCCCAAGGTCGCAGCAGCGTCGGCCTGCGCGGTGTCGATCTCTTCGTCGAAGCGACCGGCACCCGCTACGGCGCGCACACCACCAGCGATTTTGGCACGGCGCTCGCCAACACGGCGAACAAGTCGATGCGCGATGGCTATGTCGCCGCCGAGCAGACGTTCTGGCCGCTGGTGCGCCGCAAGACGCTGCCCGACTTCAAGCCCGCGACGCTCGTCAGCCTGTCCGCCCTCTCGCCATTCCTGGCGGTGCTGGAAAACGCCGAGTTCAAGCGCCTGACCGCGCGCGATACCGGCGACAGCTTCAAGCTGGGCACCTACGGAGGTATCTTCGCGATCACGCGCCAGGCGATCATCAATGATGATGCGGGTATCTTCGCCGAAGTCCCGGCCGAGATGGGTCGCCTCGCCGCCGACCTGGAATCGGACACCATCTACGCGCTGCTCAACGGCAACCCGAACACCTATGATGGCAATCCGTTGTTCTCGACGGCGCACGGCAATTTGGCCGCCAGCGGGCAGCCGATCACGGTGGCGAGCCTCGCGCTCGGCCGGCAGGCGATGATGACGCAGAAGGGCGAGGGTGGCCGCTACATCGGCGGCAATTACCCCAAGTTCCTCGTGGTCGGCCCCGCCAAGCAGACCGAGGCCGAGCAGTTCATGGCGCAGATCGTGCCGAATACGAACAGCGGCGTGAATCCCTTCGCGGGCCGGATGCAGATCATCGTCGATCCGCGCATCACGGACAACAGTTGGTATCTCATCGCCGATCCGGCAGCGATCCCCACCCTGCTCGCCCTGCTCCTGGCGGGCTGCGAGGAGGTCTTCCTCGACACCCGCACCGGCTTCGATGTCGACGGCACCGAATGGAAGGGCCGCCATGATTTCGGCGGCAAGGCCATCGACTGGCGCGGCGCCTACAAGAACCCCGGCAACTGAGCCGCGACGCAAGGAGCATATCCATGAAGGAAGTGAACCTCTGCAGGCCGGCGATCATCGCCGATGTCCTGCGCTATCCGGTCGAGAACCCGCTGACCGTCTCCGACGCCGAGGCCAAGCGCCTCGAAGAAAGCGGGTCGCTCGAGAAGGACACCACGAAGAAGCCGGCTGCGGCCGGCAAGGAGGCGTAAGCCATGAAGAATTTCGTTCAGCAGGGCGATAATCTCGATCTCGTCGCCCCGCGCAACCTCACCTCTGGCGCGGCCTTCCTCGTCGGCTCCATCTTCGCAGTCGCGTCGGTGGACGCTGTCAGTGGCGCGGCGCTGGCCGGCGTCACGCGTGGCGTGTTCGATCTGCCGAAGGCGGCCGGTGCGGTGACCCAAGGCGCCAAGCTTTATTGGGACAACACCAACTTCGTCGTCACCACCACGGCCAGCGGCAATACCCTGATCGGTGTCGCCACGCAGGCCGCCGCCTCCGGTGACGCGACTGCCCGTGTCAAGCTCGGCGTCGTCGCCTAGTTATGACCGACCCGTTCGCCACGGCAGCAGCAGCTCTCTTTGCGAGCCCGCTTGCTGTGGCGGCGGTATTCACCCCCGCAGGCGGTGCGCCGGTCGCGATCCGCGTGATCCGCGACCAGTCCGACGAGGTCATCGGCAACATCGTTCTGGCGGGCAACGGCCTGCAGGTCCTTCGGGCGTCGGTAGCCAACCCGCAGCGCGGAGACGGGATCACCATCGCCGGCGTCGACTATGTCATCCAAGGCGACCCCACCCTCGACGTTGAGGGTGTGGCCTGGAACTGCGCTCTCGAAGCGGCATGATCCGGGCCAGCGCCACGGCGACCGGTTTCGCCGAAGCGATCGAGAAGACATCAATCCGCGCCCGCATGGCCGCGATGAAGGCCATGCAGCAGGCGGAAGCTGGGCTGAAAGAGGAATTGCGCGACCAAGTTCTGGCCGCCGGCTTCAGTGAGCGTTTCGCCAAGACGTGGCAGGGCAAGGTCTATCCGACCAATCGACCGACGATGAGCCCGGCGGCATATGTGTTCAGCAAAGCCCCGTCGATCATCGACGCTTACGCGCGTGGCGTGACGATCGTCGCGAGGGCGGGCCGGCGGTTGCTGGCGATCCCCACCGAAGATGCGCCGCGCAAGCGGAGCGGCGGCCAGGATCGGCAGGCGCGGGCCATGACGCCGATCGAGGTAGAGGCGCGCTACGGCCAACGCCTTCGCCCGATCTGGCGCGCTAGCGCGCAGGGATCGCAGATCAGAGGGCGTGCCGTCGGTTATCTCGTGATGGACGGGCTCGTGAAGCGCGACCGCACCAATAGCTTCCGCCGGGCATCCGCTGCGGCCCTAGCGGGCAAGGGCCGGTCGAAGTCGCCGACCAAGCAGCCGCAGTCGGTCGTCATGTTCACCCTCGTTGCCTCGGTGAAGGTGCCGAAGAAACTTGATCTGCAAGGGGCGCTTGATCGCGCGGCCGCGTCCCTACCCCAGCTTCTTGATGCCGAATGGAGCCGCTGATGAGCCGCCAGCTCGACATCCTTGCCGCTCTTCGACTGATGATACGTACCGCCCTGCCCTCCTCCGATGTGGATGTGATCGAGGCGGATGGTGATCGGGTCGCGCCGGAGCGGCTGGCGCCCGGCGGCCGGGTCGAGATCGAATATGGCGACCCCGGCGACCCCGAAATTGACCTCTCGCCTCTCACCTACAATTACGAGCACGCCTTCCCGGTGACGATTACGGCGCCGCACAGTTCCAGCGGCGACAGCGCGGCGATGATCGTTGCGGACATGCTCAGCGACATCGCGGCGGCGATCAAGGCCAACCGCACGCTCGGCGGCCTTGTCGATCATCTCGACGCCTATGCGCCGCCCATCGGCGACATCTTCACGCTCGGCGCATCGTCCGCGCGGCAGGCCCAGGCGGTGCTCACCGCCATCTATTCGACCACCGACCCACTCTAGGAGACCCACATGGCACGAGCCCGTGGCGCCAACGCGAAAGCGGCCGGCGCGTTCGAGACGACGCCCGGCACCGTGCCGGGTTCCGGCTTCTTCAGCATCCCGTTCGTCAGCCACACGCTCGGCGAAGAGCGTCCGTTGATCGAAAGCGATCTTCTCGGCCAGGGCCGTGAGATGCAGGATCCGACGCCGGACGTGGCAACCAACGATGGCGACATCGTCGTTCCGGTGGATGCCCGCAACTTCTGGTACTGGCTGAAGCTCTATTTCGGCTCGCCGACGATCAGCGGCAGCGGTCCCTACGTGCACACCTTCACGTCGGGCGCGACCACCCTTCCCTCGATGTCAATCGAGATCGGCTCGCCCGAGGTGCCTGCCTTCAGCGTCAATCGGGGCGCGCGAGGCAATCAGATGCGCATCGGCATGTCCCGTTCGGGACAACTCAACGCCACGTGCAGCCTGATCTGCATCGGCGAGACCGATATAGTCAGCGCCACGGTCGCGGGGACGCCGTCGACCAAGGTCGTCGCGCGCTTCCCGCAGGCGGTAGGGCAGGTCAGCCAGGGTGGCTCCGCCCTCGGGTCGGTGGTGTCCGCCGACTTCGCCTATTCGAACTCGCTCGAGAAGGTCGAGACGATCAAGTCGGACGGGCGAATCGAGGACAGCGACCCCGGCATGGTCGGGATGACGGGCACGATCCGCGTCCGTTTCAAGGATACGACACTGCTCACCGCCGCCACCAACGGGACGCCGGTGTCGCTGTCGTTCGGGTGGGCCATCGGCGCGCACAGCCTCTCCTTCAACGTGCAACGTGTGTTCCTGCCCAAGCCCAAGAAGCCGATTCCAGGCCCGAACGGGATCATGGTCGAGTTCAGCTGGCAGGCATCCGGTGCTTCCGGCGCGGCGGTGACCGCCGTCCTCACCAACGACGTCTCGGGAGCCTCGTACTGATGCTGCGCCTTCCCCCCAAGATGCCCGAGGCCGAATGGCTCGACGTCCTTCCCGGCGTCCGTGTCCAGTTCGCCCCGATCGGGCCGAAGTCCTTTCGCGCCGCGCAACAGGCATGCCTGACCGCGCTCAACGCGGATGCCGAAGACAAGGAAGAGGCCAGCGACGAAATGTCGCGCGAGCTGATCCGGCGCGGCATCATGGCGTGGGAGGGCGTAGGTAATGCCCATGGCGACCCCGTCGCCGTGACGCCGGAGGCGGTCGAGCTCTTCCTCTCCGATCCGCTTGCGTTCGCCGCCGCCTGCTCGGTCTATACCACTCCGTTCTTCATTCGGAACGCGGAGGGAAACGGCTTCGCCGGCTCGCTCGATGGCACTGGAGCGGAGGCGACGCCGGCGAGCGATACTGCCACCTCGTCTGCGACGCAGGACGTGTGGGCCGATGTGAAGGACGAGACGATGCAGCAGACCCCGCAGACCCCTGCGAGTACCGACAGCACGAGTGTCTCACCGACGAAGCCGAAGCGGTCTGGGACGTAATCGCTACCTGCGGGTCACAGCTGCGCGCGTCGATCGCTGGCCCTTATGGGCTCGATTTCGGAGCGGTGATGGCGGTTGGCGCCGCCCGGCGGGTTGACCTCGATCTGCTCGCCGACGTGCTCCCGGATATCGAAGCCTGCGTGCTGATAGGCGCTGAAGCCGAGCCGGATGAACCTGATGACGAAGGGGGTGAGTGATGGCCGCACGCACCGCCGGCAGCGTCGCCCTTCGTCTCGGGATGGAGGCCGATTCCTCGGTCAAGAACACCTTCGAGGCCATCAATGCTGAGGGCAAGGCCGCCGCGCGCAAGCTGGTGGCGCAGTATGAACAGGCGAACCGGGATATCGACCGCGCTTTGAACCAGCGCGACGCCGCCGGTGCCAAGCTGGGGGCAATGACAGGCGGCTACCGGATCGGCCAGGACCAGAACGCTGCGGCGATGGCGTACACCCGATATCTGGCGGATGCCGAGCGGCAGGCGCAGGCGCTTCTCAACACGCTGAACCCGCTCCGCGTCGCGCAGGCGAATTACGATCAGGAGATCGCTACCGCGAATAACCTGTTGCGGCTGAACAAGATCACCGAAGCCGAGCATGCAGAGGCTGTGCGACGCTCCACCCAAGCGCTCACACAAGCCCGTGCCGAGCAGGTCAAGGGAGCGGCCAACGACAATGCGCGTCGCGCGGCCATCCAGAACGTCGGCTTTCAATTTCAGGACTTCGCCGTTCAGGTGACCGGCGGCACGTCGGTTCTGCGGGCGTTGTCACAGCAGGCTCCACAGGCGCTGAGCGCCATTGCAGCGATGGGGAGCGGCGCCGAGGCCTCCACCGGCAAGTTCGCCAAGTTCGCGACATTCATGGGAGGCCCCTACGGTGTCGCGATCACCGCCGCGATTACGCTTGCGACCGGTCTCGCCAGCATCATGCTGTCCGGCGGTGATGCAGCGGAGGGTGAAGCCTCTTCGTTTGCCACTCTTCAGAAGGCGACCGCTTCGTTGGACGAGGCGACTGGGCGACTTGCCAAAACGAAGCAGCAGCAGATTTCCCTGTCGGAGGCAGCAACTCGGGCGCAGCTGAAGGAGGCGCTAGCTGTCCGCGCAGTGCTGGCGGCCACGCTCGAACAGAACAGTAATCAGCCTGCATATGGAGGATATGGCGGCGGCGGCGATGCTGGCGCTTCCGGGTCTGCCGCCGTGGGCGACGCCATTCTGGCGCGGCAGATCAGGATCAATGAAGCCGCGATCACGATGGCGGAGACCGCCTTGCGTGACGTCGGTTTCACCGACGCGCTGAGCGAAGTGACGCGCGCGACGGATAAGGCCGCCGCAGCGACGGAGCGATACGATCAGCGGGTGCGGATGCTGCGCGCGTCCTACAGCAGCGGCGCGATCCCCACCCAAGAGAAGCTAAATCAGCTGCTGACCGAAGCGGCCAAGCAACGCGACGCCGAGGTGAAATCCGTGCGAGAGAGCGGCTCGGCGACCGCCTCCCTGGTTGGCAGGGAAACGGATCTTGCCACCGCGACCACCGCCACGGCCCGCGCCCGCGCGGAGCTGGGCATCGTCAAGGCGCGAGAGGCGGCGGCGGTTCGCGCTGGCGGTGACGCGCTTGCACAGTATCGATCGGATCTGACCGCAGCAAAGGAGACCCTGAACAGCGCCATCGCCAGCGACCGCGCCGCCTCCGCTTCGCGTCGTGATCTGGCGAAGGACACGCGAGATGCCGCCCGCGCGCATGAACAGCTGCTCGATGCGGTCAAGCGGCTCGCCGAGCAGGGAGACCCGCTTTCCGCCGCCGAGCGCGCCATGTCGGACGGGCGCGCCAATATCGCGGCGGTCCTCGCCGAGCGCCGGGCAGACATCGCAAGGGCCTTGACCGGGGACGCTGCCGAAGCCGCCTATGCGGCGGCGGAGAATGATGCCGCCGCCGCCGGACGCGCGCTCAGCGACAATTATTTTCGGTCCTTCGAAGCCGCCGGACAGGCCAGCAGGGGCCGGCTCAGCAGCACCCTTCTTGGTGCGGGCGGACTCGACGGCATTGCCGTCGACGGCCTCCAGAAGTCGATCGAAGCGCGGCTGAGCGCCGTGACCATGGCCGCGAAGACCGCGAGCCCCGAGATGGAGAAGCTGCGGGACGCAGGTGTCCAGTTCGTCGATCGCTTCCTGGATCCATCATCGTGGCGCCAGGGCGGCAATCTCATCAAGGGGGTGCTGCGCGAGCTTCGAGACGAGGCGATCAAGCTGGCGCTGATCAACCCGCTGAAGAACTGGATCAGCGGCGGGAAGTCCGGCTTGGGTACGATATCCTCGCTCGCCACGTCCCTCGCAGGTCTGTTCGGCGGCGGCCGAGGGCTCACCGGCGTGTCATCGGCGATCACCGGCGCTGGCTCCGTCAGCTTCAACCAGGCCGCGCAGATCGCACAGCTTTCGGCACCAGCTTTCGCGAGTGGCACCGAATATGCGCCCGGCGGGCTCGCGTGGCTGAACGAGAACGGCAAGGAGCTGGTCAATCTGCCGCGCGGCTCGCGCGTCACCAGCGCGGCCGAGACCCGGCGGCTGATGCAGGGTGGCGGCTCGCCGACCTATCAGACCTTCGATATGCGCGGTGCGATCGTGACCGAAGAGCTCTACGCTCGAATCCAGGCCATGGCCGACCAGGCCGCGATCCGGGGAGCTTATGGCGGTGCGCAGATCGCCGAGACGCGACGCGCTCGCCTCGCCCGTCGGACAATCCGCCGATGATCCTGATGCCCACGTCGCCGCTGCCGAAATCGGCAACCCCGATGCCGGTGGATCACGGCGGGTGGCAGGAGCCTATCGCCGGCGGGTCCCTCTTCCGGCTCGATCGGATGGGCAACCGATTCGCCATCCAGATCACCACGCCCCGGCTCAGACCGGAGCCCGATGGCCGGATCTGGGTGGCGCGGTTGTTGGCCGCTATCGGACAGGCCGCGCGGGTGCCTTTCCCGCAGCCGGGCGTCCTCATGGGCAGCCCCGGCACGCCGGTGATGGACACCGGCGGGCAAGCCGGCACGACGCTGAAGCTGCGCGGCTACACCGCCGGCGAGCGGATCGTCGAAGGCCGATTCTTCAACGTCGTGGACAGCACGGGGATGCGGTATCTCCATGCGACCCAAGGCGGTGACGTCATCGTTGGGTCGGATGGCAAGGCGACGCTGTCGATCTGGCCGATGTTGCGAGTGGCGGTGGCCGACGGCGCGAGCCTGATCTTCGACGTGCCGACGATCGAGGGGCGACTGGAGGGTGCGGCGCAGGGGTGGACGCTCGCGCGAGCTGGCAACCAGGGCCTCTCCTTCACGATCACGGAGCTTCGCTGATGAGCGCGATGACCGCCGCGATGGACGCGGTCCTCGACGCCGACCGCGCGCTGGTGACGCTGCTGATCGAGGTTCAGCTACCGGATCACACCATTCGCCTCATCGCGGGCAGCGGGGTGTTGCTCTGGAACGGCAACACCTTCAGCGGCGCGGACCCGCTGTTCGGCACGCTTAAGGCGATCGACGACATTTCGGATGGAACGGGCGATGAGGCCCCCGCCCTCGGCTTCTCGCTGCTTCCGCCCAGCGACACCGCCGCCGCCCTACTGTCCTCGCCGACTTACCAAGGCTCGCCGGTCTACGTCTGGCTGGCCGGGGTCTATCCGACGACCGGCAATGTCGTGCCGGACCCCTACCTACTGTTCTCTGGAGAACTGGATCAGCCCACGCTCACCATCGATCGCGGCCAGCGGCAGGTGGATTTCGACTGCGTGAGCGCGATGGAGCGCCTGCTGGACGACGACGAGGGCGCCCGCCTGTCGGACGCCTTCCACCAGTCGATCTGGCCGGGTGAAACCGGTTTTGCCAACATCACCGGCATCGAGAAGACGATCTATTGGGGCGTCGCCACTCCGGCTGGCGCGCTCGCGACCGGCGGGTCCGGCGCTTCCGCAGGCAATTTCGAGGCAGCATGACCGACCGCAAGCTGACCGAGATGGAGCTTCGGGTCGCGGCGGTGCGCGCGACGCTCGCCCGCTTCAAGGGCAAGCCCTTGCGTTTCGGCACGAATGATTGTGTCCGCATGGCTGCGTTTCACCTCCGGAAGATGGGCCACAAGGTGAAGCTGCCGCCGTCCGGTTCCTATGCCTCGATCCGGTCGGGCGAGCGGGAATTGTCGGCGCGGGGTTTCGCCACGCTGGCGGAGGCTGTCGACAGCCTGGGACTTGAGTGCATCCCGCCGGCAGCTGCGGTGGACGGCGATCTGGTCGAACTGCCGTCGGACAATGGGCTTGGCTGCCTGACCGTCGAAGTCGGCAACGGCCGGGTGCTGGGGTACTACGCCGGCAAAGTCGAGGTTCTTCAGCCCTTGGAATGGGTCAGGGCGTGGCGGGTAGTGCCGGCAGCCTATGCAACCGCCCAGACTTAAGTCGATCTACGAATCAACCTTTGCGGGACGATCCGAGATCGCGATCAAGCTTGGCGCTGCGGAGGCGGGTGTAGAGCGCAAGGAGCGTGCCGCCCATTGCCGCGACGATGCCGATAGCCAGAAGCTGTTCCATCAGTCCTCACTCCTCCAAAAGCTCAGCACCCATAGACCGAAAAGGTGGAAACAGAAACCTACGCCAACTCCGGCCAAGGCCTGTCTCCATGACACCGGCTCTGGATGCGGCCCGATCGTCTTGAATATGGGGATGACTGCCGTCGCGATAACCGCCGCGATCCCGATGCCATTCAGGAAAGTCGCGGACAGCTTCACGCGCTCATTCTCGCGCTTCGCCCGCCTCTTGGCCTCGCTCGCGGAAACCGGCTTCCGGGGAGTCGCGCGATTGCGGACCAAGCGGACTTCGACCCAAAGATACACGACGGCGACAGCGAACGCGCCGGCACCAGAGAACGCCGCAATCCAGTCCTGATGGCTGGCGGCCCAAGCTTCAATCGATCTCATCCGTCGTCAAAGCCCCTCTTTAATAAGACCGGTCATCTTATAGAGCCTCCCAATCTAGAACGCCTTCGATCCAGCATCACGCATATCCATGACGGCGCAACGCGCGAACACCTCAATCGCGGGAAAATGCTTGGTGCGACGGACGTCGCGAGGCGCTGTGTCGGGGTCCGCGCCCGCCCGCCAGCGGTTGTTCGACCAACGGGTGACGTCATCGGCTATGTTTGCCTGTGACCCGATGAACGCGGCAATGAACCGGGCGAGCATGAAAACTCGGCTGGCTCCATATATCTCGGCGAAGATCGCCTCGGCAGATGCCTTCGCATAGTCGCGATAGGCCAGAAGGGCGTGCACCTCGTTGCGCGCTGCATCATCGCCTAGATCCAGGCCATAGAAAGCGGCCACGCTGTTGATCATCCGCGAGGTAGCTAAGCCGCTCGCCCGATCGCCCGCCGGACGCTCGAAATGCATGTTGAATATTTCGCCGCCCTCATCGGCTCCGCCGAACGTGACCACATCCTGCCTCATTCGCGCCGCTTCCCCGAGTCGTCTCTCGTTGGAGAATGGCCCGGATAAAACCCGAGTCTAGTCAGCTATTTAGGGGCGCAGGCCTCCACCTGCTTCGCCGGCATCCATGACCTGATGTGCGTGCCAGCGATTTCACGACGGAGATCGACCCTTGCCGCTGCAATGCCACCGGCAAGGCCTCCGCCGATCCAGATCAGCATAACGTCATCAGGCCTGTCGGGCTGGCGATATACATTAGGGATAAGCCATCCCTTCATATCCATCAGGCACCGTTCGACATCCTCCAGCTTCGCGCGGCTGACGTAGTCCGCGCTTAACCCGTGGTCATCGAACTTCGAGATTGGGCCTGCGCCGATCAACAGCCCTGCGCCCAATATCAATCCCAATACCGTCCGCATCGTCCGCCTCCTTTGAGCGTGCGATATCACAGGGAGATGCCCCTATGAGCAACGCTTTTGCGAAGGCGGCTATCGTTGTCGGCGCGGTCGCCCTTGTCGCGACGGGCGTAGGCGCTGCCGGCGGCCTCGGGATTATTGCGGCAACAACTGCAAGCACGATAGGCACGCTCGCTAGCGTGGGGGCGGGGTTGCTAGGCCTCGCGGCCACCGTGACACGAAAGGCTCCGTCAACTTCCGCCTCCGGCGACCAAACCCGTCTCACCCTGAACAAAGACCAAGGCATCCCCTACATCCTTGGCCGAACCGGCGTGGCCGGCTGGCCGGTCCACCGCCAGACCTTCGATCACGCAGGCAGCAAGCCGGCGAACGCCTTCCAGACCATCTTCGGTGTCTGGGGCGGCGGCGGGCCGATCGAAGGTGTCGAATCCTATCAGGTCGAGGGTGGCACGGTCACCTTCGCCGGCGATGTGGCGACGGGCGCCTATAGCGGGAGCATGTGGCTGCAAACGCAGCTCGGCGCCGTGACAGACCCCGCCCTGCACGCCACCGGCTTCTATCCCTACCCCGCAGGTTGGTCGGCGGCATCGAAGATGACCGGCTACGCTGGCTTCGCTTTGACCATGAAGTATGACGAGAAGGGTAAGGTCTACCCCTCCGGGGTGCCGAAGGTGCTGGCGGTGCTGAAGGGCGCGCGGGCGTGGGATCCCCGGCTCGATGACACCTATCCCGGTGGCGTGGGGCCGGTGCGGTGGGCCGACGAAAGCACTTGGCCCTATACCGAAAACCCATGGCTCCACGCGATCACCTGGGCGCGCGGCCGCTTCCAGAACGGCAAGCGCGTCCTCGGCATCGGTATGGCGCTGACCGCCCTCGACGTGCCGGCGATGGTGTCCGCCGCCAACGTCGCCGACGTCAACGAATGGACCGTCGGCGGCGTGGTTTACAGCACCGACGGCAAATACGACATCCTGAAGAAGATAATGGCGGCCGGCGGCGGGGAGCCGCTGCAACTCGGCGGCCAGCTCTCCTGCCTCGTAAACAAGCCGCGCGCCCCGCTCGCCACTATCACCACGGCAGACATCATCGGTCGCGCTTCAGTTACGGGAACGCAGGCGAGCCGCGACCGCATCAACGGGATCATCCCGACCTATCGATCGGAAGAGCATGATTGGTCGCTCGTCCCCGGCGAATTGGTGCGCGTCGGCACGTATCTAGAGGAGGACGGAAAGCCGCGCACCCGCGCGCAGACCTGGGAGCTTGTGCAGGACAAGGATCAGGTCGCCGAACTCGCAGCCTACGAGATCGCTAACAGCCGTGAATTCGGCCCGATAATCACGCCCCTGAAGCTGAAGGCGGCCGGCTACAAACCCGGCGACTGCCTCCATCTCGCCTCCCCGGAATTGGGGATGGATGGGCAGGACATCGTTGTGACGAAACGTCATTTCGACCCGACGTCGGGCGCGGTGACCCTGACGAGCAGGTCGGAGACCTACGCAAAGCACGCCTTCTGCCTCGGCGAAACCGGCACCGCGCCGCCCACCCCCAGCCTGCAAGTAATTGATCGCACGACACTGCCGACGCCCGGCTACGATGCGAACTGGTCGGGAATTGCGGATGATGAGGGCACCAAGCCCGAGGACAACGCCACGGTCGGCGCTCCCGCAGGTACGAATGTTGCTGGCGTCCCGGCCGAGCTGGTCGCCCAGCGCACGGCCGCCGTCGGCGATCTGATCGACATCACCGTGCCCGACATCACCGGGCGCATTGATGAAATCTTCGACGAGCGCCTGCCTGGCCTCACGGCGGATATCTCGGCGATCAACGAGACGAAGCTCCCCGACCTGTCGGATCGCATCACGGTGGAGGTGCTGGATCGCGAGGCCGCCGGGCGGCAGATCGCCGCCGCCGAGGCGAGCGTGGCCGACACCTTGCTGCGCGCCATCGCGGAGGCCGAGCGGACGCGGACGGCGATGCGCGATGCGGGGATCTATATCGATCCGCTGACCGGCAAGGCCCGCCTCTACGCGACCGACCAGCAGGCCGAGCGACTGAGCCAGGTGACGGTGGCGCTGGACGCGGTCTCTGCCACGCTCAACCTGAAAGCGACGGTCAATTACGTCCAGGAACAGATCGCGCTGGCGGTACTGGACCCGTCGCAGGTGGCCGACCTGACCGCGATCATCGCGCGACTGACATCGGCGGAGATCGCGCTCGACGGCCTCAATGCCACGATCGCGCTGAAGGCGGACGCGGCCACGCTGACCGGGCTATCGGCCGTCGTCACCTCGCTCAGCACGCAATATGACGCGCTCGCTGGCACGATCACGACGAAGGCTGACCAGACCACGGTCGATGCTCTCAGCACAACCCTTTCGGCGATCGAGTCGACCCTCGGCAGCTATGGCGATGTTTCGAGCTTCGATCTGACCATTCGCCGTTTGCGCGCGGAGCGGGACGCAAGCGATACCACTCTCCTTCGCGACATTCTGTCGGATGATGCGTCGGCCCGGTCGGTCGTCACCCAGCAAGCTGACGTCCATTTTCAGCTGACCAGCACGATCGTCGCCGGGCTCTCCGCAGAGGCCGCTTCACGGCTGCGCCTCGCCGCGCAGATGGCGGGCGGCTTCGCATCGGTGGATCAGCAGGTGCGCGCACTGGTGACCGCCGACAGCGTTACGACCGAGCAGATCACGGTCGCGCTCGCGGCGCTTGGACAACAGGCCTCGCTTATCTCGCAATTGGCGCAGCAGCAGATTTCGGCGGGAACCTCGATCGCCGGTCTGTCTACCACCATCAGGCAGGCATCGTTCGGCGACGATCTGACGGCGGACGCCGCGCTCCGGGCCATCGTGTCGGGAGACGAGGACGCCCGCACCGCCCGCGCTCAGGTTGCTCAGATACAGTTTGATCTCACCACGACCATCGTTGCCGGCTTCTCGGCCGAGGCATCGGCCCGGCTCTCATTGGCCGCCCGTACCGGACAGGCCGAGGCGGCGATCATCTCCGCGCAGCAGGCTCTCACCTCGCTCACCCAAGCTACCACGAGCCGCCTTGATGCGGCGGAAAGCCGGCTCGGGGCGGCCGAAGCGCGGATTGTGGCGGAGGAAGGGACGCGGGCCTCCGCGATCGAGGCTGAGGCGTTCGCCCGTCAGGCCCTGGCGGCGATCGTCAACGATCCAGGCACCGGCCTCGCGAAGACGCGCGCTGACCTATATCAGCAGGTCAGCGTCTTCGCGGGCGAGAATGAAGCTCGCGCGCAGGAGATCGCCGGGCTTTCCGCCCAGGTGAACGACCCGGCGACCGGATTACCCAGAACGCGGGCGGACCTGTTCAGCGAGCAGACTGCTCGCGCGGATGGGGATGGAGCCAATGCGACGGCGATCTCTGGCCTTTCCGCCCAGGTCAATCATCCGGCGACAGGCCTCCCGGCGACGCTCGCTCGCGTCGCCCAGGAGGAAACAGCCCGCGCAGACGGCGATAGTGCGAACGCGACGGCGATTGCAGGGCTGTCCGCGCAGGTAAACGATCCTGCGACCGGCCTGCCTAAGACCCGTGCTGATCTTTTCACCGAACAGAACGCCCGTGCCGACGGCGACTCCGCGAATGCCACCGCCGTGGCGCTTGTGGCCGCCCAGGTTAACGACCCGGCGACGGGCCTCGCGAAGACCCGCGCGGATGTCTCGACGGAAGCCCTCGCCCGAGCGAATGGTGACAGCGCGAACGCGCAAGCCATCTCGGCCGTTCAGGCCGCCGCTGGCGGGCTCTCGGCGGATGTGGTGTCGCTTCAGGCCGCTTACGCCGATGCGGCCGGCAAGCTCACCGCGCGGTTCCAGCAGATCGCCAGCGTCGGCGGCGTCTATGCAGGCGTCCGTGCGATCGTGCAGTTGGAGGATGGTAGCTTCACCAGCGATCTGGCGCTCCTGGGTTCGTCGATCGGCCTGTGGCTTCAGTCGGCGGACGGCAGTTTCACTCGCGCGCTTGGCCTGGAACTGGTCGATGGCGAGCCCGTCGCGATGTTCTACGGCCGGCTGCTGGCGAACAGCATCGAAGCGGACATGCTGACGGACAATTCGGCCGTCGTGCCGGTGATCGCCCGCGTGAACGCCGGCCTCGTCGGACAGGGCCGTCAGGTGTGGCAGACCGCACTGACGCGCACGATCGGAGTCAAGAAGCGCGGCGTTGTAACGATCGGGGGCAGTGTGGCGGTCGTGGGCTTCACCGCGCCGCAGGGCGACTGGGCGTTTCGGATCACGATCGACGGCAACGCCCGTGAGTACGGCGCCCTCGATAATCAGCAGATCGTGCCGCTGTACCATGCGCGCGAGTGCGCTCCGGGTGACCGCGAGATCAAGATCGAATTTGCGGCCACTGCCAGCGCGACCCTGCTGTCGATCGATCTTCAGGCTTTCGGCTTCAACGCCACCACCATCCAATAGGAGAATAGTATGGGCTGGTATCGCGCGGGGACGGTCACCGTGACCAATGGATCGACGACTGTGTCGGGCGTCGGGACCGATTTCGTCTCCAATCTGAACGGCGGGGAGGCATTTGTCGGCCCGAATGGGTCCGTGATCGAGATCGATCATGTCGTCTCGGCAACGCAGATCGTTCTTGTATCGCCTTACCTGGGGGGCAACGCCACCGGTCAGGCATATGCGGTTCTGCCGACCGCCAGCTTCGCCCGCGATCTCGCCATTGCAGTCTCCGCCCTACGTGACAGCTACCAGAATGTTCGCGATGGGGTCGGCCAGGGGCTCTTCCCCGACGGCAGTGTCGCCGCGCCGGCGATCCGCTTCGCCAGCGATCAGGACACGGGCCTGTACCGCATCGGCGCCAACATGTTCGCGCTGGTTGCGGGCGGCGTGGTTCGCGGCGTCATCAGTGACTTCACCCGGCTCAATACCAGCGCCGACGGCTACACGCTCGATCTGCTCGGCCGGGCGGTGGACGATACCGTCCAGCTTCGCCTCCTTCGCAACGACTACAGCCTCAATCTCGCGGTGATGGCGTTCGTGCCGGGGTTCGGAACGCGCATCTCGTCCGGCCTCGGCTCGATCGGCCTTGCATCGCTGTCGGACGGCGCATGCTACCTGCGGGTCGGCGCGAACGACGTGGCGCTGGCCACGGCCGCCGCCTTTCGGCCGGGCACCGACAATGCGGTGGCCCTTGGCACCAGCGGCTTTCGCTGGAGCTATGTCGCCGCCGCCTCCGGCTCGATCGTCACCTCGGATGCGCGGACGAAGAAGTGGCGCGGGGCGCTGGAGACGGCGGAGCTTGCCGCCGCCAGGGAGATCGCGGCCACGATCGGCGTCTACCAGCTGCTCGATGCCATCGCCGAAAAGGGCGAAGCCAATGCGCGCCTGCATGTCGGCGTGAAAGCGCAGCAGGTGTGGGCGATCATGGCGGCGCACGGGCTGATCGACCCGATCACCCCCTCGGCCTCGTCGAGCCGCTATGCCTTCCTGACCTATGAGAAGTGGGATGCGGTGGAGGCCAAGGCCTGTACCGCCGCCGTCCCGCCTTCGCCGGCGGTGATGGACGAGGATGGCCGGATGATCGCGCCGCCGAACCCTGGCCAACCCGCGCAGCCCCCGACGAAGGCGCGCTCGGCGGGCGACCTGTACGGCATCCGCCCGGATGAGCTGATGTTCTTCCTGATGGCCGGCCAGGAGCAGCGGCTTGCGGCGCTGGAGGCGGCGTGATGACGCTCCTCGAGATCACCCGCCTCCTGTGCCTGATCCTGTGGCTGCCGCCGCTCGCCCTGTTGGCGGCCAGCGCATGGCGGACGCTGGCCGGCAGGCCGCGCGGCAACGACAGCTACCTTGCCGCCCTCTTCTTCACCGCGCTTCTGATCGTGGGCTTCGTCGGGCGGTGGTATGTCGCTCCGGGCGATGAGGCGTCGTGGGCGGCGCTCTACGCTCTGTGCGGCGCGCTGGCAGTCTACGTCCTCATCCTGATCCGCCAAGGCTCGCGGTGATGGGCGGCGCGGTGCATGTCACCTCGCCTTATGGCTGGATCACGGCCGTGGCGACGTCGGGCGCCTTCTTCGCCCTGCTCGGCATCATCGTACGCCAGATCAATCCGTGGCGAAAAATCACCATCGACGCGGAGGAAAAGCTGCGCACCGACCTGCTCCACCGCGTCGAGAAACTGGAAAAGGTGCTTGAGCAGAAGGACGCGCAGCACGCCGCCGAGCGGGCGCTCGACCGACATCGCATCAATAATCTGACCGCCTGCCTCGACGCCCTGCTCCTGCTGATCGAGCAGGATCCGAAGCGCGCCAGCGAGGCCGCCGCCAAGGTGAAGGCGATGCGCGGCCAGCAACTCGTGGCCGAGGCCACCGAGAAAGCGGGTGTTTCCGCCGCGATCATCCAAGCCGCCGTGTTCGACGAGAAGCCGGCAACCTAGCCCAACAGGGAGACCAACATGACCGACGCCCCCGAGGCGACCAGCACCCCGCTGGTCGTCAATCCCGACCCCGTGCCCGCGATGCTGGCGACCGCAGCCCGCTACGCCGCCGCCCTGCTGGCCGGCTGGCTGATCCGCCGGGGCTATATCGGCCACGCCGACGAAGCCCTGATCTCCGGCCTGGTGCTGGCGATCGTCACGACGGGCTATGCGCTCTGGCGCAGCCATTCCGCCAAAGCCCAGCTCGTCACCGTCGCCCGCGCTGCTGACGACAGCGTAGCCCGCGTGAAGGGGGAGTGACCATGCTCGCCCGCGACTTCATCGCCGGATACATCCGCGCGCACGAGGGTGGCCTCAGCCTCCACCCCGCCGACAACGGCAATTGGTACGATCCCGCGTCGTATCGAAAGGGCTGGAAGCAGCAGCGCAACGTCGGCTCGCTGGTCGGCTCCAAGTTCGGTGTCACCGCCTATGCGCTCAACGCCTTTCGCGGCGTCGTGCTGGAGGCTGCGGCGATGCGGATCGCGATCCGCGACCTCACGATTGAGGAAGCGATCAGCATCGGCGTGAAGCTCTACTACACGGATCCCGGTTTCGGCCGGCTCCGGTGGAATCGCGTCACCGCTTCCATCATGGACAAGGGCTGGGGCTCCGGCCCCGATCGCGCGATCAAGATGATGCAGAAGATGATCGGCGTCGTGCAGGACGGCGACATCGGACCGAAGACGGTGGCGGCCTATTCCGGCTTCCTCGATCGCTACGGGGAGCCCGAGGCGGCTGCACGATGGGCCGATGCCCGCATCGCCTTCGACGAGTATCTGGCTAGCAACGAGGGGCCGAACGACCCCGACAAGGCCTTCGTGGGCGGCTGGCACAACCGGACCCGCAGTTTCTTACCCGGAACCCGCTGGTGGGCGGCATGGAGCAAGGCCGCATGATCGGCCGCCTCGCCCGCGAGGCCCTCGCCGCCGCGCTCGCCCAGCTCATCCTGGCCGTCGGCACCGCCCTCGCCAACAAGATCATCAAGCCCAAGGCGCCCGAGCCGGCGACCGAACCCAAGGAGCCCACCCCCAATGCGTGATTTCCTCGTGCGCGGCTTCCTTGCCGCGATGGCCCTGTGTCTCTGTGGGCCGCTCTCGGCTCAGGAGACGATCACCGCGCCGGCTGGCTTCGTGCCCAAGCAGGCGCAGGTATTCGCCGGGCCGGACGGCAAGGCCAAGACGGTCAGCGCCGCCGATCCGTTGCCGGTCTCGACCCCCTCCAATGGGACCACCGCCGCTCCCGGCTCCGACGCGACCAACGCGCAGGCGGTCCAGGGGGTGACGAACGGGAAGCCAGTGGCGGTCGGTGGCCAAGCTGCCAACGGCGCAGCCGCTGTCGGTAACCCGAATGTCGTGGCTGGTACGGATAGCGGTGGAGTGACGCGGACGCTGCGGACCAGCGCCACCGGTGCTATCTCGGTCAATCCTGAGTTTGGTCAGTTCAACGTCGCATCTCCTATTCAGGGTGGCACGACTGCAACTACCACCCTGTTCCCGTCTGGCGGTATCGTCGGCCCTCAGGCGCGCACGTCGGGGCAGTGGGTCAACTGGCAGATGTCCACGACGGGTGCTGGCGCTACGTTTCTGACTGACTCCGTTGGCACCCTGTTAGCTATAAATTCGGCTACGGGCGACGCTCAAGCAAATAGCTACAACAGCTTGTTCGTTTCTGGCCGGGGCCAAGTATACAACGGCTCAAGTTGGGATCGCCAGCGCGACGTCACTTCGGCAAGCGGCGCCGTCGGCACCGGTCTGCTTGGCGCAGGGGTATTGGGCTACGCCAGCAATGTTGCGCCCACCGCGACGACGGCCGGTAACTACATTCGGGCCTGGTATCGCCTGAACGGCTCGCCCACCGCGACGCTTGTTGCGCCCTCCGGCAACGACATCACCGCAAGCGGCTGGCCGGTGGATGGCTCCAGCATCAGTTTCACTGGCGTGTTTGGTGTAAGCTATCCTGTCCTGCTTGCGCCCGATGGCATCTCGACGGTCCGCCAGCGCGGCGACACCAACGGCCTCTATGTGAAGATGGCCGGTCTGAATGGCACCGGTGGACGCTTGAACAACGCCGCGCTGGCGGCGAGCGCGACCTACACCAGCACCGCTATCGCACAGCCCGGCAACGCATCCTATTTCGGCTGCACCTTCCTGGCCGATGCTTCGGGCGGCACCGCCTATGTCGACATGTCGCACGACGGGAGCTTCTGGATCATCGCCGCAGGCGCCGCCGTGACGGCCGGTGCGACCCTCGATCTCAATGTCCGGGTGCGCGCGGCGAACTATCGCTGTCGTTTTGCCAACGGGGCGAACGCGCTCGCCGCACTCCACGTCTACAGCAGCTTCACCGGAGATTGATCGATGATCCGGCTCGCGCTTTGCCTCGCCCCGCTCATGCTGTCGGCCACGGCGGCGCGAGCGCAGGTCTACATCAACGGCCAGATCGACCAATCTGTGATAGCCGCCACCGCCGCCGCGCAGGCGACGGCGGTGGTGCAGGCGCCCATCCCCCAGCCCTCATCCAGCGCGCCTCCCATGGAGATGATCGGCGGGGCTGTGGGGAACAGCCTCGTATACCGCCGGGCGGACGACGTGCAGCCGCGTATCTCCCGCACGGTGAGCGGGGTGACCGGTGCGGCGGGGACCGCGATCGTCACTTGGGCGGCGCTGCCAAGCGTCGGGAAACTGACCGTCACGCCCTATGTCTCATCGACGGAGACCAAGCCGCCGCGCTGCTATCCGGTGATCGGAACGGTCACCACCACAGGGGCGACGATCAAATGCTTCGTGGACAAGTCGCTGCTTGCCTTGGGGGTTCTACCGTCTGAGGCGGCTGGCGCGGGGGTGCAGTTCGATGTGCTGGCGTTGCCGGGGAGCTAGGATACGGCGACAATGAGCGACGGCCCGAGGATAAGCCGCGCTCGTGCGAAAGCCGCACGCTTAAGCGAATCGTGCGGTAGGTCGATCGCCCAGACATCTACGTCGAGCGGTAGCGTTGCCGTCCCGCCATCGGCTTCGCCCTGATCGGCGATGATCTCGTCGGTCGCCTGGTCGACAGCCTCGAACAGATTGCCCAGCGTCTCCCATACGTCGGCCGGCACGCGGCTCTTGCCTCGCGCATAGTCCTTGATCATCGTGACGCTGAGCAGGCTTCCGGGCTCCCGGCCGGGCAACAGCTCGGCCGCCTCCTCGAATGTCAGGCACAGCATGGACAGTGCCTCGCGAAAACCGTTCATCGATCAGGCCGGCATATAGCGCGCGAGGCGATGCTCGGCGTCGGCCGCGCGCAGGTCGATGCTCTCGATCAGGCGCTTGTCGCCGTAGACTTTCACCTCGAACTGCGCTGTCGCGTCGGAGACGATGACACGCTGAGGCTGCGTCTTGAGCTTCGTGTCGCGAACGATCAGGCGGATCGCGGCGGGGTTCGTGTTCTCCATCCTCCAGGCGGCGCGGGGGCAACCCTCGGGACGGCGGGCCATCAGGTCCGCGTCATAGGCGATCGCGGCGCGTTTGGCAGCGATCAGAGCGGCGGCATCCATCGTCTATCCCTTTCGATCAGCGGTTGCGGAGGAGATCATTGATCAGGTTGTCCGCCTGGGTGGTGGTGAGGCGGGTGTAGCCCATCGGCGCAAAGTCGTTGAGCGAGGTGCAGAGCGTGACGATCCGATCGATCTGCTGCTCTGAAGCGCCGGCGGTGTAGGCGTTGCTGGCGGCGACATGCAGTTCGGCGCGAAGGTCGCCGGCGGTGCGGGCTGCCTCAAAATAGCTCGCGACCATGTAGTCGTCCTCATCCATGACGAAGCGGTAGGCGTCGCGCAGGTTGGCGATATACTTCGAACCGCCCTCACGCTCGAACAGCGAAACCGCGTCCTCACGAGCTTCGCGGGCGGCGGCGAGAAATTTGGAGGCGGAGAAGGTGCGAACCTTGGTGATCATCTGGGCTATCCCATCCATGCGGCGGGCCATCCCGCTGCGTTGATCCTCTTTTCCACTTTTAGAGGAACACTGTCAACAACTTTCTAAGCCCGCCGGCATCAAGGCTGCAATCTCGCGACACACCTGCGCATTGTACCATCCGACCAGTGCAGGCCGCCCCTCGATCACCACCGCGATCGGATCATGCAGGCCAATGCCCGCGCCATCCTGCACGGATGGCGGCAAGGACGCGAACGCGTCGAGCGCCTGGCGCAGCGTCATCTTCTCCCGCCAGATGCGGAGCTGGCCGGCCGGCTGCCAGAATAGCTCAACCTCACGATCCCAGTCGTCGATCATAGCCAACCGCAGTCCTTCATCGGCTTCGTTGCCCGCCCAAGGCGAACCTGCTTGTCAACCTCGCCCCAGAACTGCCGCACGCGAACAGGGCTTGGCGCCTGATGCCCGTCTTTCAGGATATGCAGCAGGTCGACGCTCGGGTTGAAGTTGAACCCCCGAATGATTCCGAGCAAGCAGCCGTTCGCGGCTGTCGATCGGATATAATTTCGCGCCCACTCTTGTTCATCCCGGCCCGGATCTTTCACGCCCTGCCAGAAGTCGTCGAAGTGCCTTCTCGGCCCCTCGCTCTGAGAGTAGAGGAACGCGAGCGCCAAGCGCAGGCCGAGCGTCGGCGCCACGGGGGTCGCGTGACAGTTTTCCCGTACCTCATCCACGACCAGCAACGCCTTGAAGATCAGGTGTTCTCGCACAGTCACCGCCGCCCGCTCTTCGCGTTCGGAGATCATTGCGCCGCCCATTCGCTCACGAGGATGTCGACCGCATCGGCGACATCCATCCAATAGTCCTCATCGATATCGTCGAGGCCCGCCGCCTCAATCGCGGCGATGATCCTATCGCCCGCCAGATCATCGTCCATATCGCAGGAGATCAGCACCTCGGCGGCATAGGCGAATGCTTCGGGGGATGGTGAGTCGTGCATGACGATTGGGTAGAACGAAAACGGAACATTGGGCAAGAGGCGGCATTCTGACAAATGTCGGGAAGCCGCAGATATGCGTCCGTGAACAGAGAGGGAAAATGTAAGAACCGACGTTGAAAACATTGGCTTTCCACTCGACTGTTAATCGAATGGTCGCCTGTTCGAATCAGGCCCGGGGAGCCACTCCGCACAGCGCGGATCGGCCACCACACCGCCCTCCATCCGCTGATCGACGCGCGCTTGACCGCGGGCGTGGCGCAAGCCCATCCTGACGGCCGCAATATCCGTCGAGAGGGCTTGGTTCCTATGCGTTTCGTTTCCCAGGCCGCGATCGTCGCGGCGCTGTTCGCCGCACCCCTGGCCGCGCAGGCCCCCGCGACGCCGACCGCCGCCGAGGCCGACGCCTATGTCGCGCAGAGCGAGAAGGATGCCGCCGATCTGTCGCTGAATGCGTCGCGGGTGGCGTGGATCAACGCGACCTACATCACCGACGATACCGATGCGCTGGCCGCCAAGTCGGGCGCCGAGACCACCGAGAAGGCCGTGCAATGGGCCAAAGGCGCGGCGCGGTTCAACGGGGTGGCGGGTCTCTCGCCCGATACGCGGCGCAAGCTCGATCTGCTGAAGAATGGCGTCAACCTGCCCGCCCCCGCCACGCCGAGTGCCGCGACCGAGCTGGCGACGCTCACGACCCGCATGTCCTCAAGCTACGGCAAGGGCAAGGGCACGCTCGACGGCAAGCCGATCAACGGATCGGATATCGAGGCCGCCATGGGCACCACCCGCGATCCGGCGAAGTTGCAGGAGATGTGGACCAGCTGGAACGACAATGTCGGCGCGCCGATGCGGGGCGATTATACCCGGATGACCGCGATCTCCAACGCGGGCGCGAAGGATCTGGGCTTCGCCGACGTGGGCGCGATGTGGCGTTCGGGTTACGACATGAGCCCCGAGCAGTTCGCCGAGCTGACCGACAAGATCTGGAAGGAGGTGGAGCCGCTCTATCTGTCGCTCCACACCTATGTCCGCTGGAAGCTCAACGAGAAATATGGCGATGCGGTGCAGCCGAAGACGGGGCCGATCCGCAGCGACCTGCTCGGCAATATGTGGGCGCAGGAATGGGGCAATATCTACGATATCGTCGCACCCAAGGGCGCGGGCGACGTCGGCTACGACACGGCCGAATTGCTGAAGGCCAAGGGGTATGATCCGCTCAAGATGGTGAAACAGGGCGAGGCCTTCTATTCCTCGCTCGGCTTCGCGCCCCTGCCGGCGACATTCTGGCAGCGATCGCAGATCACCAAGCCGGCCGACCGCGAGGTGATCTGCCACGCCTCGGCCTGGGATCTCGACAATGCCGACGATATCCGCATCAAGATGTGCACCAAGGTGAACGGCGACGATTTCGTCACCATCCATCACGAGTTGGGCCACAATTATTACCAGCGCGCCTATAAGAACCAGCCCTTCCTCTACAAGAATGGCGCGAACGACGGCTTCCACGAGGCGATCGGCGATACCGTGGCCCTCTCGATCACGCCCGATTATCTGGTCAAGATCGGCCTGCTCTCCCCTGCGCAGGTGCCGAGCGCCGACAAGGATATCGGGCTGCTGTTGCGGCAGGCGATGGACAAGGTGGCGTTCCTGCCCTTCGGCCTGCTGGTCGACAAATGGCGCTGGGGCGTCTTTTCCGGCAAGATCGCGACCGGCGATTACCAGAAGGGCTGGGATGCGCTGCGCCTGCAATATCAGGGCATCAAGCCACCGATCGCGCGCGACGAGACCAAATTCGACGCCGGCGCCAAATATCATATCCCGGCGACGGTGCCCTACACGCGCTATTTCCTGGCGCGGGTGCTGCAATTCCAATTCTACAAGGCGGCGTGCGACGCGGCCGGGTGGAAGGGGCCGCTCCACCGCTGCTCCTTCTACGGCAACAAGGCGGTCGGCACGAAGCTGAACGCGATGCTGGAGATGGGCCAGTCGAAGCCGTGGCCGGACGCCTTGCAGGCGATGACGGGCACCCGCGCCATGTCCGGCAAGGCGCTGGTCGATTATTTCGCGCCGCTGAAGATTTGGCTGGACCAGCAGAACAAGGGGAAGCCGAGCGGGTGGTAGGGCGCGGCGGGCTTTAAGTTCAGCGCGGCTCGATATACCGATTCGTGGACCTGAAATCGTCGCTCGTGGCGCGGTGATGGTCTTCTATTGGTGGGAAGCGGTCATTCAGCGAAGACGGTCACGTCGCCGCCACCCAGCGCGATGACCCACATTCCACCACTTTCAGCAGGCAGGTTGATCTGCCATCCCTCATAGCCAGCAGAGTAGTTGAAGGCGTCTAAGCGAACATTGCCCTCAAATTGCAATGAGAGATCAGCGGTCTCCCCGTCTATAGTGATTCCAGCAATCGCCTGGCCGACGAGCAGTTGATTTACAAGATCCTCGCCGTTGACCGGAGCGGGCAGGCCGAACTGTTGCCCGTCATCCTCATCGGCGAACGCAATACGACCGTTGGCAACGATCCGCCATGGAATAGGGAGGGAGATGCTTCCGCTGCCATCAAGATTGAACACCCAATCGGCTTCTCTCCGCGCGATCGAGCCGCACCTACCTACGAGGTTGTGTTCTATTCGAAGCAGCCACTCTTGATCCATGGCGGAAGTTTATCGCATTGGCGAACGTCCGCTAGTGGGGCGAGAGCCGACACCCGACCCGACAAATCCACCGCCTAACCCGCAGGCGTGACCGACACGAGTTCCACCTTGAAGATCAGGAAGCTGTTGGCCGGCAATTTGTCCCGCGCGACGGCGCCATAGCCATATTCGGGCGGAACGTAGAAGGTCCAGGCGTCGCCGGGGCGCATCAGCTGGATCAGGATCTGCCACGCCGGGATGAGGCGGCCGAGCGGGAAGCTGGAGGGCTCGCCGCGCTCGTAGCTGCTGTCGATCACCGTGCCGTCGAGCAGGGTGAGGCTGTAGTTCGCCAGGATCGTATCGGCGCGCTTGGGGTGTTCGCCCGTCACCGGCCCGGATTTGTCGATCGTGTAGCTGAGCGGGGGCAGGATCACCTTGCCGACCGGGGGCTTCTTCGCTTTGGCCGCCACCGCCGCGCCCGGCACGGCCAGCGCCGCGAGGCCGGCGATCATCAGCCCGAACATCGCTTTCGTCACACGCATCTCCCGTTCGATCCCCGCCCCTGATCGGCCATCCGGGGGGCGGAGCGCAACCCCCGCCGCCTTGACAGGCCCGGCCGCCCGTCCGAAGCCCGGCGCCTTTCCGATCTCGCCCGAGGGGAGCCCCGGCCATGAAGCGTTTCGTCCTCGCCCTGTCGGCCGCGCTGGCCCTGCACGGCCCGCTGCTCGCCCAGGATTTCAGCCGCTACAGCCCGGAGGGGATGCAATCCGAACTGGGCGACACCGCCACCTCGCAAACGGCGGTGATGGTGCCGATGCGCGACGGGGTGAGCCTGTCGACCAACATCTACATGCCGAAGGACGCCAAGGGGCCGCTCCCCGTCATCCTGTGGAAGACGCCGTATAACGAGCACAAGTTGCGCGGCACGAGCTTCCGGCTGGCGCTGGAGGCGGTGAAGCGCGGCTTCGTCTTCATCGTGCAGAACGAGCGGGGGCGGTACTTCTCGGAAGGGAAGTATGAGATTTTGGGCAAGCCGCAGACCGATGGCTACGACACGCTGAGCTGGATCGCCAGGCAGAGCTGGTCGAACGGCAAGGTCGGCACGCTCGGCTGCTCCTCCTCGGCCGAATGGCAGCTCGCGCTGGCGGCGCAGAACCATCCGGCCCATGCCGCGATGGTGCCGATGTCGGCGGGCGCGGGCATCGGCAAGGTCGGGCGCTTCCAGGAACAGGGAAACTGGTACACCGGCGGCGTACCGCGCAACCTGTTCTTCGTGTGGCTGTACGGCGTGGACAATCCCTTGCGCGCGCAACTCCCCACCGGGCTCGACCAGAAAACCCGCGCGCGGATCGCGGGCTATAACGATCTCGACGCGACCAAGCCCAAGGTCGACTGGAACAAGCAGATCAGGCACCTGCCGGTCGATACGTTGCTCTCGGATCTGGACGAGCCGCCCGCCACCTTCGAGCAGTTCATCCACCGCACCCCGGCCGATCCGGGCTGGCGCGAGGGCGGGCTCTATCATGACGACATGGGCTGGGGCGTGCCGTCGCTGTGGTTCAACACCTGGTATGATGTGTCGATCGGGCCGAACATGGAGCTGTTCAACCACGCCCGCGCCACCACCGGCGACAGGGAAGCGGCCGACAACCAATATGCCGTGATCGCGCCGATGCCGCATTGCCAGTACTGGAAGATGGGGCCGAAGACGGTCGTCGGCGAGCGCGACATGGGCGACACCAGCTTCCCGGTGGACGATGCGATCTTCAGCTTTTTCGATCGCTGGCTGAAGAGCGACCGCAAGGCCTTCCCCGCGACCACCCCGCATGTCCGCTATTATGTGATGGGCGAGAACAAGTGGAAGTCGGCCGAGCAGTGGCCGCCCAAGGGCACGTCCACGATGCGGCTGTATCTGCGCAGCGGCGGGCGGGCGAACAGCCTGAACGGCGACGGCCGGCTGGATGCGGCGCCGCCCCCGGCGGGCGAGGCGGCGGACGCCTATCGCTACGATCCGATGAACCCGGTGAGGACGGTGGGCGGCGGCGATTGCTGCAACGGCGGGATCGTCGTGCCCGGCGCTTTCGACCAGCGCGAGATCGAGGCGCGCAGCGACGTGCTGGTCTATACCAGCGCGCCGCTCGACAAGCCCGTCGAGGTCTCGGGCTTCGTCGATGCCGTGCTGAAGGTGTCGTCGAGCGCGAAGGATACCGATTTCGCGGTGAAGCTGGTGGATGTCGCGCCCGACGGCACGGCCTGGATCATCGGCGACACCATCTTCCGCGCGCGCTATCGCGACGGCTTCGACAGGCCGGCGATGATGGAGCCGGGCAAGACCTACACCATCAAGCCCAGCCCGATCGCGACCAGCATCCAGTTCGGCGCGGGCCACCGTATCCGGGTGGAGGTGACCTCGTCGAACTTCCCGAAATTCGTGCGCAACCTCAACACCGGCGGGCCGAACGAGAGCGAGGCCAGGGGCGTGGTGGCCGACAACCGTATCCTCCATGGCGGAGAGGATGCGTCCTATGTCGAGTTGCCGGTGGTGAAATGATAGGAGCCGCATCCGCCAGCCCTGAACGGGCGGCGGATACGGTGTCAGCCAGAGATCAGAAGCGGTAGCCGGCCGACAGGCGCAGGACCGGGTAGACCTTGTAATGATTGACGTCGCTCTGGAGGGCGGTGCGCTCCTCCTCGAGATCGGCGGCGCTGATCATGCCGGTCGAGTTGGTGAAGCGGCCGATGCGGATGCGGCCCTGGAAGAAGGCGCCTGCCTCCGCGCCGAAGACGAAGCCGCTGCGGTTCTTGCCGGCATAGCCGATCGTCAGCGCGGGCGCCCATTTCTTCGTGATCGCATCGCCCTCGATCGTGCCGATCTGCTGCGGCGTATAGGTCATGCGGCCGACGCTCGTGTTGCGCGACGGCATGGCGCTGATGTGGCCCTTGTTCCAGTTACGCCGCGCGCCCGCCGAGATGCGGAAGCCGTTGCCGAAGGGATAGAGGTCGGCCATCCCGCCGATCGACTTCAGCCGCACGCGGCCGCGATAGCGCAGGTCGTCCGACGCGAAGCTGTGCGCGATGTTGAGGAAGCCCGCGTCGCCGCGCGCGCCGACATAGTCGTTCGCCCGAATGCCGACTTCGGGTCCGACGCCGAGCGAGCCGCCCGAGATGGCGGCGGTGAAGCGCGCGTTGGAGGCGAGCGCCGGTTCGCCGGCACAGGCCGCCACCAACACCAGCGCCGGAAAGATCATTCGCATCCCGAAACAATTCCTTGATTTACAATATGTTGCCCTTTCCCTGGCCTCTACGTCGAGAGAGCGAACAGATGGTTAACGCGGCGGATCGGTGCGCTTGACGGATCGGCGCGGCGGATCGACACTCCTTCCACCGGCTGGGCGCGCGAAGGGTGGCGGATGAAGATCGGGTCGATTCTGGTGTGGGTGGTGCTGCTCGGCGCGCTGGCGTTCGTGGCGCTCAAGATCCAGCAGGCCGAAATGGCCCCGCCCCCGCCCGACAACAGCGCGATGCCTCAGGTCTCCCCGGCGGCGCAGGCGGCGGCCGAGGAGCAGTATCAGAAGGCCAACGAATTTCGGAAATGGGCGGCGGAGCATCCGCAGCAGCCCGAGGCGGGCTATGCGACGGTGCCGCCGTCGCAGCAGCGGTGATCCTGGACACCGTCACCCCAGCGCAAGCGGGGGTCTCGCGAAGCCGGGCGCAGCGGTGAGGCCCCGTCCAGCCTGACGAGATGCCAGCTTTCGCTGGCATGACGATAGTTTCCTACAACACCCGGTACGGCACCACCTCCCGCACATCCGGGTCGATCGCGATCGGGCGGTCCGCCGGGGGGAAGGCGCGCTGGTCGCAATCCGGGCGGGGGCACAGGCGGCAGGAGATGCCGATGGGGGTGGTGGCACCGCCCACGTCGAGGCCGTCGGCGTAGATGAAATCGGGAGCGTGGCTCGCCTCGCAGCCGAGCGCCACAGCGTAGCGGCGCGGGCTGCGCGAATAGCTGCCCGAGGGTTTCACCAGCCCCTTCGCCATCGAGACATAGCGCACGCCGTCCGGCGTCTCGGCCAGCTGCACCACCACCCGATCGGGGATGGCGACCGCCTCGTGGACGATCCACAGGGGGCAGGCGCCGCCGAAGCGGGCGAATTGCAGGCGGGTGGCGGAGTGGCGCTTGGTGATGTTGCCGGCCATGTCGACCCGGCAGAAGAAGAAGGGGATGCCGCGCGCGCCGGGGCGCTGAAGCGTCGAGAGGCGGTGGCAGGTCTGCTCGAAGCTGGTGCCGAAGCGGCGTGCCAGCCGATCGATATCGTGGCGCACGTCGCGCGCCGCCGCGCGGAAGCGGCGATAGGGCATGAGGAGCGCGCCGGCCGCATAATTGGCGAGACCGACGAGCAGCAGCCGCCGCGCCTCGCTCGCGCGCAGTTCAGCCGCGTCGGCGATGGCGGCGATCTGCGCGGCGAAGGCGGTGCGGGCAAGCTGGTGGGCGAGGATGAAGCGGCGGGTGGCGGCGGGCTGCGACCCATCGATGAAGAGGATGCCGCGCGCCGGATCGAATCGCCGCATCGGCATCCGCGCATCCTCGCCGGGTATCGGCGTGACGATGATGCCATGCGTGTCGCGCAGCACGCTTTCCAGCACCGCCTCCCCCAGCGCCCCGTCCGACAGGCTGTCGGCGAGCTTCTCGGCCGCCTCGTCGAGCGGGCCGACGTAATTTTCGGCCTGGTGAAACCAGTCGCGCACCTCCTCCCACGGCTGGCGGTCGGCGCCGGGCACGTCGCTGGCGATGGCCTCGTCGGCGATGTTGCGACTCTCCTCGGCGCGGCGGTAGGCGGCGTGGAGCGCGGTGAAGCGATCGACCAGAGCCGGCTGCTGCTCGGCCGCCCGCGCCACCATCTCGGGCGAGCCGAGCGGCGCGAACAAGGGATCGGCCAGCGCCTCGCGCAGCGCCGCGATCCGCCGACCTGCGTCGTCGGACGAGATCGGCGCCCAATCGAGCGGGAAATTTTCGGCCAGCGACGCCTCTACCGCCGCCGTCACGGGCCGGTCGTCATTCTCCAGCTGCGACAGATAGGAAACCGACAGGCCGAGCCGCGCCGCCATCGCCGCCTGCCCCAGCCCGGCGCGGGCACGCAGCGCGCGCAATTCCCCGCCCATGAACAGTCGTCGCCGCGTGACCATCTGCAAACCTCTCCTTCGCAAATTCGCAATTTCACATTTGCGCGCGGGCTTCAACGCTGAAAGACAGCCCCCTTCTGAAGACGACAGGAAGATAGGGGCCGATGCTCGCCATCCTCGAGAAGCTGGAACAGAAGCGCGCGCAGGCCGCGCTCGGCGGCGGCCAGGCGCGGATCGACGCGCAGCACAGGAAGGGCCGGCTCACCGCGCGCGAGCGGCTCGACGTGCTGCTCGATCCGGGCAGCTTCGAGGAACTCGACATGTACGTCGAGCATAATTGCATCGATTTCGGGATGCAGGATCAGGTGATCCCCGGCGACGGCGTGGTCACCGGATCGGGCACGATCAACGGCCGGCTGGTCTATGTGTTCAGCCAGGATTTCACGGTGTTCGGCGGATCGCTCTCCGAACGCCACGCGCAGAAGATCTGCAAGGTGATGGATACCGCGCTGAAGGTAGGCGCGCCCGTCATCGGCCTGAACGACAGCGGCGGCGCGCGCATCCAGGAGGGTGTCGCGTCGCTGGGCGGCTATGCCGAGGTGTTCCAGCGCAATGTGCTGGCATCGGGCGTGGTGCCGCAGATCAGCCTCATCATGGGGCCGTGCGCGGGCGGCGCGGTCTATTCGCCGGCGATGACCGACTTCATCTTCATGGTGAAGGACAGCTCCTACATGTTCGTGACCGGGCCGGACGTGGTGAAGACCGTGACCAACGAGGTCGTCACCCAGGACGAGCTGGGCGGCGCCGTGACCCACACCGCCAAGTCGGGCGTGGCGGACAATGCGTTCGAGGACGATATCGAGGCGCTGCTCGCGACGCGCGACTTCTTCGATTTCCTGCCGCTCTCCAACCGCTCCGAACTGCCCGAGCGGCCCACGGATGATCCGTGGGACCGCACCGAAGCCAGCCTCGACACCTTGATCCCCGACAGCGCCAACAAGCCCTACGACATGAAGGAGCTGATCCGGAAGGTCGTCGACGAGGGCGATTTCTTCGAGGTGCAGCCGACCTATGCGGCCAATATCCTGACCGGCTTCGGCCGGATCGAGGGGCGGCCGGTGGGCATCATCGCCAACCAGCCGATGGTGCTGGCGGGCGTGCTGGACATCTCCTCGGCACGGAAGGCGGCGCGGTTCGTCCGCTTCTGCGATGCGTTCGAGATCCCGATCCTCACCTTCGTCGATGTCCCCGGCTTCCTGCCCGGCACCGCGCAGGAGCATAACGGCATCATCAAGCATGGCGCCAAATTGCTGTTCGCTTATGCCGAGGCGACCGTGCCCAAGATCACCGTCATCACGCGCAAGGCCTATGGCGGCGCCTATGACGTGATGGCCTCCAAGCATCTGCGCGGCGATCTGAATTACGCCTGGCCGACCGCCGAGATCGCGGTGATGGGCGCCAAGGGCGCGGTGGAGATCATCTTCCGCAAGGACATCGGCGACAAGGACAAGATCGCCGCCCGCACCGCCGAATATGAAGCCCGCTTCGCCAACCCCTTCGTGGCGGCGAGCAAGGGCTTCATCGACGAGGTGATCATGCCCCACTCGACACGGAAGCGCATCGCCCTCGGCTTGCGCAAGCTGCGGAACAAGCAGCTCGAGAACCCGTGGAAGAAGCACGATAATATTCCGCTGTGAGATAGGTCGATGGGCGTCACTCCCTTCTTCGTCATTGCGAGCGCAGCGAAGCAATCCAGCCGCGCGGCTGGATCGCCACGTCGCCTTCTGCTCCTCGCGATGACGGCTGAGGGGCAGGCATGAAACAGCCCGCCGTCTACATCATGGCCAACAAGCGCAACGGCACGCTCTACACCGGCGTTACCTCCAATCTGCCGCAGCGCGCGTGGCAGCATCGCGAGGGCGCCGTCGAAGGCTTCACCCAGCGCTACGGCTGCAAGTCGCTGGTCTGGTTCGAGATGGCACCGACGATGGAAGCCGCGATTGTTCGCGAGAAGCAGATCAAGGCTGGTTCGCGCATGAAGAAACTGGCGCTGGTCGAAGGGCTGAACCCGGATTGGGACGATCTATTCGCGAGTGTTGCGCATGGCTGAGGGGCTGGATTGCTTCGCTGCGCTCGCAATGACGGAGAGGACAGAATGAAACTCGGCCGGCTCAACCATATCGGTGTCGCCACACCGTCGCTCGAAGCGTCGATCGCTTATTATCGCGACGTGATGGGCGCGACGAAGATCCACGAACCGTTCGACCTGCCCGCGCAGGGGGTGAAGGTGTGCTTCGTCGATACGCCGGGCGAAAATGGCACGGCTGGCACGCAGATCGAACTGATCGAGCCGTTCGACGCATCGAGCCCGATCACCGCCTTCATCGCCAAGAACCCCGCCGGGGGGCAGCATCACATGTGCTACGAAGTGCCCGACATCCACGAGGCCAAGGCCTGGTTCGAGGGCAAGGGCGCGCGCGTGCTGGGCGAGCCGCGCATCGGCGCGCACGGCACGTTGATCTTCTTCGTCCACCCCAAGGACATGAACGGGGTGCTGACCGAGATCATGGAGACGCCCAAGGAGGGCGGGCATTGATGCGTCTTTCGACATACCCCACCCCGTTCGTGCTGAGCGCAGTCGAAGCACGTGCGGCCGGACGCACCGCTTGGGGCACGTCCTTCGACTTCGCTCAGGACGAACGGAGTATCTCGTCGTGACCGACAAGCCCACCCTAGACCAATGGTCCGCCGCCGCCGCCAAGGAGGTGAAGGGCAAGGATCTCACCTGGAACACGCCCGAGGGTATCGCGGTCAAGCCGCTGTACACCGCCGAGGATGTGGATGGCTGGGAACCCGGCCTGCCCGGCTTCGCGCCCTTCACGCGCGGGGTGCGCGCGTCGATGTATGCGGGGCGGCCGTGGACGATCCGGCAATATGCGGGTTTCTCCACCGCCGAAGCCTCCAACGCTTTCTACCACCGCAATCTGAAGGCGGGGCAGAAGGGGCTTTCGGTGGCCTTCGATCTGGCGACGCATCGCGGCTATGACAGCGATCATCCGCGCGTCACCGGCGACGTCGGCAAGGCGGGCGTCGCGATCGACACGATCGACGACATGAAGATCCTGTTCGACGGCATCCCGCTCGACAAGATGTCCGTCTCGATGACGATGAACGGCGCGGTGATCCCGATCCTCGCCTTCTTTATCGTGGCGGGCGAGGAGCAGGGCGTGCCCCGGTCGCTGCTGGACGGGACCATCCAGAACGACATCCTCAAGGAGTTCATGGTCCGCAACACCTACATCTACCCGCCCGAACCCTCGATGCGGATCATCTCGGACATCTTCGGCTATACCAGCCGCGAGATGCCCAAGTTCAACAGCATCTCCATCTCCGGCTATCACATGCAGGAGGCCGGGGCGACGCAGGTGCAGGAGCTGGCCTTCACCATCGCCGACGGCGCGGAATATGTGAAATATGGCGTGGCGAGCGGGCTCGATATCGACAAGTTCGCCGGGCGGCTCAGCTTCTTCTTCGCGATCGGCATGAACTTCTTCATGGAGATCGCCAAGCTGCGCGCCGCGCGCGTGCTGTGGCACCGGGTGATGACCCAGCTGGGCGCCAAGGACGAGCGCAGCAAGATGCTGCGCACGCATTGCCAGACGAGCGGCGTCTCGCTGACCGAGCAGGATCCGTATAACAATGTGATGCGCACCACGATCGAGGCGATGGCGGCGATGCTGGGCGGAACCCAGAGCCTCCACACCAACGCGCTGGACGAGGCGATCGCGCTGCCGACCGACTTCTCCGCCCGCATCGCCCGCAACACCCAGCTCGTCATCCAGGAGGAGACGGGCATGTGCAACGTCGTCGATCCGCTGGGCGGCAGCTATTATATCGAGGCGCTGACCAAGGATCTGGTCGATCGCGCGTGGGAGATCATCGAGAAGGTTGAGGCCGAGGGCGGCATGGCCAAGGCAGTCGCCGCCGGCTGGCCCAAGGCGATGATCGAGGAAGCGTCGGCCGCCACCGCCGCGCGGATCGATCGCGGCGATCAGGTGATCGTGGGCGTCAACAAATATCGCAAGGACGCCGAAGACCCGATCGACATTCTCGATGTCGATAACGTCGCCGTGCGCGAGGCGCAGATCCGCCGCATCGAGAAGGTGAAGGCCGGCCGCGACGAAGCCGCCTGCCAGGCCGCGCTGGATGCCTTGCGTGAGGGCGCGCGGGGCCGGGAGAACCTTCTCGCGCTCGCCGTCGAGGCGGCCCGCCACCGCGCCACGCTCGGCGAGATCAGCCTGGCGATGGAGGATGTGTTCGGCCGCTACGGCACCGCGCCGACCCCGGTGAAGGGCATCTACGGCGGCGCCTATGGCGAGGATCGCCAATGGGCGGGGCTGAAGGATGGCGTGCAGGCCGTCGGCCGCGCCAAGGGCCGATCCCCCAAGATGTTCGTCGCCAAGATGGGGCAGGACGGCCACGATCGCGGCGCCAACCTCGTCAGCTCGGCGTTTGGCGATCTCGGCTTCGACGTGGTCGCCGGACCGCTGTTCCAGACGCCCTCCGAAGCCGCGCGCATGGCGATCGAGGCCGACGTCGACGTCGTCGGCGCCTCCTCGCTGGCGGCGGGCCACAAGACCTTGATCCCCGAATTGATCGGCCATCTGCGCGAGGCGGGCCGCAGCGACATCAAGGTGGTGGCGGGCGGTGTAATCCCCGCGCAGGATTACCAGACGCTCCGCGACGCGGGCGTGCAGGCGATCTTCGGGCCGGGCACCAATCTCGTCCTCGCGGCGGAGGAAGTGCTGAAGCTGCTCGGCCACAATATGCCACCGGCCGATGTGAGCGAGGCGGCGGAGTGACGATCAGGCTCGTCAGCATAGTGCTCCTCAGCGTCGTGTATTGGCTTGTCGCCCTCCTGTTGATGGCGATGGCGGCGATGGCCCCCTGTGGCCTCGCCCCAGAGAGTTGGTGCGACGATCCCGGCCCGCCCCTGACCGGCAGAATATTGGCGGCCCTTGGCTCTAATGGCGTCCTCTTTCTGGCCGGGGTCGTCTACCTCGCTTTGATGTGGGCGGCAGCGATTTGGCTTAAGCACGAGAAAAAGAAGGCTCGTTGATGTTCAAGAAAATCCTGATCGCCAATCGTGGCGAGATCGCCTGCCGCGTCATCCGCACCGCGAAGAAGATGGGCATCAAGACCGTTGCGGTCTATTCGGATGCCGACGCGCGGGCCAAGCATGTCGAGATGGCGGACGAGAAGGTGCGCCTCGGGCCGCCGCCGGCCTCCGAAAGCTATCTGCTGGCCGAGGCGATCATCCTTGCTGCCAAGGAGACCGGCGCCGAGGCGGTGCATCCGGGCTATGGCTTCCTCTCCGAACGGACCAGCTTCGCGCAGGCGCTGGAGGATGCCGGCATCGCCTTCATCGGCCCGCCGGTGGGCGCGATCGCGGCGATGGGCGACAAGATCGAATCGAAGAAGCTGGCCAAGCTCGCCGGCGTGAACGTGGTGCCGGGCTTCGTCGGCGAGATCACGTCGACCGACCATGCCGTCGAGATCGCCAACGGCATAGGCTATCCGGTGATGATGAAGGCCTCGGCCGGCGGCGGCGGCAAGGGGATGCGGCTCGCCTATCACGAGAAGGACGTCCGCGAGAATTTCGAGAGCGTGAAGCGCGAGGGGCTGAACAGCTTCGGCGACGACCGCGTCTTCATCGAGAAGTTCATCGAGAGCCCGCGCCACATCGAGATTCAGGTGCTCGGCGACAAGCACGGCAACATCCTCTACCTCAACGAACGCGAATGTTCGGTCCAGCGGCGCCACCAGAAGGTCGTCGAGGAGGCTCCCTCCCCCTTCGTGACGCCGAAGATGCGGAAAGCCATGGGTGAGCAGGCCGTCGCGCTGGCGCGGGCGGTGGGCTATCACAGCGCGGGCACGGTCGAGCTGATCGTGTCGGGCGCGGACACCACCGGCGAGGGCTTCTACTTCCTCGAGATGAACACGCGGCTCCAGGTGGAGCATCCGGTGACCGAATATATCACCGGCATCGATCTGGTGGAGCAGATGATCCGCGTGGCTTACGGGGAGAAGCTGGCCTTCGCGCAGGAGGATATCGGCATTAAGGGCTGGTCGGTCGAGAACCGGGTCTATGCCGAGGATCCCTATCGCGGCTTCCTGCCCTCCACCGGCCGCCTCGTGCGCTATCGCCCGCCCGCCACCAGCGCCGACGTGCGGGTGGACGACGGCGTGACCGAGGGCTCCGAAATCTCGATGTTCTACGATCCGATGATCGCCAAGCTCATCACCTATGGCGAGACCCGGCTGGAGGCGATCGACCGCCAGATCGACGCGCTCGACCGGTTCGAGATCGACGGCATCGGCCACAATGTCGATTTCCTGTCGGCGCTGATGCAGCACGAACGCTTCCGTTCGGGCAACATCACGACGGGCTTCATCGCCGAGGAATATCCCGATGGCTTCCAGGGATCGGCCCATGACGAGCGGCTGACCCGCCGCATCGCCGGCATCGTCGGCTCGGTCGCGGTGTGCGAGGCGACGCGCGCCGCCACGATCGACGGCCAGTTGGGGCGCGGCATAACGGCGCCGGTCGACTGGGTCGTCCGCATTTCGGGCACCGACCATGCCGTCTCGATCGAGAATGAGACGGTGACGGTGGATGGCACGCCGATGATCGTCGACATGGCCTTCGTGCCCGGCCAGCGGCTGATCGAGGCGCTGGTCGATGGCGATCCGATCGCGGTCAGGATCGACAAGGTGCGCGGCGGCTGGACGATCACGACGCGCGGCGCGACCCACAAGGTCCGCGCGCTGCCGACCAGCGTGGCGAAGCTGGCCGAATATATGATCGAGAAGATCCCGCCGGATCTGTCGCGCTTCCTGCTGTGCCCGATGCCGGGGCTGGTGACCGCGATCCACGTCAAGGCGGGCGACAAGGTCGAGGCGGGCCAGCCGCTCGCCGTGGTCGAGGCGATGAAGATGGAGAATATCCTGCGCGCCGAGAAGGCCGGGACGGTGAAGGAGGTGGCGGCCACGGCGGGCGAGAGCCTGGCGGTGGATGCGGTGATCATGGAGTTCGAGTGAGACTCCTGATCGTCGCCCCAGCGAAAGCTGGGGCCTCAAGAAGGTTTGTTCGCGCGGAGACGCTGAGGCGCGGAGAGAAGTAAGAAGAGATCAGGAATGGGACGTGGCTCTCCGAACGATCGGGAGCCACGTCCCATTCCCTCTTTTTCTCTCCGCGTCTCAGCGTCTCCGCGCGAACAAAATCTACCCTCCAGCCTCACGAGTTCCCAGCTTTCGCTGGGATGACGGCCGGCAATGGGTGACGGTCCGAGGTTACCGCCCCTTCGACGCCGCGAACAATTTGTCGAAGCTGCCGCCGTCCGCGAAATGCGCCGCCTGCGCGCGCGCCCAGCCGCCGAAGTTGCGGTCGATCTGGAACATCGGGATCGCCGGAAAATCCCTGGCGTGGGCCCTGGCCACCGCCGGGTCGCGCGGGCGGTAATGATGCTTGGCGATGATCGCCTGCCCCTCGGGCGTGTAGAGGTACTGGAGGTACGCCGTCGCCACCGCGCGGGTGCCCTTGCGCTCCACCACCCGGTCCACCACCGCCACCGGCGGCTCGGCCATGATCGAGACCGAGGGCACGACGATCTCGAACTTGCCCTTGCCAAGCTCCTGGATCGCCATCTGCGCCTCATTCTCCCAGGTGATGAGGACGTCGCCCTGCCCGCGCTCGACGAAGGTGGTGGTCGATCCGCGCGCGCCCGAATCGAGGACGGGCACGTTGCGGAGCAGCCTGGTGATGTAGTCGCGCGCGCCGGCGTCCGATCCGGTCGCCTTGCGGGCATAGCCCCACGCCGCCAGATAATTCCACCGCGCGCCGCCGCCGGTCTTGGGGTTGGGCGTGATGACCTGCACGCCCGGCTTCACCAGATCGCCCCAATCCTTGATGGCCTTGGGATTGCCCTTGCGGACGAGGAACACGATCGTGGAATAATAAGGCGTCGAGCGGTGCGGCAGGCGCGCCTGCCAGTTGCGCGCGATCGCCTTGGAGCGCGCCGCGATCTCGTCGATGTCATACGAGAGCGCCAGCGTCACAACATCGGCGGGCAGCCCGTCGATCACCGAGCGGGCCTGTTTGCCCGAACCACCGTGGCTCTGGCGCAGGGTGACGGACTGGCCGGTCCTGGCCTTCCACACGGCGGCGAATCTGGCGTCGATCTCCTTATAGAGTTCGCGCGTCGGATCGTAGGAGACGTTGAGCAGTTCGACCGGCGCCGCCGCCAGAGTACCCGCGCCGAGAGAGGCCAGAGCCGCCCATCCGATCAGCCGTTTGAACCGCATCTGCATTCCTCCTGTGGCGGGCCGGGCTATTGTCTTTCGCCGTGAAAGACTAACGGAAAAAACTATCGAGCGACCGATGCTGGCTTGGGGGCCGCGCACCGCTTGCATAACGCCGCACCGCCCGGTATGTGCGCCGCTCTCCGAACCCGGAGGAGTGTAGCTCAGTTGGTAGAGCATCGGTCTCCAAAACCGAGGGCCGTGGGTTCGAGTCCCTCCACTCCTGCCATCGGGTAAGAGCGTAGGCTCGGGTTCGGAAGAGTATGCGGGGTCGTGGGCGCGATGCCTGGCTGCAAGCCGGGCGGCGGCGCATGGCCTCGCAAAACGTGTTCGATTGACGTGTTCGATTTCTGAGGAACGACAGTGGCGGCATCAGAGAACAAGGGAATAGCGGCTTTCTTCCGCAACATCCCCGAGTTCGCCAATCAGGTGAAGACCGAGGCCGGCAAGGTCTCCTGGCCGACGCGCCGGGAAACCGTGACGACGGCGATCATGGTCGTCATCCTGACGCTCGTGCTGTCGGTGTTCTTCTTCGGGGTCGATCAGGCGTTCAGCCACATCGTCCAGTTCCTGCTGTCGCTGCTGGCCTAATTCGGGGATCTCATGTCGCGCTGGTACATCATCCACGCCTATTCGGGCTTCGAGAACAAGGTGCGTGAGGCGATCCTCGCCGACGCCACCCGCCTGGGCCTCGAGCAGCTCGTCGAATCGGTCGAGGTTCCGACCGAGAAGATCACCGAGGTCCGCCGCGGCAAGAAGGTGACGTCGGATCGCAAATTCTTCCCCGGCTACGTGCTGGCGAAGCTGAGCATGAACGACGACGTCTATCACCTGGTGAAGAACACGCCGAAGGTGACGGGCTTCCTCGGCTCCTCCGGCAAGCCGCAGCCGATCAGCGAGGCGGAGGCCGCGCGCATCCTCAACACCAAGGAGGAAGCCGCCGCAGCCGCGCCGAAGCAGAAGATCAAGGTCGATTTCGAGATCGGCGATCAGGTCAAGGTGCTGGACGGCCCGTTCGCCAGCTTCAACGGTCTGGTCGAGGAACTGGATTTCGATCGCAGCCGCGTGAAGGTGTCGGTGTCGATCTTCGGCCGCGCCACCCCGGTCGAGCTGGAATTCGAGCAGGTCGAGCGCGTAAAGTAATTCGGTTTCGTCACCCTGAACTCGTTTCAGGGTCCATCTCGCCCCACGCGCCGCCGATGCGGTGGATGGGTGGATGCTGAAACAAGTTCAGCATGACGGTTGTGGGGCAAAAGCGCGGGAGGCGGGCTTCGGCCCTCCGTCACCACCGCTAAACTTGAACCGGGTGGCCTCCGCCAAGGGGGCGCCCAGCAACAGAGTGAGTCATCATGGCTAAGAAGATCACGGGCTATATCAAGCTCCAGGTCCCCGCCGGAAAGGCCAACCCGTCGCCGCCGATCGGCCCGGCGCTGGGCCAGCGCGGCGTGAACATCATGGAGTTCTGCAAGGCGTTCAACGCGCAGACCGGTGGCGAGGAAGTCGGCACGCCGCTTCCCACCGTCATCACCGTCTATGCCGACCGCAGCTTCTCGTTCGCGACGAAGACGCCGCCGGCCTCGTACCTCATCAAGAAGGCGGCCAACCTGAAGTCGGGCTCGAAGGAGCCGGGCAAGGTGTCGGCGGGCACGATCAAGCGTTCCGCGCTGGCCCAGATCGCCGAGCAGAAGATGAAGGATTTGAACGCCAACGACATCGAGGCAGCGACCAAGACGATCGAAGGCTCGGCCCGCGCGATGGGCCTTCAGGTTGTGGAGGGCTGATCCGATGGCAAAGCAGAGCAAGAAGGCCAAGGCGATGGCCGCAGCGGTCGACGCGCTGAAGCTGCATGGCGTGGATGAGGCCATCGGTCTCGCCAAGACCCATGCGACCGCCAAGTTCGACGAGACGATCGAAGTCGCGCTGAACCTCGGCGTCGATCCGCGCCACGCCGACCAGATGGTCCGTGGCGTCGTCACCCTGCCCAAGGGCACCGGCAAAGACGTCCGCGTCGCGGTGTTCGCGCGCGGCGCCAAGGCAGAGGAAGCCACGGCGGCGGGTGCCGAGATCGTCGGCGCCGAAGACCTGCTGGAGACGATCCAGGGCGGCACGATCGATTTCGATCGCTGCATCGCGACCCCGGACATGATGGGCCTCGTCGGCCGCCTCGGTAAGGTGCTGGGTCCGAAGGGCCTGATGCCGAACCCGAAGCTCGGCACGGTCACCATGAACGTCGGCCAGGCGGTCAAGGACGCCAAGGGCGGCCAGGTGGAGTTCCGCGTCGAAAAGGCCGGCATCATCCACTCCGGTATCGGCAAGGCCAGCTTCCCGGCCGAGGACCTGCGCGCCAACTTCGACGCCTTCGTCGACGCGATCGTGCGCGCCAAGCCGACCGGCGCCAAGGGCAAGTACCTCAAGAAGGTCGCCGTCAGCTCCTCGATGGGCCCGGGCATCAAGGTGGACGTGGCCGAGGTTTCGGCCGCCTGATAATGGATGACGGAAAGGGCGATCGGAGGTTGCCCTTTCCGTCACCGACCGACTACGTTCCGGCAGATGGCGTCCCAATTGCCGCCGGTCGATAGCGGGAGAGAGTCCGGCAGGTCATTGCGGTGATCCGTCGCCTTTCCGATAAGGTAGAAGACGGGGCGGATTCCAATGAAGCTTTCGGTCGTGATGCTGAGCTACAATGACGCAAGTTCATTGAGCATCACAATTCCACCCCTGCTCGAAATCGTCGATCAGATCATCGTTGTGGAGATGGGATCGACGGACGGAACGCCCGAACTGCTCAGGTCGCTGCTGCGCGAGCAGGATATGGTCGTTTCCTATCCACGCGAATCACTCTTCAAGTTCGGCTTCGCGCATCCTCGTAATTATGGGGCGGGATACGCACGAAACGACTGGGTCTTCGCGATCGACAGCGACGAACTCGTCGTCAAGGATGAGATCCTCGCCTTCATGGCGTCGCCGCCTGAAACCCCCGCAGCCTATCGAGTTCGTCGACGCAATTATTATGCGGACGCCAATTTCGGTCTGCATGACGTGGGCGCGCTCATGGCGGATGGTGGCTTTGGCGAAGAGGGGCATTGCCGGATCTATCAGGTGAGCCCTCTGGTGCGCTGGGCTGGCCTTATTCATGAAGAAATCATGTTTCATGAAGACACCGCCGCATCCCATTCTGTCGAAAGTGGAATAACCCTGCACCATTTGAGCGCCTTCAAGCCGGGCGACATCAATGAAAAGCAGAAGCTCTATTATTATTTGACGCTGAAGGGGCTGGTGTACAAGCACTTCCGCTTTGGAACAAATGCCTTTTGGTTCGATCAGTTTCCCCAGGATCATCTGGGCCAGATGATATTAGCCGCGAATGTCTTCTGTCGCGAACATGGTATAGAACCGCTTTCGCGCTCCGCGATCGATCGCGCGCTGGCGCGCTGACCGCTCAACCGCGTCGCCCGGACAAACCCGGCTCCAGACCGCGATTTGGCGTGACAGCCGACTGATATTCCTGTATCGGCCCGCCACCGAACCCCTCCGGGGGTTCGCCGTCCGAGACAGCGAGTGCGGGGATTTTGCCCCGCTTGATATCTCGCCAAGACGGGGAAGAGATTTTCCGGGGATCGCCCTTATGGGGTGGCCCTCCGGTCTGCCCATCGTTCGCGATCGGGTCAGGCGTCCATTCCCTTGTCGGACCTTTGCCGCGTGGCCGGGCTCGCCCGTTCGCGCGGTTCGTATGCGTCCGGCGGATCGTCCGCCGGGCGGAGTGGAGAATGGGAATGGATCGCGCTCAAAAGTCCGAGCAGGTCGCCGCCCTGAACCGCACCTTCACCGAGACCAGCGTGGTGGTTGTCACCCGCAATCTCGGCATGACCGTGGCACAGTCCACGGCCCTGCGCGTGAAGATGCTGGAAGCCGGCGCCAGCTACAAGGTGACCAAGAACCGTCTCGTCCGCATTGCCGCCGAGGGCACGCCGTACACCACGCTCAGCGATCTGCTGACGGGGCCGACGGCGCTCTCGACATCGGCCGACCCGGTCGCCGCCGCCAAGGTGGTGGTCGAATTCGCGAAGACCAACGACAAGTTGGAAATCGTGGGCGGTGCGATGGGCGATACCGTCCTCGACGTCGCTGGCGTCAAGGCGCTGGCCGAACTGCCGTCGCTCGACGCGCTGCGTGCCAAGATCGTGGGCCTCATCCAGGCGCCCGCGACCAAGGTGGTGCAGATCGTCCAGGCGCCGGCCGGCCAGCTGGCACGGGTGTTCGCGGCTTATGCCGACAAGGACGCGCAAGCGGCCTGACGTACCTCGAAGACTTAACAACTGACCTTTGGGCCGCACGGCGGCCCGCATGGAGTGAAGACAATGGCAGACCTGCAGAAGATTGTTGACGATCTTTCGGCTCTCACCGTCCTCGAGGCGGCCGAGCTTTCGAAGCTTCTCGAAGAGAAGTGGGGCGTTTCGGCCGCTGCGGCGGTCGCGGTTGCGGCCCCGGCCGGCGGCGCCGCCGCTCCGGCTGCCGAAGAGCAGACCGAGTTCGACGTGATCCTCACCGGCGACGGTGGCAAGAAGATCAACGTCATCAAGGAAGTCCGCGCGATCACCGGCCTGGGCCTGACCGAAGCGAAGACTCTCGTCGAGTCCGCGCCGAAGGCCGTCAAGGAAGGCGTCAACAAGGACGAAGCCGCCAAGATCAAGGCGCAGCTCGAGGCCGCCGGCGCGACCGTCGAACTCAAGTAAGCGTCTGGCTTCGGCCATATGCATCCGCCTTCGGGCGGAGATGGAAGGGCGGTCCGGCAACGGGCCGCCCTTTTGTTTTGGCCGCTCGAGAAGGCGTCAGATCCGGCGTTGGCGGTTTCCGAGCGGCAGCCGGACGCTATTCCGCACCAAGTGGCAAGGCAGACCCGCCCATCGCGCGGGCGAGAACGGCGAACGCGGCCGATTGCGATCCGATCGGATAAGTCAGGTGAATCGCCACGAAGGCCGCCAGTGCGACCGGGAAGGGCCAGCGCAGCCGCCCGCCGCGCCAATCGAGCAAAACCGCCACCAGCAGGATCACCTCGACCGTCCAGAAGCTGGGATCGAGCGCCCCCGGCAGCCCGCCCACCGGGTAATTCATACCGTAGAAGCGGCCGAGCGCCGGGATCATCGCCACCAGCACGGTCGACCCCGCCAGCCGGCTGTGCACCACCCGATCGCGCCGCCACAGGATCGCGGCGGCGTACAGCCCGACGAACAGCGTGATCGTCGTCAGATCGATATAGGCCAGGGTCAGCCGCAGCCAGATCGGGAAGCCGGCCGGATCGGCGAGCATGATCCGCACCAGATTGAGGCTCGTCGCGACCAGCAGCACCGCCAGCCCGATCGAGGCCCAGCCGATCCGGCGGTGGAGCGCCCGGCGGCGCGCCCGGATCAGCGCCGATTGCGCCACCAGCAGGATCAGCCAGAGCGTCGCGAACAGGCCGTGCGCGGCATGGGCGGCATCGTTGCCGGCGGGCTGGCTGAAGAAACTCGGCCAGAAGCCCGCCAGGATCACCGCGAAGGCGAGCAGGAACCACAGATAGGCCGGAACCCTGAGCGCCATGATCGCATCCCCCCCGGAAAGCCGGGAGGCTATCATGGCCGCCGGGTGGCGAGCAAATCCCCCTCCGCTGAGAAGAAGGGGGATTACCCGCTCAATGCGCCGCCAATGCCGCGAGCAGCAGCAGCGCCACGATGTTGGTGATCTTGATCATCGGGTTCACCGCCGGCCCGGCGGTGTCCTTGTAGGGATCGCCCACCGTGTCGCCGGTCACCGCCGCCTTGTGCGCGTCGGATCCCTTGCCGCCGTGGTGGCCGTCCTCGATATATTTCTTGGCATTGTCCCACGCGCCTCCGCCCGAGGTCATCGAAAGGGCCACGAATAGCCCCGACACGATCACGCCCAGCAGCAAAGCCCCCAGCGCGGCGAAGCCATTGGCCTGCCCCGCGACGGCGAAGATCACATAATAGACCGCCACCGGCGCCAGCACCGGCAGCAGCGACGGCACGATCATCTCCTTGATCGCGGCGCGCGTCACCAGATCGACCGTGCGGGCATAGTTCGGCCGGCTGGTGCCTTCCATGATGCCCGGATTGTCGCGGAATTGCTGGCGCACCTCCTCGACCACCGCGCCCGCCGCGCGGCCCACCGCCGTCATGCCGAACGCGCCGAACAGATAGGGCAGCAGCGCCCCCAGCAGCAGCCCGACGATGACGTACGGGTTGGACAGCGAGAAATCGACCGCCAGGCCGGGGAAGAATTCCCTGAGATCGGTGGTGTAGGCGCCGAACAGCACCAGCGCGGCAAGCCCCGCCGAGCCGATCGCATAGCCCTTGGTCACCGCCTTGGTGGTGTTGCCGACCGCGTCGAGCGCATCGGTCCGCTCGCGCACGCTATCGTCCAGCCCCGCCATTTCGGCGATGCCGCCGGCATTGTCGGTGACGGGGCCATACGCATCCAGCGCCACCACCATGCCGGCCAGCGCCAGCATCGCCGTCGCGGCGAAGGCAATGCCTATGATGCCGGCGAGCTGATAGGCGGCGATCACCGCGACGACGATCACCAACGTCGGCAGCGCCGTCGCCTCGAGGCTGATGGCGAGGCCCTGGATCACGTTGGTGCCATGGCCGGTCTCGCTGGCCCTGGCGATCGATCGCACCGGGCGATAATTGGTGCCGGTATAATATTCGGTGATCCACACCAGCGCGCCCGTCACGCCCAGGCCGATCATCATGCACCAGAACAGGTCCATGCCGGTGAAGCTGTCGCCGCCCGCCTTCACATGCGTCGCGACATCCGCGCCGCTGGCCTGCGCCGCGCCGCCGATCACCGCGTTCATGTCGCCCAGCGTATAGTGCGTGACGGCATAGATGGCCGGCACCGCCAGGATCGCCGAGGTCCAGAAGCCCTTGTAGAGCGCCCCCATGATCGACCCGCTGCTGCCGAGCTTGACCATATAGGTGCCGAGGATCGAGGTGAGGATGCACACCCCACCCACGATCAGCGGCAGCGCCATCAGCGCCAGCGTGTCCGGCCCCGGCCCCATGAACAGCGCGATCGACACCATCGTCACGCCGAGGGTGACGACATAGGTTTCGAACAGATCGGCCGCCATGCCGGCGCAGTCGCCGACATTGTCGCCGACGTTATCGGCGATCACGGCGGGGTTGCGGGGGTCGTCCTCGGGGATGCCCGCCTCGACCTTGCCGACCAGATCGGCGCCCACGTCCGCCGCCTTGGTGAAGATGCCGCCGCCCAGCCGCGCGAAGATCGAGATCAGCGAGGCGCCGAACGACAAGGCGACCAGCGCGTTGACGATCGTGCGATCGGCCGGATCGCCCGGCACATGCCCCGCCGGCCCCGCCAGATACCAGAAGAAGACCGAGATGGAGAGCAGGCCTAGACCCGCGACCAGCATGCCCGTGACGGCGCCGGATCGGAACGCCATCGTCAGCCCGCCTTGCAGGCTGGTGCGCGCGGCCTCGGCGGTGCGGACGTTGGCCTTTACCGAAATGTTCATGCCGATGAAGCCGGTCAGCCCCGACAGCAGCGCGCCGAGGATGAAGCCGATCGCGGACGTGGCGCCCAGAAAGGCCCAGACGATCGCGACGACGATGATGCCGACGACGGCGATGGTGCGATATTGCCGCCCGAGATAGGCGCGCGCGCCTTCCTGGATGGCGGCGGCGATATCCTGCATCTTCTGATTGCCGGCCGGCGCGTTCAGCACCTGGCGGCTGGTGATGAGGCCATAGACGACGGCGATCAGGCCGCAGACCATGGCTGCCTCAACGATGAGCATGCCTCTCTCTCCTGTTCCCCCGGTTATCATACCGGCGGGCTGGAGGACTCCCGCCGGCTATGCGGGGGGAATGAATACCCATCGCGCGCGGAAGGCAAGCGGGCGCGGGAAGGAGTGGACAGTCGGGGCTATTCCGCCCCCACCGTCTCCATCAGCCATTGCTGGAAGATGCGCATCGCCTTGCTCGACAGCGCCGGGCGGCGGCAGGCGAACCAGTAGCTGTAGGGGCTTTCGACCTCGTCGCCGAAGAGATGGACGAGGTTGGGATCGGTCGCGCCGCGCAGGTGATCGTCGAGCATGAAGGCCACGCCCATCCCGCGCGAGGCGGCGTCGAGCATCAGGAAGCCCGAATCGAAATGGTCGATCGAGGCGGGCTCCAGCCGGGGCAGGCCGACCTGCTCGCGCCAGACCGAGAAGAGATCGGGCAGATCGCGGTGGGCATAGACCGTCAGCCGCTCCAGATCCCTGGGGCCGGTGATCGGGTTGGCGCCCTCGAGCAGCTTGCGCGAAGCGATGGCGGCGATCTTCGGCCGATCCAGCCGCCGCGAATAGAGCGAGCTATCGACATCGCGGCCCAGCACGATCGCCGCGTCGAGCCCGTCGCCGAGGCGCGACAGGCCTTGCGGGGCGGTGTCGATATCGAGATGGAATTCGGGGTGGCGCTCGCGCAGGGTCGGCAGATTGGCCATCAGCCGCTGCGAGGCGAACAGCGGCGGCACGTTGATGCGCAGGCGCAGCTGCTCGGTCTCGCCTGTCGCCGATTCGATCGCGGCGGCCAGTGAATCGAGCGCCGGGGCGATGCGCGCCAGCAGCACGTCGCCATCGACGTTCAGCACCATCGCCTGATGGCGCCGCTCGAACAGGGACTTGCCGACGAAGCGTTCGAGCGCCTGGACCCGGCGGCTGAGCGCGGGCGACGACAGCGCCAGGGCTTCCGCCGCGGCCTTGACCGATCCGAGCCGCGCGACCTGCACGAAGGCTTCGACCGCCGTCAGCGGGGGCAAGCGCCGCATTGCGCCTCTCCTTCCTTCTCCATGGCGAAACGATATTGCGCCGCGGCGGGCGCTGGCAAGCGCCATCGCATCCGCCGTGGAAACCCAACTGGCAAGTGTTGAGAATTTTGCAAGTGCGAACAGATTATTTTGCACTTGCACAATGGCGGGCGCCGGGTCACAAAGGTCGGGCCTTTCAGGCATCCTCTCCTAAAACTTTCAGGGCTGGTCCTCACGGACCGGCCCTTTTTTTGGCCGCCGGGGGATCGTAACCCGGCCATCGCTACTTATTTCGTTCCCGAGAAGATCGGAGAGCGAGATGGCCGACGGTGAGGTGACGACGCGCAGGTTGCAGGTGGCGAATGCCCGGCCCGATGATTCGGGGCGAGGACTGGCCCGCCTGTCGCGATCGACGATGAACGCGCTCGGCCTGTCCGAAGGCGACGTGGTTGAGATCGAGGGCAAGCGCGCCACGCCGGCCCGCGCGGTGCTGCCCTACCCCGAGGACGAGGGGCTCGACATCCTGCGGCTCGACGGGCTCCAGCGCGCCAACGCCGGGGTCGGATCGGGCGATTTCGTCGAGGTGCGGCGCGCGGTTTCGGTCGCGGCCCAGCGGGTCGTGTTCGCACCTGCACAAGAAAATCTGCGGCTCCAGGGATCGGGCGCGGCGCTGAAGCGCACCTTCGGCATGCGCCCCCTGACCGCCGGCGACGTGGTCGCGACGGCAGGCCAGCAAAGGGTGGAGCAGGGCAATATCCCGCCCCAACTGCGCCAGATGCTGAACGCGCCGGCCTATGCCTTGCAGGAAATCCGCCTCACCGTGGTCTCGACCGTGCCGGCCAAGGGCATCGTGCATATCGACGCCGATACCGAGGTGGAATTGCGCGCCGAATATGTCGCCGCCACCGGCGAGCGGCGTGCGGACGTGACCTATGACGATATCGGCGGGCTCGGCACGACGATCGATCAGGTGCGCGAGATGGTCGAGCTGCCGCTGCGCTACCCGGAGCTGTTCCAGCGGCTGGGCGTCGATCCGCCCAAGGGCGTGCTGCTCTATGGCCCGCCCGGCACCGGCAAGACGCGCCTGGCCCGCGCCGTCGCCAACGAAAGCCACGCCAGCTTCTTCTCGATCGCCGGCCCGGAGATCATGGGATCGGCCTATGGCGAGAGCGAGAAGCGGCTGCGCGAAGTGTTCGAGGAGGCCGCCAAGGCCGCGCCCTCGATCATCTTCATCGACGAGATCGATTCGATCGCCCCCAAGCGCGGGCAGGCGACCGGCGAGGCGGAGAAGCGCCTCGTCGCGCAGCTGCTGACCTTGATGGATGGGCTGGAGGCGCGGCAGAACACCGTCATCATCGCCGCCACCAACCGGCCGGAGGCGATCGACGAGGCGCTGCGCCGGCCGGGCCGGTTCGATCGCGAGATCGTGATCGGCGTGCCCGACGAGCGCGGGCGGCGCGAGATCCTGGGCATCCACACGCGCGGCATGCCGCTGGGCGACAAGGTCGATCTGGCGGAGCTGTCGCGCACCACCTACGGGTTCGTCGGGGCGGATCTGGCGGCGCTGGCCCGCGAGGCCGCGATCGAGGCGGTGCGGCGGATCATGCCGCGCCTGAACCTGGAGGATAAGACAGTGCCGCAGGAGGTGCTGGACGATCTTTCGGTGACGCGCGAGGATTTCATCGAGGCGCTGAAACGGGTCCAGCCGTCCGCCATGCGCGAGGTGATGGTGCAGCAGCCGACGGTGCGCTGGGACGATGTCGGCGGGCTCGACGCGGCGCGCGACCGGCTGAAGGAAGGCGTGGAGCTGCCGCTCAAGCGGCCGGAGAGCTTCCGCCGGCTCGGCATCCGCCCGGCCAAGGGCTTCCTGCTCTACGGCCCGCCCGGCACCGGCAAGACGCTGCTCGCCAAGGCGGTGGCGCGTGAGGCGGAGGCGAATTTCATCGCCACCAAATCGTCCGATCTGCTGAGCAAATGGTATGGCGAGAGCGAGCAGCAGATCGCCCGGCTGTTCGCGCGCGCCCGGCAGGTCGCGCCCACGGTGATCTTCATCGACGAACTCGATTCGCTGGTGCCGGCGCGCGGCGGCGGGATGGGCGAGCCGCAGGTGACCGAGCGGGTGGTCAACACCATCCTCGCCGAGATGGACGGGCTGGAGGAATTGCAGTCGGTCGTGGTGATCGGCGCCACCAACCGGCCTAATTTGATCGATCCCGCATTGCTGCGGCCGGGGCGGTTCGACGAGCTGGTCTATGTTTCGGTGCCCGACGAGGCCGGGCGGCGGCGCATCCTGGGCATCCATACCGAGAAGATGCCGCTGGCGGCGGATGTCGATCTCGATCGGCTGGCGGATCGCACCGAGCGGTTCACCGGCGCCGATCTGGAGGATCTGGTGCGCCGCGCCGGCATGTTCGCGCTGCGCGGCTCGCTCGACGTGACCGAGGTGACGATGGCGCATTTCGAGCATGCGCTGGACGAGACGCGCGCCAGCGTCACGCCCGAGATGGAGCAGGAATATGAGCGGATCGCGGCGCATCTGAAGCAGGATGCGCTGGCGCTCCAGCCGATCGGCTTCACCCCGATCGGCACGCTCGGCGAAGGAGAGAGCAAGCGGCGCTGACCGCACCTCGTCATGGCGAGCGAAGCGAAGCCATCCAGCGGCGAGGCTGGATCGCCGCGCTACGCTCGCGATGACAGCTTTTCCTTCCGTGCCGGGCGGAACCCTTGGCCGCCTCCGCTCGTCTCGTTCCCGTTCCGGTTGTCGCGCGCGCCGCTTGCCTTTGGAGGCTGCATTTGCAAGGGGTTGAGGATTCAAGTTCCAAGGGAGCCGAGATGAGTTCACCCTCCGCCGACCGAGTATTGGATCGGGGCGACAATCGCGTGGCGGCCTCCGGCCCGCTCGGCACCTTCTTCAAGGGCTTCCTGAAGAATCCGGTGATGGTGGGATCGATCATCCCATCCTCCAAGAAGCTGATCGACAACATGCTGGGTCGGGTCGATTGGGCGAACACCAAGGTGTTCGTCGAATATGGCCCCGGCGTCGGCACCTTCTGCCGGCCGATCCTCGAGCGGATGGCGCCCGACGCGACCCTGATCGCGATCGACACCAACCCCGATTTCATCAGCTACCTCGATACCCGGATCACCGATTCGCGCTTCGTGCCGGTGCTGGGATCGGCGGCGGACGTGGGCGCGATCCTGGCCGAGCGCGGCCATTTCCATGCGGATTATGTCCTGTCGGGCCTGCCCTTCTCGACCCTGCCGCCGGGCGTGGGCGACATCATCGCCCGCGAGACGGCCGAGGCGCTGCGGCCGGGCGGCTGCTTCCTCGTCTATCAGTTCAACCCCAAGGTGCGCGATTTCCTCGCCCCGCACTTCCCGCGCATTGACCATGCGTTCGAGCTGGTGAACATCCCGCCGGCGCAACTGTACTGGGCGTGGAAGGACTGATCCGCTTGTGCTCCGGCGAAAGCCGGAGCCCAGGGTTATTCGAGTGCGCCGCCTGGGGCTCTGGGCTCCTGCCTTGGCAGGAGCACGGGCGTGCTATTTCCCATCAGGCCCGAAGTTCAGCCGCCGGGTGATATTCCCGTCGAGGATCGCCACCACGAAATAGGCCATCGCCCGGCGGATGCGGGTGAGCCAGCCGGAATCCTCCATCTCGTCCAAGGTCATCTCGTGCGACTCCGCGACCTCGCCGTCGATGTACGCGCGCATCGCGGCCGCGAAGGTCGGGTCGTCGATCCGCAGCATGATCTCCATGTTGAGGAACAGCGAGCGGATGTCGAAATTGGCCGAGCCGACGTGGACCACGTCGTCGATCACGAACAGCTTCGTATGCAGCTTGGCGGCGAGATATTCGTAGATGCGCACCCCGTTGCGCAGCAGGCGCGGGTAGAGGAAGCGGGCGGCGGCGATCGTGGCCTGATTGTCGGACTTGGCCGCCGTCACCAGCCGAACCTCGCCGCCGCGCTTGCGGGCGCGGCGGATGCGGCGGAGGATCGAGACGCTGGGGGTGAAGTAAGCGACGATCAGGTCGATCCGCTTGCCGCGCGCCAGATCGGTGCGCAGCGCGCGCGCCCAGGGGCTCAGCCGCTTGGTGGGGCCGCCGAGCAGCCAGCGGACCTGCCCCTCCTTCTCGCTCCAGCGGTTGATGAGGCGGCCGAGATCGCGCAACTTGCCCTTGGGCTGGCTCGCCCAGCGCACCAGCGCGTCATAATAACGGGCGAGCCGCGAGACAGTGTGGCCCTCGATCAGCAGCCCCAGATCGCGCCACGCATCGCCCCGGCCGAAATAATCGTCCTCCACGTTGAACCCGCCGACGATCACCCGCGCCTCGTCGGCCAGCGCGAGTTTCTGGTGATTGCGCAGCAGATAGCGGCGGCCGAAGCGCGGGCTGAAGCGGCAAACCTCGGCGCCCGCCGCCTCCAGCGGCGCGAAGAAGCGGTCGCCCGCCGCGCTGCCGAACCCGTCGACCATCAGCGAGACGTGGACGCCGCGTTCGGCCGCCGCGATCAGCGCGTCGCGCACCTGCGCGCCCGCGCGATCGTCGGCGTAGATGTAGAACAGCAGGCGCAGCGATCGCTTGGCGTCAACGATCAGCCCCAGCAGCGCCTTCAGCCGATCCTCGCCGCGTTCGAGGATACGAATGCGGTTGCCGGCGATGGTGTAGGTGCCGTGCGGATCGATCGCGGTTTCGCGATCGGGGGTGGCGGGTTCGGGAGTCTTCAACAGCGTGGCCATGGGGGCGGAACGAGCGAGGCAGGCCCCGGCTCCACCCGGCCCGGACCGAATTTCTTGACATTTCGTGGCCCCACGGCTAACCGTCGTCGCTTCCATTCAGCCAAAAACCTGGCCCCAAGCGGAGCGTTTGCATGGCGCGCGTCACTGTCGAAGATTGCGTCGACAAGATTCCCAACCGGTTCGATCTCGTCCTGCTCGCCGCCCAGCGCGCGCGGCAGATTTCGGGCGGCGCCGAACTGACCATCGATCGCGATCGCGACAAGAACCCGGTCGTCGCCCTGCGCGAGATCGCCGAAGAGACCGTGACCCCGTCCGAATTGCAGGAATCGGTCGTCGGCACGCTCCAGCGCGTCCAGATCGACGAAGACGATGCGCCGGACGAGATCGGCAGCCTGGCGGCCTCGGCCGAGGCGCTGCGCCTCACCGCCGCCGCCCCGCCGCGTAACCAGAACGCCGGCGGCGATTACGAGTGATTTTCGGCGGCCTGGGCCTCCTGGGGCTCGGGCCGCGATGATCCGGGCGCGTCCGCATCCACCACGGCGGCTTCCGGCCCCGGCTCGAACCAGCTGAGATCGCCGATCCGCACCGGGCGCCCGTCGTGCGCCTCCACGCGCATGTCGCGCAGCGGCTTGCCGTCGCGCAGATCGATCAGCACCGGGCCGCAACCGGGCGCCTCGCCCCAGGTGTGGCCCCATTGGCGCAGCGCCACCAGCACCGGCAGCAGAGCCTCGCCCTTGTCGGTCAGGCGGTAATTCACCCGCCGCCGATCCTCCGCGCTGGGCGACCGATCGAGGATGCCCTTTTCCACCAGCCGGGCGAGGCGATTGGCGAGGATGTTGCGGGCGATCCCCAGCGTCTGCTGGAACTCCTCGAAATGGACCAGCCCGTTGAAGGCGCCGCGCAGGATCAGGAAGGACCAGCGTTCGCCGATCGCCTCGACGGCGTCCGTCAGGCCGCACTGGATGATCCGTTTGAGATCAGGAGTTTCGCTCATAACGGGCGAGGATAGCCCCGATCGCGTCATCAAGAAAGGCGCAAGAAAGCGCGCCGCCGCCACGCAATGCTTGCGTGAATCGCCCCCAAGTCCCCATGTTGGCGGCGTGTTGCGTCAATATGAATTGGTCGATCGGGTTCTCAGCTACGATCCGGGGGCCGACGAAGCCCTCCTCAACCGCGCCTACGTCTTTTCGATGCAGGCGCACGGCTCCCAGAAACGGGCGTCGGGCGACCCCTATTTCAGCCACCCGATCGAGGTGGCGGGCATCCTGACCGACCTGCGCCTCGACGACGAGACGATCGCGACCGCCATCCTGCACGACACGATCGAGGACACGGTCGCCACGCAGGAGCAGATCGAGAAGAGCTTCGGCCCCAGCGTCGCGCGGCTGGTCGATGGGGTCACCAAACTCTCCAAGATCGAGGCGCAGACCGAGAGCGAGCGCGCCGCCGAGAATCTCCGCAAGTTCCTGCTCGCCATGTCGGGCGATATCCGCGTGCTGCTGGTGAAGCTGGCCGACCGGCTGCACAATATGCGGACGCTGCACCATATCCCCAAGCCCGAGAAGCGCCGTCGCATCGCCAAGGAGACGATGGACATCTACGCGCCGCTCGCCGAGCGGATCGGCATGTACGAATTCATGAAGGAGATGCAGACCATCGCCTTCCGCGAGATGGAGCCGGAGGCCTATGGCTCGATCCAGCGCCGTCTGGAGCAGTTGCGCGAAGGCGGCGGCGATCGCATTTCCAAGATCAGCTCCGGCTTGCGCCTGCTGCTCGGCCGCCACGGCATCAAGGCCGAGGTGGAGGGGCGCGAGAAGCATCCTTATTCGATCTGGCGCAAGATGCAGAAGCGCCACATCAGCTTCGAGCAATTGTCCGACGTGATGGCGTTCCGCGTGATCGTGGACGATGTGGACCAATGCTATGCCGCGCTGGGCCATATCCACCGCCGCTGGCCGATGGTGCCGGGGCGGTTCAAGGATTATATCTCGACGCCCAAGGGCAATGGCTATCGATCGCTCCACACGTCGGTGATCCATTCCGATCGCCGCATCGAAATCCAGATCCGCGACAAGGGGATGCACGCGCAGGCCGAATATGGCCTCGCCGCGCACTGGGCCTACAAATCGGGCGAGCGGCCCGACAAGGAAGCCGGCTGGATCACCGATCTGGTCGAGCTGATCGAGCAGGCCGAAAGCCCCGAAGAGCTGCTCGAGAATACGCGGATGGCGATGTACCAGGATCGCATCTTCGCCTTCACGCCGACGGGCGAACTGATCCAGCTGCCGAAAAACAGCAGCGCGGTGGATTTCGCCTACGCCGTCCACACCGATCTGGGCGACCAGACGGTGGGCGCCAAGATCAACGGCCGGGTGGTGCCGCTGCGATCGACGATCGAGAATGGCGATCAGGTGGAGATCTTGCGCTCCAAGGCGCAGGAGCCGCAGCCCGAGTGGACCAGCTTCGTCGTCACCCCCAAGGCGCGCGCCGCGATCCGCCGCTTCGTCCGCCAGAAGGAGAAGGGCGAGACGATCGCGCTGGGGCGCAAATTCTACGACGAGATCGTCCACCGCCTGCCGGCACAGCTCGCCCCCGACGCGCTCGGCCATGCGCTGAAGCGGCTGAAACTGGCCGACGAGGAAAGGCTGATGGAGGCGATCGCCAGGCGCACCGTGACCGACGCGCAGGTGATGGAGGCGCTGATGCCGGGCGCGGGCAGCTTCGCCGATCCGCAGGGGCTGGCGCGCCCGGTGCCGGTGCAGCGCGAGGCGATCTCGATGAAGGGCCTCACGCCCGGCGTCGCGTTCAAGCTGGCGGCCTGCTGCAATCCGCTGCCGGGCGATCGCATCGTCGGGCTGCGCCGCCCCGACGAGGCGGTCGAGGTGCATGTGATCGACTGCCCCGAGCTGACGGCGGACAATGACGGCGAATGGGTCGATCTGGCGTGGGGCGACGGATCGGACGGCGGCACCGCGCGGCTGGCGATCATCGTGAAGAACGAGGCGGGGTCGCTGGGCGTGATGGCCTCGATCCTGGGCGCGCACGGCGCCAACATCGTCAATCTGGCGCTCTATCATCGCGACCGGAACTTCCACACCTTCCACGTCTCGGTCGAGGTGCGCGACGTGGCGCATCTGACGCGGCTGCTGGCGGCGCTCCGCGCGGCCGACGCGGTTTCGCGGGCGGAGCGGTTGTAACATTCATCGTCATTGCGAGCGCAGCGAAGCAATCCAGTTCCAACGCCCGGTGTGTGCGGCGAGGCTGGATTGCTTCGCTGCGCTCGCAATGACGAATCTCGCTAAACCTTGTTTTCCCGACACTTCCCGGCCGCTCGCGCGTTCGGGGGTGGAGACAAGGGGAGACGTCACACCATGGCCACCACGCAGGCGGACCCGCACGGGCGGCGCGCGACCAGCCCGATCCGGTTGCCCTGGCCGGCCTGGAAGGAAATCGGCGCGCGCGTCTGGGCGAAGACCGGCACCGACAATATCAGCCTGCTGGCGGCCGGAGTCGCCTTCTATGCCTTCCTCGCAATGGTGCCGTTGTTCGGCGCGGTGGTGATGACCTACGGGCTGGTCGCCGATCCGGCCAATGTCGCCAAGCATATGCAGACCATCATCGAGCTGGTGCCCGCCGATGCCGCCAAGCTGATCTACCAGCAGCTGATCGACGTGACGACGGCGGCGGCGGGCAAGAAGGGCCTCGGCCTGCTGATCGCGCTGGTGCTGTCGCTCTACGGCGCGACGCGTGCGGCGGGCGGCATCATCATGGCGCTGAACGTGATCTACGAGCAGCCCGAGCGGCGCAGCTTCATCTGGACGACGTTGCTCACCTTCGCGATCACGATCGGCGCGGTGCTGGTGGGTATCGTCGGGCTGGTCGGCGCATCGGTGCTGGCGCTGATCGAGCCGCTGACGCATTTCCTGGGCGATGGAGGGGCGATCGTGATGACCCTGCTCACCTGGATCGTGGCAGGCGCGCTGGCCTCCACCGCGATCGGCGCCACCTACCGCTTCGCCCCCGACCGGCAGGATGCGCGTTGGCGCTGGCTTAGCTTCGGCTCGCTGCTGGCGACGGCCTTGTGGCTAGTGGCGACGGTCGGCTTCGGCTTCTATGCTTCGCGCTTCGGGGACTATAACGCGACCTATGGCTCGCTGGGCGCGGTCGTGGTGCTGCTGCTGTGGCTGTACGTCTCGGCCTATGCGATCCTGCTGGGCGCCGAGGTGAATGCCGAGACCGAACGGCAGACGGCGGTCGACAGCACCACCGGCCGCCCCCGCCCGATGGGCCAGCGCGGCGCGACGATGGCCGATACCGTCCCGCCGGCCGACGGCGAGCCCGCACCGCCGAGGCCGGATGCGCCGAGTTTCGGGACGGCTTGAGGCGTTTCGAGGCGAGCGAATCGCATGTCAAACTGGAGCAGGGCCAGAGAAGCGAATCACCCCCGGCGGAAGATGAACTCCTCATCGGTCCAGCCGCCGACCGGAAAGAGATAGTCGCCGACCTTGGCGAACCCCAGCTTGGCATACACCGCCTGCGCGCGCTGGTTGCCCGACCAGACGCCCAGCCACAGCGGGCCGGGCCGCGCCACCGCGAGATGATCCAGCGACGCCGCCATCAGGGCCCCGCCGAGGCCGAGCCCCTGCGCGGTGCCGGCGACGTACAATTGATAGATTTCACCATGCTGCGGCCGCGCATCGGGGTGGGGCAGCTTGCACGGGCCGACATGGACATAGCCCAGCAACGCGCCGTCGCGCTCGGCGACCCAGGTGGCGTGGGCGGGGTCGGCCAGTTCGGCCGCGACTTTCGCCTCGCCATAACTGTCGCGCTCGAAGATCGCGAGGTCGGCGGGCGGATAGGGGATGGCGAAACCGTCGAGGAAGGTTTCGCGGAAGGTGGCGAGCTTGAGCGCGGCGAGCGCCGCGACGTCGCCAGGGGCTGCCGGCCGGATCAGCCGATCGCCTCCAGCACGGCGGCGCGCAGCTCGGGAATGCCCATGCCCTTTTCCGACGACGTGGCGAGGATCTCAGGGTGCGCCGCGACATGCTTGCGCGCTTCGGCGGCGGTCGCCTCGGTCGCCGCGACCAGCTCGCTCGCCTTGATCTTGTCGGCCTTGGTGAGCACCAGGCGATAGGAGACGGCGGCCTTGTCGAGCATCACCATGATCTCGCGATCGACATCCTTCACGCCGTGGCGGCTGTCGATCAGCACCAGCACCCGTTTCAGCACGGCGCGGCCGCGCAGATAGTCGTTCACGAGGAACTTCCATTTGCGGACCATGTCCTTGGGCGCCTTGGCGAAGCCGTAGCCGGGCATGTCGATCAACCGGAACACGGGCAATTCGTTATCCGGCCCCACGTCGAAGAAGTTCAACTCCTGCGTGCGGCCCGGCGTGTTCGACGTGCGCGCCAGCCCGTTGCGCCCGGTCAGCGCGTTCAGCAGCGAGGATTTGCCCACGTTCGATCGGCCGGCGAACGCCACCTCCGGCGCGATCGGCTCGGGCAGGAATTGCAGGCCCGGCGCCGATTTCACGAAGCCGACCGGCCCGGCGAACAGCTTGCGCGCCGCCTCGATCCGCTCCGCCAGCGCCTCGGCGTCGGCGATGTCCTGCCCGTCGTCGGTCATTTCTTGGCAGGCTCCTTCAGCCCCGGATGGCGCGAATAGAGCCATTTCTGCTGGAGGATGGTGAGCGTGTTCGACATGCACCAGTAGAGCACCAGGCCGGCGGCATAGCCCGCCATCACGAACATCAGCACCCACGGCATGATCGAGAAGATCTGCCGCTGGGTTTCGTCCATCGCCTGCGGGTTCAGCTTGAACTGGAAATACATGGTGATGCCCAGGATGATCGGCAGCACGCCCAGCGCCAGCATGTGCGGCGGGGTGAAGGGCAGCAGGCCGAACAGGTTGGTCACCAGCAACGGATCGGGCGCGGACAGATCCTTGATCCACAGGATGAAGGGCTGGTGGCGCATCTCGATCGAGAGCATCAGCACCTTGTAGAGCGCGTAGAACACCGGGATCTGGAGGAAGATGGGCAGGCAGCCGGCGAGCGGATTGACCTTCTCGTCCTTGTAGAGCTGCATCATCTCCTGCTGGAGACGCGGCTTGTCGTCCTTATACTTTTCCTGAAGCGCCTTCATTTTCGGCTGGACGACACGCATCGACGCCATCGACTTGAACTGCTTCTGCGCGATCGGGAACATCAGGCCGCGCACCACGACCGTGAGGCACATGATCGCCACGCCGAAATTGCCGACCATGCGGAACAGCCAGTCGAGCAGGTAGAAGATCGGCTTTTCGAACCAGACGAACCAGCCCCAGTCGATCGCGCGATCGAGCCGGGCGATGCCGAGATCGTCCTGATAGCGCTCGAGCAGATGGGCTTCCTTGGCGCCCGCGAACAGCCGGGTGACGGCGGTCGCCTGCGTGCGTGGTGCGACCACCTCGACGGCGCGCGACAGATCGGCCTGATAGCGGCCGTCGGCGCCCCGGAAACCGGCCTCGACCGCCGCCTTCTGATCGGGGATCAGCGCGGTCAGCCAATATTTGTCGCCGAAGCCGAGCCAGCCGCCGGTCGAATTGCGGCGCTCGCCGGCCGGGTTCTTGTCGAGATCGGAGAAGTCGATGCCGTAATCGGTCACGCCGTCGAACGTGGCGATCGGGCCGGTGTGCATCGTCCAGCTGTCGGCATCCTTGGAATGGCCGATCCGGCTGACGAGGCCATAAGGCTTCACGCCGACAGCGCCGGCGCCGGCGTTGGCGACCGTCTGGGTGACGGTGAACAGATAATCGGCATCGACGTCGAAGCGGATGCGGAAGAGCTGGCCCTGGCCGTTGTTCCAGCTGAGCGTGACCGGCTTGCCCGGCGCGAGCGTTGCGCCGTCGGCGGCCCAGACGGTGTCAGCGCCCGGCAGCGCCGCGCCCTGGCCGGTCCAGCCGAAGCCCGCGAAATAGGCATCCGCCGTGCCGCCCGGCGAGAGCAGGCGCACCGGCGGCGAATTCTTGGCGATGGTCTCGCCATAGGTCACCAGCACCAGATCGTCGATCCGCGCGCCCTTCAGGCTGATCGAGCCCTTGAGCTTGGGGGTGGCGATGGCGACGCGCGGGCTCTCGCCCAGCACGATCGCGCGGTCGCGGATCTGGGCGGCGCTGTCGATCGGCGCCTCGGGCTTGGGCAGCGCGACCTGCTTGCCGTCGACGATCTTGGTCGAGGGCGGGGTGGCGGTCGGCAGGATCCGGTCGGACAGCAGGGTCCAGCCCAGCAGCACGAGGAACGACAGCACGAGCGCCAGGATCAGGTTACGCTGATTGTCCACCTTGGAGACTTCCTTGGGTTGGGCCTAGGGTATGGGATCATAACCGCTGCCACCCCACGGATGGCAGCGCAACAGCCGCCGGATGGCGAGCAGACCCCCTTTGCCGGCTCCATAGCGCGATACGGCATCGATCGCATAGGCCGAGCATGTCGGTTGATAGCGGCAGGAGGGGGGAAGGATGCGCGACGGGCCGATCTGCCACCCGCGCGCGATGGCGATCAGGATACTGCCCGCGACGCTCACGATGCGAGCGGCGTCACCGCGCCACCTTCGCCAGCGCCTTGGCAAGTTCGGCCGAGAGCGCGGCATAGTCGCGCTCGACCCCGCCGGCCCGGCCGATCAGGACATGATCGTGGCCCGGACGGCCGTGGAGCGGCAGGAGATCGCGGGCGAGCGCGCGGAAGCGCCGTTTCATGCGATTGCGCACCACCGCCCCGCCGATCTTGCGGGTGACGGTGAGGCCGAGGCGCATGGTGGCGTCACCATCGGCCCGGTCGCGCACGAGCAGCACGAAGCCGGGCATCGCCGCGCGCCGGCCATTGTTCGCCGCGAGGAAATCGCGGCGGGCCTCGATCGTGCGGAAGATCGCCTCGTGAGGCATTCGTCAGGAACGCGCGGGGCCGCGCGTTCTCTCGGAAAGTCTCAGGCCGAGAGCTTGCTGCGGCCGCGCGCCCGGCGGGCGGCGAGGATCTTGCGGCCACCCGGCGTCGCCGAGCGGGTACGGAAGCCGTGGCGACGCTTGCGCACGAGGTTGCTGGGCTGGAAGGTCCGCTTCATCGATCTGTTCCCAAAACAAAAGGCCGCCTGACGCAAGGCGGCCGTATCAGGGGCGGGCCGATAGGCAAAAGCGCGCGGTGAGTCAAGGAACGGCGTGCAGGCGACCGGCGGTTCACCCCCGCCGGAAGGCATCCGCCGCGCGCTCCGTATCATGATATTCCTTCACCAGCCGTGCCTTGCCATCGCGGAACAGGATCAGGAAGTGATAGCTGTTGCGATAGATGCTGCCGTTGGCCAGCGGCACGATGCACTCTGCCTCCACCGCGACCCGGTCGCCCTCAGCGGTGACGCCGTGGATCAGCGCCTCGCCCGGCCCGGCGACATGGCGGGCGGAGAAGGCGGCGGCCATTTCGGCGAAGGCATCGATCGGCAATTCGCCGCTGCCCTGCATCCACCAGATGGCATCGTCGGTGAAGGCGGCCCGGTCGAATCGGCCGCTCGCCACCGCCTCGACGATGGTGACGGCTGCGTGTCGGTTGGCCTCTATGTCCATCACCCTCTTCTCCGACACGATTCGTGATCGTTTCGCGGACGGCTTGCAAGTGGCGGCGCGAGCGGCTGTAACCTCTGCATGAAATACGCATCGGGCGCCGCCGATCCCCTCCACTCCCCCGGCCGCGCCTGATGGTCGCCCACGTCTCGACCGTCGCCTTCCTCGGGCTGGAGGCGCGCGCCGTGGAGGTGCAGGTGCAGGTCACGCCGGGCCTGCCCAATTTCCTGGTCGTCGGCCTGCCCGACAAGGCGGTGGGCGAGAGCCGCGAGCGGGTGCGCGGGGCCCTGGCGGCGATCGGCCTGTCGCTGCCGCCCAAGCGCATCACGGTGAACCTGTCGCCCGCCGATCTGCCCAAGGAGGGCAGCCATTACGACCTGCCGATCGCGCTCGGCCTGCTCGGCGTGATGGGCATCATCGATCGCGAGACGCTGGCCGATTATCTGGTGGTCGGCGAACTCGGGCTCGACGGGCGGATCGCGTCGGTGCCGGGCGTGCTGCTGGCGGCGCTCCATGCGTCGGAACGGGGGCTGGGCCTCGTCTGCCCGGCGTCGCAGGGATCGGAGGCGATCTGGGCCAGCCGGATCGAGGTGCTGGCCGCACCCGACCTGATGGCGCTGCTCGCCCATTTCAAGGGATCGGCCCCGCTCCCCACGCCCCGCGCCGGCGAGATCGAGCCCGCCCCGCCCGGCCCCGACATGGCGCAGGTGAAGGGCCAGGAAACCGCCCGTCGCGCGCTGGAGATCGCGGCGGCGGGGGGGCATAATCTGCTGATGTCGGGCCCGCCCGGATCGGGCAAGTCGCTGCTGGCCGCCTGCCTGCCCGGCATCCTGCCCGATCTCACGCCGGGCGAGGCCCTGGAAGTGTCGATGGTCGCCTCGGTCTCGGGCAATCTGGCCGAGGGGCGGCTGATCCGCGCGCGGCCGTTCCGGGCGCCACACCACAGCGCGTCGATGCCGGCGCTGGTCGGCGGCGGGCTGAAGGCGCGGCCGGGGGAGGTGAGCCTGGCGCATCTCGGCGTGCTGTTTCTGGATGAACTGCCCGAATTCCAGCGCGGCGTGCTCGATTCGCTGCGCCAGCCGCTCGAAACCGGCAAGATCAGCATCGCCCGCGCCAACGCCCACGTCACCTTCCCGGCGCGCGTGCAACTGGTCGCGGCGATGAACCCGTGCCGCTGCGGCCATCTGGGCGATCCCGCGCTGGCGTGCAGCCGCGCGCCGCGCTGCGCGGTGGATTATCAGGCGCGGCTGTCCGGCCCGCTGCTCGATCGTATCGACCTGCATGTCGAGGTGGCGGCGGTCACGGCCGCCGATCTGGTCAGCCCCGCGCCGGCCGAGCCGTCGGCCGTTGTCGCGGCGCGGGTCGCGGCGGCGCGGGCGATTCAGACGGGGCGTTACGAGGGGTCACCGGTGCGGACCAACGCCGAGGCGGATGGGGATCTTCTCACCGACACGGCCACGCCCGACGAGCCCGGTCGCGCTCTACTCGCCCAGGCGGCCGAATCGCTGCGTCTGTCGGCGCGCGGCTATACGCGGGTGCTGCGGGTCGCGCGGACGATCGCCGATCTGGCTGGCAGCGCGGGTGTGGGGCGCGTGCATGTCGCAGAGGCGTTGAGTTATCGGCGGCGCGCGCCGATCAATTGAACAACGGCCGTCACCCCAGCGAAAGCTGGGGTCTCGACAGGCTGGATGCGACCTTGAGGGAGCGCGCGGCTGCGAAAGACCCCAGCTTTCGCTGGGGTGACGTCGTCGTTATCCGATCACCCGAACCGAAACTGGCTCGCGATCGCGCTGTCGAGCCGCGCATTCTCGATGATGAATTCGCTCAGATATTCGTGCAGGCCGCGCCCGAAGATGCTGTCGATCGAGGTGCGCTCGATCGCGACCTGGCGCTGGCGGGCGATGCGGTCGGCCTCGCCCAAGAGGCCCGTCCGCTGGCTGATCGCGTTGAGGTGCATCACCACCTCGTCCACCGAGGCGGCGGCCGAGCGCGGCAGTTCGCGGCGCAGGATCAAGAGGTCCGCCACCAGCCAGGGTTTCAGCCCGTCCGAATAGAGCCAGCGATAGGCGGTGTTGGCCGATACCGTGTGGAGGATCGTCGTCCACTGGTCGCGGTCGATCAGCCCGCCGACCTTTTCGCCCTCCGGCAGCAGCAGGTGATATTTCACGTCGATCAGCCGCGCGGTATTGTCGGCCCGCTCGATCGCCGCGCCCAGCGAGATGAAGCTGTACGCCTCGTTGCGCAGCATGCGGTGGAGCGCGCCTTCGAAGCCGCGCGCCTCGGCGCGGATCGGCTCGACCACGCCCAGCATCTCGTGGCTGCCGCCGGTCGAGGCGCGGTCGCGCAGGCCCAGCCACGATCGGTTGATCGCCTCCCAAGCGTCGCGCGACAGCGCCGTGCGCACCGATTTGGCGTTGGAGCGCGCCGCATCGAGGCAGGACCGGATCGAGGAAGGATTCTCGCGCGACAGCGTGAGATAGGCGCCCACGTTGCGCGGCGTCTTGTCCTGCCCGGTCGCCCCGAAATCATAATCGGCGGCGGTGACGAGCAGCGCGCTTTCCCACGCGCCGCGCCCGGCGGGGCGGGCGGAAAGCGCGTCGAGGCGGATCGTCGCCTCGATCAGCCGGGCGGTGAATTCGGCGCGCTCGACATAACGGCCGATCCAGTAGAGCGCGCTGGCGGTGCGGCTGAGCATCAGCGGCCCCCCTGCGATTGCGACTGGGCGCCGATCACCTGCGACTGGCTCTGCCCGCCGCCGAACTCGCCGGGCGTGTCGGAGAGGATCAGGCTGTCCTTGGTGCCGCCGCCCTGGCTGGAATTGACGACCAGCGACCCTTCCTGAAGCGCCACGCGGGTCAGCCCGCCGGGCACGATCTGCACGCCGTCCGATCCCGACAGGCAGAAGGGGCGGAAATCGACATGACGCGGGGCGACGCCGCTTTCCACCAGCGTCGGCACGGTCGAAAGCGCGAGGGTCGGCTGGGCGATGTAGCGTTGCGGTTCGGCCACCAGCGCGGCGCGGAACGCCTCGATCTGCGCCTGCGTGGCGGTCGGGCCGACGAGCATGCCATAGCCGCCGGAGCCATCGACCAGCTTCACCACCAGCTTGTCCAGATTGTCGAGCGTATATTTCAACGCCTGCGGCTCGCGGCAGCGATAGGTCTCGACATTGGGCAGCTTGGCATCGCCGCCGGTATAATATTTCACGATTTCCGGCATATAACTGTAGATCGCCTTGTCGTCGGCGATGCCGGTGCCGGGCGCGTTGACCAGCGCCACATTGCCCGCGCGATAGGCCGCGATCAGGCCGGGCACGCCCAGCATCGAATCCGGCTTGAAGACGAGCGGATCGATATAATCGTCGTCGATGCGGCGATAGATCACGTCGACGCGCACGCGCCCCTCGATCGTGCGCATCCAGACGATATCGTCGTCCACCTCAAGATCGGCCGCCTCGACCAGCTCGATCCCCATCGAATCGGCCAGGAAGCTGTGCTCGTAGAAGGCCGAGTTGAAATGACCGGGCGTCATCAGCACGCAGGTCGGGTTGCCGCGCGTCGAGGCGGGCGCGACCGAGCGCAGCGTTTCGAGCAGCAGATCGGGATAGCGATCGACCGGGCAGACATCGTAGATCTGGAACAATTCGGGGCAGAGCCGCAGCATCGCCTCGCGATTTTCCAGCATGTAGGACACGCCAGAGGGCGTGCGGGCATTATCCTCCAGCACGAAGAAATCGTCAGGGCCGGTGCGCACCAGATCGATGCCGCAGATATGGGCGAAGATTCCGTGCGGCGGCTTCTGCCCCATCAGGAAGCCACGGAATTGCGGATTGCCGAGGATCAGCTCGGGCGGGACGATGCCGTCCTTCAGGATCTTCTGCGGCCCGTACACGTCGGCCAGAAAGGCGTTGAGCGTCTCGACCCGCTGGACGAGGCCCTCCGACAGATTGGCCCATTCGCGCGCGGTGAACACGCGCGGCACGATGTCGAACGGGATGATGCGCTCGGCGGCTTCCTCCTCGCCATAGACAGCGAAGGTGATGCCCAATTGGCGGAAGGCGGCCTCTGCGGCCTTCTGGCGGCGATCCAGCTCCTGATGCGGCGTATCGTTGATCCAGCCCGCCAGTTCGGTGAATTCGGGCCGGCCGTCCCGGCCTTCTTGGGTGCCCCAGACTTCGTCGAACGCGCGATTGAGGGTCATGGAACCTGCTGGCTGAGTGTCGTCACAACAAGACTGCAACGCCATGGCGCGCCGCACAAGGGGGGATGGGAGAAACGCGCGGATATCCGCGCGGTTGCGTCCTTGAGCAGGTTCAGCATTGCTGAACCTGCGGCGGCACCAGCCCGCGCCCCCACCCGGCCACCCAACGGCAGTATCTTATGGGTGGCCGGGTGGGGGAGCGGGCTGGTGCCGCTCATCCGCGTGAGCGGATCAGGCAAAGGCCGGAGCGGATTTCAGCCGTGTGTACGCCTCGATCACCTCGGTCAGCGCCTTCTCGTGGCTGCGATCGCCGCCGTTGCGATCGGGGTGATAGCGGCGGACCAGTTCGGCATAGCGCTGGCGCAGCGCGCGGCGATCGGCCTGCGTGTCCAGCCCCAGCACCTTGAGCGCCCGCCGGTCGGCGTCGCTCAGCGGCTTGCCGTCCTTGCGCTGTTCGCCGCCCGGCCCGCGCCCGAAGCGGGCCTGGATGGCGTCGAGCGGATCGGTGAAATCGGCCCAGCGCGGCGTGCCGCCCGGCGCCGAGGAGAAAGCACGGGTCTCGCGCTCCCAGCCGGCATAGGGGCGCTGCTGCGCCTCGATCTCCTCGGTGGTCATGCCCTCGAAGAAATTATAGCCGGCGTTGAAGGCACGGACATGATCCAGGCACAGCCAGCGCCAGTCGCCCGGCCCGTCGAACCCGCCCCGGCCGCGATCGGCCGAGGGCGCGCGGAACTCGCCTTCGGCCGTGCAGCCCGGCGAATCGCAGGCACGGCCCGTGCCCTCGATCCGGCCATGCCATCGTGACTGTCTCTTGCCCCGCTCGTCGTTCAAGGATTCGGCCTCGCGCTCCAAATCGCTATAGATAGGCGATGGAGACCCAGACTGAAGGCCCCGTCGCGGCCGAAATCGCCCGGCGGCTGACCGCCGCCCTGAACCCCGCACGCCTCGTCGTCACCGACGACAGCGCGGCGCATCGCGGCCATGCCGGGCATGACGCGCGCGGCGAATCGCACTTCACGGTGGAGATCGAGAGCGCGGTCTTCGCGGGCCAGTCGCGCGTGGCGCGGCAGCGGCTGGTCAACCAGGCCTTGGCTGAACTGCTGCGTGATCGGGTCCATGCGCTGGCGATCAAGGCCAAGGCGCCGGGCGAGGCATGACGATCCGGCAGCGGCCGGCGGCGCGGCTGCTGATCCTCGATCCCGCCGGCGATCTGCTGCTGTTCCGCTTCGTGCCCTATCTGGCGGGCGGCCCCTTCTGGGCGACGCCGGGCGGCGCGGTCGATCCGGGCGAAAGCTATGCCCAGGCCGCGCGGCGCGAACTGTGGGAGGAGGTGGGGCTCGACATGGATTGCGGGCCGGAGGTGGCGCGCCGCGTGGTGCGCTTCACCACGCTGGAGGGCGAGCCGGTCGAATCGGACGAGCGCTATTACCTGTTGCGCGTCACCGGCCGCACCGTGGCGGGCGCCGCGCTCACCGATCTGGAACGGCGCGTGATGCACAGCCACCGCTGGTGGACGCCCGCCCAGTTGGCGGCGCCCGACGAGCCGGTGTTTCCCGAGGATGTGCTCGATATGCTGCGAGCGCTGGCTTAGCCGCGGCCGCCCGGTCGGCCTCAGGCCGAGGTCGGCGCGCCCGGAGCGGTGGATTGCTGGACCCGCCAGCGATCGGCGTGGTGCACGTCACCCAGCTTGGTCGCGACGAGGATCAGGCCCGCCGCCACACCCGCCCACAAAATCGTCTCCTTCACCCGCGCGCGCATTCCGCCCTCCATTCGATGACGCCATGAGAACGGCCGCGCCGCCGGAACCTTGAGGGGGCCGGGCGCTTCTTTCGGCGAATGCGGCAGGAGACGGCGATGACCTACGACCTCTGGTACTGGCCCGGCATCCCCGGTCGCGGCGAGTTCGTCCGCCTCGCGCTGAAAGCGGGCAAGATTCCCTATGTCGACAAGGCGCTCGACGAAGGCGCCGACGTAGCGGCCGACCTCGCCGTGCCGCGCGACACGCCGCCCCTCGCCCCGCCCTATCTGGTCGCGGACGGGATGGTGATCGGGCAGGCGGCCAACATCCTGCTGTTCCTGGGCGAAACGCACGGCCTCGCCCCCGCCGACACCGCCGGCCGGCTGTGGACGCACCAGCTCCAGCTCACCATCGCCGACATGGTGGCGGAGGCGCACGACGTGCATCACCCGGTCGCTGTCGGCCTCTATTATGAGGATCAGAAGCCCGAAGCCGCCCGCCGCGCCGAGGATTTCCGCACCAACCGCATCCCCAAATTCCTCAACTGGTTCGAGCGGGTGCTGGCGCATCAGGGCGACTGGCTGACCGGCGATCGCTGGACCTATGCCGACCTGTCGCTGTTCCACCTGGTCGAGGGCCTGACCTACGCTTTCCCCGAGCGCATGGCCGCCGTCGCCCGCGACACGCCCAAGGTGATGGCGCTGCACGAGGCGGTCGCGGCATTGCCCGAACTGCAAGCCTATCTGGCGAGCGACCGGAACCAGGATTTCGGCGAGGGCATCTTCAGATATTATCCCGAGCTGGATGCGGCCTGAGCTGGAGAAAGCTGGACCGCCTCCGGCTTTGGCGAGGAATAGGGACGAAGAAGCCGCATCAGGGGCTTTTCGATCGCGCGATGGACAAGCAACCCCGCCAACACGGTGACGATGACCGTCAGCAGCGCGAAGAGGGCCAGTGGCAGGCCCGGCGCGAAGCGAGCCGCCAGCTTGCCCATCGCGGATACGGTGAAGACCTGCGTAAGATAGATAGAATAGGTGGCGCCACCGCCGGCGGCGAGCAGGCGTCCCACGGTTGAGCGCATCGGCCCGCGCCGGTCGCGCGTCGCGGCCAGCGCGACGAGCGCGGTCGCGATCGGCACCACCGCCATCGACAGCCCCTCCCCCGCGATCACGGCCACCGCAAAGGCGACCCCGAAACCCACAAGTACCGCCGTCGCCGGCCTGGGTGGCAGGCGCCCTTCGGTGAACCAATAGGCCAGCAATATGCCGGCGGTGAAATCGAGCGTGATCGCACGGATGCCGGTCATGCCGACGCCGATGGTGGCATCCAGCAAGGCGATACCGACCACGCCCGATGCCATCACGATCGGTATCACGTGCCATGGCCGCTCAAGCCGGGACATCGCCAGCGTTGCCAGCAAATAGAACAGCATCTCATATTCGAGCGTCCAGCCGACATAGATGAGCGGCGATGCGCCTGACAGGAAGGTGGTGAAGGACAGCGAACGCGCAAGCAGCAGGGGAGAAAGAAGGTTCGTGCCCTTGGTCAATTCGGGCCGGATCATCACGATGGCGAAAAGCAGGATGGTAAGCAGCCAATAGAGCGGCACGACCCGTACCAGCCTTCGGCGCAGGAAAAGCCGCCAGTCCCGCTCGCGGCCGCGGGCCGTGTAACAGATGATGAAGCCGGAAATAACGAACGACAGATTCACGCCGAGGTGCGTCTGGCTGAGGATCGAAAGACGGCTGCCGGCGTGAAGATACTTCGCGCCATCGGCGAAAGCATGGGCCGCGATGACGAGAATCGCGCCGATCATCCGCAATTGCTGGATACGCGCGAAGCGGAGGGTGGCGGGCTGACCTGAGGGGGGAATGCTCATACCAGCCTCAGGCAGTCGCCAGCGTGGCGGGCGGCGGGCGCTCGCGCAGGCGGCGAACGATGGGGCGTTCGGCGAGATGGCAGGCGGCAAGGCCCGCCAGGTCGGTCGCGATCATCGTCAGCGGTATGAACAGATCGAGCGGCATCGTCGGCCACGCCCATGCCGCCGCCTTGGCGAGCGCCGGCACGGTGAAGACCTGGACGAGATAGATCGAATAAGAGGCGTCGCCGCCCGCCGCGACGAACAGCCCGGCCGCCGACCTGACCGGCTGCCTGCGATCGAGCAGGACGGCCAGCAGCACGACGACCGCCGCGACCGCGCCCGCGACATGGACACGCCACACGTCATGCTCGGGCGGATAGAGTTGCAGCGAAGCCAGCCCGACGGCGACAGCCGCCATGCCGCTCCAGGGCATGAGGCCGGTCGTGATCGCCGATCCGATGAGCACGCCGAGCGCGAATTCCAGCAGCATCGGCCACAACAGATGGCGTGCAACCGTATCCGCGGCCGGCTGCAGAATCGCCCCGCCTACGACGAGCGCCGCCAGGAATAGCGGCATAGCCTGCCAGGGATTGCGCAGCCCCGCCATGGCGACCGCGCCCAACAGGTAGAACAGCATCTCATATTCGAGCGACCAGCCGAGATAGACGATCGGCATGCCGCCGGAAACGAAGCTGGTGGTGAAGGTGAAGGACTGGAGGATCTGGCCCCACGAAAGGTCGCCGGGGGTGCGGATCAGGCCGGGCAGCGCCAGCAACAGCAGGATCATCGCGCTCGTCGCGAGCCAGTAGAGCGGCACGATCCGGGTCAGCCGCCGGCGCAGGAACAGCCGCCAGTCCCGTTCACGACTCGTCGCCGTGACGCAGATGATGAAGCCGGAAATGACGAAGAACAGATCCACCCCGAGATCGCCGTAGCGCACGAAGCCGATGGCCGTTTCGTCGGGCAGATATTGCGTGCCGGTACCGAGCGCATGAAACGCGACGACGGCCAAAGCCGCGACCAGCCGCAACTGCTGGATTCTCTGGAATTTCAAATCGCGGCCCTTCGTCAGCTTACTGTTGCTGATCGGGTCCGTCGATCGTAAATCGCCCGCGCCATGCCCCAGCCGCTCATCATCGCCGTGCCCAAGGGGCGCATCCTGAAAGAGGCGCTGCCGCTGCTCGCCCGCGTCGGCATCGAGCCGGAGGCGGCGTTCAGCGACGAGGACAGCCGCGCGCTGCGCTTCGCGACCAACCAGCCGCATGTGAGCCTGATCCGGGTGCGCGCGTTCGACGTGGCGACCTTCGTGGCGCATGGCGCGGCGCAGCTCGGCATCGTCGGATCGGACGTGCTGATGGAATTCGCCTATTCCGAGCTGTACGCGCCGGTCGATCTCGGCATCGGCCATTGCCGCATCTCGGTGGCCGAGCCGGCGGCGCTGGCCGCGCGGGACGATCCGCGCGGGTGGAGCCATGTGCGCGTCGCCACCAAATATCCCAGCCTGACGCGCCGCCATTTCGAGGCGCGCGGCGTGCAGGCCGAATGCGTCAAGCTGAACGGGGCGATGGAGATCGCGCCGCTGCTGGGGCTGGCCGACCGGATCGTCGATCTGGTGTCGTCGGGGCGGACGCTGGCGGAGAATGGCCTGGTCGAGATCGAGACCGTCGCCGAGGTTTCGGCCCGCCTGATCGTCAACCGCGCCGCCTTCAAGCTGCGCGCCGCCGAACTGGCGCCGTTGGTCGAGCGATTCCGCGAGCAGACGGCCGCGCCCCGTGCCGCTTAGGCTCTCCACCGCCGACACGGGCTTCGCGGCGGCGTTCTACACGCTGGTTAACGCCCGGCGCGAGGCGGATGCCGATGTGTCGCGCGATGTCGCGGCGATCATCGGCCGGGTACGCGATAATGGCGATGCGGCGCTCCACGATTACACGCTGCGCTTCGATCGGCACGATCTGGAAGAGAGCGGCTGGGAAATCCCGAAGGCGGAGCGGGTCGCCGCGCTGGCCGGGCTCGACCGTGACCTCCGCGCCGCGCTGGAGTTGGCCGCCGACCGGATCGCCACCTATCACGCCGCGCAGAAGCCCGAGGATCGCGACCATGTCGACGCGGCGGGCGTGCGGCTGGGCGCGCGCTGGCGGCCGGTGGATGCGGCCGGCCTCTACGTGCCGGGCGGCCGCGCGGCCTATCCCTCCTCGGTGCTGATGAACGCGCTGCCGGCGCGGGTGGCGGGCGTGCCGCGCCTGACGATGGTGACGCCGACCCCCAATGGCGAGGTCAATCCGCTGGTGCTGGCCGCCGCCGAGATCGCCGGGGTGGACGAGATATTCCGGGTGGGCGGCGCGCAGGCGATCGCGGCGCTGGCCTATGGCACGGGCCGCATCCGCGCGGTCGATACGATCGTCGGGCCGGGCAACGCCTGGGTCGCCGAGGCCAAGCGCCAGCTCTACGGCGTGGTCGGCATCGACATGGTCGCCGGGCCGTCCGAAATCCTCGTGGTGGCGGATGGGAAGAACGATCCCGACTGGATCGCCGCCGATCTGCTCAGCCAGGCCGAGCATGACCCGACCAGCCAGTCGATCCTGCTGACCGACGATGCCGCCTTCGCCGATGCGGTGGCGGCGGCGGTCGAGGCGCGGCTGGCGACGCTTTCGACCGGCGTGACGGCGCGGACGAGTTGGGAGGCGAATGGCGCGATCGTGCTGCTGCGCTCGCTCGACGAGGCGGCGGCGCTGTCCGATCGCCTCGCGCCCGAGCATCTCGAACTGGCGGTGGAAGATCCCGACGCGATCTTCGCCGCGATCCGCCACGCCGGATCGGTGTTCCTCGGCCGGCACACGCCGGAGGCGGTCGGCGATTATGTGGCGGGGCCGAACCATGTGCTGCCCACCGGCCGCCGCGCGCGCTTCGCCAGCGGATTGTCGGTGCTCGATTTCATGAAGCGCACCAGCTTCATCGCGCTCGATCCGGCGAGTCTGGCGGCGATCGGCCCGGCGGCGGTGGCACTGGCGGAGGCGGAGGGGCTGCCGGCGCACGCGGCGTCCATCGCGGTCAGGCTCTGATCCAAACTCCGTTCGCCCTGAGCGCAGTCGAAGGGCCTGCGACTGGACGCAGCGGTTGGGGCACGCCCTTCGACTTCGCTCAGGACGAACGGAGATGCGGGTTTCGCCCCGCTCCCGTCTGCTCTAAGGGCACCGCATCATGTCCAGAAAGAATGCAGAACGATCCCGCTCGCGCTCGGCCGCGCGGCTTGCCGCCGTCCAGGCGCTGTACCAGCAGGAGATGGAGGGCACGCCGCTCGCCCGCCTGCTCGATGAATTTCACCAGCACCGGCTGGGCGCCACGATCGAGGATGTCGAATATGCCGACGCCGAGGTCGATTTCTTCGACGATCTGGTGAAGGGCGTCGATGCCCGCCGCGACGAGGTGGATGCCGCCATCACCGCCAAGCTCGCCGCCGGCTGGACGCTCGACCGGCTCGACAAGCCGATGCGCCAGATCCTGCGTACCGGCGCCTACGAACTGATCGCCCGGCCCGACGTGCCGACCGCGACCGTCATCAGCGAATATGTCGATGTCGCCGACGCCTTCTACGACAAGCGCGAGAAGGGCTTCGTCAACGGCCTGCTCGACGGCGTGGCGAAAGCCGTGCGCGCCGCCTGATAAAATCCCGCGCCCCCGGAACGATCCGGGGTGACGCGGCACCGGCGACGGGGCATGACGCCCCGGAATGTCCCGTGAATCCGCCTTCATCGATCGTCTGCGCGAGATAGCGACCCATCCGGCGGCGCGCGGCCTGCGCGATGATGCGGCGGTGCTCGGCGGGCTCGTCCTCACCCACGACATGATCGTCGAGGGGGTCCATTTCCTGCCGCACGATCCGCCCGAGGACGTGGCGTGGAAGCTGGTCGCCACCAACCTGTCCGATCTCGCCGCCAAGGGCGCGCGGCCGGTGGGGGCCTTGCTCGGTTGCGGGTTGGGCGGCGCGGACGAGGATTGGGACTATATGTTCCTGTCCGGCCTGAAGACGGCGTGCGAGCGGTTCGCGCTGCCGCTGCTCGGTGGCGACACCGTATCGATGCCGCGCGGCGCCCCGCGCACCTTCGGGCTGACCGCACTCGGCGCCGGATCGCCCGACGCGCCCGCGCGCGACGGGGCCGGGCCGGACGATATCCTGTGGGTGACCGGCACGATCGGCGACGCGGGCCTTGGCCTCGCCATCGCGCAGGGCGAGGATGGCCCCCGCGCGCTGATCGATCGCTATCGCCGGCCCGAACCCCGGCTGGAGGCCGGCCGCGCCATCGCGCCGCTGGCGCACGCCATGATGGACGTCTCCGATGGCCTGCTGATCGATGCGTCGCGCATGGCCGAGGCGAGCGGCGTCGGCCTCAACATGGATCTGGACGCGGTGCCCCTGTCGGCGCTGGCGATCGGCCATGCCGGCGAGGACCGCGCCGCCCGGCTGCGCGCCGCCACCGCCGGCGACGATTACGAACTGCTTTTCGCCACACCCGCGACGGCGGCGGAGGATATCTTAAGGCTTCGGCAAGATCTGGGGCTCAGGATCACCCTCGTCGGCCGCTTCCGCCTGTGGCCCGGCCTGTCGGTGCACGACGTGGAGGGCATGGTGCCGCTCCCCCGCCGGCTGGGATATGAACATGACCGCCGATAGCCGTACCCGTTTCCTGATCGTCACGCTGGGGCTCGCCGCCGGCATGGCCAGCGCGCTGGCGATCAAGACCGGTCCGCTTCTCGGCGCTGCCGCCACACTGGCCGGCTGACACGAATCGGTCTGCCAGAAGAAACCCCGCCACCGGCATCCGGCGACGGGGCTTCCCGATCACATCAGATGGTGCCGCAGCTCAGCTGACAGTCGCCTTGACGATCTTGCCGGGCGCGCGCGGCGGCTCGCCCTTGGGCAGCGCGTCGACATGCTCCATGCCCGACGTCACCTCGCCCCACGCCGTATATTGGCGATCGAGGAAGCGGGCGTCGTCGAAGCAGATGAAGAACTGGCTGTTGGCGCTGTTCGGGTTCGAGCTGCGCGCCATCGAGCAGACGCCGCGCACATGCGGCTGGGCGTTGAACTCGGCCTTCAGGTCGGGCTTCTTGGAGCCACCCATGCCGGTGCCGGTCGGGTCGCCGCCCTGCGCCATGAAGCCGGGGATCACGCGGTGGAACACGACGCCGTCGTAGAAGCCCTCGCTCGCCAGCTCCTTGATGCGCTCGACATGGCCGGGGGCCAGATCGGGGCGCAGGCGGATCACCACGTCGCCCTCGCCATTGCCCGTATCGAGCGTGAAGGTCAGCGTGTTTCCGGTATCGTCGGCCATGAAGATTCCTCTCTTCGGTGAAGTTGCGCGCCGCTTAGGCGGACAGGGCGGGCGCCGCCAGCCCCTTTCGGCGACGGATATAGGACGCGCGGGCCGCTTCAAAAGGGCTGACAGACGCCGCCGACCGGCCTAAGCCTCGCGCCGCACTGCAACAGGGAGCCAGCGATGAGCGAGACAGACCTCGACACGGCGCCCCGCGAGAAACCGCTCCGCGACGAGCAGCTGCGTGACATCACGCCGCCGTCCCCGCCCGAGGCGCCCCACGACGAGGACGATCGCCTCTCGCCCGAATTCGTCGATGCCGTGCTGGACCATGTCGATGCCGGCGAGATCGACGCCGCGCGCGCGCTGGTCGCCCCGCTCCACCCGGCCGACATCGCCGATCTGTTCGAGCTGACCCCGGCCGACCGCCGCCGCCAGCTCGCCTCCGCGCTCGCCGAAATGCTCGACGCCGACGTGTTCGCCGAGCTGAACGACTGGGTGCGCGAGGAGCTGATGGAGGCGCTCGGCCCCGCCGAGGTCGCCGAACTCGCCACCCAGCTCGATACCGACGACGCCGTCGCCATCATCGAGGACATGGAGGAGGAGGACCAGCGCGCCGTCCTCCGCGCGATGGAGCCCGACGATCGCGCCGCGATCGAGGAGGCGCTCTCCTACCCCGAGGAATCCGCCGGCCGCCTGATGCAGCGCGACCTGATCGCGGTGCCCGAACATTGGTCCGTCGGCGACGTGCTGGATTATCTGCGCCGCAACGAGGATCTCACCACCGATTTCTGGGAAGTGTTCGTCGTCGATCACGGCCATCACCCGGTCGGCACCTGCAAGCTCAGCTGGATTCTCCGCAGCCCCCGCAACGTCGCCATCGCCGACGTGATGCAGCGCGAGCAGAGCCTGATCCCGGTCGACATGGATCAGGAGGAAGTGGCGCTGCGCTTCCAGAAATATGCGCTGATCTCGGCCGCGGTGGTCGATCCCAACAACCGGCTGGTCGGCATGATCACCGTCGACGACGTGGTCCATATCATCCAGGAGGAGGCCGGCGAGGATGCGCTGCGCCTGTCGGGCGCGGGCGACGGCGACATCAACGAGCCGATCCTGCTGACGGTGCGCGGCCGGCTGATCTGGCTGGTCGTGAACCTCGGCACGGCGATGATCGCCGCCTCGGTCGTCGGCCTGTTTCGCGACGAGATCGCCAAATTCGCGCTGCTGGCGGCGCTGATGGGGATCGTATCGGGCATGGGCGGCAATGCCGGCACGCAGACCCTGGCGGTGGTGGTGCGCGCGCTCGCGACCAACCAGCTCACCTCGTCCAACACCTTCCGCATGATCTACCGCGAATTCCGCATCGCCGCCGCCAACGGATCGGTGCTGGGGCTGCTGATCGGCACGGGATCGTACCTGCTCTACGGCAATCCCCTGCTGTCGGCGGTGTTCGGCCTGGCGATCCTCATCAACAATCTCATCGCCGGTTCGGCCGGCGTGATGGTGCCGCTCACCCTGGAGCGGATGCGCGTCGATCCGGCGGTGTCGTCGGCGGTGTTCGTGACGATGATGACCGACACGCTCGGCTTCTTCACGTTCCTGGGGCTGGCGGCGGCGGTGGGGCTGACGGGGTAAGGCCGCTCGCTCAGCGGTAGTTGAAGCTGATGCTGATGCGCGCGTCCTTCGCCTGGCCGGCGGGCACTTCGTGGCGCAGCCAGCTCTCCCACAGGAAGACGCTGCCCGGCCGGGGATCGGCATAGACGAAGGTGCGGGCATCCTCGGGCGCGTCGGCGCGGCGGAGGGGCGCGGCCATCATCATCGGCAGGCGGGGATCCTCCAGCTTCAGCCCCGCCGCCCCCGTCGGCACCCGCACATAGACCGTGCCCGAGACGATGCTGTGCGGGTGGATATGGCCGCTGTGATGCCCGCCCGTCCCTTTCATGACGTTGACCCACAGGCTGTCGAGCTTCGGCTTGCGCCCGCCGAGATCGAGATAGGCCTCGTCGGCGAAGCGCCGCACATGGCGATCGAGCGCGCGGCGCAGATCGTCGAACGCGGGATGGCGGATCGGCAGATCGTTGAGCGAGGCATAGGACGTATAGCCCGGATAGGCATGCGCCTTGCACCACGCCCGCCCCGCCCGATCGGTCCGCGACAGATCGAGCGCGGCCTCCTCCAGTTCGGCGAGCAGGGCGGGATCGCCGAGGTCGCCCTCGTAGAAGCGGGTCGCGAAGAGGGTGCGTGTCGTCATGCCCCCGCCGAAACACAGCCACGGGGCTTATTCAAGCCGGGCCGGCCGAATGACGGCTGGACGATCCGGTGCGGGCGCGGTTAGGCGGCGGCCATGGACAATGTCATCGGCCTCGACTTCGGCACGACCAACACGGTGATCGCGGCGGGATCGGGCGGCGGGTCGGGTCTCGTCGCGATCGAGGGACCGGCGGGCACCGAGCCGGTGTTCCGCTCGGCCCTGTGCTTCTGGCATGACGAGGCCGTGCGCGGCGGGCTGGCGCATGAGGCGGGGCCGTGGGCCATCTCCGAATATCTGGCTTATCCGGAGGACAGCCGCTTCATCCAGTCGTTCAAATCGGTCGCCGCCAGCGCCAGTTTCGAGCAGGCGAGCGTGTTCGAGAAACGCTTCCGCTTCGAGGATCTCGGCCGGCTGTTCCTCGATCGGCTGCGCGCACGGGCGGACGGCGCGTTCGCCAAGCCTGCGCGCCTGATCGTCGGGCGGCCGGTGGAATATGCCGGCGGCCTGCCCGATCCGGCGCTCGCGCGCCAGCGCTACGACGCGATGTTCGCGGGCGTGGCCGACGAAATCCTCTATGTCTACGAGCCGCTGGGCGCCGCTTACTCCTATGCCTCGCGGCTGAGCGAGCCGGCGACGGTGCTGGTGGCGGATTTCGGCGGCGGCACCAGCGATTTCTCGATCGTCCGCATCGGCCCGGCCGGCGCGCCCGGCCCGCGCTGCGTCCCGCTGGGCCATGCCGGCGTCGGCATCGCCGGCGACCGGCTGGATTATCGGCTGATGGATCGCCTCGTCCTGCCGATGCTCGGCAAGGGCGGGCTCTACCGATCGTTCGACAAACTGCTCGAAATTCCGCGGTCCTGGTTCGCCGATTTCGCCGATTGGTCGCGTCTCGCGCTGATGCGCAACCCCCGCACCCTGGCCGAACTGGGCAGGCTGCGCCGCGCGGCGGTCGATGGCGAGGCGATCGGCCGGATGATCGCGGTGATCGAACGCGAACTGGGCTATCCGCTCTACGACGCCGTCGGCCGTACCAAGCGCGCGCTCTCCACCGCCGAAACCGCGCCCTTCCGCTTCGAGGGCGGCGGCCTGACGATCGAGGCCGAGGTCGACCGCGCCGATTTCGAGGGCTGGATCGCCGAGGATGTCGCGCGGATGGAGGCGGCCGTCGATCGGGCGATGGCGGCGGCGGGTGTCGCGCCCGACGCGGTCGACCGCGTGTTCCTCACCGGCGGCACCTCGCTCATTCCCCGCATCCGCCGCATCTTCACCGATCGCTTCGGCGAGGCCCGAATCGAGAGCGGCGGCGAACTGACCTCGATCGCCCACGGGCTGGCGCTGATCGGGCAGGAAGGGGATGCCGCCGCCTGGGCGGCGTGACGGCGTCGGATGGGCCGGCCGAAGCCGAAATCCTGTTCCTGAACCAGCCCCTCGGGGCTGTGTGGTGCGGTCGAGAAGACTCGAACTTCCACGACCTTTCGGCCACAACGACCTCAACGTTGCGCGTCTACCAGTTCCGCCACGACCGCACATGAGCAACACGGACCGGATCGGTCCGCAGCAGGTAGGGGCGGGCCTCTAGCAAGGCTTGCCCCCCCATGCAACGCCCGAAATGCGCGATCAGTAAAGGAACATCGGCATCCCCTCGATCCGCTGCAATTTCGCGCGATAGCCCTCGGCGTCGTAGAGGCCGGCCACGTCGACCGACTTGGTGCCCTCCAGCATCTGGCCGGCCGGCACATGCGTGTAATTGCCGCCCTTCAGCGCGAGCATCCGGCCGGTCACCTTCTGCTGGATGAGCTGGATGGCGAGGCCGCCGAAGGCGAAGCCGACCATCCGGTCGAGCGCGTCGGGTTCGCCCGCGCGCATCAGATAGGCCAGTTCCTGCACCACCGTGCCCTGCCCGGTGCCCGCCTCGATCATCTTGGCCAGCCGATGGCCGACGCCGGCCAGCACGCGCTGCGTCGCGGGCAAGGCGAGATCGTCGGCGGTCTCCTCGCCGATGATCGTGGCACCCTCCGAAATGACGCACACGGCGTAATTGGCAGGGCGGGAGCTTCTGTCCTCGACCAGCAGCGGCAGCAGTCGTGCGGGATCGACCGGCACTTCGGAGATCACGGTGCGATCGACCTGCGCCAGGAACCCCGCCAGCAACGCCGTCTCGCCGCTGCGCCGGCCGAACAATTCGATCACCGCGATCCGCTCGTGGCTTTCGGTGGTGGTCCTGAGCGCGTTGATCGCCGCGACCGATCGGCTGACCGCGGTGGAGAAGCCGATGCAATAATCGGTGCCGTAGACGTCGTTGTCCATCGTCTTGGGCACGGAGATGATCGGGAAGCCCTGCGCCGCCAGATGCGCCGAGAAGCGCAGGGTGCCGTCCCCGCCCAAGGTGACCAGCGCGTCGATGCCAAGCCGGTCGAGCACATGCAGCACATGCGCGGTCTGGTCGCCGTCCTCGGCGGTGCGCGGATCGGCGCGGGAGGTGTGGAGGATGGTGCCGCCGAGCCGGTCGATGCCGCGCACCCGCTCGCGATCGAGCGTCCAGCTGTTGGCCTCGATCGTGGCGGGATCATTGGGGTCGATCCGCAGGAACCCCTCCCAGCCGCGCCGGAAGCCGACGACCTGCCAGCCCAGATCGAGCGCCGACAGCGTGACCGAGCGGATGCAGGGGTTGAGGCCGGGGACGTCGCCGCCGCCCGTGAGGATGCCGATCCGCATGGGGCCGGCCGCGCCCGTCAGTCCTCGGTGCCGACGAAGCTGGCGGTGATCGCCTTGGCGCCGCGCGGCACGTCCACCGCCGCCGCGTCGAAATCAGCCGATCCGCCGGCGGGCAGCGAGCGGACGGGGTGGACGATCGTCCAGCTGTAGACGATCCGGCCCGAACGATCGCGCAGTTCCGCGCGGATGTCGGGCACCTTCTCGGCGCTGGCGGTGCGGTTGACGATGCGGCCGGAGACGGCGGCGAGCTGGTTGCCGGCGGCGATGGCGGCCCAGTCGGGCTCGCGCACGATCTCGATCGCGAGCGGCACGGTGCGCGGCACGATGCCGAGCTTGGCGGCCACCTCGCGCGGGCCGAGCAATGCGATGGCGGCGCCCACGCCGATCGCCAGCAGCAGCGCCACGGCGAGCAGCGCGATCCACAGCCCCCTGGCGCGGCGCGGGCGCGCGAACGGCGCCTCGTGGGCGAAAGGATCGATGCGATCCTCGGGCACCGGATCGGGCACGGGCGCGTCGAATTCGGACGGGTGGATGCGCGGGATGCTGCGCGGCTGGGGGCCGGCGTCCGCCTCGGGCTGTCCACCGCCGATCTCCGCCACCACCGGCTCCATGCCGATCGGGGGCATGGCGGTGGGCGCTTCCTCGACGATCGGGGCGGGCGCCGGCTGGGGTTCGGGCTCCGGTTCGGGCGCAGGCGGCGCGGCCCCCTCGGGCGCGGCGAACCAGCTCTGGCCGCAGGAGGCGCAGCGCACCTGCCGGCCGGTCGCGCCCAGCGCGGTATCGGGCACTTCGTAGCGCGTGTCGCAGTTCGGGCAGATGAGGATCATGGGCCGAACGGCACTCCTGATGGTCGGTCGCGGCGATTAACCACGCCTGCCGCGCCGCCGCAAGGCTTGAGGGGATGGGCGCGTCCCGCTTGCCGCCACCGCGCACGCTGTGGCACAGGACCGGCGATGGCGAGCGTGGTGCAATTCGAGAATGTCGGGCTGCGCTACGGCACCGGCGCGGAAACGCTGTCCGACATCAGCTTCGCGCTGCCGCGCGGCGCCTTCACCTTCCTCACGGGGCCATCGGGCGCGGGCAAGACATCGCTGCTGCGGCTGCTCTATCTGGCGCAGCGGCCGAGCCGGGGCATCATCCGCCTGTTCGACGAGGATATCGTCACCGCCCCGCGCGATCGGCTGCCGGGCTTCCGCCGCCGCATCGGCGTGGTGTTCCAGGATTTCCGGCTGGTCCCCTATCTCACCGTCTACGACAATATCGCGCTGCCGCTGCGCGTCGCCTCGGTCAGCGAGCGGGAGGTGCCGCGCCTCGTCAACGAGATGCTCGGCTGGGTCGGGCTCACGGCGCGCGCCACCGCGCGGCCCGCGACGCTCTCGGGCGGCGAGCAGCAGCGGGTCGCCATCGCCCGCGCCGTCATCACCCGGCCCGATCTGCTCATCGCCGACGAGCCGACCGGCAACGTCGATCCCGAAATGGCGCAGCGGCTGCTGGCCCTGTTCGACACGCTCAATCGCATGGGCACGACGATCATCGTCGCCACCCACGACATCCATCTGCTGCGCACCGTGGTGGGCGCCAAGACGATGCGGCTCGATCGCGGCCGGCTCGACGGGCCGCCGATGCCCGATCCCAGCATCGTGGCGGCGGCGCGATGAGCGAGGCCGGCCCCACCCCCCTCCCCGGCGCGGACAGCGCCCCGGCGGCCCGCCCGGCGCGCATCGCCGCCGCGCGGCCCCTGCCGGAAGGGCGCTTCACCGGGCCGATGCCGTGGCTGGTGGCGATCATGCTGTTCCTGATCGTGCTGGCCTCGGCGCTGGGCATCGGCCTGTCGCGCGCGGCATCGGGCATGGGCGAGGCGATCGAGGGGCGGCTGACCATCCAGGTGATGCAGCCCGATCCGATCCGGCGCGAGGCCGAGACCAACCGCGCGCTCGCCGAACTGCGCCGCCTGGCCGGCATCACCCGGGTCGAGCGGATCGACGATGCCGCGCTGGCGAAGCTGCTCGAGCCGTGGCTGGGCGGCGCCTCCTCGGTCGGCGATCTGCCCTTGCCCGCGCTGATCGACGTGGATCTGGCGGCCGGTGACGGCGCGCGCGCCGATATCGTCGCGCGCGCCGTCCAGCGCGTCGCCCCCTCGGCGCGGGTGGACGACCATGCCGCCGCGCTCGCGCCGATCGCCGGGCTGATCGGATCGCTCTCGTGGCTGGCGGTCGCGATCGTCGTGCTGACCACCGCCGCCACCGCCTTCGTCGTGATCCTCGCCACCCGCTCCGCGCTCGACACCCATGCCGCCACGATCGACGTGCTGCACCTGCTGGGCGCGACCGACATGCAGGTGGCGCGCCTGTTCCAGCGGCGCATTTCCTATGACGCGCTGTGGGGCGCGGTGGCGGGGGCGGTGCCGGCGATGGCGATCATCCTGCTGCTCGGCGGGCGGGTGTCGCGGCTGGGATCGGAACTGGCGGGCAGCGCCAGCCTCGGCCTCGGCTGGATCGTGCTGCTGCTCCTGCCGCCGCTCGCCGCGCTGCTGGCGCGTGAGGTGACGCGCTTCACCGTGCTGCGCGTCCTGTCGCGCGTGCCATGATCGCCTCGGCCCCATGCTGATACGCTTCCTCTCCTTCCTGCTGCTGGCATGGCTGGCGGGCTTCGTGATCTTCGCGGTCACCCTGCCGCGCCACCCGAAGCCCGGCATCACCGATGGCGTGGTCGTGCTCACCGGCGGCGCCGGCCGGCTGGAGCGCGGCTTCACCCTGCTGCGCCAGAAGCAGGCGCGGCGGATGCTGGTGTCGGGAGTCGATCGGCGGGTGCGGCCGCACGAACTGGCGGTGGAATATCGCGTGCCCGACGCGCTCGTGAACTGCTGCGTCGATCTGGGGCAGGAGGCGGTCGACACCCGCTCCAACGCCGACGAGACGGCGGAGTGGGCGCGGGCGCGCGGCTATCGCTCGCTGCGGCTTGTCACGACCGACTGGCACATGCCGCGCTCCCATTTCGAGCTGCGCCGCGCGGCGCCCGGCCTGACGATCATCGTCGATCCGGTGCGCAGCGAGCCTGGCCTGTTCGCGCTGACCCGCGAATATAGCAAATATCTGCTGCGGCGGGTCGTGGCGCTGGCAGGCTATTGATCCGATGGTCGTCGTCCGCTCTTTGGTCTTCGCCTTGCTGTTCTACGCCGTCACGACGGTGATGAGCCTCATCGCGGCGCCCATGCTGCTGATGCCGCCGCGCATCCTGCGGGGGTGGGCGCTGGCCTGGACGCGCCTCTACCGCTTCGGCGCGCGGACACTGCTCGGGATAGAACTGCGGATCGAGGGCACACCGCCCACCGGCCCCGCCTTCGTCGTCGCCAAGCATGAATCCATGTTCGAGACGTTGGTGCTGACCGACATGCTCGATGGCCCGCTGATGGTGCTGAAGCGCGAGCTGACCCTGATCCCGATCTTCGGCTGGGCGCTGAAACGCTACGGAGCGATCCCCGTCGACCGCGAGGGATCGGCCAAGGCGCTCCGCCGCATGGTCGCCGCCGCCAAGGCCGCGCAGGCCAGCGGCCACGCGGTCATGCTCTTTCCCGAAGGCACTCGCGTCGCCCATGGCGAAGCCCCCCCGCTCCGCTCCGGCTTCGCGGCCCTCTATCGCGCGATCGATCTGCCTCTGGTGCCCGTCGCGCTCGACAGCGGCCGCCTGTGGGGCAAGGGGCTGATCAAGCACCCCGGCACGATCACCTTCCGCTTCGGCGACCCCATTCCCCCCGGTCTCCCCCGACGCGCGGTTGAGGCACAGGCCCATGCGGCGATCAACGTGCTGAACGGGTAGAAGTTTTTTGCGCGCGGAGACGCGGAGGCGCGGAGAGAGAGAGAGAGAGAGAGAGAGAGAGAGGAATGCGGCGAAGCCGCTTTAGAACTAGCCCTCGCCGCAGATTTCGACCGTGATCTGAAACGCCTTCGGCGAAGGAGAAGCCATCTCTCCCCTTCTTCTCTCCGCGTCTCCGCGCGAGCAAAACCTTACTCGTGCGCCCGCCCGAAATCGGGCCGCTCGTCGTCCTGCCCCTCGGCGATGATCGATCGGCGCACCGCGCGCGTTCGCGTGAACAGATCGAACAAGGCGTCCCCGTCGCCCCAGCGGATCGCGCGTTGCAAGGCGGTCAGATCCTCGGTGAAGCGTTGCAGCATTTCCAGCACCGCATCCTTGTTCGCCAGAAACACGTCGCGCCACATCGTCGGGTCCGACGCGGCGATGCGGGTGAAATCGCGGAAGCCGCCGGCCGAGAATTTGATGACCTCGCTGCGCGTCACCGTCTCCATGTCGGAGGCGGTGCCGACGATCGTGTAGGCGATCAGGTGCGGCAGGTGGCTGGTGACGGCCAGCACCAGATCGTGATGCCTGGGGTCCATCGTCTCGACATTCGCGCCCAGCCCTTCCCAGAAGGCGCGAACCCGCGCCACCGGGCCGGCGGCGGCATCCTCGGGCGGGGTGACGATGCACCAGCGGCCCTGAAAGAGACTGGCGAAGCCCGCGTCCGGCCCGCTGTTCTCGGTGCCGGCCACCGGATGCGCCGGGATGATCGTACGCCCTGGCAGCGCGGCGGCCAGCGCCTCGACCACGCCCGCCTTGGACGAACCGACATCGCTCACGATCGCCTCGGCCGGCAGGTCCGCCGCGATCGCCGCCGCCACCGCGCCCATCGCGCCGACCGGCACGCACAGGATGACGAGATCGGCGTCCACCACCGCCGCGCCCGCCGTGTCGGTCACGTCGTCGACGAAATCCAGCTCCTCGACCCGCGCGCGCACCTCGGCCGAGGCGTCGTGCGCCGTCAGCTTCACCGTCGGCATATATTGCCGCACGGCGCGCGCGATCGAGGAGCCGATCAGCCCCAGCCCGATGATGGCGACCCGCTCGAACGGCAGCATCAGCCTTGCGCCATCGCGCGGAGCGCGGCGGCCACGCCCTTGATCTCGTCCTCGGTGCCGATCGTGATGCGCAGGCCATGGCCCAGCCCCTGCCCCGGCAGCCAGCGGACGATATAGCCCGCCTCCATCAGCCCGTGGAACGCCTGCTCGGCGGTCAATTTCCCCTCGAACAGGACGAGGATGAAATTGGCGAGGCTCGGCACCGCGCGCAGGCCGTGATTGCCGAGCGCCTCGATCTCGCGTGCGAACCACGCCCGCCATTGGGCGTTATGCTGCGCCGATGCCGCGACGAAATCGTCGGCCTCCAGCGCGCCGATCGCCGCCATCTGCCCGGCGGTGGTGACGTTGAAGGGCGCGCGGATCTTGTGCATCGCCAGGATCACCGGTGCCGGCCCGTAAGCCCAGCCGATCCGCTCGGCGGCAAGCCCGTGGATTTTCGAGAAGGTGCGCGTCACCAGCACGTTCGACGCCGATCGCGCCAGTTCCAGTCCGCCGTCGTCGTCATCCTCGCCGATATATTCGGCATAGGCCTGGTCGATCACCAGCAGGCAATCGAACGGCAGCGCCGCGTGCAGCCGGGCGATCTCGCCGCGCGGGGTGAAGGTGCCGGTGGGGTTGTTCGGATTGGCGACGAACACCACGCGGGTCTTGTCGTTGACGCAGGCGATCAGACTGTCGACGTCGGTGGCGTAATCCACGTCGGGCGCCTCGACCGGCACCGCGCCCACCCGCCGCGCCGCGATCGGATAGACCGAGAAGCCGTAGCGGACGTACAGCACCTCATCGCCCACGCCGGCGAACGCGCCGGCGGCCAGATGCAGCAGTTCGTCCGACCCGGTGCCGTGAATCACCCGCGCCGGATCGAGACCGTGCTTGGCGGCGATCGCCTCGCGCAGCGCCGTCGCCGCCGCATCGGGGTAGCGATCGAGCGAGGCGGCCCCCGCCGCGAAGGCCGCGCGCGCCTGCGCGCTGGTGCCCAGCGGATTTTCGTTCGACGACATCTTGGCGACCTTGCGCCCGTCATCGGTGGTGGCGCGGCCGGGCACATAAGGGGCGATCGCGTCGATCCAGGGCTTGGGGATGGGTCCGGTCATGAAATGTCTCGATTGTCCACGATCACCGTGCGGTGGCGCGCCTTAGCGCCTGTAGCGATCCACGGGAACCCACCCGACATTGACAGCCTCCCCCGCCAGCCATAGCCCCGCCCGATACCATGGCCGCCACCGCCCCCCTCGACGATCCCCGCTTCGGCCTCGCCCGCACCGCGCGCCTCCCCGGCCCGTTGCGGCTCGACGGTGGCGCGTTCCTGGCCCCGGTCGAGATCGCCTACGAAACCTACGGGACGCTCGCGGCCGACGGCGGCAACGCCATCCTCGTCTGCCATGCGCTGACCGGCGACCAGCATCTCGCCTCGACCCACCCGCGCACCGGCAAGCCCGGCTGGTGGACGCGGATGGTGGGGCCGGGCCGGCCGATCGACCCCGCGCGCGATTTCGTGATCTGCGCCAACGTGCTGGGATCCTGCATGGGCTCCTCCGGCCCCGCCAGCATCGATCCCACGACCGGCGCGCCCTACGCTATGCGCTTCCCCGTCATCACCCTGCGGGATATGGTGCGCGCGCAGGCGATGCTGGTCGATCATCTCGGCATCGGTCGCCTCCGCGCCGTCGTCGGCGGGTCGATGGGCGGGATGCAGGTGCTGGAATGGGCCGCCACCTTCCCTGATCGGGTGGCCTCGGCCGTCGTCATCGCCTCGGCGCCGCGCCATTCGGCGCAGAACATCGCCTTTCACGAGGTGGGGCGGCAGGCGATCATGGCCGATCCCAGCTGGCGCGGCGGCAATTATTACGAGCATGACGATCCCCCCGCCGCCGGCCTCGCCGTGGCGCGCATGGCGGCGCACATCACTTATCTGTCGGAAGCGGGCCTCACCGAGAAATTCGGGCGGCGCCTGCAAAAACGGGAAGCCAAGAGCTTCGGCTTCGACGCCGATTTCCAGGTGGAAAGCTATCTGCGCCATCAGGGGATCAGCTTCGTCGATCGCTTCGACGCCAATTCCTACCTCTACATCACCCGCGCGATGGATTATTTCGATCTGGCGGAGGAGCATGGCGGGCTGCTGGCAAACGCCTTCAAGGGCACGAAGACGCGCTTCTGCGTCGTCAGCTTCGATACCGACTGGCTCTATCCCACCAGCGAATCGCGCGCGATCGTCCATGCGCTGAACGCCGCCGGCGCGCAGGTGAGCTTCGTTGAACTCTCCTCGCCGTTCGGCCACGACAGCTTCCTGCTCGAATCGCCCGCGCTGGAAGCGGTGATCGACGGTTTCCTGAAGGCGGGCCAGACATGAGTCTCCGCCCCGATCTCGCGATCATCGCCGATCATGTGGCCCCCGGCGCCCGCGTGCTGGACGTGGGCTGCGGCCATGGCGAGTTGATGGCGGTGCTGCGCGACACGCGGCAGGTGGACGCGCGCGGGCTGGAGCTGTCGCCCGAGGATGTGTCGCTCGCGGTGGCGCGCGGCCTTTCGGTGATCCAGGGCGATGCCGATACCGATCTGGCCTTCTACCCGCCCGCCAGCTTCGATTACGCCATCCTCAGCCAGACCCTCCAGACGACCCGCGCGCCGGACATGGTGCTGGAGGAACTGCTCCGCATCGGCCGCCGCGCCTTCGTGTCCTTCCCCAATTTCGCTTACTGGCGCATCCGCTGGTCGCTGATGTGGGGCGGGCGGATGCCGACCACCTCGTCGCTGCCCGACAGCTGGTACGCCACCGACAATATCCACATGGTCACGATCGACGATTTCCGCAGCTTCCTGGGCGATCGCGGCATCACCGTGGAGCGGGCGTGGTTCCTGCGGGGCGCGAAGCAATGCAGCGCGGCGGCCGCGAATTTTCGCGCCGAACATGCGGTGTTCCTGTTGCGCCGCTAGGCCCGCGCCAGCGCCACCCCCTGCTTGCCATGCTCCACCGTCGCCACCTGCGCCGTGGACACCACACCCCCCGGCCCATCCACCTGATCGACAACCCGGAAGGTCGTCGTCCACGTCTCCGGCGTCACCTCCACCACGCCATAGCCGCGCCGGTCGTTGGTCCATTTCAGGAAGGGGTTGTTCGCGCGGATCACGGCGTCGCCCTCGCGCACGTCGCTGCCGGTGCCGCCCGAGCTGATCGAGGTGAGGACGAATTCGGTCGCCACCGCCTCGCCGGTGCCGTTCTCCGTCCGCAGATCGCCCGCGAAATTCTGATGCTCGTCGCCCGTCAGCACGACGATATTGCCATAGCCCTTCCAGCTTTTCAGCACCCGCTCGCGCGGGGCGTTGTAGCCGCCCCAGCTGTCGAAATTGCGCATCGCCGTGCCGCCGGGTGACGTGCGGCGGTCGAGCGGCATCATCATCACCTGCTGGGCGATCAGGTTCCAGCGCGCCGCCTTCTGGCGGAGGTTGCCGGCCAGCCAGGCTTCCTCGGTGCGGCCCATCACTTCCAGATCGGGGCGGTCGATCTCGGGGCAGATCGGCTTGAAGCCATCCTTGCAGACCTGTTTCGAGCGGAACTGGCGGGTGTCGAGGAAATGCGCGTCGAGCAGGTCGCCATAGCGCTGGCGGCGATAGATCTGGATGCCGCCCGCCGCCGGCAGCGCCGAGGCGCGCACCGGCATATGTTCGTAGAATGCCTGGAAAGCGGCGGCGCGGCGCAGCGCGAATATCTCGGGCGGCGTGTCGGTCGCGTCGCTCAGCCCCGCCCAATTGTCGCGCACCTCATGATCGTCGATGGTGGTGAACCAGGCGGCGCGGGTGTGGGCGAGCTGCAAGTCCGGGTCGAGCTTGTACTGGGCGTAGCGCTGGCGATAATCGTCGAGGCTGTAGCACATCTGGCCGATATGCTGGCGTATCTTGGGCTTCAGCCGGTCGTTGTGATCGAAGGCGACCGGATCCTGCCGGTTTTCGTAGATATAGTCGCCATAATGGTAGACGAAATCGACCTCCTCGTCGGCCATATGGGCATAGGCCGTGTAGAGCCCCGCCTCATAATCCTGGCAGCCGCACACGGCGAACCGCAGTTTGTCGAGCGTCGCGCCCAGCGGCGGCACGGTCATCGCGCGGCCGACCATGCTTTTCTCGGTGCCGATGGTGAAGCGGTAGAAATAGGGGCGGCCGGGCTCCAGCCCGGTCACCTCGACATGGACCGAATGGGCGAGTTCGGGGCGGGCGAAGGCGCTGCCCTTCTGCACGACGGTCTTCATCCTCTCGTCGGTGGCGACCGCCCAGTCGACCGCGACCGGCCGCATCGGCATCCCGCCATGCGGCGCCAGCGGATCGGGCGCGAGGCGGGTCCAGATGACGAAGCCGTCGGGCGCCGGATCGCCCGCCGCGATGCCGAGGCGGAAGGGGTAGGCCGCGAAGATCTGCTGCGCGCGCAGGATGGCGGGTGCGGCGAGCAGACCCCCGCCCGCGATCGCCCCGCCGATCAGCCCGCGCCGTGTGATGATGGTCATGCTCGCGTGCCCCTCTGCCGCCCGATCGCTTGATCGCCGGGGGGTGTGACAAAGGCAAGGCGGGCGTTGCGATCAGCGGCGGCGGATTGCGAAGACGAGGAGCCAGAGCGCCAAGACCGCTTCCCCAAGGAGCGGCAACATCAGGATCGGCCGGGGCACCGCGACAGCCGGGGCGAGGAGCCAGAGGGCCTTTGTGATGACATGGGTAAGCCCGCCGAGCGCCATCAGCACACCGGCCGCGCGGGGCAACAGGGCGCTGCGGAAGGCGAGCCAGCCGATCAGGGTGCAATAGACGCCGAAGAAGACCAGGCTGATCCCATAAAGGTCGCCATGGAGATCCAGCGTGAGGCGGGCGACGGCGTTGACATCGAGGGCGGCCGGATCGGCTGCGAGCGCCAGCGGGGCGAGGTGGAGCAGCCCCGCGACCGCGAGGACCGCGATACCGACCAGGCTGAACCCCGCAGCGATCAGCGAAACAGTACGGCCGGCGGGAACGAACAGGCGGTAGAGCAGCCCCGTCACGACGATGTAGCAGCACAGCATGACGAGATCGGCCACCTCGCCCGCGCGATAGAGGAGCGGCTGGCGGGCAATCGCGGCGAGCAGATCGCCAGCGGCGCGGAAGCGGGCGCGGACAGCGAGTTCCGCGAAGAGGCCGGCGACGATCGTCCCTAGATAGAAGGCGCCGGCAAGGCGCGCCTGCGCGGGGGATGTCTGCATGGCATGGCCTTCACAGTGTATTGTCTGAATGACACAGTCGTGCGCATCGGGCAATCGGAATTAGGGAATCCGCCTCGCCGACCCCCCTGGAACCGGCCGGTTTCACATGCTCGCAACAAACCCGTAGTGAGCGTGTGAACGGCGCTTTGTCGTGCAAGCCGGCCAGGCGAGCGCGGGGCCGCGGTTCCAGACAGATCGGCATCCGGCGCGGCCGGGCTTGGGGGATGCACATGATGCGGCAGAGGATGGCGCTCGCTTCGATGCTCGCGCTCGCGGGATGCGGCGGTTCGGGTGGCGGCGGTGCGCCGGTGACCGTCATAACCCCGGCGCCGGCCGTGACGCCCACACCGACGCCGACGCCCAGCCCGACACCGACGCCTACGCCGACACCCACGCCTACGCCTACGCCTACGCCGACCCCGACTTCGACGACGTACCTCACGGTCTCCGAAATCTATTCCTACCGGCTGGGATCGGCGATCGTGCTGCCCAGCGCGTGCAGCGGGTTCGCGCTGCAGGGCGAGCCGCCGGCGGTGCTGCCCGCCAGCCCTTATGGGCAGGGGCTGGCCTTCCGCTACGTGTTGACGCCGCAGGTCTGGGCGATCTCGGGCGAAATCGCGATCGGCTATGATGGACGCGACAGCGACCTTTCGGTCACGGGCGCCGACGTGGCGCTGGCCAAGGTGGTGGGCAGCGACACGATCCGCTTCACGATCAACCGGCCGGTCGCAGGCGATGCGGGGCTCGATTATGCGCGGCTGGCCTCGGTCGCGGGGCCGGTGCAGGGGATGAGCCGGCTGTATCAATGCGTGATCGGCAGCCCGACCGTGGCGGCCGATCTGGCGGCCGTGCCGAGTGCACCCTATCGTCGCGGCATGCTGGTGGCGACGGCAAAGGTGCGCGAGGGCGGCACCACCCGCAGCTATTCGCTGAGCCGCAGCACCGTCTCCCTCGCGACCGACATGGCAGCGGGCCGGGTGACGATCGCGCTCAGGCTGGTGGGCACGCCCATCGGCCAGCCGGGGGCGGACGTGGATCTCGGCACACTCACCGCGTCGGCCCCGATCGATCTCGCCACGGGTGACATCATCGGCCCGATGACCAGTACCGGCCGCAGCGTGACGGGCGGGCTCTCGGGGCGGCTTTTCGGCCCGGCCGGCGTGGAAGTCGCGGCGGCGTTCGGGGTGACGGCGGCGGCGACGGACGGCCTGCCCGCATACTCCGTCGCGGGCGGGATATTCGGCATACGGTAACGGACGGTTTGCCCAAAACTGTGGGCAACGTGTCCGCGAGCCTGCCTCGCGCTGGCCGTACAGCAACGAAGCGCAAAATAGGATTTTCAGCGGCAATTCGTCCACCAACGGGAAAAAAGCGTTTCGACCGGCGCGTCCTGCCACGGGCATCCGGGCGGACTTGGTACAGCATTGGTGCGGGCCGCCGCAGGCCCGCGCTGGGTGTTCGGACCGGAGGACGGTGGCCCCTTGGGTTTTCGCCCTTGCGGGCTACTGGCCGGTTTGGCTGGGCCGCCTGCGGATAATCCCCCGACCCTGTCGCGATGCATCGTCGGTGTGAACCGGATGACTTCGCGCCGGTCGTTCCGGGATGGTCGCCCGCCCCGGATGCTTGCTGTTTTCCCATGGCCTGTGGGAATCGAGCGATGGCGTATGTTTACGTAATGTTCCTATTTGTCAAGGAAATTCGTCATCGCGAGCGAAGCGTGGCGATCCATGCCCGACGGTAGTGCCAGGCCTAGGGGCTGGATTGCTTCGCTGCGCTCGCAATGACGGGTGGGGCGCTGGGGGGGAGCCCCCTCCATCCTGCTTCGCAGGGCCCCTCCCCATCTGCGATGGGGAGAAACGGCTAACTCACCATCCGCTTCAACGTCTCGATTCGATCCGCCTCGGCGGCGGGCTTGTCGCGGCGGATGCGGGCGATGCGGGGGAAGCGCATGGCGAGGCCGGATTTGTGGCGGCGGGAATCGTGGATCGAATCGAAGGCGACTTCCAGCACCAGCGTCTTGTCCACCTCGCGCACCGGGCCGAAGCGGCTGACGGTGTGGGTGCGGACGTAGCGGTCGAGCCATTTCAGCTCCTCGTCGGTGAAGCCCGAATAGGCCTTGCCGACGGGCAGCAGCTCACCGCCCTCGCTCCAGCAGCCGAAGGTGTAGTCCGAATAAAAGGAGGCGCGTTTGCCGGAGCCGCGCTGGGCGTACATCATCACGCAATCGGCGGTGAGCGGATCGCGCTTCCATTTGTACCACAAGCCTGCGCGGCGGCCGGCGACATAGGGGCTGTCGCGGCGCTTGAGCATGACCCCCTCGATCGCGGCGTCGCGCGCGCCGGCGCGGATTTCGCCGAGCGCCTCGAAATCGGCGGCGTCGATCAGGGTGGAGATGTCGAAGCGGGTGGGGTCGAGCGTCGGCACGAAGGCTTCGAGGCGGGCGCGGCGCTGGAACCAGGGGAGCGCGCGCAGATCGTCGGCGCCGTCGATCAATATATCATAGAGGCGAACGAACACGGGGTAATCGGCCTGCATCTTCGCCGAGACGGTCTTGCGGCCGAGCCGCTGCTGGAGCGCGTTGAAGCTGGCGGCGCCGCCCTCGGCGGTCTCGGACCCCTGCGCGGTGCCGCGCACGAGCAGTTCGCCGTCGAGCACGCCTTCGCTGGCAAAGGCGGCGGCGATTTCGGGGAAGCTGGCGGTGATGTCGTCGCCGGCGCGGCTGTAGAGGCGGGTGGCGTCGCCGGCGTGGACGAGCTGGACGCGGATGCCGTCCCACTTCCACTCGGCGGCATAATCGGCGAGATCGACGCTGCCGTCCTCGAGCGGATGGGCGAGCATGAAGGGGCGGAACACCGCCTGCGGCCGCTCGCCGCGCCCCTCGGCCCAGTCGAAGAGTTCGGTGAAGGGCGGGGGGACGCCGTGCCACGCCTCCTGCACCTCGTCGACATCCACGTCGAACGCCTGGGCGAAGGCGGTGGCGGCGAGGCGGGCGGAGACGCCGACCCGAAGCGCGCCGGTGGCGAGTTTCAGGAGGGCGAAGCGACCCGAGGCGTCGAGATGATCGAGCATCTGGGCCAGCGCGCGCGGCGCCTCGCTGCGGCCCAAGGTGGCCAGGCGATCGACCATGGCGGAGATGGAAAGCGCGCCGTCGTCGAGTTCGGCGGGCTCGCCCGGCGGCTTGGGCCAGAGGAGCGAGACGGTTTCGGCGAGATCGCCGACATAGTCGCGGCTCATCGCGAGCAGGACGGGATCGACCCGTTCCTCGGCAATGCCCCGGATCGCGGCGGCCTTCACCGCCGGCAGATCGAGCGCGCCGGTCATCGCCGCCAGCGCCCAGCCGCGATCGGGATCGGGCGTGACGCGGAGGTAATCGGCGATCAGCTTGAGCTTGGCGTTGCGCGAGCGGGTGTAGACGAGCGCGTCGAGCAGCTGGGAGAAAGCGCGCATGGTGTGTCGCTCGCAGATCCTCCCCTGCAAGGGGAGGTGGCAGGCCGCAGGCCTGACGGAGGGGGCTCGCCGTCACGCGGAGCGCTTGGGGAGAACCCCCTCCACCAGCCTTCGGCTGGTCCCCCTCCCCGTGCCGGGGAGGAACTTTTCGCTAGACCACTTTTCGCCCGGCGATGACGCCCAGCACCAGGAAGATCACGAACAGCGCGATCGCGATGAAGAACAGGAGCTTGGCGATGCCGATGAAGGCGCCGCCGATGCCGCCGAAGCCGAGCAGGGCAAGCACCAGGCCGATCACCAGAAAGGTCAGGGCGAGTTTTAACATTTCGACATACTCCGATGGGAGAGGTGGCCGGCTGAACGCGCGTTCGCCGGCACTCGTTCCCTCAGCGGAACAGATGGAACAGGTCGGCCAGCGCGAGCAGGCCGAGGATGAGGAACAGCAACGCCGCGCCGATGCGGACATAGCGCAGCGGAACGATGCGGGTGATGCGATCGCCAAGGAACACGGCGGGCACGTTGGCCAGCATCATGCCGATCGTGGTGCCGATCGCGACGAGGCCGATCGCGTGATAGCGCGCGCCCAGCGCCACGGTCGCGATCTGGGTCTTGTCGCCCATTTCGGCGGCGAAGAAGGCGATGGTGGTGGTGAGGAACACGCCGCCGACGACCTTGGTGGTTTCGCCCGCGTCGTCGTCGACCTTGTCGGGCACCAGCGTCCAGGCGGCCATGGCGACGAAGCCGAGGCCGACGGCGAGGCGGAACCAGAAACCGTCGAGCAGCCCGGCGATCGCCTCGCCCGCCCAGGCGGCGAGCGCATGGTTGACGATGGTGGCGGCGAAGATGCCGGCGATGATCGGCACGGGTTTCTTGAAGCGCGCGGCGAGGAGGATCGCCAGCAGCATCGTCTTGTCGCCGATCTCGGCGAGGGTGACGAGCAGGGCCGAATTGAAGATGATGTCCATGAGGTCATGCTCCGGGCCGGGCGTGCGACAAGAAAACCAGACGACGCCGCTCCCCCCGCCCGGCCGGACGGGGTTGCGGCGTCATCGGTCTTGCCGAAGGGGATCGCTCCCCTCTGGGCCCGCGCCATGGAGTCTCCCCCAAGTGTGTTGACGCGGTTTCCGTGCGACCATGGGCCGACGGCGGGCTACTCCCCGGATGACGGGTCGGGCGTTAGCGGATTTGGGGGGCGGGCTCGAGTCTTTTTGCTCGACCTCGCGAAAGAGCGAGGTCGAGGGCCGCACCAGCCCACACCGTCAGGCGCGGCTCGAGCCATCACCCGTTCCGGCTGGCTTCGAACAGGAACCACGCGCGCTCCTCGGCCTGGTCCTGCCAGTCGTCGAGGATGCCGCTGGTGGCATTGTCCTTGGCGGTTTCGGCCAGGTCCTTGGCGGCGCGGAAGGTCTCGACGATCTTGAGATTGTCCTCGCGCAGTTCGGCCAGCATGTCCGCCGGGGAAACATAGTCCGCATTATTGTCCTTCAGGGTCGCGCGGCGGGCGATGTCGCCGATCGAGCGCAAGGTGGTGTTGCCGGTCTTGCGCACCCGCTCGGCGATGGCGTCGGTCACGCCCAGGATCTGGGTCGCCTGATCGTCGAACATCAGATGATAGTCGCGGAAATGCGGGCCGGAGACGTGCCAGTGAAAATTCTTGGTCTTGAGGTACAGGGCATAATGGTCCGCCAGCAGGCCGTTGAGCGCCTCGGCCACCGTCAGCGCGCTGTTGCTGTCGATGTCGGTCGGCGTGGCGAGCGGGGCCTTGGGGGTCTTCTGCGATTTGGCCATGGGGAAGTCTCCTTGGGATGGGGATTCGTGAATGTCTGGTTCGCACCTGTAACGAAGGAGCAAAAGGGGAGTTTCGATCACCCGCCCGCAAAAATCCGGTCAGGCTGATCGAAACCGGCGGATCGCGCGGCGAACCTTGACTCCGCCGGACGGTTCCGCCATTGGGGCCGCCGTTCGAGCGGCGCCCGCGTGACGCCGCTTTCGTCATTTTTATCGCATTAGAGGTTACGGGTCATGGCCAAGCCGACCACCGTCAAGATCAAGCTCGTCAGCACCGCCGACACCGGCTTCTTCTACGTCACGAAGAAGAACCCGCGCACCCAGACCGAGAAGCTGAGCTTCCGCAAGTACGACCCGGTCGTGCGCAAGCATGTCGACTTCAAGGAAGCCAAGATCAAGTAAGCCCGTGCGCGCGAGGTGATCCCCGCGCGACGTGCCGGCTGAAGGCGACCCGCGATCCCGATGGGAGCGCGGGTTTTTGCCGTGCCGGCGCTGGTTGACAGGCGATTCGGATCGGCGGGTGCGCCCCGCCCTACCCTCAGTGCGTGCACACTTTCGGCGTGCGGTAATCCACCGGCTTGAAGATCAGCAGGTTGCGCTCGATCAGCCCCGGCTGGCGCGCGAAACTGGCCGATGTCATCCGCTCATACACCCGGCCGCCCTGTTCGTAGGTCACCCATTCCGCCGGGTTGCGGCGCAGGCGATCGCGGATGGTGAAGAGGACATGGTGGCTGCCGGCCGCCGCCTGCCGCATCAGCGCCGCGTCGGAGGACGCCAGCACCCGCACCACATCCTGCTGGTAATCGAACAGATAGGGCGGGGTATCGAACATCAGATGGTTGGTCTGCCCCCCCTCGGTATGCAGGTTGGAGAACATCGCGATCGAGCTTTCGGTCTTCAGGCCGAGATAGGGCGACAGGCAGGTGAGGAAGAACAGCCCCGGCACCGCGAACAGCCACAGCGGCTGACGCGGCGCCGCCGGCCCGGTGTAGGGCGTGTGGAGCAGCGCCGCATAGGACAGCAGCACCATCACCACCCCGCCGACCACCGCCCACACGAGGATCCACATCGAATGGATCAGCAGCATCGGCGGTCGGCCCGGCGCCAGGATCGCGGCGATCGAGACCACCACCAGCGCCGCCAGGATCGCGGCGATCGCGGGGAAGAGCGTGCCGATCCGGCCGAAGCGGTGGCGCACCCGATCGGTCACCCGCATCGTCGTTTCATAAAAGGTGCGGCTGGCCGCCGTCGGCATGCTCAGCGCGTAGAGCGCGAACACCAGGCTGGAGAAATCCATATACCAGGAAAAGGCCGAGATCGGGATGATATAGTGGAACACCAGCGCCGGGATGAAGCCCAGCGCGAAATAGCGCCGCCAATAGAGGCAGACGATCGCCACCGCCTCCACCACGAAGGTGGAATAGATCGCCAGATACCGGCCGACCAGATTGTCGTCGAGCCCGAAGGGGCGCGCCAGTGGGGCGTAGAGGCCGACCGCGCAACTGACCGACGGATCGAGGAAGTCGGTGTTGATCTTGTGATAGATGCCGTAGAAATACATGATCGCCAGCAGCGCCCGCGCCACCACGCGCACCTGCTGGTAGAGCGCGCCGCGATCGATGATGCCGTTGCGCTGCCGCACGCAGGCGACCGCGCAGCTGAGCAGGATGCCCAGGTTCATCACGGTGGTGATCGTCTTGTTGTTCGACGCGACCGGCAGCCGGACGAGATAGAGCATCACCGCGCAGGCCGCGACCGTCACCAGCAGCCAGGTCTTGCGGGGGTAGAGCAGCAGCGCGACACTGGCCGCCACGGTCGCCCAGCCGAACAGGGCGAACAAGGGCCCGCGATCGATCAGCAGGCTCTTGGGATCGCCCGCGATGCTGAACAGCGCCGCGATCGCCCACATCGGCGCGAAGGCGGTCAGCCCGTCGTAATAGCGATCGGCCGCCGGCGGGTGGTCCACCCGCGGGCCGATGCGGAAGAAGGGTATCTCGCTTGCAATGGCCGTCATGGTCGCCTCACATCCGGGTTCCCCCCCGAAGATGAATGCACGCCACGGTACGCTGGCGAAAATCTGTCGCAGTGCAGCGCGGGGAGCAACACGAAAAACCGCTGAATCCGTGTCAAATTGTTGCTGTGCGGCAAATGGATGTAAATTGCATGTTCGCGCGTATATGCGCCGCGCCCACCCGGAACGGCGCCGACGAGCGCCTCGGGAGCCGGATCGCCCATCGCGGGTTTGCCATGCGACACATAATGGGAGTGATGCGATGACGCTGGATCGCTCGGCTGCGCTCGGCGCCTATGCCGGGATCGTCACTTTGGGTCTCGCCTGGGCGCTGCTGGGCGGGGCGGGGCCGGCGCCCACCCGCTTCGACACGATCGACGTGAAGCGCATCAACGTGCGCGAGGATGACGGCACGTTGCGGATGGTGATCGCCGGCCGCGACCATATCGGCGGCCTCGTGATCGACGGAAAGGAATATCCCCACCCCAATCGGCAGGAGGCGGGGATGATCTTCTACAATGACGAGGGCACCGAAAACGGCGGGCTGGTGTTCGATGGCAGGAAGGTGGACGGCAAGCCCACCAACAGCGGCCATCTGTCGTTCGATCGCTGGCATCAGGATCAGACGCTCTATGTCCAGTCGCTGGAGGACGGCCCGCGCCGCCGCGCCGGCCTCTTCGTGCAGGATCGCCCCGATGGGCCGGCCGATTTCACCGCCAGCGATCGGCTGCGCGCCATGCCGGAGGGGCCAGCCAAAACCGCCGCGCTGAAGGCCGCCGGCTACGATGGCTCCATGGCCCGCGCCTTCCTCGGCCGCGATTACGACGACGCCTCGAAACTCGTCCTCCGCGACGGCGCCGGCCGCCCGCGCCTGCGCCTGAGCGTGGCGAAGGACGGGGCTGCCGCGATCGAGTTTCTGGACGAGACGGGGAAGGTGGTGCGGACACGGACCGCCGCAAATTAGGAACCGCCCGGCGCGGCATCGGTTCGTCAGCCACAGTTCAGGGGCGCGGTCGCAAAGGTCGCGCCATCGATTTGACAAGTGGAGAGCAGAATGCGCCGTTTCCTTCTTGCAACCCTGGCGACCGCGACCCTGTCGGTCGCGATCGCCGGCCCCGCCGTGGCGCAGTCGCGGGCCGAGCAGTCGCGTTGGGATTCCGCCCAGCAACGCTATGACGCCGAGACCCGCCTCTACCAGCAGGAGCGCGACCGCTATTACGCGGCCAGCGACCGCGACCGGAACCGTGGCGGCGGCTATGGCTACAATGGTGGCGGCCGCACCCCGCCGCCGGGCGGCTGGGGCGAGACCGATTATGATGCCGCGCGCTATTATCGCGACGATCCCCGCTATCAGGAGCGGACGCTGAGCAACGCAGATCAGGTCTATCAGGGATCGGACGGCCGCCAATATTGCCGCCGCAGCGACGGCACGACCGGCCTGATCGTCGGTGGCGCGCTGGGTGGTATCCTGGGCAATGTCGTCGACGGCGGGCGCCATCGCACCGGCGGCACGCTGCTCGGCGGCGCGCTCGGCGCGCTGCTCGGCAAGAGCGCGGACCAGCAGAATTCGCAGGTTCGCTGCCGCTGATCCGGCGGCCTTTAAGTAACCTCCACCGTCACCCCGGCCTCGTGCCGGGGTCCACCTCGCCCCGAACGCAACGTGCACAAGGTACGCTGCGCTCGGCGGTCCGGTGGACCCCGGAACATGTCTGGGGTGACGATCATTTGGCGAGGGCTGTGATCTGCCCTAGCATGGCTCCAAGGTCGCCAATCGACCGTTCGGAGAGCCATGCAGCCGACTTCCCCACCGCCCGCCGCCGCATCCGGCGCCGCCCCCGCCGCCTTCGACCTAAAGGTCTTCGTGCTGGCGATGTTCTTCACCTTCGGCGGCATCACCAGCCTCAACGACGTGCTGATCCCCAAGCTGAAGGGCCTGTTCGCGCTCAGCTATGCCGAGGTGATGCTCGTCCAGTCGGCCTTCTTCATCGGCTATCTGGTGGTCTCGATCCCGGCGGGCGCGCTGGTGGCGCGGATCGGCTACATGCGCGCGGCGGCGGCCGGCCTGCTGACGATGGCGGCGGGGTGCCTGCTGTTCGTGCCGGCGGCGGGATCGGCGCTGTATGTCGCCTTCCTGGGCGCCCTGTTCGTGGTCGCGGCGGGGATCACGATCGTTCAGGTCGTCGCCAATCCGCTCATCTCGATGCTGGGCTCGCCCGAGACGGCATCGAGCCGGCTGACCTTCGCGCAGGGGTTCAACTCGCTCGGCACGACGATCTTCCCGCCATTGGGTGCGATGCTGATCCTGGGCGCCATCGCCAGCGGGGCGGATGTCGCGACCGAGGCGCGGGTCATCAGCCGCACCTATATCGGCATCGCGGTGGCGCTGTGCGTGCTGGCGGCGCTCGTCTGGATGCGCCGCAACCGGCTCCAGGAAACCCGTGCCGCCGCGATCAACCCGCTGGCCGCGCTCGATCTGCTCCGCCGCCCGCGCTTCGCCTTCGGGATGCTCGGCATCTTCGCTTATGTCGGCGCGGAGGTCGCAATCGGCAGCCTGCTCGTCAATTATCTCGCCCAGCCGACGACCCTCGCGCTCAGCGAGGAGCAGGCCGGGCACCATCTGGCCTTCTACTGGGGCGGCGCGATGATCGGGCGGTTCGCCGGCGCGCTCATCCTGCGCTGGTTCACGCCCGGCAAGGTGCTGACGACGGCGGCGCTGGCGGTGCTGGCGCTGATCCTCGTTTCGGCCAACAGCAGCGGCGCGGTGGCGGGGTGGAGCCTGCTCGCGGTCGGCCTATTCAACTCGATCATGTTCCCGACGATCTTCACGCTGGCCTGCGAGAAACTGGGCGCGCGCACGGCGGAGGGATCGGGGCTGATCTGCGTCGCGATCGTCGGCGGGGCGATCCTGCCGCCGCTGACGGGCCATGTCGCGGATTCGACCAGCCTCGCCTTCGCGCTGGTGGTGCCGGCGGCATCCTACGCTTTGATCGCGGCGTTCGGCTGGTATGCCCGCCGGCCGGCACCGGACACTCTGGAAGCGCCGGTCGTCGCCTGAGCGATCGCGCCGAAACGGGCCGGGCGGCATCTTGTCAGGCGGCGCGGCGCGGATCAGATTGCGGGCCTGATCGGGAGGATGCCGCATGACGCCGTTCGCCATCGCCGCCCTGCTTGCCGCCGCCGCACCGCCGCCGCCGGCCGAGCCGACGATCGTCGTCACCGCCCGGCCGCTCGACAGCCTCAAGCGCGATCTGGACGCGTGCGTCGCACGCCAATGCCCGTTGGCGGACGATGTCGCCGCCAGCCTGGCTTATGCCGAGGGGCTGTTCGTGGCGGGCGATTACGACAGCGGGGCGCGCACGCTCCACGCCTCGCTCCGCCGCAATCGCGGCGGGGCCGCCGAATCGCCCGAACGGGTCGCCGAACTCTATCGCGGCCTTGCCAACATCTCGCTCCATCAGGGCGAGACCGACTGGCAGGAGCGCAGCACCTATCGCACCGCGGCGACGCTCAACCACGGGGCGAATGTCGCGCTGGCGAGCAGGCTGACGGCGCAGCTCGACATCGGCGACCTGCAACTGACCCGGGGGCTGGACGGCATCGGCGCCGACGGAGACGATCGGCTGCGCGCGATCCGGACGTATGAGGACGTCTCGCGCAAGGCCCATGCGGCGGGGTTGCGCCAGATCGCGGGCTTCGCCGATCTGCGCCGCGCCAAATATTATTACGCCTTCGGCAGGCGTGGAAAGGGGCGGTCGATCTATCAGGCGCTGATGGCGGCCGAGGGCGACGACATGGCCGCCTTCCGCGAGGGCGCCCGCATCCTGATCGCCCGCCAGCGCGATCCAGAGGCGCCGCCCGACATGGCGGCGCTCAGCCGGAACGCGGCGGCGCTGTCGCCCGGCGGCCGGCAGTCGCTGCTGTGGGCGCCGCGCGCCGAGGACGTGGTGTGGCGGCCGGTGCCGCCCCGCAAGAACCCCGGCAGCGCCAATGTCGCGCCGGGCTATGCCCATGTCTGGGCGGATGTGGCCTTCCGGGTCGAGCCCGACGGCACCGTATCCGACGTGCAGGTCTTGCGCACCGCCGACAATGTCGCGACGCCCTGGCTGGCCGACGAACTGAAGCGCCTGTCCGGCCGCCTCTACACGCCGCTGCCGCCCGGCACGACCTCGCCCAATGCCGAGCGGCTGGAGCGATACAGCTACACCTTCGCCTTCGTGCCCGGCGAGAAATCGCGACTGCGGGTGCGCGGCAGCACGCCGACGATCGAGCGGCTCGACCTTACGCCGGAGAACGGCGTGGGCCGCACGGCGTCGCGATAAATCGCCTTCCCGCCCCGGCAGTCCCTACGATAAGGCCATCGGAGCGGGAGGCCATATGGGCGATATCAGACTGCACCAAAGCTGGAAGAGGCCGCTCGGCGCCGAATTCGCCAGCCCCTACATGGCCGATCTGCGCGCCTTCCTCGTCGCCGAGAAAGCGGCGGGCAAGGCGATCTTCCCGGCGGGCGGCGAATGGTTTCGCGCGCTCGATCTGACGCCGCTCGATACGGTGCGCGTCGTGATCCTCGGGCAGGATCCCTATCATGGGCCGGGGCAGGCGCATGGCCTGTGCTTCAGCGTGCGGCCGGGCGTCCGCCCGCCGCCGTCGCTCGTCAACATCTACAAGGAATTGCACAGCGATCTGGGGCTGGCGCGGCCGGCGCACGGTTTCCTCGAACATTGGGCGCGGCAGGGCGTGCTGCTGCTCAACAGCGTGCTGACCGTCGAGAGCGGCCGCGCCGCCTCGCACCGCGATCGGGGGTGGGAAAAGTTCAGCGACGCGGTGATCCGGCTGGTGGCGGCGCGGCCCGATCCGGTCGTGTTCCTGCTGTGGGGCAGTTACGCGCAGAAGAAGGCGGGGTTCGTCCGCTCGATCGCACAGGGCGGGCATCATCTGGTGCTGAAGGCGGCGCATCCCTCGCCGCTGTCGGCGCACAACGGCTTCTTCGGCTGCCGCCATTTCTCCCAGACCAACGCTTTTCTGGAATCGCGCGGGCTGCCGCCGATCGACTGGGCGCTTCCCCCTGTCGCGGCCGACCCCGCCGGCCATTGAAAACGGCGCCGTTCGCCGCCATCGTTACGGCCTCGTCCATTCAGCCGGAGGGCAAGGCCCGATGCGCACCGCCGACCTGCACTACAACCGCACCGCCCGGCTGCTCCACTGGACGATCGCGGCGCTCATCATCGCCAATCTGCCGCTGGGCTTCTTCCGCGCGGCGCTGCGCGATCTGTTTCCGGCGATGATGATCCACAAGTCGATCGGGCTGGCGGTGCTGGTGCTGAGCCTGATCCGGCTGGTGTGGCGCCTCACCCACCCCGCCCCGCCGTTGCCCGCGCACATGCCGGCGTGGGAAAAGGCCGCCGCCCACGGCCTGCATTGGATATTGTACGCCGCGATGATCTTGCTGCCGCTGAGCGGCTGGGTGATGAGTTCGGCCGGCACCCGCCCGCTGAGCTTCTTCGAGCTGTTCCCCGTGCCCAAGCTGCCCGTCGGCGAAGGCGCCGGCGAGGGGGCGGAGGCGATGCACGTCGCGCTGGGCTATGCGATGCTCGCGCTGCTGGCCGGCCACATCGGCGCGGCGCTGCGCCACCATTTCATCCTGCGCGACAACATCCTGACGCGGATGCTGCGCGGGGCGGAGTGAGGTTGTTCTGGACCATGTGATGGTCCATATTGCCGACATGGAAATCTCGGTCACCGACGCCAAGGCGCAACTCACCGAACTCGTCCGCCGTGCGGAAGCCGGGGACGAGGTGGTGCTGACGCGCCACGGCCAGCCCGCCGTTCGCCTCGTCCCCGCGCGCAAACCCGCGCTGTCGCCGGAGGCGCGTCGCAGGATATTGGAAGAGGCGCGGGACGCGGCGAGGGGCAATATATTGCCCGGACCGTCCGCTGCCCACAGCCAGGATTTCCTCTATGACGAAAACGGCCTTCCTGGGTGATCGCCGTCGATACGTCGGCGTTGCTGGCGATCATTCTCGACGAACCGGAAGGCGAAGCGTGCATCGTGGCGCTGGAAAGCAGCCCGGTCGTACTCATGTCCGCCGGCACGATGGCCGAGGCATTGATCGTGGCCGATCGGAAAGGCGTTCGCCTCATGATCGAATCGATCTTCGCGCGGTTCGATTTCGAGATTCTTCCCGTAACCGCCGCCTCGGCCCGCCGCGCGGCGGCCGCCTATGGGCGCTGGGGCAAGGGCGTGCACCCCGCCGCGCTCAACATGGGCGATTGCTTCGCCTATGAGGCGGCCCGCGAACATGGCTGCCCCTTGCTCTACATCGGCAACGATTTCGCCCGCACCGACATCACCAGCGCGCTCTGATCGCCCGAAGAAGGACCGACGATGCCCCTCACCCTCTCCGGCATCCCCAATTGCGACACCGTGAAGAAGGCCCGCACCTGGCTCGATGGCAGGGGCGTCACCTACGCCTTTCACGATTACAAGAAGGCCGGGGTGGATGCCGCCGCGCTCGATCGGTGGGTGGAGGCGCTGGGGTGGGAGGTGCTGCTCAACCGTGCCGGCACCACCTTCCGCAAGCTGGAGCCGGCCGATCGCGAGGGAATCGATCGGGGCAAGGCGATCGCACTGATGATCGCGCATCCGTCGCTCATCAAGCGGCCGGTGGTGGAGGGCGAGGGCGTGCTGCTCGTCGGCTTCAAGCCGGAGCAATATGAGGCGACGTTCGCGTGAGCCGGCGGCTGATCTCGTCGGGGTCGCCGTTCGAGGCGGTGGCGGGCTATTCGCGCGCGGTGGTCGATGGCGACTGGTGCTTCGTCGCCGGCACGACCGGCTATGATTATGCGACGATGGCGATGCCCGAGGATGTCGCCGAACAGGCCGCCAACGCGCTCGCCACGATCGAGCGTGCGCTGGCCGAGGCGGGCTTCGCCATGGCCGACGTGGTGCGCGCGACCTATTATATCACCGACGCGGGCGATTGGCCGGCCATCACCGGCCCGCTCGGGCGGGTGTTCGGGGAGATACGGCCGGCGGCGACCTGCTTGGTCGCGGGGCTGATCGATCCGGCGATGAAGATCGAGATCGAAGTGACGGCGAAGCGGCAGACTGGCTGAGCCCTTATCGTTCCAGCAGCGCCGCGCGGGCGAAATCCTTTGGGCGGCCGAAGCGGTGGAGCAAGGCGATCAACTCTTCGCGGGAGGGGATGAAGAGCGTTGCGCCCGCCACCTCCATCGACTGGCGCGTCTTCAACTCGACCATGCGCCAGCCGCCTTCGTTGAGGTGCAGGTCGCCCATCACCTCGACCGGCAAGGGTGGGCCATGCCATCGACCGAACAGCGCCGAGCGGAAATGGGGGTCGGTGGCGGCCTCCACCGCCGCGCCGCCTGTCTGGGTCAGGAAAGCGTGGGCGTCGCGTGCGCTGGTCAGCACATCGACGTCGGCGATGGTGGTGGTCGCGCCGTGGAGCGCGACGGCCGCGCTGCCGATGATCCACCAGGGATCGCGCGCTTCGGCCATCGCCGCCGCGACCTGCGCCAGCGTGGCGCGCAGGTCGGCGGGGAGGGTCACCCCAGCGCCACGCGGTTGCCGGCGTGGCGCTCCAGCCGGCCGGCCAGCTCCAGTTCGAGCAGCACCGTCTGCACCGCCGCCGCCGGCACGCCCGACTGGCGGACGAGTTCGTCGACCGGGACCGGCGTGTTGCCCAGCAGATCGGTGACGGCGCGGCGTTCGGCGTCGCCCGCGTCGATCGGGGCCAGCGGCGCGGCGCGCGGGGCGGGTTCGCGGACGAGGCCGGTGAGGGTGCCGAGCGATTCCAGCACGTCGGCGGCGGACTGGATCAGGGTCGCGCCCTCGCGGATCAGCAGATTGCAGCCCTGCGCGCGCGGATCGAGCGGGGAGCCGGGCACGGCCATCACCTCGCGCCCGTAATCGGCGGCGTAGCGCGCGGTGATGAGCGAGCCCGATCTGGGCGCCGCCTCGACGACGATCGTGCCCCGGCCGATGCCGGCGATGATGCGGTTGCGATAGGGGAAGTGACGCGCGCGCGGCTCGGTGCCGGGCGGCATTTCGGCGATGACCACGCCGCGCTCGCCGATGGCGCGTTGCAGCGCCTCGTTCTCGGGCGGATAGAATATGTCGAGGCCGCCGGCGATCACGGCGATCGTGCCCTGGTCGATCGATCCGGCATGGGCGGCGGTATCGATGCCGCGCGCGAGGCCGGAGACGACGACCATCTTATCGGCGCCCAGATCGTGCGCCAGTTGCCGCGCGAAGCGCCCTGCCGCCGCCGAGGCGTTGCGCGCGCCGACCATCGCCACCGCCGGCCGATCGAGCAAGGTGAGATCACCCTTCGCCACGATCGCGGGCGGCGCGGCCTCGATCTCGGCCAGCAGGCGCGGATAGAGGCCCTGCCCCCGGAAGAGATAGCGCGCGCCGAACCGATCGACCGCCTCGGCCTCGCGCACGATATCGGCGATCGGGGGCGGCGCCACCGCCCGCCCGCCACCACGCCGGGCGAGATCGGGCAAGGCATCGAGCGCGGCCTCGGCCGATCCGAAGCGGGCGATGAGCTGGGCGTAGGCGACCGGCCCGATGCTGCGGGTGCGGATCAGGCGGAGGCGGGCGAGATCGCCCGGCTTCACGCTCTCGTCTTGCCCGCGCCGATCTTCGGCTCGGTCCCGTCGAGCAGGCGCGCGAGATTGGCGCGGTGCTTCCAGAGCAGCATCAGGGTGAAGGCCAGCAGCAGCAGCACCAGATCGAACATACCCATCACCGCCGCACAGACCGGCGCCGCCACCGCCGCCGCCATGCCGCCGACCGACGAGATGCGGGTGAGGAAGGTCGCCGCGATCCACACGATCGCGAAGGTGACGCCGCAGGGCCAATGGAGGGCGAGCGCGATGCCGAGGAAGGTCGCCACGCCCTTGCCCCCACGAAAGCCGAGCCAGACCGGATAGAGATGGCCGAAGAAGGCGCCGACCGCTGCCAGCGGGGCAAAGGCCGGATTATACGCCCCCGCGATCAGCACGGCGACCGCGCCCTTGGCCGCATCGAGGATCAGGGTGGCCGCCGCCAGCCCCTTGCGGCCGGTGCGCAGCACGTTGGTGGCGCCGATATTGCCCGATCCGATCTCGCGCAGATCGCCCGCGCCGCCGAATCGCGTCAGCAGCAGGCCGAACGGGATAGCGCCCAGCAGATAGCCGAGCAGCAGCGCGATCAGCGCGGGCAGCCAGGGTTGGTCGAGCGTCATAATCCCCCGTCGCATGGGGCCAGCGTGGCCCCCGCGCGACGGGGAGGTGTTACGCCTGCCGTACGGCTCTGACAACAAACGAGATCAGGGTGTGGGGATGTCCGACACGGATGAGGGGCAGGTTAGGGACGGGACAAACAAAAAGGGCGCCCCGTTGCCGGGACGCCCTTCTCGCTTACGCTTACAGCGTGACGATCAGATCTTGTCGCCGAGGGCGCCCTTGACCTCGCCCTTGGCTTTCTGCAGGTCGCCGGCGGCTTCCTGCGCGTCACCCTCGGCGCGGATGTCGGGGCGGTCGGTGGCGTCGCCGATGGCGCGCTTGGCCTTGCCGATGGCTTCGTTGGCGTGGCCTTTGATCTTGTCGGTGAGTTCGCCCATGATCGTTCTCCTCGCTTGAGATGATTACGAGGACAGAACGGACAAAAATCCTTCCAGTTCCAATCGTTACGGGTGTCAATCGACCCCGCGCGGGCGCGCCTGGGAGTAGGTGCCGAGGATGCGGACCCATTTGGAATGGAACAGCAGTTCCTCCAGCGCGCGGGCCAGCGGCGGGTCGTCCGGGTGGCCTTCCACATCCGCGTAGAATTGCGTGGCAGCGAAGCTGGCCGCCTGCTGGTAGCTCTCCAGCTTGGTCATGTTGACGCCATTGGTCGCGAAGCCGCCCATCGCCTTGTACAGCGCCGCCGGCACATTCTTCACCGCGAAGATAAGGCTCGTCATCACCATACCTGGCGAGCGCGCAGTGGCGCCATCGCGCGCCAGCACCACGAAGCGGGTGGTGTTGTCGTCCGAATCCTCAAGCCCCTCGGCGGCCATCTTCAGACCGTAAATCTCGCCCGCCAGCGGCGGCGAGATGGCGCCCACGCCGGTGCGCCCGATCTCCGCCACTTCGGCCGAGGCGCCCGCGGTGTCGGCGTTGACCACCGGCTTGATGCCGCGCAGTCGCAGCCAGCGGCGGCATTGGCCGAGCGCCTGCGGGTGGCTCAGCGCCTCGGTCACCGGGCCGCCGTCGATCGAGAACAGCCGGTAGCGGATCGGCATGAAATGCTCGCCGACGATGCTGAGGCCGCTTTCGGGCAGCAGGAAATGAATGTCGGCGACCCGCCCGTGCAGCGAATTCTCGATCGGGATCATCGCCTTGTCGGCGCGCCCGTCGCGCACCGCATCCAGCGCATCCTCGAACGAGAAGCAGGGCAAGGGCAGCGCATCGGGAAATTCGTTGAGCGTGGCGATGTGCGAATTGCAGCCGGGCGCGCCCTGGAAGGCGACCGCGCGCGACGGATCGGCGGCGGCGGCCTCCACCATGGCGGCGACGAGCGCGCGGGCCGGTGCGGGATAGGAATCCATGACGATGAGAAAACCCGTAAGTGAGGTGTCAGATCACCCCTGGATGACCGGGCGTACCCAGCCGAAGCGATCCGGGGCCTCGCCGCGCTGGATCGCGACGAGCGACTGCTTGATGCGGCTGGTGACCTGGCCGGCCCCACCCGCACCGATGGTAAATCGCCCGTCGGTGGAATGGACCTCGCCGATCGGCGTGACGACGGCGGCGGTGCCGCAGGCGAAGGCCTCGCGCAATTTGCCCGAGGCGGCGTCCGCTTTCCACTGGTCGATCGAATAGGCCTCCTCGCGCAGTTCGATGCCGTCGGCGCGGGCGATTGTCATGATCGAATCGCGGGTGATGCCGGGCAGGATCGTGCCGAGCGGCGGGGTGATGATCGATCCGTCGTCGAACACGAAGAAGATGTTCATGCCGCCCAGTTCCTCGACCCACTTGCGCTCGGCGGCGTCGAGAAAGACGACCTGATCGCAGCCATGCTCGATCGCCTCGGCCTGCGCGGCGAGGCTGGCGGCGTAATTGCCGCCGCACTTGGCGGCACCGGTGCCGCCCGGCGCCGCGCGGGTATAATGTTCGGACACCCACAGGCTCACCGCCTCACGCCCGCCCTTGAAGTAGGCGCCGACCGAGGAGGCGATGACGAGGAAGAGATATTCCGACGAGGGCTTCACCCCCAGAAACACCTCGTTGGCGAACATGAAGGGGCGCAGATACAGGCTGCCGCCCTCCACCGCCGGAATCCAGTCGCGGTCGATCCTGATGAGCTGCTCGACGGCCTCGAGGAACAGACCCTCGGGCAGTTCGGGCATCGCCATGCGTCGCGCGCTGTCGTTGAAGCGGGCGGCGTTGGCCTCCGGGCGGAACAGCACGACCGATCCGTCGGCGGCGCGATAGGCCTTCATCCCCTCGAAGATTTCCTGCGCGTAATGCAGCACCGAGCAGGCCGGATCGATCTGGAGCGGCGCGCGCGCCGTCAGCCTGGCATCGTGCCAGCCCTTGCCCGCCGAATAGCGCACGATCGCCATATGATCGGTGAACACCCGCCCGAAGCCCGGATTTTCCAGCATCAGCCCACGATCGGCCACCGAGACCGGCGTGGCGTTGGGCAGGATGGCGAAGGGGGGCGTGGCGAGGGCGAGCGACATGATTGGGCCTTTTGCGACTGATCGGCCGCGCCTAGCGCCCCTTGGCCGCCAACGCAATCATGTTGCGTGGAAAAAGCATTTGGCGACGCGATCGTTGCGCGGGCGGGATCGGGCCGGCTGGCTGATACGCATCGCTCGGGGCGAAAGTATGAACGGGCGGCGTCCTCTCCGGCCGCCGCCCGCTCCCCTCAGCGCTGCCCCGCGAGCGTTGCGGCGGCCGGCGCGGTGCCGGGCGGCGCGCATTTGGTGCGATCGCCGGCCGCGCAATCGCGCACCGCCTGCTGATATTCGGCCTGCACCCGCGCGAAATCGGCCGCGACCTTGGCGTTGCGGGCGGCATCGTCGGCCAGCCGCTGCTTGTAGGCCGCCATGGCCGATTCATATTCGGCCTGCGCCTGATCGGCCCGGCTCATCTTGGCCGCCTCCCGCGCGACGATGCCGGCGTTGAGCGCGGTGACGGCGGCATTCTGCGCGTCCGGCGCCGGCGCGGGTGGCGGTGCGGCGGCGGCAACCGCCGGCTTGGGGGCCGGAGCGGGAGCCGGGGCCGGCGCGGGCGTCGCCTCGTCCCTGGCCGCCGCGACCGCCTCGGCGATGCCCTTCAGCCGGGCGCCGGGGATCGGATCGGTCGGGGCCGAAGCCGGGATCGGCGCGCGGGCGACGGTGGCGGGGGCCGGAGCAGGCAAAGGGGCCGGCGCGGGCGTCGGCTGCGGCAGGCTCGCGCTCAGCGGCGGTTCGATCGCGTTGCGCGGGCTCCATTCGCTTTCGAGGATCGAATAGGATTGGCTGCGGCTGCGCGCCATGCCCGCCTGCCGGCGCTGTTCGGCCACCTCGGCATCGGCGTAGCGCCAGCATTCGGGCTGGCGCCCGGCCACCTGCGGCGCGGTCTGCGCCAGCGCCGCCGCCACCTCGCCGGTCGGCACCGGCCCGGCCCCGATGTAGCGCACCTTGGTGTAGACATAGCTGCCGCTCTGGTAGGTCGGCGGATCGACATAGCAGAAGGCCCAGCCGCCCTCCCCTTGCGCGGACGCTGCGGAAGGCATCGCGGCGATCAGCGCCGCCGCGAGCCCGAGCCCCAGATGCCGGATGGCCACCCGCCCCGTCACGACGCGAACTGGCGCGCCTTGGCGAAGCTGTCGACGAAGTTCTGGACGACTTCCTTGTACAGCTCCGCGTAGATCGCCTTCTCGACATCCTCGGGCCGCTCGGAGGCGGAGATGGCGACCGACTCGCCGGCGGCGACGACGGTGCTGGCTTGCGCCTGCGCGCCGACCGGGCGGAATTGCGAGCATTGGCTGAAGCCGTAGCCGGCGATGCACTGGAGCGGCAGGTTATAGCCCACGGCGGTGCCGTTCGGCTCCTTCGCGCGGGTCCAGCGATAATACCAGAGCGACTGGCCGGTCGCGACCCACACCGCGACGGCGTCGAGCGTGACGGCGTAGGCGCGGGTGTTGGCCTTGGCCTCGATCGGCGCCAGATAGGTGCGGCCGATCATGTTGCGCGTCTCTTCGGTCAGCGGCAGCGGCGCCCCCGTCATGCCGCGCGGGTCGGAGCGCGCATAGGTCCGCTCCCAGCGCGCATCCTGCCCCAGCGTCTTGCGCGAATTTTCCAGCGAGTTGATCTGGAACAGCACCTGCGCGCCCAGCGTGCTGGCGACCTCGTTGGCCGAGCTGTTGCGCGCCATCTCGCGCTCGAGGATGTTCCACGAGATCACGTTGTAGCCGGCGCGGGTCAGCCCACGCTCGATCTCGGCCATCTCGACCCCGCAATTGGTCTGCAGAATCGCGCCCGATGCGGCGGCGCCGCCGCTCGCCTGGTTGGCGGTGTTGTTCGAGCAGCGATCGGGCGCGCGCACCGCGACGGTCAGCGCCCGGCCGGCATATTGGCCGTAGCCGGGGGTGGTGATGATCTCCGGCGCGCTCTGGTTCTGCGCGCTCGACACGAAACGCGAGCTGACCTTGTAATATTCGTAGCTCGGGCCGCTCGAGCAGCCGGCGAGCAGGGAAAGCGCGGCGATCGGCGCCGCCTTCAGAAACTTGACCATGAGATTACCCCCGGTGACGATCAGGACAGGGTCCAGGTGAAGGGAAAGTCGCGGCGCACGCCGACCTGCGTGCCGGCGACGCGGCCGTCCTCGAAATAAGCGGTCATGTTGACGCACGCTTCGGGCAGCTCGAACTTGAGCGCGCGGCCGGAGCCGACCGCGCCGAGCGCCAGCGGCGACCAGCTTTCGGCCGGCGCGCCGCACGCCTGATATTCGACCCGCGCGATCGTCTTGCCGGTCTGGTTGGCGATGGTCGCGGCGACCGGCGCGACGGGAATGCTCGCCGTGGTCGTGGCGCAGCCCGACAGGTTGAGCGCCGCGGCGACGAGCAGCGGCGCGGCGAACGCGCGCGAGAAGTTCAGCATTTTGCCCCCTGGAAATACGAATTTCCGGGGAACAGCTTTGCATCCGCTTCGGATGGAATCCTCCCCCATTTGGGGGAGATCGTTACGGATCGGGAGGCCGATGCCTAAAAAGCGAAAGGCCCGCCCCGGCGAACCGGGACGGGCCTTTCTACCCCATCAGGGGCGACAGGATCAGGCGGCGCTGATCTTGTCGAAGGCGCGGGTGAAGTTCTTCATGTCCTCCATCGAGCCGACGGTGATGCGGCTGACGGTGGGCCAGATCGGCCAGTTGCGGCCGATGGCGACATCTTCCTTCATGAAGGCGGCCTGCATGTCCTTGGCGGGCTTGGTCTTCCAGTCGACCATGAACATGTTGACCGCCGTCGGCAGGACGGTGAGGCCCTTCTTCTTGAGGTGAGCGAGCGTCATGCCGCGCGCTTCCTCCATCTCCTTGCGGCGCGCCATGATGCCCGATGCGTCGGTGAGGCTGGCGGTGGCGCAGGCGAGCGACGGGAGCGGCAGCGCGCCCGACTGCATGCCGCCATCGTAGCGCATCATCTTGGCGATGATGTCCGGCCGCGCCATGATGAAGCCCATCCGCATTCCGGCCATCCCGAAGATCTTCGAGAAGGTGCGCATCACGATCACGTCCTTGCCGGCGGCCGCCATGTAGGAGGCGACCGGGGCCTTGTCCGCGAAATGGGTATAGGCCTCGTCGATCAGGACGATGGCGTCCTTCGGCTTGTTGGCGACGAGCCATTCGATGTCGGCCAGCGGCGTCATCGTGCCGGTCGGGTTGTTGGGCGTGCAGATGTAATAGAGGCCGGCGTTCGGGTTTGCCGCCAGCATCGCCTTCACGTCGTGCGAATAATCGGCCTTCAAGGGCACGGCCTTGACCGGCGCGCCGAGCCAGGTGGCGGTGCGGCCGGCCAGCTCGAACGTGGGATCGGCGGTGACGAGGCCGCGCGTCGGCGAGCAGAAGCTGACGACGGCACGCGACAGCGGATCGGACGAGCCGGGCCACGGCGCGACATGATCGTAGGGCACGTTCTCGACGGCCATCACCGCCTTGATGAAGTCGCCGCGCTCGTCCTTGGGCGCATAGCGGTTGCCATCGGCGATGATCGCGGCGGCGGCCTTCTGGCCGGGCATCAGCGGGCCGGTCCAGCATTCGTTGGCGCCGATGCGCGTCTTCACGACGGGCGCGGGATCGGGCACGCCGGCGGCGGCCCAGGCCGGGCGGCCGACGCTGGCGGCGACCGCGCCGACGCTGAACACGGCGGCGATGCGGGCGAGCTGGCGGCGCGAATAGCCGCGCTCGGTCAGGTCTTCCTGCGCGTTGCCGGACAGGCGGGTGTCGGTGAGGTCGTCCATCATCATGTCGTCGGCGGTCATCGGAAGTCTCCCTAGATTTTCACGCGGTCCCCATGGCCGTTTGCCGGCCCAGTCTTTTTCGGATTACGTCTTTATATCTTCAGCGCGTTCTTGAACATGAAGGCGGCGATCACGACCAGATAGGCCCCGAACACCCGCTTGAGCGGCTTGGCCGGCAGGCTGTGCGCCGCCGCCACGCCCAAGGGCGCGGTGATGAGCGACATGGAGGCGATCGCCACCGTCGCCGGCACGTTGATGTAGCCGAGCGACCCCCACGGCAGCCCCGCCTCGCCAAAGCCGATGATCGCGAAGCCGAGCGTCGTCGGGATGGCGATCAGCGTGCCGATGCCCGATGCGGTGGCGATCGCGCGGTGGATGGTGCGGCCACACAACGTCATCACCATGATCGCGATCGTGCCGCCGCCGATGCCGAGCAAGGCCGAGAAGGTGCCGAGCCCGCCGGCGATGGCGGCGCGCGGCAGACCGCCGGGCATATTTTCCGACAGCACCTTTTCCATGCGTGGCAGGATGAAGTTCAGGGACATCAGCGCCACGCCGGTCGCGAAGATCAGCTTGAGGACATGGCCGTCGACATGGCTCGCCAGCAGCACGCCGATGACGCAGCCGCCGGTGATCCACGGCGCCCAGGTCTTGAGCACCTCCCATTCGACCGCGCCGCGCTTGGCGTGGCTGCGCAGCGAGCGGATCGAGGTGACGATGATCGTCGCCGCCGAGGTGCCGATCGCGACATGGGTCATCGCTTCCTTGCTGCCCCCCAGCAGCGGCAGGACGATGACGAGCGCCGGCACGACGACGAAACCGCCGCCCACGCCAAACAGCCCGGCGGTGAAGCCCGCGAAAAGGCCCGCGGCAAGCAGCGCGATCAACGGCAACAGCCAGGGCAGGGACGCTAATGTCATTACTGGAACACCTGTAAGAGCGACGCTTCACGCACCCGCCGGCATCCGGCCCGGGCGGGGGCGAACGATAAGGGAAGGATGCGCGTCAGCCGCGCCGGCATGTTGCGGTCGTCGCTTCGTCCCCCCATCCTGCTCCCCGAACTCTAACGAGCCGGGACATGGAATCCGCCATCGCCCCCACGACGGCTGCCCCAAAAAACATTGAACCCCGTTTTTCGGTGCGGTGCAACATGGCCGGGCACACTTTTGGCGAACGGTGTCACAAAATTGCAGGGATCGGGGCTTCATCGCATCGTCCGGCGGCACCGCGCGCCCGGCAAGGCAGGCGGATGTCGCGTCAGTTGCGCCGCCCGCGGCGCGCCCGCCTTCGCGGGCGCAGCAGGCCTACAGGCGGGAGAGGAGCAGCACGAACGCCGCCTGGCGCGACGTTCCCGTCTTGGAGAGCATGTTCTTCAGGTGGGATTGGGCGGTGGAGGTCTGATTGCCGCGCAGCGCCGCATGCTCCTGCAAGGTGCGGCCGAGCAGCAGGCTGACGGCCAGCGCCTCCTCCGACGCGGTCAGGCCATAGCTCTCGCGCGCGGCGCGGGCCTGCCGGCGCGCACGGCCGGCATGATCGACCCGCTGGATCAGCGCATAGGCGGGCACGCCGTTGCCGCCGGCCACCGGCGACACGCGGATGGCGTGGCCGCCCTGATCGAAGGCGGTCGCGATCGAGGTGGTGCCGTCGATCGCGTCGCGCGCGGCCTTGCGGACCTGCTGGCCCGTCGGCCCCGCGAACGGCCCGGCATCGCCCGCCGCGCCGTGCCGCCAGTGGACCGTGCCGCGCGCGTCGACCACCCAGATGGTCTCCTCCTCCCCCGCCATCCGGCCGATCACGCCCGCCTGGAGGCTCACCAGTTCGCGCGTGCGGAACACGCGGCGGAAATGGGGGACGAGCTGTTGCAGCGCCTCGGCTTCGTCGGCGCTATAGCCACCGTCGCGCATCTCGCGCTGGAAGCTGACGGTGTAGAGGTTGCTCCCCGCCTCCAGCGCGACCCCCATGCAATGGGCGAAATTGCCGTTCGCGCGGAAGAAGTCGGCGAAGGCCTCGCTCCGGCTCAGATCCTGCTGGGTGACGATGCCTTCCAGGCTGACGGCGTGGTTCACCGGCTGGCGCATCCCCGCCTTCAACCAGGGATCATGATCGCGATAATGGGTGAGGTAATCGTGGTAGCTGGCCGGGTTGAAGCCCGACGTCATCACCACATCGCCACCGTGGGTGAGTTGCTGCGAGAACAGGCCGCCGCTGCGGAAATGATTCGCCAGCCCCTCGGCCAGCACCGGAAAGGCCCCGGCATCGAGCCCCGCCTCATACATCAACCCGACCAAAGACTGCTGCATGCGCCCCCGCTCCCCACCGCTTTGCTAGTAAAAGGGGCGCGGAAGAAAAAGGGGATTTCGCGGGCCCGCGCCGCGTGACGGCCGGATTTCGACGGGCGAGTTCCGATTTCAGCCCCCGCACATCTTCTTGCAGGGGCGGAGACTGGCGCGACGGCGATCGCGAACGATATGACGATGCTTCACGGACACGAAGGATGATCGATGACCGACAGCAGCGACTATGTGCCCCCGAAGGTCTGGACGTGGGACAAGGCGAACGGCGGCGCCTTCGCCAACATCAACCGGCCGATCGCCGGCGCCACGCACGACAAGGCGCTGCCGGTGGGCGAGCATCCCTTCCAGCTCTATTCGCTCGCCACGCCCAACGGCCAGAAGGTGACGATCCTGTTCGAGGAGCTGCTGGAGGCCGGCCACAGCGGCGCCGAATATGACGCCTGGCTGATCCGCATCGGCGAGGGCGACCAGTTCGGCAGCGGCTTCGTCGACATCAATCCCAATTCCAAGATCCCGGCGCTGCTCGATCGCAGCGGGCCGGAGCCGATCCGCCTGTTCGAATCCGGCGCGATCCTGCTCCACCTCGCCGAGAAGTTCGGCGCCTTCCTGCCGGCCGATCCGGCGGGGCGGGCGACGGCGCTGTCGTGGCTGTTCTGGCAGATGGGCAGCGCGCCCTTCCTGGGCGGCGGCTTCGGCCATTTCTACACCTATGCGCCGGTGAAGATCGAATATGCCATCAACCGCTTCGCGATGGAGGTGAAGCGCCAGCTCGACGTGCTCGACAGGCGGTTGGGCGAGAGCGAATATGTCGCGGGCGACAGCTACAGCATCGCCGATATCGCCATCTGGCCCTGGTATGGCGGGCTGGCCAAGAATTACGCTTATGGCGCGGCGGAATTCCTGTCGGTCCACGAATATGCCAATCTGCAACGCTGGGCAGACGCGATCGACCAGCGCCCTGCGGTGATCCGGGGCCGGCGGGTCAACCGCGTGACCGGTGAGCCCGCCGACCAGCTGGCCGAGCGCCACAGCGCGGCCGATTTCACCCGGCCCTGAGTGATTTCCACAGGCAGGATCGAATGGCCGAACCTCGCGCCAGCCCGCTTTCTGGCGGGCTGGCGTTGAAATTCCGGAAAAAGTTGATCGGAACCAAGGCGCATCCGCGCGGTTGCGGCTACGAGCCCGATCATCACGAACCCAATTTAACAGGACCAGCGTGGCCGACGCCGAAACCCCCGTCGATCTCACAAATTGCGATCGCGAACCCATTCATCTCCTCGGTGCGATCCAGCCGGTCGGTTTCCTGATCGCGGTCAGCACCGACTGGATCGTCGCGCGCACCTCGGCCAACATCGCCACCTTCCTCGGCTTCGAGCCGGCGTCGATGATCGGCAATCTGCTGGCCGATTTCGTGCCGCCGCAACTGGTCCACGATCTGCGCAACCGCGTCGCCTATCTCAACACGCCCGATACGGTGGAGCGGCTGTTCGGCTGCGCGTTCCGCGAAGGCGGCGAGCCGTTCGACATCGCCATCCACTTCTCCGGCGGGCAGATCGTGATCGAGGCGGAGCCCGGCACGCACAACAATGGCGACGCGAGCGGCACGGTGCGCTCGATGATGGTGCGGCTGGACGGGCAGGCCGACATGGCGGGCTTCTACCGCGAGGGCGCGCGGCAGGTGCGGCTGCTGCTCGGCTACGATCGGGTGATGGTCTACAAATTCGCGACCGATGGCGCGGGTGAGGTGGTGGCAGAGGCGTGCAAGCCCGGCATCGGATCGTTCAAGGGGCTGCATTACCCCGCCAGCGATATCCCCCGGCAGGCGCGCGACCTGTACAAGCGCAACCTGCTGCGCGTGATCCGCGACGTGGATGCCCGCCCGGTCGGCATCGTCCCCGAGCTGGACGAGCATCGCCGCCCGCTCGACCTGTCGCTGTCGGTGCTGCGATCGGTGTCGCCGATCCACATCGAATATCTCAGGAACATGGGGGTCGGGGCGTCGCTGTCGATCTCGATCATCGTCGACGACGAATTGTGGGGGCTGTTCGCCTGCCACCATTATTCGCCGCGCTCGCCCACGTTCGAGCGGCGCTCGGTCTCCGAATTGTTCGCGCAGATGTTCTCGATGCGGCTGGAGAGCCGCGAGCGGCGCGCGCTGGTGGAATATGAGCGGCGGGCGCGCGACATTTCCGATCAGTTGCTGGGCGCCGTCGCCTCGGACGAGACCTTGCTCAACGATCCCGACTGGCTGGCCGATATCCTCACCAGCACCATCCCCGCCGATGGCGTGGGCGTGTGGATCAACGGCAGCTATGCCTTCTCGGGCATCACGCCGCCGACCGACGATTTCCGCCGCATCATCCGCGCGCTGAACGGCATGGCGGCGGGCAAGGTGTTCGCGACCGACCATATCGGCTCGCTGGTCGATCGCGCCGCCGGTTTCGCGAAACAGGCGTCGGGGCTGCTCGCCATCCCGATCTCACGCTCGCCGCGCGATTATGTCGTGCTGTTCCGTTCGGAGATGCGCGAATCGGTGCGCTGGGCGGGCGATCCGCACAAACCGGTGCACTACGGCCCGAACGGCCCCCGCCTGACGCCGCGCGAGAGCTTCGCCGAATGGCAGGAGCAGGTCGAGGGCCGCTCCAAGCCTTTCTCCCTGTCGGAACTGCGCGTCGCCGAGACGCTGCGCGCGACCCTGATCGAGGTCGTGCTACGCCTCGCCGACGAGGCGGCGGCGCAGCGCCATCAGGCCAACGCGCGGCAGGAATTGCTGATCGCCGAACTCAACCATCGCGTCCGCAACATCCTCGGCGTGATCCGTGGCCTCATCCGCCAGTCCCAGCCCGACGAGGATGCGGTGCGCGATTTCGTGCACGTGGTGGACGGGCGCATCCACTCGCTCGCCCGCGCGCACAACCAGATTACCGACGATCATTGGGGGCCGGCCCCGCTGCAGGCGCTGATCGACGCCGAGGCCGCCGCCTTCGCCGCCAACAAGGAAAGCGCGATCATCTCGGACGGGCCGCCCGTGCTGCTGAATCCGCAGGCCTATTCGACGATGGCGCTGGTCGTGCACGAACTGGTCACCAATTCGACGAAATACGGCAGCCTTTCGGGCGACGGCGAGGTCCATATCCGCTGGCATCGCAACGAGCAGAACGATCTGGTGCTGAGCTGGCAGGAGAGCGAAGGCCCACCGGTGACCAAGCCGACCCGCAAGGGTTTCGGCACGACCATCGTCGAGCGATCGGTGCCCTACGATCTCGGCGGATCGGCCGAGATCCGTTACGATCCGGCGGGCGTGCGGGCGCAATTCTGCATCCCCGCGCGGCATGTCTCCGAACGGCGCAACTTCAAGGGGCCGGCGGTGCGGCTGCCGCATCCGAAGAACCCGCAGATGGTGCCGGTCAAGCCCGATCTGCTGGCGGGCCTTTCGGTCATGCTGGTGGAGGACAGCCTCATCATCGCGCTCGATGCCGAGGATATCCTCACCCGCTTCGGCGCCGAGATCGCCACCGCCTCCACCACCGAGGCGGCGCACGACATGCTCGACGGCCACCAGCCCGATTTCGCGATCCTCGACATCAATCTGGGCGATCAGACCAGCTTCGGCATCGCCGATCGCCTGACCGACATGGGCGTGCCCTTCTTCTTCGCCTCGGGCTATGGCGAGCAGGCCAAGCTGCCGCAGGAACATCGCGCGCGGACGGTGGTGCAGAAGCCCTATACGACGCACAATATCGCCCGCGCCGTGGAGGATCTGCTGGGGCTGTAGGCGAAGCGCCGTGCGCTACGCCCGCATGATCGGGTGGTGATGATCGGCGCAGCAGGCGCCCCGGCTGCTCTCGACATATTCGGCGGTCTGCCAGAAATAGCGGTCGTCGGCGGCCAGCGCGGGCAAGTGGTGGCTGTGGACGGCCGAGGGCCTGATTGCGGCGAAGGGCGCCATCAGGCTTTCGGGGGTGTGGACCACGCCATTGGCGAGGGTGATCTTCACCGCCGCCGCGTCCGCCACCCTCGCCAGCGGATCGCCGTCCACCAGGATCAGGTCGGCGAGCATCCCCTTGGCGATGCGGCCGATCGGTTCGTTCAGGAACTCGCCCGAATTGCGCGTCGCCGTCAGCAGCGTATCGATCGGCGACATGCCGCACCGCTCCATGCCGCGCAGGTTGAGGTGGAGGCTGATCGCGACGAGATCGATCGGCGCGTCGGTGCCCGAGACGACCTTGCCGCCATAGGCCATCGTCATCCTGATCTGATCGACCTGCCGCTGGAGCGAGGCGAAGAAGCCGGTGCGGTCGCCGTCGCGCATCGTCTTCACCCGGCCCATCAGCTTGGCATATTCCCATGAGGGAAACAGCGTCTTGATGCGCGGATCCTGCGCCAGCCCGTCATCCTCGCCCAGCATGGCCGAGGCGATGAACAGGGTGGGTGTGCGGCCCGCCTTGGCGGCGGCGAACAGTTCGTTGACGTCCTGATAGCCGCCGCCCTGCGCGGTGATGGTGCGCGAATAGCCGTAGCGGTTGGTGGCGCCGGTATGCTCCATGCAGTCCATGCCGGTGTGGAGCGCCGGATAATGATAATGGGACGACAGGTGCATCCCCATGCGGTGCGCGGCCTTCACCACCTGCGCCTGCACGTCGTGGCGCATGCGGACGTAGGTTTTTATCATGTCGTAATCGAGCGCCTTGGCGCGCTCCAGTTCCAGCTCCATCTGGCCCGGCTCGGTCACGGGGCGCATGAAATTGTAGAAGATGCGGCTGCCGTCGACCGCCTCGCCGGTGCCGTAATGGCGTGCGGCGATGCGCGCGCCCGACTGGATCGCCTCGCGATCCTCGACGAGATGATAGGCCGGCGCCCCCGGCGAGCGGGTCGCGGTGATGCCCATCGCCAGCCACGCGCGGCCCATGCGGTCGCCGTAATTATAGCCCTGCATCTGGCGATGCGTGTGCATGTCGATCAGGCCGGGCATCAGGGTGAGGCCCGTGCCGTCCACCTTCACGGCATTGGCGTCGGTGACCGACCCCTTGGGGGCGAGGCCGACGATGACGTTGCCGTCGATCACGACATCGGCCTGCGTATAGCCCGTGCCGACCGCGTCCCACAGGCGATCCGAGGTGACGACGGTGCGGCCCTTCGGCTTGGCGTTCGCCCAGGTCAGCGCACAGGGGATCGTCTTGGCCGCGCCGCCGGTGGCGGGGATCAGCTTCAGCTTGCCGTTGTTGAGATAGAGGATCGACTTGCTGTCGCCGCTCCAACTCACCGCGTCGGTGACCTCCGTGTTGAGCTGGCGGGGCGTGCCGGTGATCTTGCCGGTCTCGTCCACCGGCGCCACCCACAGGGTGCTGGCGAAGACGTAGGCGAACATCGTGCCGTCGGGCGACCAGACCGGGCCGTCGACGCCCCGCACGCCGAGCGACTTGCCCGGCGCGATCGGCGCATAGACGCCCTTGCCCGTCGCGCGATCGACGGTGAGGATTTCGGACAGGCCCTCGCGATAACGCGCCGAGGCAGGCTTGAAGGCGGTGTAGGCGATCGTCTTGCCGCCGGGGCCGAAGCTGGGGCGGCCCGGCTCCCAGATGCCGGCATAGACCTTCTGGACAGCGCCACCCGCCACCTCGACGGTATGGAGCGCGCCCTCCTGATCGAGGAAGGCGATGATCTTGCCGTCCGGGCTCCACGCGGGCGAGACCGCGCCCTGATCGGGCAGGTTGGTCAGCTGGCGTTCCCTGCCGGTCGCCATCTCGCGCAACCACAGGTCCATCGTGCCGGCGCGATCGGTGGCATAGGCCAGCCACTTGCCATCGGGCGACCAGGCCGGATCGACCTTGTAGAAGCCATCGGCGACCAGCTTCTTCGGCGCCGAACCGATCGTCATCAGATACAGATCGTTGAGCGCGCCGAACGCGATCTGCCGGCCATCGGGCGACAGCGCGGGGGCGACGATGCCGACGACCGGCTTGGGGCTCGTGCTGGTGAAGTCGCGGGTCTTCTTGGTATAGTTCGGCACCGTCACCGGCACCGGCGCGGTGAATTCCACCGGCACGGCCCTGGCGCCCGGCGCCTGCAAACGGATCTTGCCGCCGGAGCCGTAGAGGAACACGCCGGCCGCCAGCCACGCCGGGCGGAAGGGATAGAGATCCTCGCCCGCCACCATATCCTTGCCGCCCACCACCAAGGTCACGCCCCTGGCATCGACACGGGTGTAGGCCAGCGTCCCGTCCGGCGCGAAGCTGGGGGCGTGGAGTTCGGAGGGCTTGAAGCGATCGGGCGACGGCGCGATCGACGCCGCGACCGTCGCCGCGCCCCCCGCCACCGGCGCCAGCATCACCTTTGTGCCATCGGCGATATAGGCGATGCTCTTGCCGTCGCGCGACCAGCAGGGCTCGCTGTCCTGGCTCTTGCCCGCAGAGAACAGCGTCACCTTGCCGCTCGCCACGTCGAGCAGGTGGATGGCGTAGCGGCCCTCGCTGCGGTCGCTGGCGAAGGCGATCGTCTTGCCGTCGGGCGACCAGCGCGGCTCGCGATCGTCGAAATTGCCGTCGGTATGGCGGAGGAGCTCGCCGCCCGCCGCCGGCACCGACCAGATCTTGAAATTGCCGGTCTTGTAGGACTGGAAGGCGATGCGGCCGCCATCCGGCGACCAGTCGGGCTGGCCGAGATCGTCGAAATCGCCGGTGAGGCGGATCGCCGGCCCGCCGCCGATCGGGATCGTCCACAATATGCCGAGCAGGTCCATCGCGACCGACTTGAAATCGGGCGAGACGGTGAGCGCCACATTCGTGGCGTCATGCACGGTGATGGTCTTTTCCGCGCCCTCGCCGGGCTTTCCCGGCTGCTGCGCCTGTGCGGCGAGGGACAGGCTGCCCCCCGCCGCGAGCAGGCCGAGCCCGCCTGTCGCCAGCGCCTGACGGCGGCTCACCCCGCCGCCAGCCGCATTCCCGGCGTCGCGCGTCTCGGCCATCGGATACTCCCTCGTTACTCGTTCGGTCGATGTGAGAGGCGGGCGCCTCAGAAGCTGAAGTTCACCCGCGCATAATAGAGGCCGCCCGAGATGCCGTAGGGGGCGTAGCCGTTGTAGAGATTGCCCACGACCTGGTTCACCGGCTGGAGCTTGGTGGGATAGATGTTGAGCAGATTGTTGGCGCCGACCGAGACCTTGACGCCCTGGTTCACCGCATAGCCCAGCTCCAGATCGAGGATGACCTTGGGCTTCACCACTTCATCGACATAGCTCAGCACGCAGCCCGCGCTGCCGGCCACGCAGGCGACATTGTCGGCATTGTGCAGCACCATGCCCGATGCGACCTGCGTGATCTTGCCATAGCGGGTCGCGCGGAAGTTGGCCGAGAAGGCATCCTTGTTCCACAGGACGTTCGCGATGAACTTGTTGCGCGGCGTGCCCTTGGTGAAGTCGCCCTGCTTGGCGCGGCCGACCAGCACGAGGCCCGAGGCGGCCAGCACCGTGGGGATGGGATCGATGCTGGTGAACACCGTCTTGTTGAAATTGGCCGACAGGCTGATCGTGGCATTGCCCAGATCGCCCATCCGCGCGCGATAGGTGCTGACGATGTCCAGGCCGCGCGTGCGGGTATCGGCGGCGTTGGAGAAGTAAAAGCCGCCCGCCACGCCCGGAATGTTGGCGGCGGCCAGCACCTGCCGCACCAGCGTGCCGCTCAGCGTCTCGCTCAGCAGGATGCGGTCCTTGATCTTGATCTGATAGGCATCGACCGTGATGTTGAGCGCGGGCACCGGCGTCAACACGATACCGCCCGAGAAGTTGGTCGATTTCTCCGGCTTCAGCGGGGTCGAACCCAAGGCCAGCGCGGCGGCGGAATCGACCGGCAGCGCCTGCACCGGCAGCAGCACGTTCACGCCGTTGACCGGCACGCCGATCGTGCTGGACGAGGCATAATGCTGCTGCTGGAGCGTCGGCGCGCGGAAGCCGGTGCTGGCCGTACCGCGCAGCGCGAAGCCGCGGATCGGCTCGATGCGGATCGAGGCCTTGCCGGTATCGGTGGTGCCGAAGTCCGAATAATCCTCATGCCGCCCGGCCAGCGCCACCTCGAACCCCTCGGTGATCGTCTGTTCCAGATTGATGTAGGCGCTCCAATTGTTGCGATCCCACTTGCCCGAGCCCGAGGGCAGGAAGCCCGTGACGCCCTGCGCGCCGGCGGTGCGCAATTCGCCCGCGCGGAAGGTGCCCGCCGGCGAGCGATAGCCGCCGTCGATGTAGGAGGAGGGATCGCCCGCCCCGATCGCGAAGCTGTTCTCGCGATATTCCGCGCCGATCGCGATCGACAGCGGATCGGCGAGGCCCAGATCGAACTCCTTCGTCAGATCGAGGTTGGTGGTCCATTCGGTCGAGCGGACGAGGCCGAGGTAGAAGGTCGTCGGGCTCGCCGGCCCGAGCGATGCGTTGAGCGAGGTGGTGTGGATATATTTCACCCGATCGCGCGAATAGGTCGTCGACAGATCGAAATGGCTGCCCGCCGGCCCGTCGCCGCGCACGCCGCCGGCGAACTGATAGTCCAGATCGTAGACGTGGATGCGCGGGATATAGCCTTCCGGGAACACCTGGAGGATGTTGTTGGCCGCCATCGGCGTGCGATACGTCAGCCAGCCGGCGGCGTGGCGCTTGGAGAAGGTGCCGAAGCCGTAGATCTCGATCGCGTCGGTCACCGGCAGCGCCGCATCGTAGCTGATGTTGCCGCCCAGAACTTCGGGCTGGCCATATTTCGCCTTGTAGCGATCGACCCCGGCCTCGCGTGGATCGGCCGCGCCGTTGACCGTGGGGTAGAATTGCCCGGCGATCGGGCTGCTCTGGGTGATGGTGTTGTTCTGCATCGCGCCGTCGATCGAGACGTGCAGGTGGCCGCCGTCGCCGATGGCGATGCCCTTGTCGATCTGGAAGCGGCCCTGATCGCCGCCCGTCTCGTAATAGCTGCCGAACTGCACCGACGCGCCGCCCGACGTACCGCTCTTCATGATGACGTTGACGACGCCGGCGATCGCGTCCGATCCATATTGCGCCGACGCGCCGTCGCGCAGCACCTCGACCCGCTCGATGGCGTTGCCCGGAATGAGATCGAAATCGGGCGGCGACTGGCCGTTCTGCACCGATCCGTTGATGAAGAGCGTCGCGGTATTGTGGCGTCGCTTGCCGTTGACCAGCATCAGCAGCTGATCGCCGCCGAGGCCGCGCAGCGACAGCGTCCGCACCGCCCAGCTGGCGCCCGCGCCATTGTTGGAGACGTTGATCGAGGGAACCAGCGTGCCGAGCAGGTCGCGCACCGACTGCTTGCCGCTGGCCTCCATGTCCTTGGCGCTCAGCACGTCGATCGGCGCGAGGCTGTCGGCGACGGTGCGGTTGGTGACGCGCGTGCCGGTCACGATGATCGCGTCGGCCTCCTCGGTGGCGGCGGGCGGCGTGCTGGCGGCCTGGAAGGCGGCGAGCATCAAGCGGCCGCTGCCGGCGCCCGAGGCGTCGGCCAGTTGCGTCACCGCCGGGCGGGTCCGCGCCGAACGGGCCAGGGTCGAGGCGATGGCGACGGCGCGATCGCCGGTCACGGTCAGCTTGAGCGGCCGGCCCGCCATCAGCCGCCCCAGCGCCTCGTCGGTCGTCAGCCAGCCCTGGATCCGGCGACCCTTGAACGCCGCCACCTCGTCATAGGGAAAGAGGATGCGCACGTCGGACTGCTGCGACAGGGCCAGCAAGGCGCTCGCCATATCCTGCTCGGGGATGTTGAAGGCATGGCGCTCGGCCAGCGGCGAGGCTTCTGCTGCACGCGCGAAGGCCGGCGCGGGCAAAGCAGCGACGGCGGCGGTCGTAAGGCACAGGCTGGCGAGCAAGGATCGCATGGTGAAAATACCCCCAAGAGAGGCCGTTTTCGGCCGTTGTCTCTCCCTTTCAAACGAAGCTGGAAAATGAACCCGCCATGCACTCCGGCGGTTTTGTGCGATTTTATGACAGCCCCAAGCGGATGGGGATCACAATGTTGCGCCGCACCCCAAAAGGGGCGGCCGCCGGTTCAGGCGTCGTCGTCGCGATAGAGCAGCAGCACCGAACCGTCGCCGTTCGCCACCGCCCGGATCGGCAGCGACTGTTCCAGCGCGGCGATGAACTGGTCGCTCTCGTCGGTACGGAAACGGCCGCCGATGCGCATCGGGGCGAGCCGCTGGTCGCCGATCACCAGCGGAGAGGATCGGTAGCGGTTGAATTCGTCGATCGCCTGATTGACCGATTCCCCGTCCAGCTCGATCATCCGGTCCCGCCAGGCGGTGCGCTGTTCGATGTGGCGCTTGTCGAGGCTGGCCAAGGCCACCGTGCGCGGCTGGATGATGGCGCCGCGCCCGGCCGCCACCTTCGCCATCGTCCGGCTCGCCGTCGCCACGCCGACCACGCCTTTGGTGACGGTCAGTTCCACCACCGCCTCGCGCAGCCGCACGTTGAAGGCGGTGCCCAGCGCCCGCACCGTCACGCCACCGCGCGTCTGCACGTCGAACGGGCGGGCGGGATCGTGCGCGACATCGAAATAGGCCTCGCCGCGATCGAGCCGCAGCAGCCGGCGGTTGCCGCTATAATCCACCGTCACCTTGCTGTCGGTGTTGAGGTGGAGCGCCGATCCATCGGCCAGGGTCACGTCGCGCACCTCGCCGACGCCGGTGGCGTAGCTGCTGCTGGCGTGCAGCCAGCCCGTCAGGCCGAGCGCCGCCGCCGACGCCGCGATCACGCCGCCGACAACGAAGCGCCGCCGCGTCCACCACTGATCGCCCGCGAAGAAATCGGGATGGTCCGTCGCCGCGTCGCCCGCGTCGTGCGACGCGCCATTGGCCTTCAGCCGTTCGGCCGCGTCCCATGCCGCCTCGGCCTGCGCGAAGGCGATGGCGTGGGCGGGATCGGCGCCGATCCAGTCCTCGATCGCGGCGCGGGTCCGCGCATCGGGATCATTGACGAGCGCGACCAGGTGCCGGGCGGCCTGCCGCTCCGTCGCGTCCCTCGTCTGCTTTGCGCCCCCCGACAAACCCCTGATCCTCCTGATCGGCCAGCGCCTGCATAATCAGCCGTACCGCCTTGCCTAGATGCTTCTCAACCGTTGAAACGGATAGCCCCATCTCATCCGCTATCTCGCCCATCGATTTCTCCTGCACGCGCCGCGCGATGAAGGCGCGGCGGCACTGGCCGGGCAGCGTATCGACGATCGCCTGCATCCGCCGCAATTCGTCCCGCGCGCACAATTGCGCGTCCATGTCGTGATCGGACTGGAGCAGATCGAGTTCGACGACCGTGTCGAACGACACGATCTTGTCGCGCCGGGTCATGTCGATCACCAGATTGCGCGCCACGGTGAACAGATAGGCGCGGCCGTGATCGACGCCGTGCCAGTTGGGATTGGCGTAGGCGCGGGTGAGCACCTCGGACACGAGATCCTCCAGATCCCCCGTCGTCGGGCACAGCCGCCGCAGCCGCGCCCGCAGCGCGGGCTGGTGCGGCAGGATGATGGCCTTGAACCAATCGAGCTTGGCGCGAACATTGTCCATCGTAGACCCCCGTCCGATGGCCAGCCAGGCGCCTCTCCCCGAATCCGAACTGTCTTCTTTTGGTCACACATAGATGTTCACGCTTTGCGCGAACTGTCCAGAGGCTTGGTCACGATCCGATCAGCTACAGCAGATACGTGCCCCGCCTGACCGCAGGGGCTCCACCGTCCGTTGCCGTCTGCGGCCTGGCCGATCAGACATGATTCCGCGACGGCCCCGAAGGGGCTAAATTTCTATCGCAGCGGGAAAAATGGTGCTGCCGGTGAGGATTGAACTCACGACCTCAGCCTTACCAAGGATGCGCTCTACCACTGAGCTACGGCAGCATCGTCAGGCGCCGGGGCCTTCGGAAGGCGCGCCTATGGACAAAGCGGCCGGGCTCGTCAACCCGCACGGGACCACTTAAAGGTCCACCGCGATGGGCAAGCAGGATGAAGAGCGCGATCGGCGGCTGGCGGAGGCGCTTCGCCAGAATCTGCGGCGGCGCAAGGCGCAGGCGCGCGAGCGGGACGTGCCCGCCGCCGCCGCGACGAAATCGGATGACGAAGCGGGGAACTGAATCCGCGCCGATCCGTCCTGTTCCGCGATGACCGAACTTTCCACGCTCCCGCTCAGCCTGACCGTCAATGGCCGCATCGAAACCGTGCAGGTCGAACCGTGGGTCACCCTGCTCGATCTGCTGCGCGAGCGGCTGGGGCTGATGGGGACCAAGAAGGGCTGCGACCATGGCCAGTGCGGCGCCTGTACCGTGCTGGTCAACGGGCGGCGGATGAACAGCTGCCTGCGCCTCGGCGCGATGCATGAGGGCGACGAGATCGTCACGATCGAGGGGCTGGCCGGCCCCGACGGCACGCTCCACCCGCTGCAACAGGCGTTCATCGATCATGACGCCTTCCAGTGCGGCTATTGCACGCCGGGGCAGATCTGCTCGGGCGTGGCGCTGCTGAACGAGGGCAAGGCGACCAGCCGCGAGGCGATCCGCGAATATATGAGCGGCAATCTCTGCCGCTGCGGCGCCTATACCAACATCGCCGACGCCATCGAGGCGGTGGCGGCCGAACAGGCCCGAACCGCCATGCGGGAGGCGGCGGAATGACCCCCTTCACCTACCAGCGCCCCACCACCGTCGCCGACGCGGTCGCGGCCGCCGCCACGCCCGGCGCGAAGCTGATCGCGGGCGGCACCAACCTGATCGATCTGATGAAGGAGAGCGTCGAGCGGCCGACCGCGCTGATCGATATCGGCCGCCTGCCGCTCGGGGCGATCGAGGAGGCCGACGGCGGCCTGCGGATCGGCGCGCTGGTGCCCAACACCACGGTGGCCGAGGACGAGCGCGTACTGGCCCGCTATCCGCTTCTCGCCAGCGCGATCCTGGCGGGGGCCACGCCGCAGCTGCGCAACGCCGCCAGCACCGGTGGCAATCTGAACCAGCGCACCCGCTGCTATTATTTCTACGACGTCGCCACCCCCTGCAACAAGCGCACCCCCGAATCCGGGTGCGGCGCGCTGCGCGGGGTGAACCGCATCCACGCGATCCTCGGCACGAGCGACATGTGCATCGCCACCCACCCCTCCGACATGTGCGTGGCGCTCGCCGCGCTGGACGCGGTGGTGGAGGTCGAGGGGCCGGAGGGCGGCCGCGCCATCCCCTTCGCCGATTATCATCGCCTGCCCGAAGAGACGCCGCAGCGGGACAACAACCTGCTTCCCGGCGAGATGGTGACCGCCATCCGCCTGCCCAACGAGGATTTCACCGCGCATCACAGCTATCTCAAGCTGCGCGATCGCCTGTCCTACGCCTTCGCCCTCGTTTCGGTCGCCGCCACGCTCCGGATCGAGGATGATCGGATCGTCGAGGCGAGGGTCGCGCTGGGCGGTGTCGCCCACAAGCCGTGGCGCGACCGGGAGGCGGAGGCGGCGCTGATCGGCAAAATCCCCGTCCGCACCATGTTCGAGGGGTTCGCCGACACGTTGCTCGCCCCGGCCGCGCCCCGCGGCGGCAACGCCTTCAAAATCCCGCTGGCCCGCCGCGCCATCGTCCGCGCGCTCACCCAGGCGGCGGCCGGCACGCCGCAGTCCCAGACGAACAAGAGGATCGCCTGATGGCCGCGTCCCCCGCCCAGGCCGGTATCGGCACCCCCGTCAGCCGGATCGACGGCCCCGCCAAGGTGACCGGCGCGGCGCGCTATGCCGCCGATCATCCGATCGAGGGCCTGCTGTATGGCGTGGCCGTCTCCAGCACGATCGCGCGCGGCCGCATCGCCGCGCTCGACGACAGCGCGGCGCTGGCGGTGCCCGGCGTGGTCACCGTGATCCACCACGAAAATCGCGCGCATCTGCCGTGGCGCACCAGCCGCTATGGCGATCAGCTCGCCCCGGCCGGCGGCAAACCGCTGCGCCCGTTCTACGACGACACCATCTATTACAACGGCCAGCCGGTCGCGCTGGTGGTGGCCGAGACCTTCGAGGCGGCGCGCCATGCCGCCCGCCTGATCGCGATCGATTATGAGGGCGAGCGGCACAATACCGATCTCGACGTGGCGATCGCCGAACGCTTCGTTCCGCGCCAGAAGCCGCCGAGCGATCGCGGCGATACCGACGCGGCGCTTGAAACCGCCCCGGTCCGCCACGAGGGCGAATATCGCCTCGCGACCGAACATCACAATCCGATGGAACTGCATGGCGCCACGGTCGAATGGCATGGCGAAGGTCGCCTGACCGTCCACGACAAGACGCAGGGGCCGGCGCAGGTGCAGGATTATCTGTGCAACGTCTTCGGCTTCGAGCCCGACGACGTGCGCGTGCTCAATCCCTATGTCGGCGGGGCGTTCGGGGCGGCGCTGCGGCCGCTGTATCATGTCTTCCTCGCCACGCTCGCCGCCAAGATGCTGGAGCGATCGGTGCGGGTGGTGCTGACCCGCCAGCAGATGTTCACCCACGTCCACCGGCCAGAGGCGATCCAGAGGGTCGCGCTGGGCGCCGAGGCCGATGGCAAGCTGACCGCCATTTCGACCATCGCGACCACCGCCACCTCCCGCTACGAAGCGTATGCCGAGACGATCGTGGAATGGGGCGGCCAGACCTATGCCGCGCCCAACGCCCATTTCGACTATGCCGTGGCGCCGATCGACAGCGCCACGCCAGGATCGATGCGCGGGCCGGGCGCCGCGACCGGTCTGACCCTGTTCGAGATGGCGATGGACGAGCTGGCCTATGCCGCCGACGTCGATCCGCTCGCGCTGCGCCTGACCAATTATTCGGACATCGAGCAGATCCGCCAGATCCCCTACACCAGCAAGGCGCTGAAGGCCTGCTACGAGCAGGGCGCCGAGGCCTTCGGCTGGGATCAGCGCAGCCAGGCGCCACGATCGATGCGCGAGGGTCGCGAACTGATCGGCTGGGGCATGGCGACCGGCGTGTGGGACGCGATGTTCATGAAGACATCGGCCCGCGCCCGGCTCGGCGCCAACGGCCATCTCGAGGTCGCCAGCGCCACATCCGATATCGGCACCGGCACCTATACGATCATGGCGCAGATCGCCGCCGGCGTGCTGGGGCTCCCCGTGGAGCAGGTCAGCGCGAAACTGGGCGACAGCAGCCTGCCGCCCGCGCCGCTGGAGGGTGGTTCCTGGGGCGCCGCCTCGACCGGGGCGGCGGTGCAGCTGGCGTGCGAGGCGCTACAGGCCAAGCTGGCGGAGGCCGCCGGCAAGCTGGAGGGCCGCCCATTCGGCTCGCAGCCCGAGATCGCCTCGGTCGGCTTCGCGGACGGCGAAATGTATCTGAAGGCCGATCCTCAGGTGCGCGCGCCCTACGGCCGGATCATGGCCGCCGCCGGCGTGACCGAGCTGGAGGCCGAGGCCACCGCCGCGCCCGGCCCGCGCGGCATGGCCAATCAGGTCGTGAAGGCGCGTAACACCCATTCCGCCGTCTTCGCCGAAGTGCGCGTGGACGAGGAACTGGGCGTGGTGCGGATCACCCGCATCGTCAGCGCGATCGCCGCCGGCCGTATCATCAACCCCAAGACCGCGCGCAGCCAGATCGTCGGCGGCGTGGTGTGGGGCATCGGCATGGCGCTGCACGAGGAGACCATGACCGACCATCATTTCGGCCGGATCATGAACCACAGCCTCGCCGAATATCACATCCCCGCCCATGCCGACGTGGATACGATCGACGTGATCTTCGTGGAGGAACAGGACAGCGAGGTCTCGCCGCTGGGCGTGAAGGGCGTGGGCGAGATCGGCACCGTCTCCACCGCCGCCGCCATCGCCAACGCCATCTTCCACGCGACGGGCAAACGGGTGCGCGAGCTGCCGATCACGATCGACAAATTGCTGTAGCGATCGGCCTGTCCCGCTGACTCGCCGTCTGCCATAAGGCGGCCGATGCAGCCTCGCCGCCCTGTTCTCGATATCACCCGTTCGATCCTCGGCCAGCCCTGGCATTGGCGCGGCGGATCGCTGGACATGGCGGACGAGGGGTTTCGGCCCGATGATCTCGTCACCGGCCTGCTGATGGCGCGCGGCTGCCCGCGCGAGGGGGTCGAGGCGCATCGCACGCCCACCTTGCGCGCGTTCATGCCCGACCCGTCGATCTTCCGCGACATGGATGTGGCGGCGCGTCGCCTCGCCGATGCGGTGCAGGCGAACGAGCCGGTGACGATCTTCGGCGATTATGACGTGGACGGCGCCACCTCCGCCGCGCTGCTGGTGCGGCTGCTGCGCTCGCTCGGCCTCACCCCCGCCGCCTACATTCCCGATCGGCTGATGGAGGGCTATGGCCCCTCAGGCGAGGCGCTGGTGCGGATCGCCGAGGGCGGCGCGCGGCTGATCGTGACGGTCGATTGCGGCGCGCAGGCGTTCGACGCGCTGGAGATGGCGCGCGCGGCGGTGGTGGACGTGATCGTCGTCGATCACCACAAATGCGCCGCCGCGCTGCCGGTGGCCCATGCGCTGGTGAACCCCAACCGGCTCGACGAGGGCGAGGGCGCGGCGCACGGCCATCTGGCGGCGGTGGGTGTCGCCTTCCTGCTGGGCGCGGCGCTGTTGCGCGAATTGCGCGGGCGCGGCTTCTTCACCGACCGGGCCGAGCCGAAGCTGATCGACCTGCTCGATCTGGTCGCGCTCGGCACCGTCGCCGATGTGGCGCAATTGAAGGGGCTCAACCGTGCCTTCGTGACGCAGGGCCTGAAGGTGATGCGCCAGGGCCGCAACATCGGCCTCGCCGCGCTGGCCCGCGCCGCGCGGCTGACCAAGCCGGTCAGCTGCACCGATCTGGGCTTCGCGCTGGGGCCGCGCATCAACGCCGGCGGACGGGTCGGCAAGTCCGATCTCGGCGTGCGCCTGCTCACCACCGACGACGAGGCCGAGGCCGACGGCATCGCCGCCGAACTCGATCGGCTGAACGAGGAACGCCGCGCGATCGAGGCGGCGGTGATCGAGGAAGCCACCGAACGCGCCGGCACCCAGGGCAATCGCGCGGTCGCGGTGATATCCGGCGAGGGCTGGCATCCGGGCGTGATCGGCATCGTCGCCAGCCGGCTGAAGGAGAAGCTGGGCAGGCCGACGATCATCATCGCGGTGGACGCGGACGGCGTCGGCAAGGGATCGGGCCGCTCGATATCGGGCGTCGATCTCGGCGCGGCGGTGCTCGCCGCCAAGGACATGGGGCTGCTGGTGGCGGGCGGCGGCCATGCGATGGCGGCGGGTCTCACCATCGATGCCACGCGCATCGACGCGCTGGCGGACTTCCTCGACGAGCGCCTCTCCGCCGACGTGGCGCGGGCGTCGGACGGCCGGGCGCTGCTGCTGGACGCGGTGGTGGCGCCCGGCGGGGTCGGCCCGTCGCTGGTCGATGCGCTGGAGGAAGGCGGCCCCTATGGCGCCGGCTGGCCCGCGCCGAGGGTGGCGGCCGGGCCGGTGCGGATCGTGAAGGTCGACATCGTCGGCAACGGCCATGTCCGCGCGATCGTGGTGGGCAGTGATGGCCGCAGCATCAAGACGATCGCCTTCCGCGCCGCCGACACGCCGCTGGGGCAGGCGCTGCTCGCCGCCGGCACCACCCGCCAGCTGTGGATCGCCGGCCGCGCCAAGGTGGACGATTGGTCCGGCCGGCCCGAAGCCGAAATGCACCTCGACGACGCCGCCTGGGCCGATTGATCCGCCGCGACGCGCGAAAGCCGGATTGACGTGCCGCCCCACCCCCACTATCGGCACCGTCTCCCGCTGCGGCCCCATCGTCTAGCGGTCTAGGACGTCGCCCTTTCACGGCGAAAACACGGGTTCGAGTCCCGTTGGGGTCACCATGGTCATGGATTTAGTCTTTCTTTTCAATCTTTTGGTTGAATGATTTGGCTAACTTGATGTCGCGGTTAGCCAAATCAGCGTCGGAAAGTCGATCAATGGCCGTCCGCGCGAGGCGTTTTTGATCGGCGCTGGCGGTGTAGATCGTAACCTCGGCATCGCCTTTCCAGCCACCCACAGCCTTGATCGACTGTTGGCTTGCATCGCTTTCAGCAAGGCGGCGCGCCACGGCTTTGCGGAGGCCGTGCGACGTGCATTGGGGAAGCCCTGCTTCGTCACACCACTCGCGCATCTTGTTGCCGAAGCCGGCGCGGCTGAATGGCTTGCCGTGGTCGGTCACCAGAAAGGTATTGAGCCCGACGCGTTGCATTGCGCGGATTGCCTCCATGAGCTGTGGCACAGCTGGCAACCATAAATCTGTGCCAGTCTTGCCCTGGCGGTAATTGATCTGCCCGCTTTTCAGATGCTCGGGACCAAGCTGCCGGGCATCACTGCGGCGTTGGCCGGTCCAAAGCATAATCTCCAGCGCAAGCCGGGCTCCCGTCCCGAGCGGGTGTCGCGCCTGATACGCGGCGATGTCGTCTTCGGACCATGCGTAATAGCCGCCCGTTTTCGGGGCAGCGATACGCTCGGCATCGTCCACCGGATTGTCTGTTATCCAGCCCAGCCGCTTCGCATAGGCAAACAGCCGGCGAAGCTGCTTGCGTAGATTGAGCGCCGCCACGGGTCCTCCGACAACACGACCCCGACCATCGATCGCCTTCTTTGCACGATCGGCCAAAATCGCCTCGATATGATCCCACCGGAAGTTCGCAACGAGGTCGTTGGCCAAGGGAGTGCGGAAGCTCTCAATCAGCAATCGACGCCGGTGCTGATCGTCTAGCCCCCCGCGATTGAAGTTAGCGGAGGCATAATAGCGTGCCACCAGGTCCGAGACCGATCGCGGGATGCAGCGCCCCCCGCCAGCACGGATCGGCGCGCCCGCCTCGCACGCTGCCAATTCTTCCTTGAAGCCCGCCGTGTCTGGCGGACTGCGGAAATAATAGGTGACGAAACCCGCCTTGCGCCACCGCCAGCGCAACTTGCCGTGGCGATCGGTGAACGACGATACGTTCGGATAGCGGCGCTTTCGCTTCACCGGGGCAGCAGTCGGTCAAGCGGATTAGCAAGTGGGCTGGCGCTGCCATCTCGAAAGATCAGTCGAATCGCACCGTCGCCATCAATGATGCACTCCGATGGCGGAAGGCCGGCATCGAGCGCAGCTTTGAGCGCGCGAGTCGCGTCAACCTGTTTGAAGCGGCTACGTCCGCTCATATCGCCAAACACCTTTCCGGTCTGGCGGTCACCTGGGGCCATGCGTCAGCTTTCGACATTGCTCGGGTCCATCGGCGTGCCGAGACGCTTTGCCATGTCCTCCCACACCGCGACGACATTGATGCTCACCTTATTGGACACAAGGCCGCGACCGAACGTATCGGCATTCTCGTTGCCGCTGGCCCAACCCCAACTGCCATCGGCAAAGTTGGTGATCGTGAGCCACCAATGATCTCCGGCGCTGCCTTGGGCGAGCGTGTGGGTCGCGGCGTCGATAACGCGGAAAAGGTTGTCCACAGCAGCGCCCGCCCGTTGCCCCGACAGGCCTGCTGCCATGAACTCGACGACACACCCAACGGCAACGGCGTGGGTCATCGAGTACCGATCATAGGATCGCTCATCGAGCAAATCCCGGTCCATAAAGCGGAAGGAATTTCGCCGATTCAACGTGTTGTAGGAGTTGCGGTTGAGGCCGACCAAATGCAGGAGGCTGCCAAGCTTCATGTCCAAATCTCTCTGTGTGTTCATTGTGAACATGAAGCGATTTTCCGCCGTCGTCAATTGCCTGTTCGTGAAGAACATAAAACTTACGCGCTTTTAGAGCGAGCCTCCTCGAAACTCTCGCAATCGGCCAACAGGCCCTGCCGCCATCGGTCGTCAAACGAAGAGTCTGCCGTCAGCGACAGAACCAGCCTGACTTTTGCAGCGAGTGCAGCGCCATCGGGCGCAGGCGTGGCGATCAGCGCGTCCTCGGCGTCCGCCTCGACCACATTAAGGTCGTCATAACGCACCTGGATCGCTTCATAGTTCAGGTCGCGAAGGGCAGCGTCGTGCCGCCGTTGCCAAGCCCGATATTCTTCTCGGATCGGCGCAGCATAGCGGCGCCACATGTCGCAATCGGCCCAATCGTCAAGCTCGTGCGGCCGCATGTGATAGGTTGCGACATGCCCGTTGAGCGCCTTAACCGAGAAATCGAGGCTGGGACGCTTGCCCGACCGCCGATTATATTCTCGATCCATCGGCAGAAACACGTCGCGCTCGTAGGCTTCGCGTGCGGTCTTGGCCGCCTGAAGGGCGGCAACGGCGCGGTTCCAAGGCGAGGGTCGAACCGTTGCGGGAAGACCGGCCATTGCGCCTGCGGCGGGAACGGCAGCGGCCAGCGCGAGGAAGCCGCGCCGGCTGGGCGCGGTGGACTTATCGGCGTTTTTTCCGGGTGCGATGCACGCGGGGACGATGCTACGGGCAGCGGTAGCCATGACAGTACCTCCTAAGGGTCTGTTGCGGTTAGAGCTGGCGCGGGGGGCCTAATCCTTGCGCCGGCTCGCTCTATCCGATATCCGTTAAACATGGTCGATGCAATAGCGGATATCGGAAAACGTCGCGGTCGGCCGCCTGTCGGCTCTGTTGGCGTGATGGTAAAGCTCCCGCCCGCTCAACTCGCCGCGCTTGACACATGGATTGGGCAACGGTCGCCTGGGCTGTCACGTCCGGAGGCAATCAGAATAATCTTGGGAGAGAAGCTAAGTGGCTGACATGAAACTGTCGCAGACCGAACGTTTGATCCTCTGGAACCAGTACGAAATTTTGAAGGGTACCAACCCAGAAGAGATAGATATTTACGAGAAAAATCAGGAAATACTATCGAATGGGTATGAGCTATTATATCAGGACCTGAACCGCTCCATTGATCCAGATCCTTTAAGTGCAGTCGTGTGTATGGAGGTTCTCGATATTTTGAGTATGTATCGAGCCATAACGTTCTCATCTCAGCGCCTCAAGCACGAACCGACAGGGTTATATGCCCAGTTCGAGGGGTTTGACGGAAACTCTTCTAGCGGACATTATGGATTCGCTAAATTCGTCCGCCGAACTGAGAAGCGATATGAGGAACTCGAAGAACGCCCGGACAATTCACACAGCGGCACGAGCTTAGCTGCGTACCGTGCGATGCTGAAGGTTTGGGAAAGTCTTGGTAAAAACTATAAGCTCGCGGTAAGCGAAATCGATTCTATCGTATCAGCACGTTGATCCTCCTGGAGATAGGTGATGGGATCGGGCCATCGATATATTTATGGTTATGAGAATGGTAATTGCGTCGGTTATCTATCTGGCGCAATATTCTACAATATGAACGGATCATCCACTCATAATCTTATTGGAACCTATCTGTACAATAATGAAACTGGAGACAGCGATTTTTGGATAGATGGCAGATACATTTATAGCGAATGAACGGGGGATTGTGTTCTGTATTTTGGTTGACGGTTAGGCGGACGCAACAATTCTTTCGCCGATCTGATCTACAAAATCTCCAATCACGTACACCTGAACACCCGTTTTGCGCACTTCGGTCAAATGCACCTCGCCGCCGATCCGACAGTGGCCCGCCTCCATGCCCGGTGTGATGTCGATCCCTCCGCGCTGGCGCTGCGCCTTAATCAACGCATAGCCGTCATGTTCCGCGTCGAAACTATCAGGTTCTTCAAGATCGACGGCGCGGCCCAGCAGTACTTCGGCGGCTTCATGGGTGCCCATCGCCCAAGGCAGATCATACCACGTGTACGCCTCGATCGCGCCAGCGCCCACCATATCGCCGGCATTCGCCTGCATCATCATGCCCATCGGCCGCTTGCGCGAGAAATCCCAATAGGCGCCCTTCACCTGACAGAATATCTCTGCCGGCGTTACGCCACGAAGATCGCAAGTCTCTGCAACCGCGCGGCGCATGGCTAAGGGCAGCCGCTTCTCCAGCTGCTTGAGCGTGGCCGTCTTTTCTTCACCGATCGCCTTCAGCAACACCTCAGGCGCGACGTTTCCCGTTACGCCCATTGCCCAAGGAAAACCGTGCTTGACGCTGAAGATGACCTTCCCGACCGATCGCACCAGCGTGCCATCCGGGGCGGTGACGGCCGTGTCGGATATGATGAAAGCAGCCCGCGCCTTGCGCTGGACAACGACATTGATCGCCGTCACCTGCGGCGCCGCAGTTTGCCGGTGAGGCAGCGATTGCCGCTGATTGCCCCGAGGCCGGTGCCGACTGCGGCAACGCTCGCGCCGACGCCCAGGCCAGCCAAACCGCTTGCCGCTCCGGTAGCGGCGGCGGCAGCCGGCCCGAGTGCGGCACCGTAGGTCGCCACCCCAAGCGCAACGACGCCCACCACGATGGCGGCGGTTCGCAAAGTCTTGGACATGCTTTCCTCCTTTGAAGCGGCTGCCAGCGAGCTGCCTTGGCCCGCTGGCTTGGATCAGGCCCGCCGGGGGCCTGCGATACGAGGATGAGGAGGGTGAAATGCTCGCCCAGCGCGGTCCCCGCGATCGTGCTATCCGCGCTTCGCTTCCCGTCAGCCGGCCGCGCCGGGGTTCTTGTAGCCGCCGCGCCAATCCACCACGCCCGCGCCGAAATCCATGTAGACGCGGAACTTCGTGCCCAGCACGTCCCAGCCGTCCTGCATCTCGACCTTGGGGCCGGCCTGGTCGTTCAGGTAGGCATGTTCCAGCATCGGCGCGCTGCCCGGCGCGCCGAAAAGATACCAGGGCAGCGGGTCGAGGCGCGGATCGACCAGCGGTGTCAGCTTCCCGGCGAACGGGTTGGCCGCATCCGTCGTCGTGGCCTGGAGCATGGTCAGGAGCTGCTCGATCCGCGTTTCGTTCTCGACACTCGACACGATGAATTTGGGCGCCGGCGCGAGCGGCGTCTTGCCGTCCAAATCCTTCTGCCGCCGCATCGCTAGGCGACCGGCGTCAAGCGGGCCGATGCTTGTCGGCGCCGCCCCCGTCGCCGCCAAATTGCCATGCTGGGCATCGAACAGCGGGATGCCGTCGCTCAGCGCCGGATTGCTGTTGATAAGGTCCGCCAGCAATGTCGCCTCGGTCTCGGCCGAGGCGCGCCCCATGATCGTGATGGGATCGCTGAAGACGTTCAGATCGTCATTGATGATCGCCTGCCGCGACAGCGCGAATTGCTTGGCGAACGTCTTGAGGCGATAGGTTTCCTTCCGCTCCTTGAACGTGCCGTGCTTGATCTCGCCGGCATCCGGCACCTCCAGCAGCGTGCCGAAACCCGACAGCTGGAGCCCGCTGATCGCGCGGAAATCCCGTGCGCTACGCTGCCGGCTGATCTGCTTGAGGGGCGAGGCGGCGGCCTCGAAGACCGTCAACAGGAACCGCTCGCCTGCGCCCATCAGCAGCTGCGGGAAATCGGACGTGGTGTGCATCCCGCCCAGCCCGCGCGCATAGCCGTGATCGGGGGCGAAGCTGCGCGTGCCGCCCGAGTTCCACGCGGCGCTATTGAGGATTTCGTTCGGCCCCATGCGGTTCACGTCGCGCACGCCCTGCCGGATCATCAGCTCGCCCGCGATCTGCACCATGCTCATATTCATAAACTTGCGCGCCTGCTCGGTGGGCGCGCTGCCGCTCATCCGCGCGAACAGGGCATCGCCGATCGCCGCAGCCTGAAAGTCGGGATTGTCATAGCTGCGCTCGCCATAGATCAGCGCGTTTGCGACCGGCGAGCCGTTGACGCTCGAGATTGTGCCCGTGGCATTGCGCTGCCGCTCGCCGAGAATCTGCATGACGGCATCGCGCGCCTGCCCCTCGGTCATCGACCGCTCCGCCATCTCCAGCGCGAGATCGGCCGCCAGTTCGGGCGGCAGCGTCATCGTCTCGCTCGCCATACGGGTGTAGTCTCGTAGCCAGGCAATCGAGGCTTGCCGCTCGTAGGACGGCTCGGCGGGCGCCGTCGGTGCCGGGGCGGCGGCCGGGGGCGCGGCGGGGATGAAGGCACGGGTGAAACGGGACATCCACGACGTAGACATAGCTTTGGGCTCCTGAAAGGGGATCGTTCGGACAAGGCAGGTCGCGCCGGGATGGCTCGGCAGGTCGCGAACCTGCGCACCGGCATCGAAAGGCACGGGGACGAAGCTGATTTCGGTCGGCTCCCAGTCCGTCGCGCGGTACAGCGGTCGCGGGCTGGCCTTCCGGTTCACCTCGAAAACATGGACGGTGTAGCCGACCGACAGGTTGCGGATGATGCCGGCGGCAATATCCGCGACGATCGGCGCCACATCCTCGCGCGCCGAAAGTTGCAGAGTCGCGATGCCCTGTCCGCCCACCATGCGGGCGCTGCCCGGCACGACGGTTCCGATCTGCGCGCCCAGGTCGTCTTTCTGGTGCGTATTGAGGACGGGCGCGCCGCGATTGAGGCGATCGAGCCGGACATTGGCGGTGCCTGTCGCCAGCTCCTCATCCACCAGCGCCAGCGTATCGAAGTCGAAACGGACGCCGCGCGCGCCTGTCGTCCACACCACGTCGATCGTGCGCGCTTCGGCGTTCCAGCTGGCCGGCTGCAGCGAGAGGGTGCGCTGCCCTTGCGGCGCTGCAACCCGGCGCTCCGCGTGCGGCGAGGCGGATTGCGACTCCCCCGCCGTCCGCCGGGCCGTGATGCGATCCAGCACGTCGGCGATAAGCTGGCCATCGGGGCGTCGGGGGGCCGGCGTCGGCGCCAAAGTGCGGGTGCGGTTGTGGCTCATGCCGGAATGATCGCCACGGGGGCGTCGGCGGTCGATGACCCTTGTGCGGCAAAAGGTGGAAACGTGGGGTCAAACGCGGCATCGACGCGCCCTCCGGTCCGCACCTCGATCAGCTGATCGATCGAATAGCGGACGCGGCCGCCAGGCGTTCGATAGAAGCCGATCTTGCCCGCCTTCCGCCAGTTGCGAAGCGTCCGGGGCACCACGCCCATGATCCGCGCCGCCGATTTCTCGTCGAAGTCATAAATCTTGTCGGTGGACACGATCATCGCTCCCGGCACGCTAAATGGTTCAAACAGTTCATGAAGTTCAAAAAGACAGATCGGGCTTGAATGTTGAAACCATGCGCTCTGCCCAACCGCATTGCCCGCGCCCGCCCCGGAAGGACCCGAAGGGGGCGGCCCGCGGGCCTTAATGGCGCACCGACGCGGGCGGAGGCTGGATCGAGCGCCAATGATCTGTCGCTTCCGCCACGATCTCGCTCAAAAGCTCGATCGCAACGTCTTGCCCGAATGACCGCTGGAGGATTTCAGCCGCCGCTCTCATCAATGCGGACACTGCTTCGCCCGGATGCTCCGTGTGGCAGACAGCGGTTTGCAGCAGCGTGTCCCAGAGCGGGGAATAGGTGTTCATCTATCGATCCTCCAAAGCCTTGCGCATTTCGGCTCAACCCTTGCGGGCTATGAGAAACCCTTGCGGACACAACGGGAAAGGAATGGCGGAAATCCGCCAATGAAGAGATTTCAAAGCAAGGGTTGCAAGGGTTGCAAAGGTTATGTGCAACCTGTCGCACATGCGCAGGCGCGCCTGCGCGCACATGTACGTGAGACAGGCATGCGCATGGGCCTTGCAACCCTTGCAAAGCCGCAGAAAACCGGGGTTCGAGCCTTGCTCAAACCCTTGCTCAACCCTTGCATGAACCCTTGCACTACAGTGGCCAGCCATCGTCATCCTCCCAGGGGCGCGGGGGCGACGACGCAACGGGGTCGGCCCAATCGTCGGCTTCCAATTCCTCGGGTGTGCGCGTGGCGATCAGGTCAAGCCATCGCATCCCGTGGCTCTCGATCCGCTTGAAGCCGCGATCGGTTAGCGCCTTGCTGAAGCCAACCTGTGACCACTCGCGTTCGCCGGTGGCCTTGGCCCACGCTATGAAGAGTGCGTAGAGCTTGGACGATTGCACTCGCTGCCCTGTCTCGCTGCGTGTGCAGGCGGCAAGGAAGCGGCCCAGCGGGTCACTTTGCTCTCGATAGTCAGCTGTCGCACCGCGCACGCTGGCGGGCTCCACAAGGCCGTTCAGCCGCCAGTCGATCAGGCCGGCCAAAAGGCGGTTGAGGATGCCGGGCGCCTCGCGCTGCATCTTAGCGACAAGCTGCCGATCCTTCTCGGTGTCGGGGATCTGCACGTCCCAAGGCACCAGCATGACGCGGCGCCAGATGCCGTCATCCACACCGCTGATCGACGGGCGATGATTGCCCGAAACGGTCATCTTGAACGCGGGATGCAGATCGAACGGATCGCGGTTCAGCCGGCGCACCGGCATGGGCTCGCCACCCGTCGCCAGCTTGATAAGGGCTTCCGCCAGTTTGGAGCCCTTTTCCGGCTCCGACGTGCGCAGCATCCGCACGCCGACGAGCGCGGCTAGATCAGGCGACGCATCAGACCCCTTCCGCTTCCGGCCTTGATCGAGGAACGTCTCGATCGGCACCGTGCCGGCATAGTCGCCCGCGATCGTCGCCCATGTATCGACCAAGGTCGATTTGCCGTTCGCGCCCTTGCCGTGGAAGAAGGCCAGCTTCTGTTCGGACACATCGCCCGTCAGCGACAGCCCGCCCCATTGGTGCAGGAATCGCCGCATGTCCTGCCCAGGCTGCACCCGCGCAAGGAAGCGGTCATAGACCGGGCAGGCCGCATCGGGATCGTACTCGACCGGCGCCAGGCGCGTGATGAGGTCCGCCGGATCGTGCGGGCGCAAGCGCAGTTCCGCCCATGGTTGCGGCGCGTGCGGGTCCGTCACCAGTTCCAGCGTGCCGTTCAGGATGTTGACGAGGAAAGGATTGCGATCCAGCTGCTCCGGCTGAACCGTCAGCCCATGGCGCGACAGATTGCGCGCGATGCCGGCGATGCAGGACAGGCGGTTGGCGCTCTCCGAAGCCTTTGCCCAGGTCACCAGCTTGTCCGACAGCAGCACCTCCGTGCCGTCGCGCTTGGTCTCCACGAGGTCGTCGATCGCGCCCTCGATACCAAGGTCGCGCCGGCCGCTATCGCGCATTGCGCGTGCCTCTTCGCGGATCGCGCGTACCGTCTCGTGCACCCAGCCGCCGATAAGCGCCTCGGCACCGTCCAAGATGAAGCGCCGGCCGTCATAGGCCATCCAGCCCATCTTATCGACGTAGCGGATGCGCCTTCCGAACCGTTCTGCGAAGCGCTCGGCGTTGCCCAAGTCCGTCATCGGCCGCATCGCCAGCCGGCGATGCAGCGCCTCGGCTTCGTCGCAAGACGGCAAGTGTGGGTTGTCATTCGCGGTTGCCAGCCGCGACGAACGAGACGGGGCATGCGCAGCCCGCGTTCCCACGTCCGACAGGTCGCGCGGCTTGGCAAATCCGGCGGCCCAGCCGCTGTCGATGGTGGCAACGATCGCGCCTTCGTCGTCGTTGCCGGGGTTCGCCAGCGCTGCCGCCAGGATCGCGCGCCGCGCCATCGTCTCGCTGAGCGCGCCGCCAGCCGCCAACTGCGCGACGGCATAGGCACCCGCATTCAGCGCGTTCTGCCGCTTACCGGAGGGCGCGCTCTGGATCGAGCGGCACTCCGCATCCAGCGCGGCGAGGCCATAGCGTCGCAGGCCATCGTCGCCCGCCCCCACGCCCTCCCCGACAAGCTTGCCAACGTCTTTTTTTGCACCCTTGCCGGCTTGCAGGATCGCGGCCAGCGCGGGCGGGGCGGCGACGATCGGCGCGGCGGCATCATCGCGCAACCAGCGATAGCGGAGCCCATCGGCCATGACGCTTGGCGGCGCGATCACGTAGCCGCCTTCTCCGCGCACGTCGACATGCTCGGGTAGATTGTCACGGTTGCGGATCGCCGCACCGGCGGGCTGGGCAAGGTAGACGTGGACGCCGCCGCTCGGCGTTCGCACCGCCAGCGAGGCCGGGAGCGGGCACCGCATCTGCTCTTCGAGTTCGCCCTTCAGACGATCGAGCGTCCATTCCTCGCCCGTCGCCTCATCGGTGCGCGGATCGAAGTCGAGCACAAACAAGCCGTTCACGCCCATGCGAAGGCCGATCATCGCCTTTGGCCAACGCTCCCACCAGGTGCGAACTGTGTCAGCGTCTACGCTGGCTTTGTGCAGCCCGCCGGTTCCCTTGATCGGCTTGCCAGCGTCATCCTTGTCACGCGGGATCAGGGGCTTCTTGTCGCGTGGCGAACATGGAAAAACCGGCCAGCCACGTGCGGCATATTCGAGCGCAGCTGCCAAGAGTGCGTTAGAATCGCTCACCGGCAGCACTCCAGGCCGATGTACTTGCCCGCACGGGCCAACTCCAATCCGCAGGATCGGCCGAGCTGTAACGTTTCGCCACCAGCGTCGCGAAGCCGGCGAAAAGCGATTTGCCGCGCCCGATATAGGGTCGGCGCGTGAAGCGGCGGGAACGCAAGGTGCGCCCGGCGGAACGGCAAGAGCGTCCAGATGGTAAAGCGCTGCTGCCCCACCTTACCATTATCCACCAGCTGCACGGTGGGGACGGGGCAACTCCAGACTCTTGCGACAACCTCCGCCCCAACGGGCCAACCGTCCGCGCGGACTGCGTATCGACGGGCCATCGCGGCCTCGATCCGGTCAAAGCTGCTGCGCACGGCGGCCGCCGTTCAGCTAAAAAGGTTAGCCAGCACGTTTCGATCGTGCCTTGCTTGAACAAGGCCGATCATCAGGGGTTGCCAATCTAAGCGATTGAAAAAGCGGCTTTGCTGCCGCCCCGTTGGGGTCACCACGGCGGAAATCAGCCATTTTTCGCTGGGCGCTTTGGGAGTTTACCCCCCGCGACCGCGCCGGATTCACCCTCGGTCAGCACGTTCGCTCGCGCCAATTGTTCGACATTCGCGGGTAGCGGCGCGGGTAGCGGCGCGGGTAGCGGCGCGGGTATCGCGGATATCGAGGCCAAGGCACATTTCGTGATCCGAAGGCCGGATCATCGGGGATGATCTGACCGTGGCGTCGCGGTTCACCTCGGCCAGCGGGGCATCCACGGTCACGTCACCGAGAGCCGCAGCATCTTCCCGACAACCGACTCGATGTCCGCAACCTCATGCGCGCGACATCTACGATCGCGATCGCCATCCAACGTGGCACCTGCCAAATGAAGCAAGCGCCACCCTGTTCTATCAAGCAGAACGAATTTAGCGAGTTGGCGCGTAATTGGCCATTGACCACCCGTCCGTAATCCATCATGTATCGCTCAACAGAACAATAAGTTCTACAGGAGAGAACATGAAAAGGTTTGGAGTGGGTCGGCGCATTTTCGCCGGTGCGGGTATCCTGGCCATCGCGACCTCGGCGCAGTTCGCCGCCGCGCAGGTGCAGGGGGCAGCGGCTGGTGATGGGGCCGCGCAGGCCGCCGAGGCCGAAATCGTCATCACCGCCAGCCGTACCGGCGCTTCGGGATTCCGCGCGCCCACCCCCACCACCGTCGTCGGCGCCCAGGCGCTCGAGCAACGCCAGGCCACGAACGTCGCCGACGTCCTTCAGGAATTGCCGGCGTTCAAGCCGTCCAGCTCGCCCAGCGCCAACGGCATCAAGACGCAATTGCCGGGCACCAACCAGGCCGATCTGCGCAGCCTGGGCGCCAATCGCACTCTGGTCCTTGTCGATGGCATGCGGGTCGTGCCGCAGGCCCCCGCGAACAACACCGGCGTCACCGTATCGCCGGATCTCAACCAGATCCCCGCGCTCATGGTCGAGCGGATCGACGTGGTGACCGGCGGCGCATCGGCCCAATGGGGATCGGATGCCGTCGGCGGCGTCGTGAACGTCCTGCTCCGCAAGAAATTCGATGGGCTGAAGCTGACGGCGCAGGCGGGAGTTTCGGAGCTTGGCGACGCCGCGCAGCGCCGCGTCGGCGGCGTGGGCGGGCTCAACCTCCTCGACGACCGGCTGCATATCGTCGCCGCCCTCGACTACACCAGCAGCGACGAGGTCGGCGACCTCTACACCCGCGACTGGGGCCGGCGCGAGAACCAGATCGTCACCAACTCGGCTTCCGCGACCAACGGCCTGCCGGTCAATCTGATCGTGCCGGGCGTCCGCTTCTACAGTTCGCCCGACCTGCTGGTGACCAGCTCGACGGTCGCGGCCTTCCGCAATCGCACCTTCACCGGCGGGCAGCTCGTGCCCTTCGATGCGGGCTCGCTGATCGGCGGGCAGGCCACGATCGGCGGTCAGGGCTTCTCGCAGGCGCTCAACGTGTCGCTGGTGCCCGGTGTCCGCCGCCTCGATCCCTATGCCCGCGTCCAGTTCGACGTAAGCGACGCCGCGAAGCTCTATGTCGTCGGTTCCTATTCGAAGCTGCGGTCCACCCTGACGCCGCTTCCCTCGCGGATCACCGGCGGCACGATCCGCAGCGACAATGCGTATCTGCGCCAGCTCTATCCGGCGGTCGCCGCGGCGCTCGGCTCGGCCGGCACCCTGACGTTCAACCGCGTCAATTATGATTTCTACCCGCAGGGCCGCAATGGACGCATCGTCGTCAAGAACGAGACCCCCCATATCGCGGGCGGCATCGAGGGCGATCTGGGGGGCGGCTGGCGCTACGACGCGCATGTCGGCTGGGGGCGCAACACCTATCGCAACACGGCCTCCGGCATCGGCATCCGCCAGCGCGAGACCTTCGCGACCGACGCGGTCCTGTTCAATGGCGCCATCACCTGCCGCGCGCTCGTGCCGGGCAGCACGACGTATAACCCGACGGCGGCGGCGGGTTGCGTCCCCATCAATCTGTTCGGCGCCGGCTCCCCTTCGGCCGAGGCGATCGGCTATGTCACCGGCACGTCGCGCGCCAAGGCGGTCTATACGCAGACCACCGCCGCCGCCAATGTGCACGGCGAGCCGTTCGAGACCTGGGCGGGGCCGGTCGCTTTGGCCGCCGGCGTCGAATATCGGCGCGAGAAGGAGGCTGTAACGGCCGATGCGATCGCGGCGGCCGGCGGCTTCGAGATCGCCAATGCCGGCCCCTTCCGCGGCGATTTCGATGTGAAGGAAGGCTATGTCGAGGCGCTGGTGCCGCTGCTGCGGGATTCGCCGCTCGGCCGGTCGCTCGACATCAACGGCGCCGTCCGCGTCGCCGACTACAGTTCCGTCGGGCGGCAGACGACCTGGAAGGCCGGCGCCACCTACGAACCGATCCGGGGCATCCGACTGCGCGGCACGGCCTCGCTCGACATTCGCGCACCTGCCTTGTTCGAGCTGTTCAGCCCCGGCTCGGTCGCGAACAACACCGTCAGCGTGCGGAACCCCGCCAACGGCATTTCCTATTCGGCCAACATTCCGGTCAACATCAGCCGCGGCAATGCCGATCTGAATGCGGAGCGGTCGCACACCTATACCGGCGGCATCGTCCTGGAGCCGGCCTTCGCGCCCGGCCTCAGCCTGTCGGTCGATTATTACGATATCGAGGTCAAGGATGCGATCACGACGCTGACGAGCACCGCCGCCGGCAGCCTCTGCAATTCCGGCGACAGCTATTATTGCTCGGCCTTCACTTTCGGCGCCACCGGTGCGCCGACCGCGCTCAACCTCGGCGTGCAGAACCTCGCCTCGGTGCGCGTGAAGGGCTTCGATGCCGTGCTCGCCTACCGCCTGCCGCTCCACCGGCTGGCGAGTTCGCTGCCGGGCACGATCGAAGTGAACATCACCGGCACCCGCACCGCCGACGTGCTGGTCGATACGGGCACGGGCAGCGGGGCGGTCGATCGCGCGGGCGAGAACAGCTCGCTCAACACCTATGCGACGCCATCGACCCGCTTCACCGCGTCCACGACCTATTCGGTCGGGGGCTTCTCGGGGACGGTGCAGACGAACTTCATCTCGGCCGGCACGATCGACAATCTCTACAACAGTTCGGCCGCCACGACGGCCAGTCGCAATCACGTCCCGGCGTTCGCTTATGTGAACCTCTTCGCCAACCAGAAGGTGGGCGACCGGTTCGAGCTGTTCGCCTCCATCCGCAATGTCCTCAATACCGATCCGCCGGCCGTGCCGAACCCGCAGCTCTACACCGGTACGAACGGCACCTATTACGACACGATCGGCCGTTACTTCACCGCCGGCGTGCGCGTGACCTTCTGACATGCTGGAAGATGTCACCCTTTCGCGGTGGGGATCGCCCACCCTTTCGCGGATCGACGACCGGCTTGACAGCCGGCTGCGGTCGACGGCCCTATGTTTCACTATGCAGAACGATATCGATGAAGACGCCGGCGCTCGCGAGAGCGAGCGCCATGTCGCGGCCGTCACCGCGGCGCTCGCCATCCTGGATTGCTTCGAGGAGGATGCGACGCTTCGGCTTCGCGATCTCCATGAGCGAACGGGCATGCAGAAAAGCCGCATCATGCGGCTCGCCGGCAGCCTGGCGGCCAGCGGCTATCTGACCGTGGAGCGCGGGACCGGCGGCTATCGCCTCGGCCCCAAGGTCCAGCGCCTCGCGCAGATCGTGGCCGAGGGCTCGGCCGAGATCGCCGAGACGATGCGGCCGATCCTGTCCCGGCTGGCGCTCGAGCTGGGCGATACCTGCTTCTTCTCGGTCGTGCGCGGCCTCGAGCGCATGGTCGTCGAACAGGCCAGCCCCGAGCAGGCGCTGCGCTTCGTTCTCAGCGAAGGCCAGATGCGCCCGCTACACGTCGGCGCGACCGGCAAGGTGCTGCTGGCCTTCGGTCCGGAAGGGCTGCGCCAGCGCGTGCTGAGCGGCGCCCTCACCCCATTGACCCAGGCGACCACCGTCGATGCCGAACGGCTGCGCCGGGAGATCGGCCAGGCCAGGGCGCAGGGCTATCTCGTCAGCCGGGGTGAGGCGACCGCCCATAGCTATGCGCTGGCCGTCCCGGTGCTCGACGGGGCGGGCGTCCTCATGGGCGCCCTGTCAATCGCCGGGCCGGGAAGCCGCCTGCCGGCGGATCAGGAAATCGTCGTCGCCTCAGCCCTGCACCGTGCCCTCGCCGAGGCCGGTCTCGCATCCAGTTCCATCGATCAACAGGAGACCCAAGCATGACCGAAGCCAACAGCGTCGCGGCGGATTATGAGGAATATAAGGCCGCCGGGCGGATCTGGGGCCAGGTGCCGCAGGACCGGATCAAGAAGATCAAGTTTCCGCGCGCCTCCGCCGAGGTCCGTGAAGCCTTCCTCGCGATCGAGGACATGACGACCAGCGTGTCCGACATCCTGGACTCGCTCGGCATCTGTAGCGTCGTCGCGGGCTCGCACCTGCCCGGCCTGCTCCCCGGCAAGCGGATGGTCGGCACGGCGGTCACGCTGCGCAGCATTCCCGAGCGCAAGACGCCGACCCAAGGCTATATCGACAAGGAGCCGATCCGCATGTCGACGCGCGAGGTCTATTATCTCGCGGAGGAAGGCGACGTGCTGGTCGCCGATTTCGGCGGCAATCTGGACGTCTCCAACATGGGCGGAATGTCCTGCACCGTCGGCCAGAGCGTCGGCTTCGTCGGCGCGGTCGTCCATGGCGCGGTGCGCGACGTGAATTCGATCCGCAAGCTCGACTATCCGGTCTGGGCGTCGGGCGTGACGCCGATCACCGGCAAGTTCCGGATGGAGGCGATCGAGATCAACGGCCCGGTGACCGTGCACGGCATCGTCGTCGAGCCGGGCGACCTCGTCGTGGCCGACGATTCCGGCGTCTGCTTCATTCCATCGCAATATATCGATCGCGTCCTGGCCGAAGCGCAGGCAATCGAGGGCGCCGAGGACACGATGCGCGACCTGATCGTCAACAAGCGGCCGATCAGCGAACTGCGCCCGCTGTTCCGCAAGCGCTACGACTGATCCTCTCCACCAAAATCCATCCAGTCCAGGAGTTCATGATGGAGTCGATCGAGAAATCGGCCATGCGCAAGATATTGCTGCGCGTGGTCGTGGTGATGGGCATATTCTACATCACCAACCTGCTCGACCGGCTGAACGTCGGTTATGCGGCGCTGGCGATGAACGACGATCTGGGGCTCTCGCCCAAGCAGTTCGGCTTCGGCGCCGGCATCTTCTTCGTCGGCTACCTCATGGCGGAGATCCCGAGCAACCTTCTGATGCTGCGCTTCGGCAGCCGGCTGTGGATCGCCCGGATCATGATCTCCTGGGGCGTGATATCGGGGGCGACGGCGTTCGTCTCCGATCCCGTCTCCTTCTATATCGTGCGCTTCCTGCTGGGCCTCGCCGAAGCCGGCTTCCTGCCGGGCGCCATGCTGTACCTCGCGACGTGGGTGCCGGCGCGACACCGGTCGAAGGCGGTGCTGCTGTTCTTCGCCCTCGGCCAGTTCGCCGGCCTCGGCGGCCCGCTGGTCTCGGCCTGGATCCTGGGCGGGAATGGGTTCGCCGGGCTCGCCAATTGGCAGGCGCTCTTCGTGATCGAGGCGGTGCCGACGATCGTGCTGGGCGTGGCCGCGCTGTGGCTGCTGGCCGAAACGCCGCGCGACGCCCGCTGGCTGACGGAAGACGAGCGCGTATGGCTTGAAGGGGAACTCGCCACGGACAGCCGCCGGGTCGCCGCCCACGGGCTGCACGGCCTGTGGGACGGGGTACGCGACTGGAAGGTGTGGGCGCTGTTCCTCTCCAAATTCGCCAACGGCCTCGCCGTCTTCACGGTGGCGCTGTGGCTTCCGCAGATCGCCAGCGAGAATACCGGCCTCTCGGTCCGCGCCGTCGGCTGGGTGGTGGCCGCGCCGGCCCTGATCGTGATCCCCTCGATGTGGTTCATCGGCAATTGGTCGGATCGATCCGGCAACCGCACGATCCATACGGCGCTCGCGCTGGGCCTCTGCGCACTCTTCGCCGGCGGCGCGGCATTGCATGCCAGCCCGATCGTCAGCCTGGCCCTGATCTGCGGCGCCGCGATCACGGCGACCGTCGCCACCGGCATATCCTGGGCGATCGCCCCCACCTTCCTGCGCGGCAAGGCCGCGGCCGGCGGCTTCGCCATCGTCAACGCCGGGGGGATTACGGCGGGCTTCGTCGGCGGATCCGTCGTGGGATGGCTGCGCCAGGAAACCGGCGCCTACGATGCCGGCCTCTACCTGGTGGCAGGCGCCTGCGTGATCGGGGCACTGGCGGTGCTGAGCCTGACCCGTGCCGCCGCCGACGGATCGCAGGGCCCCGCCAAGCCGTAGGGAGAGGATGCCCTTAAAAGGCGCGCGGTCCGTGTAGGTGGCGGCAGCCCTGAAACAGGTGGTTGCACGATTGCTCCCATTCGGATTCTCGCCCGCAGAAAGGTGTTTGCGGGGTGCGAATTGCACGGCGAAAGCATGGGCTCGAATGCCCTTGGGGTCACCAAGAATGCCGCCATATGGCATTCCCGCATGCGCCCCATCCGGCGGCCTGTACGGCGATGGACAGCGGATGACCCCACCGTCGCCTCGCCGGCAGGCTCTGGACGTAGTGTCTGTGCGAGCCGCTATCGCCGCGCCGAAAAGCACGCAGGGCATTCACGCCCGACGACCGTCCTGTCGGGCGCATCGGATGCGGCCGGCCATGCCGTCCGCACGATGGGAGAGGGATGGCCGCCTATTTCAGCGGCGGCGGCCCGGGCATCCCCAAGCGCAAACATTGCTACGGCCGCCTTCGTCAGGCGGCCGTAGGCAATCCGGGGTATTGGAATGGAGTTAGGGGATCACGCGACCGCTGGATGTCACTCCGCCGCGACCAGCTCGCCCGTTTCCGCATCGTGCATCGCGCCGAGCAGGCGGCGGGTCTGGTTGACGGCGCCGTCGCTGGCGATGCCGACGAACTTCATGTGCGGGGTCTCGCTGATGCGGGCCTGCTGCGCCTCCAGGGTCACCTCATCCTCGGTGATCGTGTCGAAGAACTGATCGAACAGCACTTCGGGCACGCCGCTTTCCTTCGAGGCGGTGGTGCAGATCGTCCAGAGATAGTGGGTCGTCGTCTCGGTCTCGGGCGTGACGAAATGGTTGTTGGCGAGCATGAAGCCGTGATCGCGCTTGCCTTCATAGGCGCCGGTGCCGGCATCGCAGCCGCCGGCGTTGACGCGCAGCGTCATGCCCCTCGACGGCTCGAAGCGGACTTCCTGCCAGCGATCGACCCGGCCCTTGAAGCCGCCGGCGTCGATATAGGATTTGGGCGGCACCGAATTGGGCATGTGACGGATCAGCGTCACCTTGCGGCCGTCGAAATCGACGTTGGTGTCGGCGCCATAATGCTGCTCGGGATTGCCGCCGATGGTGCGCGCGTGGATGTAGGGGACGTGGGTCAGATCCATGATATTGTCGACCACGAGCTGCCAGTCGGCCTTGACCGGGAAGTTGAACGCCTTCCACGTCCAGCGCGGGTCATTATGCTCGGGGCTGTCGATGATGTCGTTCGTGTCGGCCAGCGCCGCGTCGCCCATCCAGATCCAGATCAGATGATCCTTCTCGCACACCGGAAAGGACCGCACGTTGGCGGCGGCCGGGATGCGGGTCTGGTTGGGGATGCGGGTGCAGGTGCCGCGCTTGTCGAATTCGACGCCGTGGTAGCAGCAGCGGATCATCTCGCCATCGACATGGCCGGCGCTGAGCGGCATCGCGCGGTGGCTGCACCGATCCTCGAGCGCGGCGATCTCGCCGGATTCGGTGCGGAACAGGACCACGGATTCGCCGAGATATTTGCGGCCGATCTGCTTGCCCGGCTCGATCTCGGCGGCGTAGGCGGCGACGTACCAAGCGTTGCGAATGAACATGATCGCGCTCTCCGAATTCTTTTGCGGGCACGTGACCCGCACCATCGTTGCCCTCGATTTACCGTTCGCGCGGACGCCGACCTAATAATTTTGCAATAGCGCCATTCACTTTTCGGGAATGGCCATTGGTTCAGCGCAGATAGAGCCCACCATTCATGTCGAGCGTGGCGCCCATGAAGAAGCCGCCGCGATCGGAGGCGAGCAGAGCGGTGGCGGCGGCGATCTCGCCGACGGTCATGAAGCGGCCGATCGGCACCTCGCTTTCGACCCGCGCGATCATCTCGGGCGTCATCCGCACCTTGCTGCTTTCGATCGGGCCGGGGCAGACGCCGTTGACGGTGACGCCGGTGCCAGCCAAGTGACGCGCGAAATACTTCGTCAGCATGTTCGCCCCCGCCTTCGACGCGGCATAATGGGGCGAGGCGACGGTGCCGCCATTCTGCCCGGCGAGCGAGGTGATGTTGACGATCCGGCCATAGCCGTTGGCCACCATATGATCGGCCAGCACCTGACAGCTCAAAAACACGCTGCGCATGTTGATGCGGCAGATTTCGTCGAACTCCTCGGGCGTGATCTCGGCGGTGGGCGTGCGCTTGGCGAGGCCGGCATTGTTGACGACGATGTCGAGCTTGCCCCAGCGATCGACCACCGCCGCCAGCGCCCCCTCGAAATCGGCCTTCTCGCGCACGTCGAGGCGGATGGCGAAGGCGGTGGCGCCGCTCGGGTCGAGCGCCTCGGCGACGCGGGTGGCCTCGTCGAGATCCAGATCGGTCACCGCCACCTTGCCGCCGCCGGCGTGCAGTTCGCGCACCACCGCCGCGCCCACGCCGCGCGCGCCGCCGGTGACGAGCGCGGTGCGGCCGACGAAGGAGAAACTGCCGTTGGGCGGGATGGAAATGTCGTCGGTCATGGCGCGATCCTGAACTGGGCGGGAGAACAAAAAAAGGGGAGAGGAACGTGGGGGACACGCTCCTCTCCCCCAGGCTTCGGGAGTGAAGGCTTACTTCTTGAAGGACATCGTCACGCCGAAGGTGCGCGGCGTGTTGGTGAAGATCTTCCAATAGGTCGTGCCGTTGCCGGGACGCGCCAGGAAGGCGGTGATGTCGTCGGCATGGAGGATCTGGTAATTGTTGGTCAGATTCTTGACCCAGGCGCCGATGCTCCACTTGCCGTTCGGCTCGTCATAGGTGAGGCGCGCGTTGACGGTGCGGCCGCGCGTATCGTCCTTCAGGTTCGGGTAGAGGCGCAGCGAATTGGCGTCGTCGGTCGAGATGCGGGTCGAGTAATTGAAGTCGGCCTGCGGGGTGATCGATCCGCCATTGGCCATCTTCGCCTGATAGCTCGCCGCCCAGCTGAAGGCATGGCGCGGCGCGTATTTCGCCGGATTGCCCGAATAGTCCGCCGTCACCAGCGGATCCTTCAGCGAGGTATATTCGCCCTTCAGGTAGGTGTAGTTGAAGTTGATGCGCAGGCCGGTGACCGGACGGAAAACCGATTCCAGCTCGGCGCCCTTCATCAGCAAAGTGCCGTTGTAGGTGTGGGCGATGCCGCCCGCGCCCGAGAAGTTCTGGAGGTTCTTGGTTTCCTGACGGAAGACCGAGAGGTTGACGTCAACCTTGTTGTCCAGGAAGCGGCTCTTGATGCCGGCTTCGTAATTCTGGGCCTTTTCGGGGTCGAGCGGAATGGTCGGATTGCGATAGGCGTTGTCGACGAAGCCGCCGCTCTTGAAGCCCTTCGCATAGGTCGCGTACAGATTGACCGCCTCGACCGGCTTCCACTTGGCGGTGAAGCGCGGCGTGAAGGCCTTCCACGTCTTGCCGCCCGAAGCGAAGACCTCGCCGGGGAAGCCGAAGCCCGCGATCACGCCCGGATCGGTGTTCGAGAAAGCGTGATAGTCGATCTTCTTGCGATCGGTGGTGTAGCGGCCGCCGGCGACCAGCGCGATCGTGTCGGTCACGTTGAAGGTCGCCTCACCGAAGATCGCGAAGCTGCGGACGTTGCCGTCCTGCACGCGATTGATGTTGGTGATCGAGGGGTTGTTGCGGACGGCGGCGCCCGTCGCGCTGCCCGGCAGCGGGCTGTAGAAGAAATAGTTGGTCGTCGAGACGTCGGCCGACAGATAATAAGCGCCGACGACATAGGACAGGCGGCTCGGCGCGGAGGCGAAGCGGACTTCCTGCGTGAAGCTGCGATTCTTCACGTCCTGCGCGCGGCCGAACACCGGGGTCACCGTGCCGACGGGCACGTCGTCGTTCAGCGCGTAGCTGTTATTCATGCGATAGCCGCTGATCGCGGTCAGCGTGCCGCCAGCAACATCCAGGTCGCCGCGCAGATAGGTGCCGCGCAGCCGCTGGTGGAAGGGCGAGGTCGCGTAATCGTTGTTCGTCCACTTGTCGTTCGTGAAATTGCCGAACGTGGCGGGCACCACCTGATTGCCGCCGATGCCGAGCGCGATCGCCCCGCCATTGCCGCTGGTGTAGCTATAGTCGCCGGCCAGCACGATCTTCAGCGTGTCGGTCGGGCGGAACAACAATTTGCCGCGCACGGCATAGCTGTCGAGATCGCCATAGCGGCCGCGCTGGTTGGGCGTCTTGATGAGGCCATCGGACCGCTCGGTGCTGAACGCGACGCGCGCGGCGACCTTATCCTCGGACAGGACGGTGTTGTAGGCGCCCTCGGTGCGCAGATAGCCGCGATTGCCGCCGGTGATCTGGCCGTAATAATCCTCGTCCATCGTCGGGTTGTTGGTGATGACGGCGATGGCGCCGCCCACCACGTTGCGGCCGAACAGGGTGCCCTGCGGCCCGCGCAGCAGCTCGACGCGGCTGACATCGTAGAAGTTCGAGTTCAGATCGTTGTTGAAGACGTAATAAACGTCGTCGACGAAGAAGGCGACCGGCGTGTCGAGCGTGGCGGTGCGGAACGTGGAGACGTTGCCGCGGATGGCGACGATCGACAGCGACTTGTCGGCGGTGTTGATCGTGATGCCGGGCACGGTCTGCACCAGCGCGGTCGGGCTGAACACCTGTTGCAGGCGCAGCTGCTCGCCACCGAAGGCCGCGATCGAGAAGGGCACTTCGCGCACGGTCGATTCGCGGCGCTGCGCGGTCACGATGATGTCGCCGGCGACTTCGGTGCTGGCGGGTGCGGCGGCGACGTCGGACGGCGCGGTGGTGGCGGTCGGCGCCGGCTGGGCCGTCATGGCGGGCGCCGTCGTCTGTGCTTGGGCCTGCGCGGCCAGCACGAGCGCGAGAGCGCCGATGGCCGAACGGGTGGCGAAAATGGTGTGCACCAATGGTCTCCCCTCATCTAAAATGGGCGGCTTCGAGGTCCGCTTCCGGCGGCGAAAGACAGCATCCGGCCGATGCGCGCAAGGGGGCCTGAACACACTATCCCGGTTATTGAATGGCGCGACACGCTTTCCGATCGATTGCGGGGCTTCATCCATCTAGGCGCTGGGTAGGCTATCCCCTATTGCGACAGGGCACGGCAAGCGGCCGGCGGGCCGGCTGCGAAGCCCGGCATCGACGATCGCGCCCCATGAATAAGCAAGTGGAAAGATCCTGAAATGCAGTCCACCGACAGTAATGACATGACCCGTGTCGGCCCCGGCACGGTGATGGGTAATTTCATGCGGCAATATTGGATGCCGGCCGCCCTCTCGTCCGAGGTGAAGGCCGATGGCGATCCCGTCCGCCTGCTCATCATGTGCGAAAAGCTGATCGCCTTCCGCGACAGCTCCGGCCGGGTCGGCATCATGGATCACCGCTGCCCGCATCGCTGCGCCTCGCTGTTCATCGGCCGCAACGAGGAGAACGGCATCCGCTGCGTCTATCACGGCTGGAAGTTCGACGTGGACGGCAAGTGCGTCGACATGCCGAGCGTGCCCGCCCGCATGGATTTCAAGGAAAAGGTCCATGCCAAGGCGTACAAGACCCACGAGGCCAATGGCCTGATCTGGGTCTATATGGGCGAAAACCAGGCGAGCCCCCCGCCCCTGCCGCAGATCGAGGCGACGATGGAGGCGGACGCGGAGATCTGGTGCCTCCAGCGCGACTGCAACTGGCTCCAGGCGCTGGAAGGCGACATCGACACCAGCCACGTCGGCTTCCTGCATGTCGGCGGCATCGAGGCGGACGATCTGGAGGAAGATCATCCGATGCGCCCGACCATCCTGAACCGCGCGCCCGAATATGAAGTCGCGCAGTCCGACTGGGGCGTGATGTACGGCGGCTATCGCCCGAACGACGACGGCCAGATGAGCTGGCGCATCGCCCATTACATGTTCCCCTTCTGGACGCAGACGCCGAACAACCGCTTCGTCAGCCGCGCGATCGCCCGCGCCTGGGTACCGATGGACGACACGCATTCGATGCTGTTCGACATCACCTGCGGCGTGGACGCGGGCAACCCGGCCTATAATTCGACGCTGAAGGACGGCACGCCGCTGTACGACACGATCAAATACGCGCCCAACACGACCGACTGGTTCGGCCGCTGGCGTTCGGCCGACAGCGAAGCGAACGACTGGGCGATCGACCGCGAATCGCAGCGCAACGGCCACCAGTTCACCGGCATCCCCAACATCACGATGCAGGATCAGGCCGTGACCGAGAGCATGGGGCCGATCACCGACCACAGCTTCGAGAACCTGGCGCCGACCGACCAGATGATCGCCCGTGTGCGCCGCCGCGTGCTGCTGGCGGCGCGCGCGCTGGCCAACAAGGGCGTCACCCCGCCGGGGGTGGAGGATCCCTCGATTTTCTACCGCGCGCGCGCCGGCTCGTTCCTGCACGATCCCGCCGATACGCTGATGGGCGCCTATGAGAGCGCGCTCGCCAAGGCGGTGCGCTGGCCGATCAAGGAAACCGAAGCGGCCGAGTGAGTTTCGCCGCGGCCGGCGCGATCCATGCGCCGGCCGCTCATTCCACCACCACGGGACAACAACAGGTGACGAACCGAGTTGAGCTGGAGGCCGCCTGCCGATCCATGGCCGGCGCGACGCTTCATCATCATACGCGACGCACCGGACGGAGAGGCTGATGCGCGCGATTTTGAGGAACATCCGCTGGGAAGCGGAGGGGATCAACAGCTATCTGCTGTATCCGATGCCGGGCGAGGTCTTCCCCCCCTTCGAGCCGGGCGCGCATGTCGACGTGCAGCTCTCGCCGGGGCTGGCGCGCAGCTATTCGCTGGTCAACGACCCCGCGATCCGCGGCTATTACGAGATCGCCGTGCATCACGCGATCGACGGCCGGGGCGGATCGAAGCATATCCACGAACAGTGGCGCGTGGGCCAGGTGCTGGAGATTTCGGCGCCGAAGAACAATTTCCCGATGGACGAGAGCGCCGGCCATACCGTGCTGGTCGCCGGCGGCATCGGCATCACCCCGATGCTGCCGATGATCGCGCGTCTGGAGAAACTGAAGAAGAGCTGGGAGCTGCACTATGTCGCGGCGACGCCCGATCGCGCGGCCTATGTCGATCGCGTCGAGGAATATCCGCAGGTGGAGATCGCCTATGACGGCGTGCCCGGCGGCCAGCGGCTCGACCTGAAGGCGATCTGCGGCCGCGCGCCGGCCGACGCGCACCTTTATTGCTGCGGCCCGACGGGGATGCTCGAGGCCTTCGTCGCGATCAACGCCGATCGGCCCAAGGGCCATGCCCATATCGAATATTTCTCGGCCGAGACCGAACTGGCGACCGAGGGCGGCTATGCGCTGGACTGCGTGCGCAGCAAGAAGCGCATCGTCGTCGAGGAAGGCGAGACCATGCTCGACGCGATGCTGAGCGCCGGCATCGATGTGGGCTTCGCCTGCTCGGAGGGCATCTGCGGCACCTGTCAGGTCAAGGTGCTGGACGGCATCCCCGACCATCGCGACCATTTCCTCACTGAAGACGAAAAGGCCGAGAACAAGTCGATCATGGTCTGTTGTTCGGGTTCGAAGTCCGCCACGCTCGTTCTGGACATCTGATCGCATCTGCGAAGGCGTCCGGTACTTCGACTATATTGACGATCAGGCAACAGAAGGGATGGTCTGACGGAGCTACCGCTTCCAACCGCCCCGCGCCATTTGTGCGGCGCAGCAACGCGGATCGAGCTCATCCCTGTTTTTGAATGGTGCGACCTTTATCCTTATGGGCCGCCGGTACGTGGGCGGCCTAAGACGATCGTAAACGCGGGCTTATGGCGGCCCACCGATCGAAAGGCGCCGCCCGATGCGCCACGATCGCCCCGGCAACCGGCCGGCAGGACAATGCAGAGAGGACGATGGCGTTGGCGCAATCCGTGACGATAGAGACTGCGCCGGGGTTGCTGGACGATCTGCCTTTGTCCGCCTTTCAGGTGTGGGCGGTGCTGATGGCCGCCGCGACCGTCGTGCTCGACGGGCTCGACAATCAGATGCTCGGCCTCGCCGCGCCGTCGCTCATCAAGGAATGGGGCGTCGCCAAGGAATCGCTGGGCGTGGTGTTCGCCTTCGGCTTCGTCGGCATGGCGTTCGGCACGCTCACCTCGGGCTGGATGGGCGACCGCTTCGGGCGGCGCGGGGCGCTGATCTTCGGCGTCGCGGTGTTCGGCATCGCCACGCTCGCCACCGGCTTCGCGACCGATCTCACGCAGGTCGGCGTGCTGCGGACGCTGGCCGGTGTCGGCCTCGGCGGCATCCCCGGCACCGCCTCGGCGATGATCGCGGAGTTCACGCCCCCCAAATGGCGCAGTGTCGCGGTCACCTTCGGCGTGGTGTGCGTGTCGATCGGCGGTATCCTCGGCGGGGTCGCGGCGGCATTGATCCTGCCCGAACTCGGCTGGCGCTGGCTCTTCTATCTCGGCGGCGGCATTTCGGTGCTGTTCGTCGCCGTGCTGCATTTCCTGATGCCGGAAAGCCCGCGCTATCTGGCAGGCCGGCCCGAGCGTGGGCCGGAGTTGACCGCGATGCTGCGCCGCATCGGCCATCCCGATCCGGCGAACGTCCACCTGCCCACGCTCGACAGACCGACGCCCGCATTCGTGCCGATGCGCGCGCTGGTCGGCCCGGCGCTGCTGCGCGACACGCTCGCGCTGGCGGTCGCGATGTTCTCGGGCATGTTCATGATCTACCTGATGTTCAACTGGGCGCCGACCCTGCTGTTCAGCGAGGGCTTCACGCTCGCCACCGCCAGTTCGGGGCTCACCAGCTTCAACATCGGCGGCACGATCGGGGCGATGTGCGCCTCGCTCGCGATCATCCGCTTCGGATCGCGCGGCACTCTGGTCGTGATGGCGCTGGCGGGCACGGCGGCCTGCGTGTTCCTCGCCCTGCTGCCGATCTCCGGCGCGCGCAACGAGGGGGCGTTGCTCGCCGGCCTCGGCGCGCTCGGCCTGTCGGCCAGCGCCGCGCAATCGGCGATGTTCGCGGTGGGCGCCCACGCCTTCCCCACCGCCGTGCGGGCGCGCGGGCTCGGCCTGATGGGCGCCTCCGGCCGGATCGGCGCGGTGCTGAGCGCGCTGATGGGCGCGCTGCTGATCGGCCACGGCAATCTCGGTTTCTTCGGCACGCTGGCCGTGCTGATGTTCGTCAATGCGATCGGCTTCGTCGCGGTGCGGGGGCATATTCCCCGGCTCGTGCGACAGACCGCCATCCCGATCTGAGGGTAGAGATGATGCACGACAGTTTCGATTATATCGTCATCGGATCGGGCTCCGCCGGCAGCGTGATGGCCAACCGCCTGTCGGCCGATCCGGCGGTGCGGGTGGCGCTGATCGAGGCTGGCCCCTCCGATCGCAAATTCCCGACCAGCCTCAAGACGCGGCTGCCGGTCGGCAACATCTTCCTGCTGCCCCACGCCAAATATAATTGGCAGCATATGCTCAGCGGCAACGACGCGGTCGGCAACCGCCAGATCGGCTTTCCGCGCGGCAAGATGTTCGGCGGATGCAGCTCGATCAACGGCGGGGTCTATATCCGGGGCGACGCCGCCGATTACGACGCCTGGGGCGCGGCGGGCAACGAGGGCTGGTCGTACGACGAGGTGCTGCCCGCCTTCCGCGCGCTGGAGAATTACGCGGGCGGGCCGAACGAATATCACGGCGCCGGCGGCGAGCTGGACGTGCAGAAGCCGCGCCAGTTCAACCCGCTGGCGCGCGCCTTCGTCGAGGCGGCGGCGCAGGCCGGCCATCGCCGCAACCAGGATTTCGCGGGCGACCATCAGGACGGCTTCGGCCAGTATGATCTGAACCAGCGCAACGGCATCCGCCTGTCCAGCTCGCGCGCGTTCCTTCACCCCGCGCTCAAGCGCCCCAACCTCAGCGTGTTCGACGAGACGATGGTCAACCGGATCGTCCTCGATCGCGGCCGGGCGGTGGCGATCGAGGTGGTGCATCAGGGCCAGCAGAAATTGCTGCGCGCCGGCCATGAGATCGTGCTGTGCGCCGGCGCGATCAATTCGCCGCAATTGCTGATGTTGTCGGGCATCGGCCCCGACGCGCAGCTGCGCGCGCTGGGCATTCCCGTGCATCAGCCGCTGGAGGGCGTCGGCGCCAACCTCCAGGATCACCCGACCGTCCATATCTCGGTCGAGAATCCCACGGCCGAATCCTACGCCCTGTCCGCCCGCGCCCTGCCGCGCATCGCGCTCAGCCCGTTGCGCTATCTGCTGCGCGGCGACGGCATGCTCGCCTCCAACGTGGCCGAGGCGGGCGGCTTCGTCTCGACCGACGGCAGCGGGCGGCCGGATATCCAGATGACCTTCCTCGTCGGCCTGAAGGCCAATGCGCGGGTCATCCCTTCCGACCATGGCTATATGATCCTGACGCAGCTGCTGCGTCCGCTCAGCGTCGGCTCGGTCAAGCTCGCCAGCGCGCGGCCGCAGGACAAGCCGGTGATCGACCCCAATTTCTTCGCCCATCGCGAAGATATGGACACGCTGATCCGGGGCTTCCGCGAAGCGCGGCGCATCACCCAGCAGCCGGCGCTGGCCGCTCTGTCGGGCGCCGAGATCGAGCCCGGCGCGGCCGCCCAGAGCGATGCCGAGATCGAGGCGGCGCTGCGCAAGATCGTCAACACCGCCTACCACCCCACCGGCACCTGCAAGATGGGGCCGGACGACGATCCCATGGCGGTGGTGGATCATCGCCTGCGGGTGCGCGGCGTATCGGGCCTGCGCGTGGTCGATGCGTCGGTGATGCCCAGCATCATCAGCGGCAACACCAGCGCGCCCACGATGATGATCGCCCAGCGGGCCGCGCAATTCATCCGCGAAGACAGCGCCAAATCGAACATCGCCGCCTGACCGGCGACCTGACGGAGAGTATCATGGAACTTGGCAAGATCGTCCGCCCGGCCTTCCTCGACCGGATCGAGCAGGACATGCTGATCGGTGGCCAGCGCGTCCCCGCGCTGTCGGGCAAGCGTTTCGAGACGCGCAATCCCGCGACCGGCGAATTGCTCGCGCAGGTGGCGGAGGGTGCTGAGGCCGACGTCGACCGCGCCGTCGCCGCCGCGCGCAAGGCGCTGACCGGCCCGTGGAGCAGGCTGAAGCCCGCCGAGCGGCAGAAGATCATGCTGCGGCTGGCCGATCTGGTGGAGGCGCATTTCGACGAATTGGCGATGCTCGACACGCTCGACATCGGCTCGCCCTTGTCGCGCAGCACGCTCGGCCGCGCGCGCGCCGGCGCGCTGCTGCGCTATTATGCGGGCCAGGTGACCACCATCCATGGCGAGACGCTGCCCAATTCGGCCGCCGGCGACGTGCTGTCGCACACGCTGAAGGAGCCGATGGGCGTGGTCGCGGCGATCAACCCGTGGAACGGGCCGGTCGGCATGTCGGTGTGGAAAGCCGGGCCGGTGCTGGCCAGCGGCTGTACGATGGTGATGAAGCCCGCCGAACAATCGCCGCTGTCGGCGCTGCGCTTCGGCGAATTGTGCCTGGAAGCGGGCGTGCCGGAGGGCGTCATCAACGTCGTCACCGGGCTGGGCGCGGTCGGCGCGGCGCTGTCGTCGCATCCGGGCGTGGACAAGATCTCCTTCACCGGATCGACCGGCGTGGGCGAGAAGATCATCCGCGCCGCCGCCTCGACGATGAAGCGCGTCACCGTCGAACTGGGCGGCAAATCGCCCAATATCGTGTTCGCCGATGCCGATCTCGACAAGGCGGTGCCCGCCGCCGCGACCGCCGTGTTCGCCAATTCGGGCCAGATCTGCTCGGCCGGCACGCGCCTGTTCGTGCAATCCTCGATCCGCGAGGAGTTCATGGAGCGGCTCGCGGCCTATACCCGCACCATCAAGGTCGGCGATCCGCTCGATCCCGAAACCGCGATCGGCCCGGTCGTATCGAGCCAGCAGATGGAGAAGATCCTCGGCTATATCGACGTCGGCGGCAAGGAAGGCGCCACCGCGCTCGTCGGCGGCCGGCGGATGAGCGGCGACTATCACGACAAGGGCTTCTTCATCGAACCGACCATCTTCGACGGCGTCGAGGACAGCATGACGATCGCACGGGAGGAAATCTTCGGCCCCGTCCTGTCCGCTTTCAGCTTCGACACGGCCGAGGAAGTGCTGGAGCGCGCCAACGCCACCGAATTCGGCCTGGCCAGCGGCGTCTGGACCCGCGATCTCTCGACCGCGCACCGCATGGCACGCGGCATCCGCGCGGGATCGGTATGGATCAATTGCTACCAGATGCTCGACCCGGCGGTGCCGTTCGGCGGCTATGGCGTCAGCGGCTTCGGGCGCGAATCCGGCATCCACCACATCGAGGATTATCTCGAGACCAAGGCGGTCTGGATCAAGCTGGATTGAGGGCCTTCAATCCTCCCCTGCAAGGGGAGGTGGCAGCCCGTCAGGGCTGACGGAGGGGTATCGCGCCATCGAGAGCGGGTCACCCCTCCACCATCGGCTGCGCCGATGGTCCCCCTCCCCTTGCAGGGGAGGATTTCCTTACACCCAGCCCAGCATTCGCGCGTCGGGGTCGTTCTCGCGCGCGGTCGTGCCCACCTCGCCCAGCAGTTCGATGAAGCGGCGTTGCATCGCCGTCGGGCGCCAGCTGCGGCGGGTGGTGATGCCGATCATGCGGGTGCTCTCTGCGAGCGGCGGGCCGACGCGGGCGAGCAGCCCGAGACGGATCTGCAACGCCACCTGATCGGGCGACAGCAGGGTGAGGAAATTGCCCTCGGTCAGCAGCCGGCCGATGATCATAACCGATCCGCATTCGATCGGCGTGGCGGGCAGCGGCCGCCCCTCGAACAATCGCTCCCAGATGCCGCGCAGCGGCGTGTTCGCCGGCGGGACGATCCAGGGATAGGAGGCCAGCACATCGAGCGAGGGCATGTCCGGCCCGGCGAGCGGATGCTGGCTGCCGACCGCGATCACCAGCCGATCCTCGTAGAGCGGCACCTGATGCAGATCGGTGATGTCGAACGGCCGCACCGCGCCGACGATCAGGTCGATCCGCCCGTCGCGCAGCGGCTCCACCAGTTCGCGCCAGCTGCCTTCTACCACCTCGAAGCGCGATTGCGGCTGCTCCTGCGCCAGCCGCGCCATGGCGGCGGGCACCAGGAAGGGGCGCGACAGCGGCAGCGCGCCGAAAGCGATCAGCTCACCCGCCGTCTCCAGCCCCAGCTCGGCCAGCGCCGCGTTGAGTTCGCCCACCGCCAGCCGGATCCCGCGCGACAGGCGCTTGCCCGCCGCGTTGAGCCACACGCCGCGCCCGCGCCGCTCGACCAGTTCGCCGCCGATCACCTGTTCCAGATCGCCGACCGCGCGGTGGACGGCGGTCTGCGACAGGCCGGTGCCGTGCGCGGCGGCGGTGAAGCTGCCCGCCTCGGCCAGCGCAAGGAAGGCGCGCAGCTGGGTCATCGTCATCAGCCGCTCGGGATGCTGGAACACCCGCGTCAGCCCCTTGGCGCCGCCCGCCAGATGATCGATCGCCGCGCGCACGCGATCGACGACGATGCGGCCGACGGGCGTCACCACCATGCCCCCCGATCGCCGCTCGAACAGGACATAGCCGAACTGGCGCTCGATCTTGGCGAGGCCCTGCGTCAGCGCCGGTTGCGAGAGGCTCACCACGTCGGCGGCGGTGGTGATGCTGCCATGCTCCTCGATGGCGAGCAAGGCGCGCAGATGACGCAGATTCAGGTCGAACGGATCAGTCGCCACGGGCGAGCCCCTTCGATGCCCCGGCCGGTGCCGGAATGGGCGCGGATGTCGTTCGTCGCATCGTCGTCACCTTGCCGATCCTATCCCGCTTTTCCAATTGGACGTCCTGGTTTTTGAAAGGTAGGACCATTCAGTTAGCGCAAGCGAGGCGCGAGCGGAAGCTGGGAAAGGATCATCCGTGGATTTTGAGCTGCCCGACGAGGTCAAGGAATTTTGCGACGTCACGCGCGACATCGTGCGCGACCTGCTGCCTTACGAGCTGGAGTTTCAGGAAACCGGCAAGGTGCCGCCGATCGTGCGCCAGACGCTGATCGACAACGGCTATTTCGGCCTGGGCCTGCCGGAAGAATATGGCGGCCTGGGCATGGGCGCGCTGGCGCAATGCGCGGTGCAGATCGAGCTTGCCCGCCTCCCCCCGCAATTCTGGACCGAGTTGCGCCCGCTGATGGGGCCGGGCGCCAAGAATATCCTCAACCACGGCACGCCGGAGCAGAAGGCGCGGCTGATCCCCGGCATGGTCGACGGCACCATCCCGATCGCCTTCGCGCTGACCGAGCCGCATTGCGGTTCCGATCTCGCCTCGATGCGCACCACCGCCGTGCGGCAGGGCAAAGGCTGGGTCATCAACGGCAGCAAGACCTATATTTCCAACGGCAAGAACGCCAAGGAAGTGATCGTCTACGCCTACACCGACAAATCGGCCGGGCGTAAGGGCATCTCCGCTTTCCTGATGAACGCCGAGACGCCGGGCTATTCGATCGACGGGACGATCCCGCTGATGGGCACCGCCACGCCGGGCGTGTACGAAATGTCGTTCAACGAATGTTTCGTGCCGGCCGACGCGCTGCTGGGCGAGGAAGGCGCGGCGTTCGGTTATGCGCTGGAGGGGCTGAACGAGGGCCGCCTCAACGTCGGCGCGACGGCGGTCGGCATGGGTGAATATGCGCTTGAACTGGCGATCGACCAAGCCAAGACGCGCCCGGCCTTCGGCGGCGTCATCGCCGATTTCCAGGCGATCCGCCATTATATCGCGACGATGGCGACCGACATGCGCGCCGCGCGCCTGATCCTGCTCGACGCCTGCTGGCGCTACGATCAGGGCGAGAAGCGCCGCGAACTGGCCTCGATGGCCAAGCTGTTCGCGACCGAGGCGGGCAGCCGCACGGTCGACACGGCGGTGCAGATCTTCGGCGGTTCGGGCTATTGCCGCGGCTTCGCGGTGGAGCGGATGTACCGCGATATCCGCATCACGCGGATCTACGAGGGCTCGACCGAAATCCAGAAGAACACGATCGCGCGCGAACTGCTGCGCTGATCGACCGGGCGGAGGGGGCGGGCAGGCCCCCTCCGTTTTCTATCCTCCCCCTGGCGGGGGAGGACTTTTTTATCCCAACGCGCCCGATGCGCGCAGCGCGGTGATCGCGGGCTCGTCGAGGCCCAGTTCCGCCGCCAGCACCTCGCCGCCATGTTCGCCGAGCCCAGCGACCAGATCGCGCGCCTCCGTCCGCGAGGCCGACATGCGGAACGGCGGGTTGGTCACGCGATATTCGCCCGCCGCGTCGCTGATCGTGGCGAAGGCGCCGCGCGCCGCCATCTGCGGATCGTCCAGCAATTCCGCCACCTCGCGATAGCGCGCGCACGGCACGCCATGCTGGGAGAGGATGCGCTCGGCCTCCAGCGCCGGCCGCTCGATCGTCCATTCCTCGGCCAGCGCCAGTAGGGTCGCCCAATTGGCGTTGCGATCGGCATTGGTGCGGAAGCGGGGATCGTCCCGCCATTCGGGATGGCCGACGGCATCGGCGAGCTGCTCGAAATTGCGCGGGCTGGTCGGCGCCACCATGATGAAGCCGTCGCTCGTCTTGAGGGGCGTGTAGATCGGGCGGCGGGGCGCGGGAAATTGCGCCTGCTGGGTCTCGAACACCAGCATGCCCGTCATCGCCTCCATCATCGACAGATCGATAAACTGGCCCCGCCCGGTCTTTTCGCGCTGGTAGAGCGCCGCCTGGATCGCACCGAAGGCATGGGTGCCGCCCAGCACGTCGGCGATGAAGATGCCGCTGTTGGCCGGGCGATCGGCCGCGCCGTCCTGATAATCCATATTGACCATGTCGAAGCCGCTGGAGGCGTGAACGACGGGCGCATAGGCCGGATCGAGCGCGCGCGGCCCGGTCTGGCCATAGCCCGAGATCGAGCAATAGATCAGGCGTGGGTTGATCTTCGACAGCGCCGCGTAATCGAGGCCCAGCCGCTTCATCACGCCGGGGCGGAAATTCTCCATCACCACGTCGAAGCGCGGCACCATCCCCTCGATCAGCGCCACCGCGTCGGGCGATTTCAGGTTGAGCGCGATGCTGCGCTTGCCGGCGTTGAGGTGGCCGAAATAGGTGCTGTGCCCCTCACGCAGCGGCGGGCGGGCGCGCACCTGATCGCCCTCCATCGATTCCACCTTGATGACGTCGGCACCCAGATCGGCGAGCATCCGCGTGGCATAGGGCCCGGCCATCACCGCCGAGAAATCGAGCACGCGCACGCCGGCCAGCGCATCCTGCATCGGTGAAACGCCGAGATCGTCGGTCACGCAAATTCCTCCCCATTTCAATTGGTCCGGTCACGCAAATTCCTCCCCATTTCAATTGGTCCTACCAATAGATATGGGCGCGCCCGTGTCAACGGCGTGGCAGCGTCAAAGGCGGTCGGCGAGCTGGCCTTTCACGTTGCGGCGAACGTGATCGTGGACTCGTTCGAGATGTTCGCGCATCTCGGTCGCGGCTGCATCCGCATCGCCCGCGCGCAGATGGGCGACGAGGCGCAGGCGGGAGTCGATCAGCGATTCCTGCAACGTCTCGTAATCCGGCCCGCGCACGAATTGCTGGAGGATCGAGGAGAGCGAATCGACGAAGATGCCGAAGATGCGGTTGCCCGTCGCCCGCGCCAGCACCTTGTAATAAGCGATCGCGCATTGGTAGCGCGCGGCGACATCGGACACTGTCTGGGTCGCGGCGGCGATCTCCTCCAGCTCGACCAGATCGGCCTCGCTGGCGCGCGCGCAGGCGAGGCGGACGATCACGTCCTGCATCGCGATCCGCGCCTCGGTGAGTTCGCGGAGCGTGATGTCGCCCAGGCTGACGTAGTCCTGCATCGCCTGCACGATCCGGTCGGGCGCGGCCTCCTGTACGAAGGCGCCGCCCTTCACCCCCTTCAGGTTGCGCAGGATGCCGGCGACTTCCAGACTGCGCAGCGCCTCGCGCAGCGCGCTGCGGCTGACCTGGAATTGCGCCGCCAGTTCGCGCTCGGCGGGCAATTTGTCGCCGGGCTTGAGCGCGCCCGTCGCCAGATCGTTGCGGATCCGCTCACAGATGATCTCGAACGCGCGCTGGGTCTTGCCGGAGGGTTTGCTGGCCATGATCTTAAATGGCGCGCGGAGAGCCACCGGAGCAAGGCGAAATCATATTCGACATGTGCTCCTGCGGAAGCGGGAGCCCAGGGTCACACGCGCTGCGTTCTGAACCCTGGGCTCCGGCATTCGCCGGAGCACGGATCGAGCGATCAGAGCTTGCCGGTGAGTTCCGGTACGATCTTGAACAGGTCGCCGACGAGGCCGATGTCGGCGACCTGGAAGATCGGGGCGTCCTCGTCCTTGTTGATGGCGATGATGGTCTTGCTGTCCTTCATGCCGGCGAGGTGCTGGATCGCGCCCGAGATGCCGATGGCGACATACACTTCCGGCGCCACGATCTTGCCGGTCTGGCCGACCTGATAGTCGTTCGGCGCATAGCCCGCGTCGACCGCCGCGCGGGAGGCGCCGACACCGGCGCCCAGTCTGTCGGCCAGCGGATCGATGACGGCGTGGAACTGCTCTTCCGAGCCTAGCGCGCGGCCGCCCGAGACGATGATCTTCGCCGAGGTCAGCTCCGGCCGCTCCGACTTGGCGATCTCGGCGCCCGCGAAGGTCGACAGACCGCTGTCGCCCGCGCCCGTGACGGCCTCGACACTGGCCGAGCCACCCTCGCGGCCCGCCTTGTCGAACGCCGTGCCGCGCACGGTGATGACCTTCTTCGCATCGCTCGACTTGACGGTGGCGATGGCGTTGCCGGCGTAGATCGGCCGGGTGAAGGTGTCGGCGCTCTCGACCGAGAGGATATCGCTGATCTGCATCACATCGAGCAAAGCCGCGACGCGCGGGGCGATGTTCTTGCCGTTGGAGGTCGCCGGCGCCACGAAGGCGTCGTGGTCGCCCATCAGGCCCACCACCAGCGGCGCGACATTCTCCGGCAGCGCGTGCGCATAGGCCGCATCGTCGGCGAGCAGCACCCTGGCGACGCCCGCGATCTTGCCGGCGGCATCGGCGACGGCGGCGACGCCCTCGCCCGCGACCAGCGCATGGACGTCGCCCAGCTTCGCGGCGGCGGTGACGGCCGACAGGGTGGCGTCCTTCACGGCGCCGCCATCATGCTCGACCCAGACGAGGACGCTCATGCCGCCACTCCCATATTCTTCAGTTTCGCCACCAGTTCATCCACATCGGCGACCTTGACGCCGGCGACCCGCTTGGGGGGCTCGACCACCGTCACCGTCGTGAGACGCGGGGTCACGTCCACGCCGTAATCGGCGGGGGTCTTCTGCGCCAAGGGCTTGGACTTGGCCTTCATGATGTTCGGCAGGCTGGCATAGCGCGGCTCGTTGAGGCGCAGGTCGGTCGTCACGATGGCCGGCAGCGCCAGCGTCACCGTCTCGAGCCCGCCATCGACCTCGCGCGTCACCGACACTTGCTCGCCCGACACCTCGACCTTCGAGGCGAAAGTGCCCTGCGGCCGCCCGGTCAGCGCCGCCAGCATCTGGCCGGTCTGGTTGCTGTCGTCGTCGATCGCCTGCTTGCCCAGGATCACCAGACCCGGCTGCTCCTCGTCGACGATGCCCTTCAGGATCTTGGCCACCGCCAGCGGCTCGACATCGCCCTCGTTCACCACCAGGATCGCGCGATCCGCACCCATCGCCAGCGCCGTGCGCAGCGTCTCCTGCGCCTTGGCCACCCCGATCGACACCGCCACGACTTCCGTCGCGACACCCTTCTCGCGCAGCCGGATCGCCTCTTCCATCGCAATCTCGTCGAACGGGTTCATCGACATCTTCACGTTCGCCAGATCGACGCCCGAACCGTCCATCTTCACGCGCGGCTTCACATTGTAATCGATCACCCGCTTCACGGGCACCAATACCTTCATCACGAACCCTCTCGATCACGCTTGTCCATCGCCGCCACGCTGAGCGCGCGGCGGCGTGAAATTCAAATACGAAAAGCGTGTCGCCATAATGCGCGGCGCCGGGCGCCCCGCCTCACCGCTTGGCGATATTGATGATCTTGGCCTGGGTGAATTCCTTCATGCCGTCCACACCCTGCTCGCGGCCGAGGCCGGATTGCTTGGCCCCGCCGAAGGGGATGTCGAACGGCATGTCGAGGTGCTTGTTCACCCACACCGTGCCCGAATGGATGCGCAGCGCGACCGCCATTCCGCGATCGGGATCGCTGGTCCAGATCGTGCCGCCGAGGCCGAAATCGCTGTCGTTGGCGCGGGCGATCACCTCGTCGAGATCGTCGTAGGCCAGCACCGGGAAGACCGGGCCGAACTGCTCCTCGCGCACGAGGCGGGCATCGTCGGGCAGGTCGCGGATGACGGTAGGGGCGATGAAATAGCCGTCGCGGCCCAGCGGCTCGCCGCCGACGACGACCCGGCCCTCGGACTTGGCCTCGTCGATCAGCGCCAGCACCTTGTCATATTGCGCCTTGTTCTGCACCGGGCCGATCGTGGCGCCCTGGTTGAGCCCGTCGTCGACCACCGCTTCGGCGCCCAGCCGCGCGAATTCGGCGCACAGCGCGTCCATCATCGGCCGGGGGGCGTAGACGCGCTTGACCGCGAGGCACACCTGGCCGGCGTTGATCATCGCCGCGTCGAACACCTTGGGCGCGACGGTCTTCACATCGGCATCGTCGAGGATGATCGCGGCATCGTTGCCGCCCAGTTCGAGGGTGAGGCGCTTGAGCGTGCCGGCCGCGCTCGCCATTACCCGCTTGCCGGTGGCGGTCGATCCGGTGAAGCTGACCTTGGCGACATCGGGATGATCGGTGAGGCGCGCGCCCAGATCATTGGCGTCGACGATCACGTTCAGCACGCCCGGTGGCAGGATATCCGCCGCCAGCTCGCCGAACAGAGCGGTGGTGAGCGGGGTCGAGGGGGCGGGCTTGGCGACCATCGTGTTGCCGATCGCGAGCGCGGGGGCGAGCTTCAGCATCAGTAGGATGATCGGGAAATTCCAGGGCGTGATGGCGGCGATCACGCCGAGCGGGATGCGCTGCTCGACGATCTTCTCCTGCTCGGTTTCGCGGATCAGTTCGATCGGCAGATCCTGCGCGGCGAAATAGCGCAGCGCCGCCACGGTGCCGCCGATCTCGAACTGCGCCTGCGGGGTCGGCTTGCCCTGTTCGCGGGTGAGGAGCGTGCAGAATTCGGCGAAGCGCGCCTCCATCGCATCGGCCAGCCGCTCCAGATAGACGCGCCGCTCGGCATGGGGCAGCGCCGACCAGGCGGGGAACGCCCGCTTCGCCGCCGCGACCGCCTCGTCGAGCTGCGCCGCATCGGCGCGCGCGCACGTCTCGAACACCGCGCCGGTCGCCGGATCGATCACGTCGAGCGTCGCGGCGCCATCGACCAGCTTACCGTCGATCAGGAGCTTGTAGGCCATGCTGTTCCATCCTTGTGGCAGGAGAGGCCGGGCTCCCGATAAGCCAGTCATCGGCCTGAAATCCAAAAAAAGAGGCGCCGGCCGGGTGCGGAAGGCCGGCGCCCAGGGGAGGCGATCAGAAGCGGGCGGAGACCGAAGCGCCGAAGGTGCGCGGCCGGCCGGCGAAGCGGACGGTCGTGTCGGTCACGCGGGTCGCATTGTTCCAGTAATATTTGTCGAACAGGTTCCGCACGAACAGGGACACGCGGTATTTCCTGTCGTCGATGTTGGCGCCGGCACGCAGATCGACCAGCGCATAATCCTCGATCTTGAGGCCGCCGCGCGCGCTCAGATCGGCCGAGGGGGTGAGGCGCGAATTGCCCAGCACCGCCTTGGTCGCGCTCTGGTAGGAGAGGTTGACGCCGATGAAGGGCGACACCCGGCCACCCGCCGACCAATCATATTGCACGTCCGCCACGCCCTGAAACTTGGGGGTGTAGGGGAAGGCCGATCCGCCGAAATTCCGCACGTTTCCGTAGGAATCGTAATTCTGGAAATCGCCGCGGATCTTCGTTTCGATATAGGTCGCGGCGAGGCTGAAATTGAGGCCGCGTACCGGCGTCACGTCGAACTGGATCTCGCCGCCCTTGACCGAGGATTTGGGCACGTTGACCAGCGCCTCCAGCGGCCCGAACACGTCGGGATTGGCGACCACGCGGCCCTTCAGCTGCTTGTCGCGATAATCGTAGTAGAAGAGCGCGCCGTTGAGCTGGGCGCGCCGCCCGATCTTGGCCTTCACGCCGGTTTCGTAGGCGATCACCGATTCCTGCGTGACGGGGTTGAACTGGTTGGCGTCGCTGGCCGACAGGATCGGGAAGCTGCCCGATTTATAGCCGCGGCTGGCCGAGAGGTAGAGCAGCAGATCGCGGTTCGGCTTGAAATCGACGCCAGCCCGCCAGGAGACATTGTCCTCCTTCAGGGTGCGCCGCACCTCACCCACGGTGAGCGTGCTGGCGTCGATCGTCACGCAGGTGCCGGCCGGGATCTGGATCGGCGCGAGGCCGGCGCCGCCCCGGATGAAGTTGACCAGATTCTGGATGCCCTGCCCCAGCCGGAAACCCAGATCGGCGGTACAGCCGGCGAAGTCGATCTTGGTATCGGTATAGCGCACGCCGCCGTGCAGGGTCACCTTGTCGCCGATGTCGTAATCCAGATTGGCGAAGGCCGCCTTGTTGGTGAATTTCTGGTTGCCATACTGATAGTAAGTGAAGAACGGCACGGGGCTGACCCCGGCATCGACCAGCTGATAGGCCGAGGTGGCATCGGTGTAGGGGCCGGAATTGTCCTGCTGGTTGGCCTTGTCGCGAGCATAGTTGCCGCCGACGATCACGTTCAGGTCACCGAACTTGCCCGCCAGCCGCAGTTCCTGCGAGAAGGAGGTGATCTTGCCGACGGTGTTGTAGAAATAATCGCGCAGCGCCACGCCGTCGGGATCGAGATCGGTATCGTGATGATAGCGCGAATAAGCCGTGATCGACGTGGCGGTGATCGCGTCGGACAGATCGACGTCGCCGCGCAGCGACGCCTGGTAGAACCAGTTATCGCGCTTGGGCTCCTGCCCGATCGACCAGTCCGCGTCGCGATTGTTCTCGGGCGCGCGGGGATAGGTCGCCAGCGCACCGAGCCGGGCCGGATTGCCGAGCGGCACCACGCCGATCAGCTGCGCCGCCTGCCCGTCGCTCTTGTCGACGAAGCCGTTGAGGTTGAGTTCGAACGACACGGTATCGCTCGGTCGGAAATCGAGCAGGACGCGCCCGGTGGTGAAGTTGCTGCCGCCCAACTTGTCCTTTCGGGTGTAGCTGCGCTGCCAGTCGCCGCCCTGTTCGGTGCGGGCGGAGACGCGCGCGGTCAGCGTGTCGGAGATCGGCCCCGAGACGAAGCCGCCCAATTGCACCTGCCCGAAATTGTCGATGCCCGCGTCCACGCCGGCCTTGGCCACGCGGGTCGGCTTGGCGGCGATATAGTTGATCGCGCCGCCGGTTGAGTTGGAGCCGAACAATGTGCCCTGCGGCCCCTTCAGCACCTCGACCCGCTCCAGATCGAGCGTGGCGCCGCGCGTGAGGATCGAAAAGGCCATCGGCACCTGATCGAGATAGACGCTGACCGTCGATTTGGCGGCGAGGCTGGTGTCGTAGAAGCCGATGCCGCGCAGCGTGTAGACCGGCGTGGCATAGGCGCTCTCGGTATAGGAGAAGCCGGGGACGATCTTGCCCAGATCGCTCACGTCCTTGACGCCCTGGCTGGCGAGCTTGTCGCCCGAGGCGGCGGTGATCGACAGCGGCACGTCGTTCAGCGCCTGCTCGCGCTTCTGCGCGGTGACGATGATCTCGGCCAGGCCGTCGTCGCTGGCCGCACCGGGGGCGGGCGGCGCGGTCTGCGCGGACGCGGCGGTCGCCGCCATCAGCCCCAGCAACGAGACGCCGAACAGACCTTGCACCTTGGCTTTCATGACAAACCCTCCTTTATTGGTCGCCCGATCCTTGTCGCCGGGTCGATCCTGTCCTGAACATGCGATGCGCCCCGCCCTTCAGCCGAAGAGCGGCGCGGGTTTCCTCATTTTTTCCTGAAGCGGATCGGCAATTTCTTGTAGCCGCCAACGAAATTGGTCTCGACCATCTTGGGCGCGCCCGCCAGTTCGACGGATTCGAGGTGCGGCATCAGCTCCTCGAACAGGACGCGCATCTCCAGCTTGGCGAGATGCTGGCCGAGACACATGTGCGGGCCGAAGCCGAAGGCGATGTGGCTGTTGGGCGTGCGCCGCACATCGAACGTGTCGGGATCGGTGAAGACGTCCTCGTCGCGGCAGCCCGAGGGGTAGCACATCATCAGCCGGTCCATCGCGCCGATCGACTGGCCGCGCACCTCGGTATCGGCGGTGGCGTTGCGCATGAAATGCTTGACCGGGCAGGCCCAGCGCAGCGCCTCCTCGATCATCGGCTTGATCATCGCCGGATCGGCTTTGACGATGTCGAACTGGCCGGCGAAGCTCGCCATGCCGTGCATCCCGCCTGCCGTGGTGGACGAGGTGGTGTCGTGCCCGGCGGTGGCGATGGCGACATAATAGCCGTTGGCTTCCTCGCGCGGGATGGGCTTACCGTTCACCTGCGAATTGGCGATCAGCGAAAGCAGATCGTCGGTCGGGTTGCGGCGCCGCTCGGCGCTCAGATCGTCGAAATAGCCGTAGAAGTCCTGCAACGAGGCATACCACATCTTGGCCGCCGCCACGGGATCGTCGATCATCTCGGGGCGCTGCTCCTCGGGATCGTGGACCCCGAAGAATTCCTGCGTCAGCTTCAGCATGCGCGGTTCGTCCTCGGGCGGCACGCCGAACAGGGTCATGATGACGCGCAGCGGATAATGCAGCGCGAAATCCTGCACGAAATCGCATTCGCCATCGAAGCTGAGCAGATGATCGACCGACCGGCGCGCCAGCACGCGGATCTGTTCCTCCAGCTTGGAGATGCGGCCGGGCAGGAACCAGTTGGAGGTGATCGAGCGGAACGCGCCATGTTCGGGCGGGTCCATATAGGTGAGCGAGGAGATCACCCGCAGCGACCCGTTATTCATCGATCGGGTGAAGGCGTCGCCCGCCTGCGTCGTCAGCACGGCATTGTGATCGCCGCTGTGGAACAGCTTGGCGTCGCGCTCGATCAGCTTGATGTCGGCGTTCTTGGTGACGATCCAGAGCGGGTCGTAGCCATCCACCTCGGCGATCCCGAGCGGCATATTCTCCCGCAGCCATTTGAACGCCGGGTAGATGACCTTGTCGTCGGCGTAGGATTTCGGCGCGATCACGATCTGCGCGATGTCGTCGGGAATCTTGGGCCGCGACGGGGCCGTAATGAGCGTTGCCATGGTATCCCTCTCGAACCGTGCCGCATCTGTGCGGTCATCGTTACGTATTGCGTTAATGCAATACGTAAGTCAGAGAAGAAGTCGCTGTCAAAGGGAAAATGGTCGGACCTAACGATCGCCCGGCGACGGCCCGAGACGACAGGAGAGGAGAGAGCATGAAGATTTCCGCCGCCGTGGTGCGCGAAGCCGGCGCGCCGTTCGCCATCGAGACGCTGTCGCTGGAGGAGCCCCGCGCCGACGAGGTCCGCGTGCGGATCGTGGCGACCGGCCTGTGCCACACCGATCTGGTGGTGCGCGATCAGGTGCTGCCGACGCCCCTGCCCGCCGTGCTGGGCCATGAGGGCGCGGGCATCGTCGAGGCGGTGGGCGCCGACGTCACCGATCTGAAGGTCGGCGATCCGGTCGTGCTGGGTTTCGCCGCCTGCCGCGAATGCACGCCCTGCCGCGCGGGCGAGCCATCCTATTGCGCCCATTTCGCCGCGCTCAACTTCGGCGGCTGCCGCGATGACGGGTCGGTCGCGCTGGCGGATGCGGCGGCGCCGGTCTCCAGCCATTTCTTCGGCCAATCCTCCTTCGCCACCCATGCGCTGGTCGCCGCGAAGAATGTCGTGAAGGTGCCCGCCGATGCCCCGCTCGACATCCTCGGGCCGCTCGGCTGCGGGCTGATGACGGGCGCGGGCGCGATCCTCAACACGCTCGCGGTGCAGGCCGGCCAGTCGGTGCTGGTCAGCGGCGGCGGGCCGGTCGGGCTGGCCGGGGTGATGGCGGCGGCCTCCGCCGCCGCCGGGACGATCATCCTGGTCGATCCGCTCGAATCACGCCGCACGCTGGCGCTGGAGCTGGGCGCGACCCATGCGATCGATCCGATGGCCGGCCCGCTCGGCGATCAGGTCCGCGCGATCCTGCCTGAAGGCGTCGCCCGCATCCTCGAAACGTCGGGCAACACCGGCGCGATCGAGCAGTCGGTGGGTGTGCTCGGCGCGCGCGGGCGGCTGGCGATGGTCGGCGTGCCCAAGACGCTCGACGCCACCATCACGATCGCCGCGTTGCCGCTGGTGTCCCTCGGTGCCTCGATCTGCGGCGTGACCGAGGGCGACGCCGATCCGCGCAGCTTCATCCCCCACCTGATCGCGCTCCATCGCGAGGGACGATTCCCGTTCGACCGGCTCATCACCCGCTATCCGCTGGCCGAGATCAATTCGGCGATCGCGGACCAATATGCCGGGGTTTGCGTGAAGGCCGTTCTGACGATGTGACCGGGGCCAGACCGGGCGGGGGCAGCACCGTCTCCGCCACCTGCCCGGTCCGGATGTTACGCATGAATTCCTTGCGGCGCAGCAGGCCGAAGAAGTTGAGCATCAGCGGCAGCGCGCGTTCGATCATGGCCGCCGCCGCCTCCTCGCCGATCATCCCCTCGGTGCGATCGAGGAAGGTCCGCGCCTCCCACCCCGCCACGAATCGCGCCGCCTCGACATAGAAATCGAGCATCTTCGGGCTGAAATCGAGATCCTCGAGGAAGCCGACCTTGCGCATCTCGCCCCAGATCGACACCAGTTCGGCATCGGTGAGCGTGACGGCATCGCCGCCATCATCGTCCGCCTCGATCCTCAGCACGCCCACGCTCGCAAGCGCCCGCGCGTCGCGCCGGGCGTGCGGATAGCGCGCCGCCAGCGCCGCCAGCGTGACGAGATGCTCGTCCAGCCCGACCCGCGCCGAGACGAGCTGCTCCAGATGGGTGAAGACGTTGGCGCTGACCCTTTGGTCCGCCGCGTCGCCGCTCAGCAGCGCCTTGATCTGCGGCAGGGTCAGCCGGCTGTCGGTCTGCAACCGGCGCACGGCGTTGATCGCCTGCACATGCTCCTCGCCATAATCCGCCACCGTCTTGCGCGGCCGCACCGGCGGAGGGATTAGCTCATGGCGCAGATAGACGCGGATCGTCTCGCGATGGACCCCGGTCCGCTCCTCCAGCTCGCGCATCTTCATGCGCCAGCTAGAGCATGCGTATCCCCATACCGCAACTCACCTTCGCGGTGGTGGGGGACGGGATCGATGCGCGCGGCATCGGATGGTCTTTCATGAAAAAAGGGGCGCTGGCGGTGCCTGCCAGCGCCCAGGGGAGCTTTGGTCTGCAAGGGCTGCCGGTGTTACGGCGTCATGGTCTCGACGATGTCGCCGACGTCCTCGAGGTTCTCGAGATTGCGGCACAGATCGGCCAGCCTCGCCTGCCGTTCCGGCGAAAGCGCCACCGCCCCGAACGGCGCGCAGCGGCGCAGCTTGTCGGCCAGATCGTCCCAGGTCATCGGATTGCGGGTGTGGCCGCGCACATAGGGCGTGACATGTTCGAAGGCGCGGCCATCCTTCAGCGTGATGCGGACCGGGAAGCCCTCGAACTGGTCGGTCAAGGCGGGATCGCTGGTGATGTGGACCCGGCGCATCATCGCCTGCCGGTCCTCGCGCAGGACCTCCGCCGCGCTCAGGTCGCCCAGGAAGAAGCCGCCGGTGATGGCGGCGGTGGCGATCGTATAGGGTGCGCTGAACATCGCTTCGGGCACGCTGCGCGGGTTCCACTTGGCGAGCGCGGGCTCGAAGGTCATGCGCGATCCCTCGCTGCCCCGGCAGTCGATCCGCTCGATATCCTGATGATCGATCCGGTTGTCCCGCATGATCGTGATGGTGCTGGCGATGAAGCTGTGGGTGAATTTGCAGGCCGAATAGGGCTTCATCGACAGGCCCTCGGCGAGCTGCCAGCGCGTGCCCAGCCCGTCGGTCAGCAGTTCCGGCCGCACATCGTCCCACGCGATATGGCGGAGGATGCCGCTGGGGACGCCCTGGAAGATGCCGCGCGGGGCGGTCACGCCGCGCTGGGTGAGCAGCACGGCCTTGACGGCGGTATCGCCCGCGAAGCTGTGCTGCACGCGGGCCATCTGCGTGCCTTCGGAATATTTGTTATATTCCGACATGCCGTGGACGGTGTAGGCCATGCCCATCGCGTTCCAGATCCCGTCGGCATCGAGGCCCATCAGGCGCGCGACCGAGGCGGTTGCACAGAGCGGCCCGTTCCACTCGCCCGGCATGCCCCACGTCGTATGATAGCGGACCAGGTTGAGCGCCGCGCTGGCGCGCACGCCGACTTCGCCGCCCGTGACATAAGCGACCAGGAAATCCTTGCCGCTGACGGGGCGCCCGGCGATGCCGAGCACCGCCAGCATCGCCGGCACGTTCCATTCGGTGATGTGGCCGCCGGTCTCGTGCACGTCGCCCATGTCGATGGCGCGCGCCATCACCCCATTGGCGAAAGCCGCCATCGGCGCCGGCACGCGGTGACCGTGCATCAGCACGCGGGCCTGTGGCGCGCCACCCCATTCGCCTACCAGATCGGCGATGGCGGGGCTCACCTCCCAGCCCGATCCCGCGACGGTGACGGCCAGCGTGTCGAAGATCGCCCGCTTGGCCAGATCTATCACGTCGGCGGGAATATCCTCGAACCGCGTGTCGCTGACCATGCGGGCGAGCGCGCCCGCCGGATCTAGGCTGGGGTGGACGGGGTTTTCGTGCTTCATCGCTCTCTCCAACGTCTCCTCGGCCGGGTCGAGGGGCTCGCGCCCACACCCGCCGGGATGGCCGGCACGGATAGCATCCCGTCCGCGCCGGCCCCCATCCAACCCTTTACAGCTTCATTCGAACACCGACCGTCACATTGGTGCCGACCACGTCGTACAGCCCCGGCGAGCTGGCGAAGTAGAGGCCGGGCACGGCGCCGGGCTGGGCGAAGAAGGGATAGCGCCGGTCGAACAGATTGTTGGCCGTCACGAACAGCTCGGCCTTTCCGCCATAGGCCGGCAGGGCATAGGAGATGGTCGCGTCGGTGTAGAAATAGGTCGGCACGCCGGGCTCGTTCACGATACTGATCGGTGAGCCGCGCTTGAGCTTGCCGATCATGCGCTCCTGCACGAACAGGGTCAGGCCGCTGTCACCCGTGTAGGTCAGCGAGAAGGTGCCCTTGGTCTTGGGCAGCGGATTGCCCGAACCCAGCGGGTTCACGTCGCCCCAGCCGGCGTAATTGACCGGCGCCTGCAACGGGCTGGTCTGCACGACCAGCTTGTCGATGTAGGAGGCGTAGAGCCGGAAGGCGAGCGAGCCCGCGCCGATCGGCGCGCGGTAATTCGCCTCGAAATCCACGCCCTGCGTCTCCAGCGTCGCCGCGTTGACGGGGGCGAGATTGACCGAGGTGAGCGTGTTCGCGGGCGTCCGGTCGCTGAAGGGACCGGGGCGCACGATCAGGCCGCAGATCTGGCCCGAGCCGCCCGATTGCTCGCACGCCTGGAGGATATCCGGGATGGTCAGCGTGCCGATCGCATCCTTGATCTTCAGCTTGTAGAAATCGATCGACGCCCCGAAGCGCGGCAGGAAGCTCGGCTGGATGACGACGCCCGCGCTGAGCGTGCTGCCCACCTCCGGCCGCAGATCGGGATTGCCCTGCGTCGAGGTGATGATCGACGACGACGTGCTGGTGTGGATGTCGAACACCGAGCTGATGCCCGGCTGCGTGCCGAGGAACAGGTCGTAGAGCGTAGGCGCCCGGATATCGCGCGACCGCGTGACGCGGAAACGGATGTCCTCGATCGGCGCCCACACCGCGCCGACCTTCCACGTCGTCACATTCCCGCTGGTGCTGTAATCGGTGTAGCGCACCGCGCCGTTCAGCTCGAGCGACTTGGTGAAGGACGCATCGCGGATCAGCGGCAGGCTGAGTTCGAGGAAGCCTTCCTTCACCTCGTAGCTACCGCGCGTCTGGGCCGTCGTGGTCAGGTAGAAGCGCGTCGCGTCGGCCGTCAGCCCGCGGATGCCCGTGACCGGGCGGCTGACGTTCGGATCGCTGTTGCTGGTGACGCCGAGCGACTGCTTGCGATATTCCGCACCCGCCGCGAACGACAGGCTGCCGGCCCACAGATCGATCAGGCTGCCCTGAACGCTGGCCGCGATCGAATCCTGCTTCAAGCGCGAGCGGAGCGAGGCGGTGCCGGTCACATAATCCTTGGCGGCGGCTGACGCGGAATCGAAGCCCAGATCGTTATAGGGCACGCAGCCGGGATACAGGCCGGGGTTGGTGACCGCGACCCGGCAGACGATGTTGCCGTTGCGCACGCCGGTCCGCAGTTGCCCCTCGTCCACCGCATCGATCGCCGCGTAGAAATTGCGCAGCTCGAACAGGTTCGACTGATCGATGTGGAGAATGGACTCGCCGTGATTGTAATCGGCGTTCCACGTCAGGTCGCCGAAGAGCTTGCCGGCGAAGGACAGCCCCCCGTAATAATAATCGGTCTTGTCGGCGAGCTTGATCGGGCCGTCCGCCGCCGCGAACTTCGAGAGCGTGAAGGACGGCGTGTTGGTGGCGGTCAGCTGCGCCTGCAAGGCCGCCGGAAGATAGGCGTTGCCGCTGTAGATCGGCACGTTGAGCGGATCGTTGAAGTGGCCGAACACGCTGTTCGTGGTGCGCGAAAAGATGCCCGTCGCGGTCGCGGTGATGCTGTCGGTCACGTCATAGGTGAAGCGCCCGAAGAGGTTGTTCGAGGTCGTGCGCGGCAGCAGCGTCGTGTTCGGCGGCTCGTAGAAATAGTCGCCACCCTGATAATAGCCGGGGGACAGCAGCGCCGTGCCGCGAATGGCCGCGCGGTAATCGTTGGGGCCGGAGAGGAACACCGTGTCGAGGAACGGGCCGCTGGTGACGCGGCCGCCGTTGGAATTGAGGTTCCAGCGCAGGCCGTCGCGGATGTAGATGATCGGGTTGGAGGCGCTGCCGAGCGTGCCCACGCCCGTAGAGCCGACGCCGCCCGCCGTCACCGCGCCCGCCGGCCGGTCGTCCTTCATCAGTCCGTTGGTGTGGCGCCGTTCGGCGCTCAGCACCAGATGGCCGCGCCCGCCGACATCGAAACCGCCGGCCGCGCCCAATTGATAGCTGCCATTGTCGCCCCGCGTGGCGATCCCGCGCTGGGCGAGGAGCTTCAGCCCCTTGAACTTGCTGTCGATGACGAAATTGACCACGCCCGACACGGCATCGGAGCCGTAGGCGGCCGAGGCGCCGGCCGTGACCGTATCGACCCGCTTCACCAACTGCTGCGGGATAATGTCGACGTTGACCAGGCCCAACTGGCTCGTCGGCGGAACGCGGATGCCATCCAGCAGGATGAGCGTGCGGATGCTGCCGACGCCGCGCAGGTTGAGGACCGTACCGGTATTGCCGGTCGGCCGGATCGCGGCGCCGGCATTGCCCGGCCCGAAGGAGCCGTTGAACTGGGGAAGCTGGACGATGCCGTCGTTCAGGCTGGCGGGCTGGCCGAGCGTCAATTGCTCCGACGAGGCGACGGTAACCGGGGTCGGCGAGGCGAAGCCGTTCTGCTGGATGCGCGATCCGGTGACGACGATCTCACTGTCCGGCACGGCGGGGGCATCAGCGGGGGGTGTCTGGGCCGGCGGCGTCTGGGCCGGCGGGGTTTGGGCTGTCGCAGCCGTGTTGGCCGATGCCGCTGCTTGCGCCTGTTCGGGCGCGCCGGCCTGCGCGGACCAGGCCAGGATCAGCGCGCCGGTGGCAACGCCGCCCCGCAGCGCCGCATAGAGATAGTTCGTCGAAGTGTCTGCCATTCCTCATCCCCTTGTTCGCGCGATTGACGCGCAACGACCCCGGCTTTGATCGCCGATGTGATCCGACATTGTTTCTTGGGGCCGTGCGGACTGCGGCGACACGCAGCCGATGGCGGCCCTTCCATGACGTTCCGGCATACGGTGGCGGGCGTGGCGTCGGGAGGGCGGAGATAGCCCTGTCCTGCCAACCTGCCTTGTCCCGAGCGCGAAGATACTCCCGCCGGATGCCGGTCATCCGCATTGGTATGTCCAATGGACCTAAGCCTCAATCCCTTTTCCTAAACACACCAAAATCGAATAGCCGCCTGCTAAATGGATGGCTTTCGGCGAACGGGCCTTGCCCTTCACGCCTCCCGAGTTATTGGTCTGTCCAATAAGATCAGGGAGAGAGTCATGAACGCCGACGCGAATGGCACCGCCGCGCTGCCGACGGTGGAGCAATGGCTCGACGGCCGCTCCATGACCCCTTTCCAGATCGGCGCCGTGGCGCTGGCGGCGATGGCGATCCTGCTCGACGGGCTGGACAATCAGGTGATGGGCCTGGCCGCGCCCTCGCTCATCCGCGAATGGGGCGTCAGCCGCGAGGCGCTGGGATCGATCTTCGCCCTCGGCTTCGTGGGCATGGCGGCGGGCACGGTGATCGCCGGCTGGATCGGCGACCGCCTCGGCCGGCGCCCGGCGCTCATCCTGTCGGTCGGCCTGTTCGGCGCCGCCACCACCCTGACCGGCTTCGCCGACAGCCTTTTCCAGATCACGATCCTGAAGGTCGTCGCCGGCCTCGGCCTGGGCGGCGCCCCCGCCAGCGCCGCCGCGATCATCGCCGAACTCACCCCCGCCCGCCATCGCAGCCTGGCCGTGACGGCCGGCATGGTCAGCGCCTCGCTCGGCGGCATCCTCGGCGGGGCGATGGCCGCCGCGCTGCTGCCGAATTTCGGATGGCGCTCGCTCTTCCATGTCGGCGGCGGGCTGACGCTCGTCACGACGTTGCTGCTCGTCTTCCTGCTGCCGGAATCGCCCCGCTATCTGGCGACACAGGCGGCGCGCGCCGCCGATCTCGCCCGCTTCGCGGCGCGCATGGGCGAGGCGCACCGGCGCTTCGCCTCGTCGATCCTGCCATCCCCGTCGGGCAAGGGCAAAGTGCCGACCCGATTGCTGTTCGCGCCGGGCCTGCGCCGCGACACGCTGGCGCTGTCGGCGGCGATGGGCGTCGGCCTGTTCATGATCTACCTCATGTACAATTGGGCGCCGACCTTGCTGGTCGGCGCCGGTTTTTCGATGGCGGTGGCCAGCATGGGCCTCACGATCTTCAACGTCGGCGGGGTGATCGGGGCGCTGGGCGCGGCTTCGATGATGGCGCGGTTCGGATCGCGCCGCCTGCTGATCCCGATGGCGTTCGCCGCCGCGATCCTGTGTGCCGCCCTCATCCTCCTGCCGATCGCGGGCGGGCGCAATGCCGCGATCCTGCTCGCCGGGCTGTTCGCCCTCGGCCTGTTCGGCAGCGCGGTGCAATCGTCGCTCTACGCGGTCGGCGCGAATGCCTTTCCCACCGCGCTGCGTGGGCGGGGCATCGGGCTGATGTCCGGCGCGGGGCGGCTGGGCGCGATCGTCAGCTCGCTCGCCGGTGCGATCCTCACGGGCGGCGGCGCGGTGTTCTTCGCGGCGCTCGCGGCGATATTGGCGCTGAACGGGGCGGCGCTGGTGCTGACGCGGCGGCACATCCTGCCGGCCCGTCGCGATGCCGGCGGATCATTGTCTGGCGATGGCAGGCGCTTATAGGTAGTTCGCCATGCCGCCTGTGCCGCCCCATCCCGTCAAGACCGCCTTCACGCCGATCCAGCGGCCGCGCGCGTTCGAGATCATCTGCGAAAGCATCCGCAACGAGCTGATCGCCGGCCGCCTGAAGGCGGGCGACAAGCTGCCGCCCGAACGCGAGCTGGCCCTGCAATTTCAGGTCAGCCGGACGGCGCTGCGCGAGGCGCTGCGCACTCTCGAGGTCGCGGGAATCATCCGCAACATGAAGGGGGCGAAGGGCGGCGCCGTCCTCCAGGCCGCCGAGCCGGATCGCGTCGTCCAGGCGATGCAGGATTATGTCACGATGGGCAGCGTCGATATCGACGAGCTTACCGAGGTCCGCCTGTCGATCCAGGACCATATCGTCCGGCTGGCCTGCGAGCGGGCGACCGAAGAGGAACTCGACCGGCTGGAGGCGATCGCCCGGCGCACGGCGGAAGTCCACACGATCGCCGAACGCTATGCCTGCTCGACCGAATATTACGCCCTGCTCGCCCAGGCGACGCGCAACCGCATCTACGCTCTCCTGATCGATTCCCTCACCGCCATCTTCAAGCCGTTCACGGCCGCTCCCGGCTATTTCATGTTGCAGGAGACATTGTTCGAATCGCGCATGCGGCTGGTGACGGCCCTGCGCGCCCGCGACGCCGATACCGCCGCCGCGGAAATCCGCGCGCATCTGGAGCATGTGCATCAGCATATCCGCACACATGTGAAGGGCCTGCATTCACGCGCGGACATGGCCTAGCCCGCATCAGGCCAATCATTGGGGATGACAGCCTCGGAGGCGGATCAGATCAGCCCCAGCGACGCCAGCGCGCCGATCAGCCTGGGCGGCATGGCGGCGAGATCGTCGGTCTCGCCGTCGAAGTCGGCGGGGGCGTCCTCGGGCGTGAGGTAGCGCCAGCCCTGGTGGGCGCGCTTGGGGCGCTGGCGTACGGGGACCAGCGTCGCGGCGAGGCGAATCAGGCAATGGCCCTGCTCGTCCTCGGCGAAACCGACGATCTCCTGTCGGGCGACCAGCCGGTGCTTGACGATCCAGTAGAGCGATCCGCCGATCATCTCGCCGTGGCGGGTCGGGCGGTAACGGGTGTGGATCGCGACCTCGCCGGCGGCGGCGCGGCCCTCGATCCGGCGGCGCAGCGCATCGGCATCGCCGCAGCCGACGGCGACCTTGGTCATGTTGAGTGGAGGCATCGTCTTGACGATGTGTGCACGCGCCATGCAACCATCAAGCATCCTACTGCGTTTGAAGCGCCGGAAACGAACATTGCCGAGCAGGGCGCATAGCGGGGGAGCCGGCCATGCTGATGCACAAGGTGAAGTCGATCGGGCGCCGCTTCGGCGTCGAGATGAACCGTTACTCGCCCGTCTGCGATCAATATGACACGCTGGTGTTCCTCGCCGGGCGGCACGGCGCGGGGACGATGCTGGATGTAGGGGCCAATATCGGCCAGTTCGGCGCGCGGATGATCCGGGCGGGATGGTCCGGCCAGATCCTGTCGTTCGAGCCCCTGGCCGATGCCCATGCGGCACTGGTGGCCGAGGCGAGCGCGCATCGACGCTGGCAGGTGGCGCCGCCACTGGCGATCGGCGCGGAAGCCGGCACGGTCGATATCAATGTCGCGGGCAATCTGCTCAGTTCCTCCATCCTGCCGATGCTGGCGCGCCATAGCGACGCGGCGCCCGAATCGGCCTATGTCCGCACCGAGACGGTCAAGGTGCTGCCGCTGGCCGAGGCGATCGCCGACCGGCCGGAGAGCGAGCGCTATTTCCTCAAGATCGACGTGCAGGGGTTCGAGGCGGAGGTGCTGCGCGGCGCGGCGCCGGTGCTGCCGCGCTGTCCGCTGCTGCATATCGAGATGTCGCTGACCCCGCTCTACGAGGGCGGATCGCTGCTGTGCGGGCTGGTCGGCGATCTGGCGGCGCTCGGCTATCGCTGCATCGGGCTGCATCCGGGGTTTCATGATCCGGACAGCCGGGAGATGTTGCAGGCGGACGGGATTTTCCTGCGGGACGACGCATAAGCGAGACGCTCGCCCCGTCCATGCGCCCGTCCGGATCCGGAGGTTTCAGCCCTTCATCTCAGCAATGCACCTCGCCCGAGCCCTTGCGGTTCACCGTGCAGCGCGCGCCGCCGTTGATGGTCACGTCGCCCGATCCCATCAGATTGACCACCGCGCTGCCCGATGCGCCCAGATCGATATCGCCCGATCCCATCAGCGAGATCGCGGCGGTGCGGGTCATCAAACGCTTGGCACCGATGTCGCCCGAACCGCGCAGGTTGATCGCCACCGTCTCGGCACGGCCCGCCAGCGTCGCATCGCCCGACCCCGTCAGCGCGAGGCCGAGCTTGCCCGTCGCGACATGCGGCAGGCTGGCGCTGCCCGATCCGCGCAGCGCCAGATCGAAGGTCGGGCCGGTGACGTGATCGATCGTCAGGTCGCCCGATCCGGTCAGCGCGGCGGCCTCCAGCTTGCCCGCGCCCACCGTGATCGTCACCTTGCCGAGATCGTCGCCCCAGAAGCCGCTCATGCCGCGCTTGGTGCCGATATAGAGGGTGCGGTTGCGGATTTCGATTTCCAGCCGGTCGAGCGCCTTCTGGCTGCCGACGGCGCGCGCGCCGGTGGGCTTGCCGGTGTGAACGTCCACCGTGAACGGCCCGGCCGCCTCGATCGCGTCATAGGCGCCGAGCGGGAAGGTGCGGACCGCGGCCGAGGCGGGCGCGGCGACGGCCGCCGTGGCGAGGATCGCGGCGAGGACGGGCAGGCGCATCATGTCTCTCCTTCAACTGTGTTGGCGACATAATACACATGAATTTGCGGTTCAAGCCGCTTCACGCTTGGCCGCACGCGCCATCCGTGCACTATGCGGGCCTTGGGAGAGGGCGCCGAACAACCATCTTAGGGGTGCGTCAGTATGCGGAGACGGGAATTTCTGGGAAGCGTCGGCGGTGCCGGCGCCATGGCCGCGCTTGCCCTGCCGGGGCGGCTCGGCGCGCAGACGATCGCGCCGCTGCTGGCGCCCTTGCCGGCGATCGTGCCGATCCGCGCCACGCCCGATCGCATCTTCCGCACCACCGTCTGCCTGCGCCCGTTCCGCGCCGCCGGCCCGCGCTTCGATGTCGAGGAAGTCGGCCGCAAGCATGTGATCCGCCACTATGGCCATGGCGGCAGCGGCTGGTCGCTCTCGTGGGGATCGGCCGACATCGCCGTCGCCAAGGCGATGGCGCTGGGCGCCAAGGACATCGCCGTGATCGGCGCGGGCGCGATCGGCCTCACCACCGCCATCACCGCGCAGCGCGCCGGCGCGAAGGTCACGATCTACGCCAAGGAACGCTTCCCCGACGTGCGCTCGGCGCGCGCCACCGGCACCTGGTCGCCGGATTCGCGTGTCGCGCTGGAAAGCGCCGTCGCGCCCGACTTCCCGGCCTTGTGGGAGCAGATGACGCGGGCCAGCTACGCGAGGCACATGTCCTTTCTCGGCACGCCCGGCGATCCGGTCGAGTGGACCGAACGCTATATGCTGGCCGACGAGATGCCCGATCCCAATTCGGCGCGCTCCAGCAATGCGCCGCGCACCCTGGGATTCGTCGAATATGGCGATCGGGTGCGCGACCTGACGCCGCGCGCGCAGATGCTGCCGCCCGGCAGCCACCCCTTCGCCGCGCCCTTCGTGCGCCGCAACAGCTCGATCGCCTTCAACGTCGCCGATTTCGCGCGCCAGCTGGAAATGGATTTCATGCTGGGCGGCGGCCGCTTCGTACCGATGGAATTCAACGAGACCGGCGATTTCGGCAAGCTGAAGGAAAAGGTCATCATCGCCTGCACCGGCTATGGATCGCGCGCGCTGTTCCGCGACGAGAGCATCCTGCCGGTGCGCGGCCAGATCGCCTGGCTGATCCCGCAGGAAGGCGCGCATTACGGCATCTATTACAACCATGTCAGCGTGCTGGCGCGGCGCGATGGCATCGTCGTGCAGGATACCGGCAGCGACGACACGTTCGGCTATAACGACCCCAACGAGACGATCGACCGCGCGGCGGCGGACCGGTCGATCGCGGTGGTCGCCTCGATGTTCGCGCAGCCGGCGGCGACGATCCCGGCGACCGTGCCGAAGTAACCCCGAACCGTCATCCCGGCGCAGGCCGGGATCTCAGGCGGTGGCGCGAGCCATCCGGGGAGCCACACCCCCGTCGCCCCCAGCCGCCTGAGATCCCGGCCTTCGCCGGGACGACGGCCATGAAAAAAAGGCGGGCCGATCGCTCGGCCCGCCCCCTGTTTCCCGAAACCCGAAAGGGCTTACTTCGCCATCGCCGCCGCGGAGGCGCGGAGGATGTCGAGGATCTTTTCCTGCGCCTTGGGCTCGTCGGTCTGCTCCATCGCGGCCAGTTCGCGGGCGAGGCGGCTGGTGGCCGCCTCGAAGATCTGGCGCTCGGAATAGCTCTGCTCGGGCTGGTCGTCGGCGCGGAACAGATCGCGGACCACTTCGGCGATCGACACCAGGTCGCCCGAATTGATCTTGGCCTCATATTCCTGCGCGCGGCGCGACCACATGGTGCGCTTCACCTTGGGCTTGCCCTTCAGGGTCGTCAGCGCCTCGGTCATCGTCACGTTCGACGAGAGCTTGCGCATCCCCACCGATTCGGCCTTGTTGGTCGGCACGCGGAGGGTCATCTTCTCCTTCTCGAAGCGAAGGACGTAGAGTTCGAGTTTGGCGCCCGCGATCTCCTGGCTCTGCAATTCGATTACCCGGCCCACGCCATGCTTGGGATACACGACATAATCCCCCACGACGAAACTAAGCGCCTTGGCAGCCATTCACTGATACCTTTCGCCAGGATCGGCCGGCGGGCCTGGCCGGGCACCCGAGGAAAGGGGCCTGCCAGCACGGTTCGCCGACCGTAATCACCAATTTTTCCGGACGAGCGCGATTCGCCACGCCCCTTGCCTTGGGCGCGCTATAGCCGAATTTCGGGCTTTTGCCAACTGTTGGCGCAGACAAGGCCGTTTCGGCCCTGTCGCGACAGGGCCGAAACGGCCTGGCCGGGCACGCTGAAATCAGTCGCCCTGGCCGGGCTCCGGCGAGAATTCGGTCTCGAGCTTGTTCTTCACGTCCTTCCACTGGTCCGCATCCGCCGGCGCCTCGCGCTTGCGGGTGATGTTCGGCCACTGGTTGGCGAATTCGTTGTTCAGCTCGATCCACTTTTCCAGCCCGCTGTCCGTATCGGGCAGGATCGCTTCCGCCGGGCATTCGGGCTCGCACACGCCGCAGTCGATGCACTCGCTGGGATTGATGACGAGCATGTTCTCGCCCTCGTAGAAGCAGTCCACGGGACACACTTCCACGCAGTCCATATATTTGCAGCGGATGCAGGCGTCGGTGACGACGTAGGTCATGGGCGGTTCGGGCTCGATCAGTGGAGTGGCCGGGCTCTATGAGCCCCCGTCGTCATCGTCAACGTCCTCGTGTTCCGCGCCGTGCCCGGCGTCGGCCGGCGCGAGCAGATCGGTGTAGCAGGCGCGCGCCTCGGCAGGCGGCCCGCGCCGCGCCGGCAGCGCCTCGATGCGGATCGCGCGCACCCGCTCCTGCGCGACGAAGCTGAGCACATTGCCCACCGCGACGGCGGCGGCGGCGCGGCTTACCGGGCGGCTGTCGATCCGCACATGGCCGCCATGGGCGATCGCCTGCGCCTGCGCGCGCGTCTTGGTGATCCGGGCGTGCCACAGGAACAGGTCGAGCCGCACGGCGCCCCTCAGCGGCCGATCGCCTGGAGCGCGGCGAGCGCGGCGAAGGCGTTGCCGGGGCGGGGCGGGCGCACGTCGCGCACGGGCTTGGCCCGCTTGCCGCGCCACACCCAGCTGCGCTCGTCCTCGGCGCCGATCGGGCGGAAGCCGAGCGCCAGCATCAATTGCGCGAAGCTCGGGCTGCGCAGGCCCAGCGAGGTGGCGAGCGCCGGATCGGGATTGAAGGCGGCGCGGCCGGTGCGCGCGTCATGGACGATCCGCGCCAGCCGCTCGACCAGATCGATCCGCAGCATCTGCGCGCCGAGCGGGCGATAGCCGGCGCGTTCCCAGGCGGCGCAGAGCGCGGCATCTTTCGGCGTGGCGAGCGAGGCCGCGCCGGCCGATGGCATCTCGGGCATCACCCCATCCTCCTGCGCCGCGTGGAGCGCCAGCCGCCAGCGCATCGCCTCCGGCTTGATGAGCGCGGGCAGATAGACGTCGAGCGTGCCGATCTTCAGGCCTAGCAGCGCCGCCTCCTGCCGCAGCGGCCGATCGAGCGCCTCGACCACCGCCTCGACCTGATGGCGCGGCAACACCCCGCCCGCCTCGGCCAGCGGCGCCAGCAGGGCGCGCAAGGGCGCCGCCCGCTCGGCATCGCGCGCGGCGAAGGCCAGCGCCGACAGGGCCGACAATTGCTTGGCGACGCTCGCGACCAGCCACGCCTCCAGCCGCGTCTCGACGCCCTTGCGATCCGCCGGGGTCAGCACGTCGAGCGCGCGGTGGAGGTGGACCCTCGGCTGAGTCAGCGCCCGGCCATGCTGCAACCGCGCCACCACGTCGCCGCGCCAGAAGATCGCGACCGGGCGGCCGGGATCGGTCGCGAGCGTGAACGCCTCGTCGCCGTCCGCCGCCAGCGCGCGGGCGCGGCTCGCCAGTTCGTCGCCCAGCCGCCGCTCGGCCGCCGCCAGCAGCCGCTTCATGTCGCCATGGCGCGCGCGATGGTCGGTCTTGAAGCGGAAGCCGATCAGGTGGCCGATCGGCTCGTCGTCGACCGTGACGGTACCGTCCTCGGCCACCTTCACCGGCAGCAGCTCGCCGCCGCGCGCGCCCAGATCGCGCATCAGCACGGCGGTGCGCCGATCGACGAAGCGTTGGGTCAGCCGCTGGTGGAGCGCGTCCGACAGCGCCTCCTCGATCGATCGCGCCCGGCCGGCCCAATGTTTGGGATCGGCCAGCCAGTCGGGCCGCTGCGCGATATAGGCCCAGGTCCGTACCCCCGCGAGCCGATCCGACAGCGTCTCGACATCGCCCTGCATATTGTCGAGCCGCTGCAATTCGTCGGCGAACCATTGCACCGGCAGATGGCCCGTCTCCTCGCTCAGATGGCGAAAGACGCGGCCGACGAGGCGCGAATGGGCTTCGGCCCCGGTGCGGCGGAAATCGGGGAGGCCGCAGGCGCCCCACAGGCGCTTCACCATCCCCGGCCGCCGCGCCGTGCGCTCCCGCACCCACGGCTCCTCGGCCATACGTTTCAGGACGGCGAGATCGACCGCGAGCGGCGCGGCGCGCAGCATCGGCTCGTCGGGGCGGCGCTCCAGATCGGCGATCAGTTCGTCGAGGCTTTCGGTCGAGGGTTCGCCGTCGCGCCAGAAGAGATGGTCGAGCGGCGGGAAGCGATGGCCCTCGATCGCCTCGATCTCCTCCTCCTCGAACGTGGCGCCCTGCGCGCCCTCCAAGGAGAGCGTGCCGAACGTGCCGTCGCGCTGGTGGCGACCCGCGCGGCCGGCGATCTGCGCCATTTCCGATACGCCCAGCCGGCGCACCTTCTTGCCGTCGAACTTGCGCAGCGAGGCGAAGGCGACGTGCGCCACATCCATGTTGAGGCCCATGCCGATCGCGTCGGTCGCGACCAGATAATCGACCTCGCCCGCCTGGAACATCGCCACCTGCGCGTTGCGGGTGCGGGGGCTGAGCGCGCCCATCACCACCGCCGCGCCACCGCGCATCCGCCGCAGCATCTCCGCCACGGCATAGACTTCCTCGGCCGAGAAGGCGACGATCGCCGAGCGCGGCGGCAGGCGCGAGAGCTTGGCGGCGCCGGCATAGCTGAGCGTCGAGAAGCGCGGCCGATTGATGACCTCCACCTCGGGCAGCAGCCGGGTCAGCACGGGGCGCAGCGTCTCCGATCCCAGGATCATCGTCTCTTCGCGGCCCCGCGCGCGCAGCAGCCGATCGGTGAAGACATGGCCGCGCTCCGGATCGGCGCCCAACTGCGCCTCGTCGATCGCGAGGAAGGCGACGTCGCGCTCCATGGGCATCGATTCGACCGTGCAGAGGAAATAACGCGCCTCGGGCGGCACGATCTTCTCCTCGCCGGTGATGAGCGCGACGCTCTTCTCGCCCTTGATCGCGACGACCCGGTCATACACTTCGCGCGCCAGCAGGCGGAGGGGGAAGCCGATGATGCCGCTGGAATGGCCGCACATCCGCTCCACCGCGAGATGCGTCTTGCCCGTATTGGTGGGCCCGAGCACCGCGACGAGCGGCTGACTTGCGAAGCGCGCCATTTCGTCCGGCAGATTGCCATCGCGCGGGGGAAACGCAAGAGCCCGCCGATCTTCCGCGAAGTTCCAGCCGCCTGGCCGCGCTAAGCCACGTTTCGTCGCAGCGACGATCGTTAAAATGCTCGGTTAGTTTGACTTTAAGGATTGGCTGCCACAGTCATTCGGTTCGCACCGCATGGCGGTCGCGGGGGACGCACCGGGGGACACAGGGCTTGTATCTCAAGCATAGTCAGGGATTCGGTCAGGCAGGAGTCGCACCGACTCTCGCGCTCGACGTGTCGCTGGTGGCCAACCCGCTGAAACAGGTCGGCAGCACTGTCCGCACCCGCGTTTCCAAGAGCCTGTCGCGCATCGACGATATCGAGCTGGTGGTCGATCTCGGCCGCCGCATCGGCAGCCGCGAATGGTGGCGCGGCCTCGCCACCTGCACCGCGCTCTGCGTCGCCGCCGGCTGCTTCGCCCCCGGCTTCCGCCCGCTGGAGGCCCCCTCCGGCCCGGTGATGGGCGAGGCCGAGTGGCAGGAGGCGTCGGCCTCCGCGATTTCCCCATTGGCCTATGGCGGCGACACCGGCCGCCGCATGGCGCCGACCGAAGCCGTCCAGCGCCTCGCCGACACGCCCGAGCGGCCGTCGATCGATCTGGTCGCGACGCTCGGCCAGGGCGACGGTTTCGCCCGCGTCCTCGGCCGCAACGGCGTGGGCGAGAGCGAGGCCAGGAAGGTCGCGCAGCTCGTGTCGGGCGCGGTCGAGCTGGGCGCGATCAAGCCCGGCACCCGCATGGAGCTGACGCTGGGCCGTCGCCCCGCCAAGGACGCGCCCCGCCCGCTCGATCACCTCTCCTTCCGCGCCAAGCTGGAACTGTCGCTCGCCGTCGAGCGCGCCGGCCCCGATCTCCGCCTGCGCCGCATCCCGATCGCGGTGGACGAGACGCCGCTGCGCATCCAGGGCCGGGTCGGCGCCAGCCTGTTCCAGTCGGCGCGCAACGCCGGCGCGCCGGCCAAGGCGGTCGAGACCTATCTGCGGGCGCTCGGCCAGCATGTCTCGGTCAGCCGCGACGTGCGCTCGGGCGACCGCTTCGACCTCATCATCGCCCACCGCCGCGCCGCCACCGGCGAGACGGAGACGGGCGGGCTGCTCTATGCCGGGCTCGACAAGAGCGGCAAGGGCGCCAAGAACGTCCGCATCCTGAAGTGGGAGAGCGGCGGCCGCGAGCAATGGTTCGAGGCGTCGGGCGTCGGCCAGACCAAGGGCACGATGCGCATGCCGGTCGCGGGCCGCGTCACCTCCAGCTTCGGCATGCGGCGCCATCCGCTGCTCGGTTATTCGCGGCTCCACAAGGGCATCGATTATGGCGCGCCTTATGGCGCGCCGATCGTGGCGGCCACCGATGGCGTGGTGAAATTCTCCGGCTGGCACGGCGGCCACGGCAAATATGTGCAGCTGGCCCATGCCGGCGGCCTCGGCACCGGATACGGCCATATGAGCCGCATCGTCGCCACGGTAGGCCAGCGCGTCGCGGCGGGGCAGGTGATCGGCTATGTCGGCTCGACCGGCATGTCGACCGGCCCGCACCTCCATTACGAGCTGTACCGCAACGGCCAGGCGATCAACCCGACTTCGGTGAAATTCGCCAGCGCGCCGCAGCTGGCCGGCGCCGAACTCGGCCGCTTCCGCTCCACCCTTAACCGCCTGCTCGCCACGCGCCTCAACAATGGCGCGGCGCCGGTGCAGAGCGCGGCGAAGGAGGAAGCGAAGGACGAGCCCAAGGCCAAGGTGGCCGACAAGGGCGAGCCGAAGGGCAAGAGCGCCAAGCGGGGTTGAGCCTTTCCGTCGCCCCGGCGCAGGCCGGGGCCTCAGGCGTCTTGGGGTAGGGCTGAGGCAGCTCCCGAACGGTGCGTCCAGCCTCCCGAGATCCCGGCCTTCGCCGGGATGACGATCAATTCCGAAACCAGTGCGCCCGCACGAAATACACCGCGATCGCCGCCGCCACCGCGACGCACATCCCCACCACCGCCGCGAACGCCCACGGCTCATGCGCGAAGGGGATGCCCGCCACGTTCATGCCGAGCAGGCCCGTCAGGAAGGTCAGCGGCAGGAACACCAGCGCCACGACCGACAGCACCAACGTGCGCGTCTCGATCTGTTCGGCGCGCAGATCGGTGAATTGTTCGTGGAGCAGGGCCGATCGCTCGCGCACCGCCTCCAGTTCCTCGCCCATGCGGGCGAAGCGGTCGGCCGCTTCGCGCAGGTGGAGGCGGTCGGCCTCCTCCAGCCATTCGGTCTTCATGATCGCCAGCCCCTCCAGCGCCTGCCGCTGGGGCACGACGAAGCGGCGGTAGGCGATCGCCTGCGATCGGGCGCGGGCGATCAGGCGGCGCATCTCATAGGCGCGATCGGCATCGAAATCGGCCTCGCATGAATCGACCAGATCGCCGAGATCGGCGACATGCGGATCGAGCTTGGCGGTGATGAGGATCGCCAGCGCCGAGATCAGGTCGCCCGGATCGTGCAGCTCGGCATCCTCCATCGCGGCGCGCAGATGCTCGAAGCCGTCGAGCGGGCGGAAGGAGACCGAGATCACCCGCCCGCGCTCGGCCCACAGCCGGATCGAGACGAGCGGATCGCCGCCATGGTCGCCCTCCGGGTGGAGGCCGCGCAAATTGACGAGAGCGCCGTTGGCGAAGGCCTCCGAACGCGGCCGCGTCTCGACCGCCGTCAGCGCGGCGACGACGGTTTCGGGCAAATGGCCATGCTGTTGCAGCCAGCGGTTGGTCTCGGCCTCCTTGCCGTCGAGGTGGACCCAGGTGAACTGGCCCTCGGGCGGCATCGTGCAGGCATGGCCGGGGTCGATCGAGCGGACCGCGCCGTTGCTCGACAGGCTGAGCGCCCAGCCGTTCATCCCGCCCACCGCAGGATCAGCGTGAGGCCGGGGCCGGCGGGGACAGGCGGGTCGCCCGCGATGCGGGTGGCATCGGCGCGGGCACGGGACAGGATGGAGATGGGCACGTCGGGGCCATGGCAGATGCGCTCGGCCCGGCCAAGCAGCCGCGCCTCGCGAAGCGTCAGATCGTCCGCGTCGGGCGACCGCAGGAGGACATGCGCGGTTTCAGCAGGCTGATCGGCCGTCTCGGATGCAAGCCAGCCCTCGACCGATCCGGTATCAGCGAAGGGATCGAGCGGCCCGCCCTCCGCCAGCGCCGCGTCGATCGCCTCGCGCCGGGCGATCGTATCGGGCCAGCGGGCGCGGATCGCGGCGCGGGCGGCGGCGAGCGCGGTGGCAATCGCGCCGGCGCCGCCCGGTAGCAGCGCCTCGATCCGCTGCCGTACCGCCTTGGCCAGCCCGGCCGAGGCGCCGCCGGTGCCGATCGCGATCAGCAGCGGATCGCGATCGACGATCGCGGGCAGGGTGAAATCGCACAGATCGGGGCGATCGACCGCGTTGACGAGGATGTGGCGCGCCCTGAGCCGGGCGACGGCGGCGCGGGCTTCGGCGTCATCGGCGATGGCGACGACGGCGAGCGTGGCGGGCGCTTCCTCCCCGACGATCACCGCCCCGGCGCGGTCGAGCAACCGGCCCTTGGCCTCGGCGGCGGGGCCGTCACCGAGCAGGATCACCGGCCGGCCGGCGAGGCGGAGGAAGATGGGGAAGTTCACGGAGTTCGCATCCTACAGCCCCGGTTTTTGCCGTGGCCTCCGGGTGGGGAGTCGCGGCGGGAGGGGCTGGTGGCACGAATCGGGGGCTGTAGGACAGCGGGAAATTGTGGCGCGGCGCCAGCCTTACCCAAACCGTTCGTCCCGAGCGCAGTCGAGGGATCGGTCAGCATCGAGCGTAGCCGAGATGCGGGTGGCCGCCACACGGACCTCGGCTGCGCTCGGGATGAACGGGATCACATTGTGATCCTCCCCGGTACGGGGAGGTGGCAGCCCGAAGGGCTGACGGAGGGGGCTCACAGCGAAGCGCAGCGCGTGTGGATAGCCCCCTCCACCATCCTGCGGATGGTCCCCCTCCCCGTGCCGGGGAGGAACTTGAGGTCACAGGCTCTTCAGATACTCCCGCAGCGGGCCTTCCAGGTCGGGGCGTTCCAGCGCCAGCGCCACATTCGCCTGGATGAAGCCGGATTTCTCGCCGCAATCGTGGCGCGCGCCGTCGAACACGCGGGCGTGGAAGGGCTGATCGCCGATCAGCTTGGCGAGCGAATCGGTCAGCTGGATCTCGCCGCCGGCGCCCTTCTCCTGCGTCTCCAGCAGGCGCATCACCTTCGGATCGAGAATGTAGCGGCCGACCGCCGCCATCCGCGACGGCGCGACCGACGGATCGGGCTTTTCGACGAAGCCCTTGATCTCGATCGTCGGCCCCTCGATCGCGCCCGGATCGACGATGCCGTAGCGCTTGGTATGCTCCTGCGGCACCTCGACCACGGCGATCACGCTGCCGCCCTTGTCGTGATAGGTCTCCATCATCTGCGTGAGGCAGGGGGAGGCCGGGTTCCACAACAGCTCGTCGGGCAGCAGCACCGCGAACGGCTCGTCGCCGGTCAGATGGCGCGCGCACCATACGGCATGGCCGAGGCCCGACATGATCTGCTGGCGCACGAACGCCGCCTGCCCCGGCGCGAGGCGGGTGGGGGCGAGTTTCTCGATGATCTCCTGCTTGTTCTTGGCCAGCAGATCGGCCTCGATCTCGAACGCGCTGTCGAAATAATCCTCGATGGCGTGCTTGCCGCGCCCGGTGACGAAGATCATCTGCTCGATGCCGGCGGCCAGCGCCTCGTCGATCGCGTACTGGATCAGCGGCTGATCGACGACGGGCAGCAACTCCTTGGGCACGGCCTTGGTGGCGGGAAGGAAGCGGGTGCCGAAGCCCGCGACCGGGAAGACTGCCTTCTTCACTGGCTTCATATGCTCTCAAGCCTCCGCGTGTTGGTCCTGCTGCAACCAGGGGGCGAGTTCGTCGCCCGCGATCAACGTCTCCAGCGGCAGGCGCCTGCGCACCACCGCCCAATCCTTGCCCGACACCAGCACCTCGGGCGTCAGGGCCCGGCTGTTATAAGTGTTCCCCATGGTCGCGCCATAGGCCCCGGCCGTCATGAAGGCGACGAGATCGCCCGCCTCGACCCGGTCCATCTCGCGATCGCGCGCGAAGGTGTCGCCCGTCTCGCAGATCGGCCCGACGACATGGGCGGTCATCTCGCCCTCGCGCGGCACCACGGCGCGGATGTCGTGCCAGGCCTCGTACATGGCGGGGCGCAGCAGATCGTTCATCGCGGCATCGAGGATCACGAAGGGGCGGTTGACCCCCTCCTTCACCCGGATCACCCGCGACAGCAGCACGCCGGCATTGCCGACGATCAGCCGGCCGGGCTCGAACATCAGCCGCGCGTTCCAGCCCGCAGTCACGTCGCGGACCATCTCGCCATAAGCGGCGGGCAGCGGCGGGATCGGCTTGGCGGGATCGTAGGGAACGCCGAGGCCACCGCCGAGATCGGCGTTGACGATGGCATGCCCCGCCGCGCGCAACGCCGCCAGCAGCAGCCCGACCTTCTCGAAGGCGGCGCGGCTGGGGGCGAGATCGGTGAGCTGGCTGCCGATATGGACGGCGATGCCCTGCATCTTCAGGCTGGGCCGCGCGGCGGCGCGGGCATAAGCGTCAAGTGCAGTATCGTAGGCGATGCCGAACTTGTCGTCGGCGCGGCCGGTCGAGATCTTGCTGTGGGTGCCCGCCTCGACCGCCGGGTTGATGCGATAGGCGCAAGGGGCGACCATGCCGAGCATCTCGGCCACGTCGGCCAGCATCTCCGCCTCGGGCTCGGACTCTAGGTTGAACTGGCCGATGCCTTCGCGAAGGGCCAGCGCCATCTCGTCGGCCGTCTTGCCGACGCCCGAAAAAACGATGCGCTCGGCCGGAATGCCGGCGGCGCGCGCGCGCATCAGTTCACCGCCCGAGACCACGTCGGCGCCGAGGCCGAGCTTCGCCAGCGTCGCCAGCACGGCGGCGTTGGGATTGGCCTTTACCGCATAAGCGATCCAGGGGTCGTCGATCCCGGCCAGCGCCTCGCGGAACACCTCGACATGGCGTTCGATCGTGGCGGTGGAATAGACATAGACCGGCGTGCCGACCGCCTCGGCGATCAGGGTCAGCGGCACGGCTTCGGCGTGGAGGACGCCGTCGATCAAATCGAAATGGTTCACGGATGTCCTATGGCGGCGGCAGCGAGAAACGGTCGTCGCGCCGCTCCTCGGACTTGGTGAGCAGCTCGTCCGACCGGCCCGGCTGGATCGCGGGCGGCACGCCGAGCAGTTGATCGGGCGAAGGCGTGGTCTGCGCCAGCGCGGGGCGCGGCGGCAGCTGGCGGCCCTCGGCGGGTTGCAGCACCTGTTTGCCGCCGCAGCCGGCGAGCATCAGGCAGCCCGCGATCAGGACGATCCGTTTCGTCATTCCGCCATCTCCAGCGCGGCCCGTGCCTGGGCCACGCGCTTGCGTACCTCGCTCGGCGCGGTTCCGCCATGGCTGGCGCGCGCCGCGACCGAGGCATCGACCGAAAGCGCCGAAAAGATGCGATCGTCGATGCGCGGATCGACCGCCGTCATCGCCTCCAGCGGCAGCTTGCCCAGCGCCACACCCTCGCGCTCGGCCATGCGGACGATCGTGCCGGTGATGTGATGCGCCTCACGGAAGGGAATGTCGGCCACGCGCACCAGCCAGTCGGCCAGGTCGGTCGCGGTGGAATAGCCGGCCTCGGCCGCGCCCCGCATCCGATCGGCGCGGAAGCCGATCGTCTCGATCATGCCGGTCATCGCCGCGATCGACAAAGCGAGCAGGTCGTGCGCCTCGAACAGGGGCGGCTTGTCGTCCTGCATATCCTTGGAATAGGCCAGCGGGAGCCCCTTCATCGTCACCATCAGCGCGACGAGGCAGCCGGTGATCCGCCCGCTATGGCCGCGCACCAATTCTGCCGCGTCGGGGTTACGCTTTTGCGGCATGATCGACGAGCCGGTCGAATAGGCATCCGGCAAGGTGACGAAGCCATAGGGCTGGCTCGCCCAGATCACGATCTCCTCGGCCAGCCGCGACAGGTGGAGCGAGGCCTGCGCCGCCGCCATCAGATAATCGAGCGCGAAATCGCGATCGGAGACCGAATCGAGGCTGTTGTCGGTCGGCGAATCGAAGCCGAGCGCCGTGGCCGTCGCCTGCCGGTCGATCGGGAAGCCGGTGCCCGCCAGCGCGGCGGCGCCCAGCGGGCAGCGGTTGAGCCGCTTGCGGGCCGCCGCGAACCGGTCGCGATCACGCGCGATCATCTCATAATAGGCCATCAGATGATGGCCCATCGTCACCGGCTGGGCGACCTGGAGGTGGGTGAAGCCGGGCATCACCGCCTCGGCCTGTTCCCCGGCGCGGGTGACGAGCGCCACCTGCAACGCCTTCAAGCCCGCCTCGACCGAATCGATCGCGTCGCGCACCCACAGGCGGAAATCGGTCGCGACCTGATCGTTGCGGCTGCGCGCGGTGTGGAGCCGGCCGGCGGCGGCGCCGATCTTGTCGGCCAGCCGCGACTCGGTCGCCATGTGAATGTCTTCGAGCGCCAGATCCTCGTCCACGCCGTTTGCGGCATAGTCCGCCTCGACCGCGTCGAGTCCGCCCAGGATCGCGGCGACGTCCCCCTCCGCGACGATGCCCTGCGCGCCCAGCATCGTGGCGTGAGCGCGGCTGCCGGCGATGTCCTGTCGCCACAATCGTTTGTCGAAGGGGATCGAGGCGTTTATCTCGCGCATGATCGCGGCTGGCCCTTCGGCGAAGCGCCCGCCCCACATCGCGTTGGAGCTGCCTGTGCCCCGTTCTTCCTCGTTCGCGCTAATCCCGCTTCTCCTGCTCGGCTGTGCCGCGGTGACGGGATGCGATAGGAAAAAGCCCGCGGAGCCGCAAGCGCAGCCCGCCGTCGCCCCCAAAGCGGAGACCGCCAAGGTCATCCTCGACAACAAGGGCGCCGAGGCGCCCGCCATCCCCTTCGCTAGCCCGGACGATACGCCCGCGACGCTTGGCACCTTCCGGGGCCAGCCGCTGCTGGTGAACATGTGGGCCACCTGGTGCGCGCCGTGCGTGGCGGAGATGCCGACGCTCGACACGCTGGCCCGCCAGCGCGCCGGATCGCTGAAGGTGATCTCGATCAGCCAGGACATGGAGGGCCGCCGCGTGGTGACGCCCTTCTTCGCCAAGAAGAAATTCGCCAGCCTCCAGCCCTATCTCGACAAGGAGAACGGCCTGATGCTGGCGCTGAAGGCGGACGAACTGCCGATGACGATCCTGTACGACGCCAGGGGCAAGGAATTGTGGCGCGTGCGCGGATCGCTCGACTGGACCGGGCCGAGGGCGAAGGCGCTGATCGACGATGCCATCGCCGGCAAGGATGTCGCGGCGGGATAGCCCGCGCAAATTTCACGCCCCCCTGCATCCCGCGCAGCCGCCGGCCCGTACCTTTCGCCGAAGTCACAGAACTTCATCGAAAGGATGCCAACATGAAGAGCAAGAACCTGTTCGCCACGATCGCGCTGGCCGCCAGCGCCACGATGCTGACCGCGCCGGCGATGGCCGCCAACCCGATGGTGGGCGGCGCCGCCATGTATCCGACCAAGACGATCGTCGAGAATGCGCTCAATTCCAAGGATCACACCACCCTGGTAGCCGCCGTGAAGGCCGCAGGGCTGGTCGAGACGCTGTCCGGCCCCGGCCCCTTCACCGTCTTCGCGCCGACCAACGCCGCCTTCGCCAAGCTGCCCGCCGGCACCGTCGACACGCTGGTGAAGCCCGAGAACAAGGCGATGCTGACCACGATCCTGACCTATCACGTCGTATCCGGCACGATGGATTCGAAGGCGATCGCCAAGGCGATCAAGGCCGGCGGCGGCAAGGCGATGCTGACGACGGTACAGGGCGAGCCGCTCACCGCGATGATGAAGGGCGGCAAGCTGATGCTGACCGACGCCAAGGGCGGCATGTCCATGGTGACGATCAAGGACGTCATGCAGTCCAACGGCGTGATCCACGTCGTCGATACGGTGCTGATGCCGTAAAGTCATGATCCTCCCCTGCAAGGGGAGGGGGACCGTCGCGTAGCGATGGTGGAGGGGTGACGCGCTCTCGAGGGCGGGTCACCCCTCCGTCATGTCTGCGACATGCCACCTCCCCTTGCAGGGGAGGGTTACTTTGGCCCCAAGGTCAGCAGCCACAGATCGGGTGGGGCGAGCAGGCGGAACGGGAGCAGGCTGGTGCCGAGGCCGGCGGTCACCACGATCGTGCGGCCGCCGGCACGCATCAGGCCACAGGGGTAGCGCAGGCGGGCGACTGGGTCGATCGCGCCGATCAGCGGCAGGCGGACCTGGCCGCAATGGGTGTGGCCGGCGAGGACAAGGCCGGCATCGGCGGGCAGGGTTTCGGCGCGGTCGGGGGAGTGGGTCAGCGCGATATGGGCGCCGGATAGCGGCTTCAGCGCGGCCCATGTGGCGTGCACGTTCTGCTGGCCGGTGAAGATGTCGCCTAGGCCGGCGATGGCGAGCGGGCCGCGCGTGATCGCCTGATTGTGCAGCACCGTGACGCCCGCGCGGGTCAGCGTGGCGCGGACCGTGCCCTGCCCGGTCCACAGATCGTGATTGCCCAGCACCGCGACCGTGCCGAGGCGGGGGCGCAGCGCGCGCATCCCTTCTTCCAGCACCGTCGCCTGCCGCGCGGCATTCCCCTTGGCGTGGCCGTCGATGAAGTCGCCGGCGATCAGCACCAGATCGGGGCCGAGCGCGTTGACCTGCGCCACGATCCGGCCGAGCCGCGCGCCATCCATCGCCCGGCTGCCGACATGGAGGTCGCTCAGCAGCACCGCACGGATCGGCGGGGCGCCGGCCGGCCAGTCGCGCAGGCCGATGCTGGCCGTCCGCACCACCGGCATCCGCCGCGCCTCGCCATAAGCCAACAGGGCGAGGGCGGCGCCAGACAGCGCCGCCACCCCGATCGCGCCGGCGGCGAGGCGCCGGCGGCGGATCAATCGCGCAGCAGCTCGTTGATGCCGGTCTTGCTGCGGGTCTGCGCGTCGACCCGCTTGACGATCACGGCGCAATAGAGGCCGGGGCCGCCATCCTTGCCGGGAAGCGTGCCGGGCACGACCACCGAATAGGACGGCACCCGGCCCATGAAGACCTCACCCGTCGCCCGATCGACGATCTTGGTGGAGGCGCCGAGATAGACGCCCATCGAAAGGACCGCGCCCTCCTCGACGATGACGCCTTCGGCCACTTCGGAGCGGGCGCCGATGAAGCAGCCGTCCTCGATCACCACCGGATTGGCCTGGAGCGGCTCCAGCACGCCGCCGATGCCGACGCCGCCCGACAGGTGGACGTTCTTGCCGATCTGCGCGCACGAGCCGACCGTCGCCCAGGTGTCGACCATCGTCCCCTCGCCGACATAGGCGCCGATGTTGACGAAGCTGGGCATCAGGATGACGCCCTTGCCGATGAAGGCGCCGCGCCGCGCGACCGCGCCCGGCACCACGCGGAAGCCCGCGTCGCGGAACTGCGCCTCGCCCCAGCCGGCGAATTTCGACGGCACCTTGTCGAAGGCGGTCGGCCCTTCCATCACCGCATTGTCGTTGAGGCGGAAGGAGAGCAGCACGGCCTTCTTGAGCCACTGGTTGACGACCCAGCCATTTTCGCCCGGGTGCGAAACGCGCGCCTGCCCGCTGTCGAGAAGCGCCAGCGCCTGATTCACCGCATCGCGCACCGGCCCCTGCGTGGTCAGGCCGAGCGTCTCGCGCTCGTCCCACGCCTGCTCGATGGTCGTCTGAAGATCGCTCATGCGTCGTCGCCTTCCGTTATGCTGTGCAGCCATTCGCCGAGATCGGCGGTTCGATAGTCGATATGGTCGTGGGTCAGCCCCGCCGGCCCCTGATCCGATCCGTTGTCCACCCACAATGTCATCATGCCGAGCGCCTTGGCCGGCGCGAGATTGCGGACCATGTCCTCGGCGAACAGCGCGGTCGTCGGGTCGACGCGCAGGCTGCGGCAGAGGCTGGCGTAGCTGTCGGCATGGGGCTTGGGCTGGTAGGCGCAGGCGTGGATGTCGTGGATCGCCTCGAACGTCTCCGACAGGCCGATCCGGTCGAGCACGCGGCGGGCATAAGGCGCATCGCCATTGGTGAAGACGAGCTTGCGGCCGGGCAGCTTCGCGAGCGCCGCGATCAGCCGGCGGTCCTCGGCCAGCGCATCCATCTCGATCGCGTGGACGTCCTCCAGGAAGTGGTGTGGATCGACGCCGTAATTGGCCATCAGGCCCGACAGGGTCGTGCCATGCTGGTGGAAGAAGCCCTTCTGGATGCGATAGGCCTCGTCGGGCTCCGTGCCGGTGATGCGCGCGACATAGGCCGTCATCCGCTGATCGATCAGCCCGAACAGGTCGCAGGACGCCGGGTAGAGCGTGTTATCCAGATCGAAGATCCAGGTATCGATATGGGCAAGTTCGGGCGGCACGGGCGGCGACGTAGCCGGGGGGCTGGCGCATCGCAACAGGGTGCGCGTATGTTGCTGAAGTTGCACAAGGTTGCCCCGGGAATGGCGGCCGCGCGACGGAGGGCCTGAAGATGCGGCGGTTCGGCGTGGTGAGCCTGTTGGCGCTGGCGGCGACCCTGGCGGGATGCGGCGGGGGTGGCGGCGGCGTCGGATCGACGCCTACCCCGACCCCAACGCCCACGCCCACACCGACCCCCACCCCGACCGAGCCGATCGTCACCACCCCGCCGGTCGTCTCGACACCGACCCCCACGCCGACGCCGACCACGCCGACGACCAATTTCAACGATTCGGAATATGCCCGCTCCAACGCCGCCGTCGCCGCCAGCGCGCTGACCGCCTACAATGCCGGCGCGACCGGCGCGGGCGTGAAGATCGCTATCCTCGATACCGGCATTGCCAATCCGGGCAATGAGTTCGGTACGCGGATCGACGCCGCCAGCCGCGATTTCGGCGGCAATGGCGCGATCACCGACAGCGACGGCCACGGCACCTCCGTGGCCGCCGTCGCGGCGGCGGGGCGCAATGGCGCGCAGATGGAGGGGCTGGCGTTCAACGCGACCGTGCTGGCGCTGCGCACCGATACGTCGGGCACCTGCGGCACGACCGACGGGTGCAAATTCTCCTCGACCAATCTGGCGCAGGCGATCGATTATGCGGTGGCCAATGGCGCGACGGTCATCAACCTGTCGCTCGGCGGCGACGGGGCGGCGCCGAGCACGTTGCGCGCGGCCTATGCGCGGGCGACGGCGGCCGGCGTCATCATCGTGACGGCGGCGGGCAACGAAAGCGGCGCCGACCCGGAGGTGTTCGCCCAGATCGCGAGCGACGCGGCGGTGTCGCGCGGCCTCGTCATCATCGCCGGGGCGCATGACGCCAGCTTCGCCAGTGCGAGTTTCTCCAACAAGGCGGGCAGCTTCGGCAATGTCTACCTGACCGCGCTGGGCGACCGGGTGCGGGCGTTCGACGAGACGGGCGGCGCCTTCCTCTTTTCGGGCACCTCTTATGCCACGCCCGCTATCTCGGGCGCGATCGCGCTCATCAAGAGCGCCTTTCCGACGATGACGGGGGCGCAGATCGTCGACCTGCTCTACCGCACCGCGACCGATGCCGGGGCGGCGGGGATCGACAGCATCTTCGGGCGCGGCATCCTCAACCTCGCCGCCGCCTTCCGCCCGGTGGGCACGGCAAGTCTGGCCGGCACGAGCATCGCCGTCTCGCTCGACGGCAATGGGGTGACCGCGCCGGCGATGGGCGACGCGCGGACGAGCGGGCTGGGCCGGGCGGTGATCCTCGACGATTATGGCCGCGCCTTCGGGCTGGCGGTGGGCGACACTTTCGCCCGAACCGCGCCGCGCCGCCCGCTGATGGGCGCGATCGGCGCCAGCTTCGGCGCCGCCAGCCTCGGCGACGAGCGGATGGTGATGTCGCTGACGGTGCGGCGCGACCTGTTCGCCGGCCAGCCCTGGGCCAGCGCCGCCGATCGTGGCCGGCCAAGCGCGGAAACGGTGGCGGCATCAATGGTGGCGCGGGTCGATCGGCGGACGGTGGCGGGCTTCGCCATCGCCGCCAGCGCGGACGGGCTGGCGCGATCGATGACGCCGGGCGGCGACGGCGGCGGCTTCCTGATCGCCGAGCGGCCGGCGGGCAGCCCCGGCTTCGATGCGCGACGGGGCATGGCGATGGCGTTGCGCCACGATCTCGGGCCGATCGCGCTGACGGTGACGGCGGAAGAAGGCCGGCTGATCGACTACCGACCCGAGCGCGGCGCCCTGCCGCCGCATTATTCGCAGGCCGGCGCGGCGCTCGACCGGCGCTTCGGGCCGCTGACCCTGTCGGCCGGCGGATCGTTGCTGCGGGAGGAGGCGAGCGTGCTGGGCAGCCGCTTCGGCGGGGCGTTCGGCAATGGTGGCGCGCGGACGATGCTGGCCGATGTCGGCGGGCGGCTGGCGCTGGGCGGCGGCTGGCAGGCGGGCGCCGGCTGGCGGACGGGCTGGACCCGCGTTGCGCAGGCCGGGCTGCTGGCGGAGGACGGGCGGCTGCGCAGCACGGCCTATGCGCTCGATCTCGGCCGCACGGGGGCGGCGAGCCGCTTCGGCCTGCGCCTCGCCCAACCGCTCAGGGTGGCGACGGGCGGCTATTGGGTCGATCTGCCGGTCGGCTACGATTATGAGACCGGCACCACCACGACGGAGCGCCGCCGCCTCGACCTCGCCCCGCAGGGCCGCGAGCGGCAGGCCGAGATCGCCTGGGGCCATGCGCTGGGCGCGGGCTGGCTCGACACCAACCTCTACTGGCGCCGCCAACCGGGCAATATCGCGGCCGCCCCGGACGATCTGGGCGTGGCGGTACGGCTATCGACGCGCTGGTGATTCTGTACGATCGTACTCTTGGGCAGGAGCACGAACTTCAAAACGAGACGGTCGATGGCAGAGCTGATCCTTCACGAATATGCCCCGTCGGGGAATTGCTACAAGATCCGGCTGACGTCGGCCCATCTCGGCATCGCGCTGGAGCGGCGCGGCTATGATATCGTCACCGGCGAGACGCGGACTCCGGAATTTCTGGCGACCGTCAACGCCAACGGCCGCATCCCCGTCCTCCAGATCGGCGAGCGGTTTCTGCCGGAGAGCAATGCGGCGTGCGTGTGGCTGGCGCACGGCAGCGACATGATCCCGGCCGACCGCTTCGATCAGGCCGACATGCTGCGCTGGATGTTCTGGGAGCAGTATAATCACGAGCCGAACGTCGCGACCTTGCGCTTTTGGCTGGCCTTCATCGGCGAGGACAAGCTGACCGACGACCAGCGCCGTGCGCTTGCGGCCAAGCGCGCCGCAGGCGAGGCCGCGCTCACCCTGATGGACGAACATCTCGCCACCCGCGCCTTCTTCGTCGGCGATCGCCTCAGCCTCGCCGATATCGCGCTCTACGCCTACACCCATGTCGCGGGCGAGGGCGGCTTCGATCTGGCGCGCTGGCCGGCGGTGGCCGCGTGGGTCGATCGGGTCGCGGCGCTGCCCGGCCATATATCGATCGCCGACTGACCCTGCCCGCTTGCGCTGGCGGGGCGGCGGGACTAGATCGGGACAATGTACGGCCGCTCCCTCGTTGGGGCGGCCCTTTCTTTATCCGGGAGTTATCGTCGTGGCCCAGCCGCTCATGCCCCATGCGACCGCGTCCTGGCTGGTCGATACCACCGCGCTCTCGTTCGAGCAGATCGCCGCTTTCTGCGGCCTCCACATCCTGGAGGTGCAGGCGATCGCCGACGACACCGCCGCCACCAAGCTGACCGGGCGCGATCCCGTGCGCGCGGGCGAGCTGACCATGGCCGAGATCGAGAAGGGCCAGAACGACCCGAAATATCGCCTCGTCATGGAAAAGGGCCCCGAGCAGGTCCGCCGCACCAAGGGCCCGCGCTACACGCCGGTTTCCAAGCGGCAGGACAAGCCCGACGGCATCGCCTGGATCATCCGCAACCATCCGGAAGTGTCGGACGGCCAGATCGGCAAGCTGATCGGCACGACCCGCACCACGATCGCCGCGATCCGCGATCGCAGCCACTGGAACATCGCCAACATCACCCCGAAGGACCCGGTGACGCTCGGCCTCTGCTCGCAGCGCGAGCTGGACGCGGTGGTGGCCAAGGCCGCCAAGGCCGCGGGCATCGAGGCCCCGGTCGATACCCGCTTCGAGGGCGATCGCGAGGCGCTGCTGGAACAGCTCCGCCATGAGCGCGAACATGCCGCGACGGCGGGCGACGCTCCGGCCGAGACGCCGGCCTTCTTCGATCCGTTCAAGAAGGCGAACTGATACGGCGTTTTGCTCCTGCGCAGGCAGGAGCCCAGGGTTATCAGGGCGCTGCGTTCGGGGCTCTGGGCTCCTGCCTTCGCAGGAGCACGGCAGCGCCAAAGTAATTGATAATCGTTCGCAGCCCGCCTAGAGCGGCGGCGTGACCGTGTCTCTCGATCAACTTCCCCTGCGCCAGCCCGCTGAAATCACCGCGATCGACTGGGATGCCCTGTCGGCCGGCGAGGGGCGGCGGTTGCGCGAGCTGGGGTTCGACGAGGGCGTCGGCGTCGAGGCGCTGCACCATGGGCCGTTCGGGCTGGACCCGATCGCCTGCCGTATCGGCCGCATGACGATCGCGCTGCGCCGCGCCACCGCCAGCGCCGTCGCCGTGGACCCGATCGCGCGATGAACCCGCAGCCCATGGTCGCGCTGGTTGGCAATCCCAATGCCGGCAAGAGCGCGCTGTTCAACGCGCTGACCGGCGCGCGCCAGAAGGTCGGCAATTATCCCGGCGTCACGGTCGAGCGGAAATCGGGCCGGCTGGCGCTGGACGACGGCCGCCCGGTCGAGCTGGTCGATCTGCCCGGCACCTACAGCCTCGATCCCTCCAGCCCCGACGAGGCGGTGACGCGCGACGTGGTGCTGGGCCGACACCATCTCGATCGCCTGCCCTCCGCTTTGGTGGTGGTGGTCGATTCGACCAACCTCGACAATCACCTGCGCTTCGCGATGCAGTTGATCGCGCTCGGCCGCCCGACCGTGATCGCGCTCAACATGTTCGACATGGCGAGACGCGACGGGCTGGAGATCGACCCCGCCAAGCTGTCGGCCGCGCTCGGCGTGCCGGTGGTGCCGACGGTCGCGGTGCGCAACATCGGCCTCACCGAACTGCGCGGGCTGATCGGCGAGATGGTCGGCGACGGCAGCCCGCCGCAGCCCAAGGACATGCCGGTGCTGGGCGACATGACCAGCCTCCAGCGCGACGCCCGCCGCATCGCGCGATCCGCCACGACCGTGCGCCCCGCCGCGCGCGCCTGGACCCGCGCGATCGACCGGGTCGCGCTCCACCCGATCGCCGGGCCGATCATCCTGGCGCTGCTGATGTTCGTGATGTTCCAGGCGGTGTTCGCCTGGGCCGAGGCGCCGATGGGCTGGATCGAGGCGGCGCAGGGCTGGCTGGCCGACCGGGCAAGCGCGCTGATCCCCGCCGGCTTCTTCCGGTCGCTGATGGTGGATGGCGTCATCAACGGCGTGGGATCGGTGGTGGTGTTCCTGCCGCAGATCATCATCCTGTTCTTCTTCATCCTGCTGCTCGAAGCCTCCGGCTATATGGTTCGCGCCGCCTTCCTGATGGACCGGATCATGGCCTCGGTCGGGCTCTCGGGCCGGGCGTTCATCCCGCTTCTCTCCTCCTTCGCCTGCGCCATCCCCGGCATCATGGCGACCCGCTCGATCGACGACCCCAAGGACCGGCTGACGACGATCCTGATCGCGCCCTTGATGACCTGTTCGGCGCGGCTGCCGGTCTATGCCGTCATCATCGGCGCCTTCATCCCGGCAAGGAGCATCGGGCCGGGGATCGGCTTGCAGGGGCTGGTGCTGTTCGGTCTCTACGTCACGGGAATCCTCGGCGCGATGGCGGCGGCGGCCGTGCTGCGGCGGACGGTGGCCAAGGGGGCGGCGGGCAGCTTCCTGATGGAATTGCCCAAATATCAGATGCCGGTGTGGCGCGACGTGGCGATCGGCCTGTGGCAGCGCGCCTATGTCTTTCTGCGCCGCGCCGGCACGATCATCATGGCCGTCACGCTCACCCTGTGGCTGCTGACCGCCTACCCCAGGGCGCCGATCGGATCGGGCATGAAGCAGAGCGAATACAGCTTCGCCGGGCGCATCGCCTCCGTGCTGGAGCCGATCGTGCGGCCGATCGGCTTCGGGCACGACATGACGCTGGCGATCATCCCGGCGATGGCCGCGCGCGAAGTGGCGGTGTCGGCGTTGCAGACGGTCTATTCGATCGACGCGGGCGAGGATGAGGCGGGCGGCGAGCGCCAGCTGGGCGACCGGCTGCACGGCGCCTGGTCGCTGCCGACGGCGCTGGCCTTCCTGATGTGGTTCGTGTTCGCGCCGCAATGCTTATCCACAATCGCGGTCATCCGCCGCGAAACGAACGGGTGGAAGTGGCCACTGTTCACGCTAGGCTACCTCTTTGCCCTCGCCTACATCGCGGCGGGCGCGACATTCTGGGCGGCGACGGCCTTGGGCCTGTAGCGCCCCGTACAGAGAAGAGGGTTTGAGATGGCTGGCAGCGTGAACAAGGTGATCATCGTCGGCAATCTGGGCCGCGATCCCGAATCGCGCAGCTTCCAGAATGGCGGCAAGGTCGTGAACCTGCGCATCGCCACGAGCGAGACGTGGAAGGACAAGAACAGCGGCGAGCGCAAGGAAAAGACCGAATGGCATTCGGTCGCGATCTTTTCCGAAGGCCTCGCCAACGTCGCCGAACGCTATCTGCGCAAGGGCAGCAAGGTCTATATCGAAGGCAAGTTACAGACCCGCAAATGGCAGGACGCGCAGGGCCAGGATCGTTACTCCACCGAAGTGGTCCTCCAGGGCTATGACGCCCAGTTGGTGATGCTCGACGGCCGCGAAGGCGGCGGCGGGGGTGCCGGCGGCGGCGATTACGACGAGGGCGGCAGCAGCTTCGGCGGCGGCGGTGGCAGCGGCTACGGCGGGCGCTCCTCGGGCGGCGGTTCGTCCGGCGGCGGCTATGGCGATCGCGGCGGCGCCCCGCGCGGCGGCGCGGCCAAGCCCTCCTCGGCGTTCGACAGCGATCTGGACGACGACGTCCCGTTCTGAAGGCGGGCGCTGCCGGCGCGGAATCATTGAGGCGGCGGCCCTAAACACAGTCCGTCACCCCGGCGCAGGCCGGGGTCTCAGGCGGCGGCCACCGCCGTCGCCCCAAGCCTCCCGAGGCCCCGGCCTGCGCCGGGGCGACGGCTTGATATCAGCGCATCGGCCCCGCGATCTTCTGCGCGTCGACCCGCTCGCCATTCCACATCGTCGCCCAATGCAGATGCGGCCCCGTCGCGCGGCCCGTCGCGCCGACCGCGCCGATGCGGTCGCCCTGGCGCACCCGCTGCCCCTCGCGAACGTCCACACGCGAAAAGTGGAGGAAGGCGGACGTCAGCCCCATGCCGTGATCGAGGATGACGAGATTGCCCTCCAGGGTGAAGGGCGCCTCGGTCGCCAGCACCACCACGCCATCGGCGGGCGCATAGACGGGCGTGCCGGTGCCGACCGCGATATCGACGCCGGCGTGATAATCGCCCGGTTCGCCCGCATAGATGCGCTGCGATCCGAACACGCCGCTGATTCGCCCGCCCTGCGGCCAGATGAAGGTCTGCCGCCAGCCATCCACCGCCGAGCGCACCCGACGCGCGGCACCGATGCGGGCGAGTTCGATCGGGCGGCGGCGCAGGAAATCGGGGGTGGGCGTGGTGCCCTTGCGCAAGCTCGGGATCGACTGGATCGCCCAGTTGCGCGGCGCGACGGTGAGCGGCTGGCGCAGGATGCCGGCCGGGGTGCGCGCCTCCAGCAGCGCGGTCGGCCCATGATCGCGGCCGAAGCCGATCAGGAACATGCCGTCGGGCGCGGCCGCAACGGGCTTGCCATCCAGCGTGAGCCCGGTCGCTCCTGCGGGCAGGTGGCCGTAGGCGATGCCCCCCTGTTCGGGCGGGCGATCGAGCGTGAATTCGCCGGCGATGACGCCGATCACCGGGGGCGCCATCGGCGCGGTCTCGACGACCGGCTCGGGCGGCGGCGGAGGTGGCGGCGCGGAGACGCAGCCGGCCACGAACAGCAATGCGGCGAGAGACCCGCCGCGGCGGATCAAGCGGTCTGCTCCACCTTCGTCGCGATCTCGGCGGTGGCATAGGGCTCCTGCCGGGCCACGCTCCAGTAGCGCAGCGCATCGAGCGGAATCGCCTCGCCGGAGACGGCGCAGCGGACGATATCGCCCGGCACCAGCACGCGGAAGCCGCCGGGCAGATAGTGGAGCTTGGCGAGCTTGCCGCCCTGCGACATCAACATGGGGTCATATCCTTATTCTTGGAGCGGCCCGTTACAGGAACGTGGGCTGGTCCGGCTTGTCGCGCTTCGGCGCGGTCTGCTTCGGGCGAACATAAGCGGTGGACGCCTCCCCCTCAACCGCCACGTCGACCGTGCCGTCGGCGAAGTGGAGCGTGAGCGCGGCGGCCTCGCGCGCGGCCTGCGACGTGGTCAGCACGCCGCCGCCCACCTTGCGCTCGACCAGCACATAGCCGCGCTTGAGCGGCTTTTCGGGGTGCAACTGCTCGGCCACCCGCCACAGCCGGTCGAGCCGCTCGCGGGCCTCGGCGATCCTGCGCGTGGCGAGATCGGGGCGCAGGCGCACGGCGGCCAGCCGATCGGCCGATCGCCCGATCCGGTCGCGCAGCAGCCGGGGGCGGAGCGCGCCCGCCGTGCGGCTGAGTTCGGCCCCCGCCAGCGCGAGGCGGCGCGAGAGGGCGCGGGGCAGCCGCTCGCCCACCTCGTCGGCACGCTGGCGCTGGGGGCCGAGCAGGCGTTCGGGCGTGGGCAGGCGCTGCGCGGTGGCGGCCAGCCGCTCGCCGGCGCGTTCGCGGTAGCGATGGGCGCAGCGGCCCATCCGCGCGCCCATCGTCTGGAGACCCGCCAGCAATTCGGCGCGGACGGGCACGGCCAGTTCGGCCGCCGCCGTGGGCGTCGGCGCGCGCACGTCGGCGGCGAAATCGCAGAGCGTCGTGTCGGTCTCGTGGCCGACCGCCGAGATCACCGGGATCGGCGAGGCGGCGACGGCGCGCACCACCACCTCCTCGTTGAAGGCCCACAGATCCTCGATCGACCCGCCGCCGCGCGCGACGATGATGAGATCGGGCGCGCCCGCCATTTCGGCGAAGCCCCTGATGGCGGCGGCCACCTGCGCCGCCGCCGTCTCGCCCTGCACCGCGACCGGCCAGACCAGCACATGCGTCGGGCAGCGATCGGCCAGCCGGTGGAGGATGTCGCGGATCACCGCGCCCGTGGGCGAGGTGACGACGCCGATGGTGCGCGGCAGGAAGGGCAGCGGGCGCTTGCGGTCCTGATCGAACAGCCCCTCGGCGGCCAGCGCGCGGCGGCGCTGGTCGAGCAATTGCATCAGCGCGCCCTGGCCGGCCAGTTCGAGCCGGTCGATGACGATCTGATATTTCGATCGGCCGGGATAGGTGGTGAGCTTGCCGGTGGCGATCACCTCGATCCCGTCCTCGGGCCGGAAGCGGAGGCTGCCCGCCTGCCCTTTCCAGATCACCCCGTCGATCACGGCGCGATCGTCCTTCAGCGCGAGGTAGCAATGGCCGGAGGCGTGGCGCTTCCACCCCGAAATCTCGCCGCGCACGCGGACATGGCCGAAGGCGTCCTCCACGCTGCGCTTGAGCGCGCCGGACAATTCGGACACGGACAGCGCCGCTGAATTGTCGCCCGGCACCTCTTCGGCTAGCAGCCGGCCGGGTTCGGAAGGATAATCGACCATGGACGTCCTGTTACTCGGATCGGGTGCGCGCGAACATGCGCTGGCGTGGAAGCTGGCGCAATCGCCCAGCGTCGGCCGGCTGTACGCCGCGCCGGGCAATCCGGGTATCGCCACGGTGGCCGAGATCGTGGCGCTCGACATGCTCGATAGCGCGGCGGTGGCGGGTTTCGCGGTGGAGCAAGGCGTCGGCCTCGTCGTGATCGGGCCGGAGCAGCCCCTGGTGGCGGGCGTCGCCGATGTGGTGCGCGCGGCCGGCGTGGCGGTGTTCGGCCCTTCCGCGGCGGCGGCGCAGTTGGAGGGATCGAAGGGCTTCACCAAGGATCTGTGCGCGCGCGCCGGCATCCCGACCGCCGCCTATCGCCGCTTCATCGATCTGGGCGCGGCGCGGGAGGCGGTGGCGGGCTTCGGACTCCCCGTCGTCATCAAGGCGGACGGGCTGGCGGCGGGCAAGGGCGTGGTGATCGCCGAGACGGCCGACGAGGCCGAGGCGGCGCTGGCCGATATGTTCGGCGGCGGCTTCGGCGCGGCGGGGGCCGAGGTGGTGATCGAGGCCTTTCTGACCGGCGAGGAAGCCAGCCTGTTCGCGCTGACCGATGGCGTAAGCGTCGTCGCCTTCGGATCGGCGCAGGATCACAAGAGGGTCGGCGAGGGCGATACCGGCCCCAACACCGGCGGCATGGGCGCCTACAGCCCCGCCCCCTGCCTGACGGCCGAGCTGGAGGCGCGGGCGATGGCCGAGATCGTCGAACCCACCGTGCGGGCGATGGCGGAGGCGGGGACGCCCTATTCGGGCGTGCTCTATGCCGGGCTGATGCTGACGGCGGAGGGGCCGCAACTGATCGAATATAACGCCCGCTTCGGAGACCCCGAGACGCAGGTGCTGATGGCGCGCTACGACGGCGATCTGGCGGCGCTGATGCTCGCGGTGGCCGATGGGCGGCTGGGCGCCGTGGCGGCGCCCGCTCTGGCGGATCGCGCGGCGATGACGGTGGTGCTGGCCGCCAACGGCTATCCCGGCACGCCCGAAAAGGGCGGCGCGATCGGCGGGATCGACGCGGCGGAGGCGGGCGGCGCGATCGTGTTCCATGCGGGTACGGCGGAGGCCGGCGGTGCGCTGATCGCGAACGGCGGCCGGGTGCTGTCGGTGACGGGCAGCGGCGCGACGATCGCGGACGCGCGCGCGGCCGCTTATGCGGGCGTGGCGGCGGTGGATTTCCCCGGTGGGTTTCACCGGCGCGACATAGGCTGGCGTGCGCTCTGAATTTGGTTCTACATCTCCGTTATGTTGAGAGGGACAAGGGCATGACCCAGCAGCAGATCATCTGGGCGATCGTCGCCGTCGTGGTGGCGATCGTCGCCATCATCCTGATCCGGGCGATGACGCGGCGGCAGCAGGTGACGTTCGACGCGACCGCGCCGACCCCGCCGCCGCTGGCCCGCACGATCGATCCGCGCCCGGTGGCGCCCCCCGCCCCGCCGCCGCCCTCGGCCGCGCCGGTCGGCGACGGCGCCGAATTGACCAAGCTGAAGGGCCTCGGCCCCAAGGCGGCGAGCCGGCTGGCGGAACTGGGCATCACCGAAATCGCGGCGCTGGCGGCGCTGTCGGACGCCGATACGCGGGTGATCGACGAGCAGATGGGGCCGTTCCAGGGCCGCTTCGATCGCGATCGCTGGCGTGAGCAGGCGAGGCTCCTCGCGGCGGGCGATATCGCCGCTTACGAGGCGCAATATGGCAAGCTGGGCGGCTGATCCGCCCGTCTTGCGCGAGGCGGGCGGCCATGCCAGTCTCGCGTCCATGATCGCTCCGCAGCCCGGATCCACCATCGCGGTGGCCATCGCCGCCGCCCGCCGCCGCATCGTCACGCATTTCCGCGAGGCCGGCGCCACCTCGGCCGAGACGGCGGTGGCCTATACGCCCGGCCGCCTGATCGAGCGCCGCCAGTTCGAGCGGATGACCCGCAAGGGCGTGCTGGTCGCCGGCGCGGACGGCCGCTGGCATCTCGACGAAGCCGCGCTGAAGGACGACACGTCGAAGCGGCGCAAGCGGATCGGCTTCGCGATGATCGCGGGCGCCGTCGTCGCGGCGGCGGTGGCGGCGATATCCTGATCGGGCACCTTTGGCTCGGGCGCGCGATGGCGCTGGCCGTGATGGCCATCGCCGGCGCCGCTTCGGCCGCACCGGCCTATCGCTGGATCGCCTACATGCCCGGCGAGGCGATCCAGTACGGCATCGCCGACACCGACGAGCGCGCGCTGCGGATCGATTGCGGCGCGCGCGACGGCCTCTCGATAGCCGGCCCTTCCGCGATCGACGGGGCGGAGGGTAGCAGGACCAACGTGGGGTTCGGCGTGCGGCGGCAGGTGCGGCGGCATAGCGGGCGGCTGATCGGGCTGGGCGACGGCCTGAACTTCACGGTCGACGTAAACTACGACGACCCCGCCGTCGCGGCCTTACGCGCCGGCTTCCCGGTTACCGTCTATCACGGCGATACCGCGTGGAAGGTGCCGGCGACCAATGCCGAGCGGGTGCTGCGCCCGCTGATCCGCGCCTGCCGATCGCGACAGGCGCGGACGACGCCCTCCCCCGCCGCCGGCGGGAAGGGCGCGTCGGTTCAGCCGGTTCAGCGGTCCTTTCTTCAGCGTGAGGCGACCGTCATCGTCGCTTCGCGGCGGATCGTGCCGTCGAGGGCGGCGAGCAGCGGCGCGTCGCGGCCGTAGGGGTCGCTGTAGGTGGCCATCTGGCCATCCTCGCCCACGTCGGCGGTGAAATAGACCAGATAGACCGGCCAGCTCTTGGGCATCGCGATCGTCGTGGTGTTGGTGCCGTCCAGCGCGCTGTCGAGGCGGCCGGTGGCGGCCTGATCGTAGCCGAGCAGGTCGGCGGCGAGCTGGTCGACATCCTTCACGCGGATACAGCCGTGGCTGAAGGCGCGCTCATCACGGGCGAACAGCGCCTTGGAGGGCGTGTCGTGCAGGTAGATCGCCTCGGCGTTGGGCATGTCGATCTTGATCTTGCCCAGCGAATTGCGCGGCCCCGGCGGCTGGCGCAGCGCGCCGGCCTTCATCACATAGCCCCGGCTGCCGGCGGTGAGGTTGGAGGATTTGATGATGCTCTTGGGCACCGTCCACCACGGATTGACCACGACCGATTCGGCATAGGCCGCCAGCTGCGGCGTCGGCGTCTTGGGGCTGCCGACGACGACGGTGTAATCCGCCAGCCGGGTCTTGCCCTCCATCAGCGCCAGTTTGTAGCTCGGCACGTTGACGTAGATGTAGCGATCGCCCAGCGCGCGGGGCATCCAGCGCCACCGCTCCATGTTCACGCGCAGCCGATCGCGCGACAGGACATCGGCGGGGCTGGTGTGGACATAGGCGTCGCGCAGCGCGGCATAGCGATCGTCGGTCGGCAGCAGCGAGCGCAGCCAGTCCTTCACGTCGTTGCGCGCGACGGCATCGGCCATGCGCTGCGGCAGATCGGCGGTTTCATAGGCCGACCGCTCCATCAGCCAGCCGAAACGGCGGCGATCGGTAACGCGCCCTTGCGAATAGTCGCGGGCCAGCGACAGCGCCGAGGCGTTGGCGATCTGATCGAGCGCGGCGCCCTTGCCGCTCTCGATCGCGCGATCCAGCTCCGACAGCGCATAATCGGACGGGCGCAGGCCCTCGTCGGCCGAGGCGCGGATTTCCTCGCGCAGTTGCTTGGCGGCGCGCTCGCTCCACAGCGAGGCGACGGGCAGCGGGGCGGGCGCGGCCTCGATCGCGGGGGCGACGGTGGCGTCCGGCGTGGTCGCGGTGGGCGAGGGCGCGGCGGTGAACAGCGCCGCCGAAGCCGCGAACAGCGCGACGGCGGGAAGCACGCGGCCCTGGAGCGAGCGGCTGGTCAGCAGATGGGCGAAGCGAGAATGGCGTGACATCGAATGTCTCCCTTTGGCCGCAGAAACGGCCGTCGTCGCGCTTTCGATCCTTCGATTTGAGCGACGAAGCGAAATATAATCGCGACGAGTTGAAGAGGAGATGAACGACCGAGCGGTCCGCCCAAGTTGGCCGGCCGCTATGGTTTCGATCCTGTCGATGGCGCAAAAACGCGGAAAAGCTGGATTGTTTCCGCTGTCAACTGCTCTGGATCAGGCGAAGGTCGGCTTTGCCGATGCAAAGGCGCGGGAAAGGTGGGTTGTTTCGGCGCCGTCGGCCCGCCAAAGACAGGCGATGGATACGCCCGCCGACGATACCCGCATCGATCTGCTGACCGCGCTGGTCGGGCTCGACCTGCCCGATGCCTGCCGGCCGGGGGTACGCGCCAATCTCGCTTTGCTCGATCATTATGCCGCGTTGGTGATGGATTTCCCGCTGCCGCCCGAGATCGAGCCCGCGCCGGAGTATCGCCCGTGAGCGGCGCGCGTTCCGCGATCGACATCGCCGCCGCCGTGCGGTCGGGCCGCGAATCGGCGGTCGCCATCGCTCGCGCGACCTTGGCCGACATCGCGGCGCGCGATCCGGCGCTCAACGCCTTCACCCGCATCCTCGAGGCCCGCGCGCTGGCCGATGCGGCGCGGGTGGATGCGGTGGTCGCGGCCGGCGGCGATCCGGGGCCGCTGGCGGGCGTGCCCTTCGCCACCAAGGATCTGTTCGATGTGGCCGGCGAGGTCACCACCGCCGGCTCCGCGATCCGCGCCGATGCGCCGCCCGCCGCCGAGGACGCGCCGATCGTCGCCACGCTCGCGGCGGCGGGCGCGGTGCTGGTCGGCACGACGGTGATGGACGAATTCGCCTATGGCTTCGCCACCGAGAACGCGCATCACGGCCGCACGCTCAACCCGCACGATCGCGAGCGGCTGGCGGGCGGATCGTCCGGCGGGTCGGCGGCGGCGGTGGCGGCGGGGCTGGTGCCGCTCTCGCTGGGATCGGACACCAACGGATCGATCCGCGTTCCCGCATCGCTGTGCGGTATCCACGGCCTGCGCCCCACGCAGGGCGGCGCGCCCGGCCGCCACGGCAGCTTCCCCTTCGTCGCCGCCTTCGACACGGTCGGCCCCTTCACCCGCACCGCCGCCGAAATGGCGCTGGTGCACGATGTGCTGACGGGCGCGACGGCGGATCCGGCCGAGGGGCTGCGGGTCGGGCGGCTGACCGGCTGGTTCGAGGCCAATGCCGATCCGGCGATGCTGGCGGGCGTGGCGGCGATCGGCGCGGCGCTGGGCGGATCGTCCCCGGTGGAATTGCCCGAGGCGGCGCGCTGCCGTGCGGCGGCCTTCCTGATCTCGGCCTGCGAGGCGGGCAACCTCCATCTGCCGACGCTGCGCACCGACGCGCTCGGCTACGACCCCGCCGTACGCGACCGGCTGATCGCGGGCGCGCTGACCCCGGCGGCGATCTATCTGCAGGCACAACGCTTCCGGGCGTGGGCGCGGGAGCGGATGCATGACTTGTTCGACCGTTTCGATCTGCTGCTGGCCCCCGCCGTCGTCGGCCCCGCCCCGCGCATCGCCGACGGCACGATCCTGGTGGATGGCAAGCCGGTGCCGGCGCGCGCGAACCTGGGCCTCTACACGCAGCCGCTGACCCTGCTGGGCGTGCCGGTGCTGGCGGTGCCTTTGCGGCGGCCCGGCGCGCTACCGCTCGGCATCCAGCTGATCGCCGCGCCGGGGCGGGAGGGGTTGCTGATGGCGGTCGCCCGGCGGCTGGAGGCCGAGGGCGTGACGGGCTATTCGGCGCCCGCTCGAGCCTGATCGCGTCGCCCCTGCCGCCTGCGGCCCCGGCCTTCGCCGGGGCGACGTTCTCATTTTTCCCGCGCGAGCTTCCCCATTGTGCAACGCAGCAGATCGGCTAGGCTCACACGCTTGCCATTGCATCCGGGGGGATCGGCGATGATCGGATTTCTGGAACGCCGCTTCGCCATCAACGCGCGCGGAACGAGTCTGCGGACCGAGGCGATGGCGGGGGCCACCACCTTCCTCACCATGGCCTATATCATCCTCGTCAACCCGGCGATCCTGGGGCAGGCGGGGTTGCCGGTGGCGGCGGTGGCGGCGGCGACCTGTTTCGCGGCGGCCTTCGCCTCGATCTCGATGGGGCTGGTGGCCAACGTGCCGCTGGCGCTCGCCCCCGGCATGGGGCTCAACGCGTATTTCAGCTTCACCGTGGTGCAGGGGATGGGCGTGCCGTGGCCGGTGGCGCTGGCCTGCGTGTTCATCTCCGGCCTCGCCTTCCTCGCCCTCACCCTGGTCGGCATCCGCCAGATGATCGTCGCCGCCATCCCGCCGACGCTGCTGGCGGCGGTGGCGGGGGGCATCGGCCTGTTCATTGCCTTCATCGGCCTGCGCAACGCCGGCATCGTCGTGTCGAGCCCGGCGACCAGCGTGGGGCTGGGCGACCTCAAGGCGCCCGACGCGGCGCTCGCCATCTTCGGGCTGGTGCTGATCGCGGGACTTTCGGCCTGGGGCGTGCGCGGGGCGATCCTGATCGGGATGGTCGTCAGTACGATCATCGGCTGGGCGATCGGCCTCGTCACCTTCATCCCCCAGCCCTACAGCCTGGCGGCCTTGACCGAGACGGCCTTCGCGCTCGATTTCGGCGGGGTGTTCGGCCGCGCCGGCGGGCATGGCATCGGCGTGCTGGAAATCCTGTTCGTGTTCCTGTTCGTCGATCTGTTCGACAATATCGGCACCTTGGTGGCGGTCACCAAGCGCGCCGGCCTCGTCGACGCGCAGGGGCGCATTCCCCGCCTCAAGCGCATCCTGATGACCGACGCGGTCGCCACGATGGTCGGCGCGGTCGCGGGCACCAGCACCGTCACCTCCTATGTCGAGAGCGCGGCGGGCGTGCAGGCGGGCGGGCGCACCGGGCTGACCGCCGTGGTGACCGGCCTCCTGTTCCTGATCGCGATGTTCGCGGCACCCTACGCCCAGCTCGTGCCGGTGGCGGCGACGGCGCCCGCGCTCATTCTGGTCGGCGCGCTGATGATGGCGCCCTTGGCCGAGATCGCGTGGGACGAGCCGACCGACGCCATCCCCGCCTTCCTGACCCTGGTGATAATCCCGCTGACCTTCTCGATCGCCAACGGCCTCGCCTTCGGCATCACCGCCCATGCGCTGCTGAAGGCGATCAAGGGTAAGGCGACGCGGGCCGACTGGCTGCTGTTCGTGCTCGCGGCGCTGTTCGTGGTGCGCTTCGTATGGCTCTCGGCAGGGTGACGCCCGCGATGCGGCAGGCTAGGCTGATGTCATGTTGAACAGCGTCAAAAGCCATCGGGGGATGGTGACATCGCCCCACCATCTCGCTTCGCAGGCGGGGCTGCGCGTGTTGCAGGATGGCGGCACCGCGGCCGAGGCGGGGGTGGCGATGGCCGCCGCGCTGGCGGTGGTCTATCCGCACATGACGGGCTTGGGCGGCGACGGCTTCTGGCTGCTCGCCGATCCGGGGCAGCCGGTGCGTGCGGTAGATGCCTGCGGGCGATCGGCGGCGTCGTTGTCGCTGGATCTGTATGCCGGGCTCGACGCGATCCCTTGGCGCGGGCCGCTCGCCGCCAACACCGTGGCGGGCACCGTCTCCGGCTGGGCCAGGGCGCTGGAGGTGGGCGGCGGCACCCTGCCGCTCGCCCGCCTGCTGGAAGATGCGATCCATCATGCGGAAGCGGGCGTCGCGGTGACGGCCGGAGGGGCGGCGATCATGGCCGCCAAGGCGGGCGAGCTGGCGCCGATATCGGGCTTCGCCGCGCATTTCCTGCCCGATGGCCGGCCCTTGCGCGAGGGCGAGACGCTGAAACAACCCGCGCTGGCCCGCACCCTGCGCCGCATCGCCGAGGCCGGCGCACAGGATTTCTACACCGGGGCGCTTGCCCGCGACATCGCCGCCGATCTGGCGGCCGCCGGCAGCCCGGTTTCGGCCAAGGATCTGGCCGACCATCGCGCCGACACGGTCGATCCGCTCCACGCGCGGATCACCGGGATCGACCTGTTCAATATGATCCCGCCGACGCAGGGCGTGGCCTCGCTCGCGATCCTCGCCCTCTTCGATCGGCTGGGCGTGACGGAGGGCGAGGGCTTCGCGCACGTCCACGGGCTGGTCGAGGCGACCAAGCAGGCCTTCCTGTGGCGCGACCGCCATTGCGGCGACCCGGCATGGATGGAAGAGACGGCGCAGGCCCTGCTCGACGACGGCGCGCGGCTGGACGCGATGGCGGCGCGGATCGACCCCGCCCACGCGCTCGCCTGGCCGCAGCCGCCGAGCGCGGGCGACACCGTGTGGTTCGGCGCGATCGACGGCGAGGGCCGCGCCGCATCGATCATCCAATCGACCTATTTCGAGTTCGGATCGGGCATCGTCCTGCCCGAAACCGGCATCACCTGGCAGAATCGGGGCAGCAGCTTCCGCTTGGCCGCCAACGGCTGGAACGCGCTCGCGCCGCGCCGCAAGCCCTTCCACACGCTCAACCCCGCGCTCGCCCGCTTCGATGACGGTCGCACGATGGTCTATGGCACGATGGGCGGCGAGGGCCAGCCGCAGACGCAGGCGGCGATCTTCACCCGCTACGCCAAGTTCGGCATGGGCTTGCAGGCCGCGATCACCTCGCCGCGTTGGCTGCTTGGGCGGACATGGGGCGAGGCGAGCGTGTCGCTCAAGCTGGAGGATCGCTTCGATCCCGTGCTGATCGCCGCATTGCGCGCGGCCGGGCATGATGTCGAACTGGTCGAGCCGTTCACCGCGACGACGATGGGCCATGCCGGCGCGATCGTGCGCCATCCGACCGGTCTGCTCGAAGGCGCCACCGATCCGCGCAGCGACGGGCAGGTCGGCGCATGGTGATGCCGCCACCCGGCGGCGCCCGCGCGGTGGCGCGCTGCGACGAACTGGGGCGCGGCCGTTTTTCGGAAGAGCCGGACATGCTGTTCCGTGCCTTCCTCACCCCCGCCCACGCCGCCGCGCTGGAGCGGCTGGCGGGCTGGATGGCGGAAGCGGGCATGAGCGTGCGGCTCGACGGCGCCGCCAATCTGATCGGCCGCTACGAGGGGCAGACGCCCGGCGCGCCCTGCCTGCTGACCGGCAGCCATATCGACAGCGTGCGCGACGGCGGGAATTACGACGGCCCGCTCGGCATCATGCTGGGTATCGAAACGGTCGCGGCGCTCCATGCGGCGGGCGAGCGGCCGCCTTTCGCGATCGAGGTCATCGCCTTCGGGGACGAGGAGGGGTCGCGCTTCCCCGCCAGCATGATCTGCTCGCGCGCGGCGGCGGGGTCGCTGCCGGCAGACGCCACCGACGGCGTGGTCGATCGCGACGGGCTGACACTCGATGCCGCGCTCCAGGCCTTTCCCAAACCGCCGGGCGTGCCCGCGCCGATCCTGGGCGTCGCGGGGCTCGGCCGGGCGGGCTATCGGCCGGGGACGGTGCTGGCCTTTCTGGAGGCGCATATCGAGCAGGGGCCGGTGCTGGAAGCCGAGGGGCTGGCGCTGGGCACCGTCACCGGCATCGCCGCGCAATTGCGGTTTCGCGCGGTCGTCAGTGGTCGCGCGGGCCATGCCGGCACCACCGCCATGGGCCTGCGCGCCGATGCGCTGGCGGGCGCGGCCGAGATGGTGCTGGCGGTCGAGCGGATCGCCACAGACGATTCCTCCGATCTGGTCGCCACCGTCGGCCGGCTGAGCGTCGCGCCGGGCGCGGTGAATGTGGTGCCGGGGCGGGTCGAGTTTTCGGTCGATGTGCGATCGGGCGAAGTGGCGCGGCGCGATGCCGGGGCGGCGCGGATCGGCGAGGCGCTGCATGCCATCGCCGCCGCGCGCGGGCTCGGCCTGACGTGGGAGCAGGTGCAGGATCTGCCAGCCTCGCCCTGCGATCCGCAGTTGATGGCGTTGCTCGACGCCGCGATTGCCGATCTCGGTCTGCCCGTCCGCCGGCTCGTTTCGGGCGCGGGGCATGATGCGATGGTGATGGCGGGGCTCGCGCCGATGGCGATGCTGTTCATCCGCTGCGCAGGCGGGATCAGCCACAATCCGGCGGAAAAGGTCGATCCCGCCGACGTGGAGCTTGCGCTTCAGGCGATGCTGGGCTTCGTTCGGCGGTTTGGAGATGTGCCCCGTGCCTGACGTTTTCGGTGAGATCGATCCGCCCCAGCGGCTGTTGATGGGCCCCGGCCCGGTCAACGCGCATCCCCGCGTGCTGCGGGCGATGTCGGCCGATCTGCTGGGCCAGTTCGATCCCGAGATGACGGGATACATGAACGAGACGATGGCGCTCTACCGGGGCGTCTTCATGACCGGGAACCGCTGGACCTTCCTGGTCGACGGCACCGCGCGGGCGGGCATCGAGGCGGCGCTCGTCTCGCTGGTCGAACCGGGGGCGACCGTGCTGGTGGTGCGCGCCGGCCGCTTCGGCCTGTTGTTGCAGGAGATCGTCGAGCGGGTCGGCGGCCGGGTCGAGACGGTCGATGCCGAATGGGGCCAGGTGGTAAGTATGGAGGCCATCGCCGAGGCGGCGCGGCGGGTGCGGCCGGCGGTGATCGCCTGCGTCCATGGCGACACCTCGACGACGATGGCGCAGCCGTTGGACGGGCTGGGCGCGGTCGCGCGCGAGGTGGGCGCGCTGGCCTATGTCGATGCCACCGCCACGATCGGCGGCATGGCGGTCGATACGGATGGCTGGGGCGCGGACGTGGTGACGGGCGGCTTGCAGAAATGCCTCGGCGGCCCGTCCGGCTCGGCGCCGATCACCATTTCCGATCGTGCGGCCGACTTCATCTTCTCGCGCCGCCATGTCGAAAAGGGCATCGCCACCGACGATCTCGACGAGGGGCCGGGGCGGCGGATCGGCTCCAATTATTTCGATCTGGCGATGGTGATGGATTATTGGGGCGAAAAGCGCCTCAACCACCATACCGAGGCGACGACCATGCTCTACGGCGCGCGGGAATGTGCCCGGATCATGCTGGAGGAAGGGCTGGAGACGCGCTTCGCCCGCCATGCCTCGGCCGGCCGCGCCATCACCGCCGGGCTGCGCGCGATGGGGCTCGTGGTGTTCGGCGACGACGCCTGCCGCATGACCAACGTGACCGGCGTGTGGATACCAGAGGGCGTCAACGGCGAGGCCATCCGCCGGCGGATGCGCGAGGATTTCGAGATCGAGATCGGCACGGCCTTCGGGCCGCTGGCGGGGCGCATCTGGCGGATCGGGGCGATGGGCTACAACGCCCGCAAGCATAAGGTGCTGATTACCTTGGGCGCGCTGGAGGCGGTGTTGCGGGCCGAGGGGTTTGCGGTGCCGGCGGGCGCGGGGGTGGATGCGGCGCTGGAGGCGTGGGGATGAATATTCCTGAGTTCCTCCCCTGCAAGGGGAGGGGGACCGCCGCCGCAGGCGGTGGTGGAGGGGTATCCCCCCTCTCGATAGCGCGATACCCCTCCACCATGCTTCGCATGGTCCCCCTCCCCCTGCGGGGGAGGAATTTGGTCACATGACCTACCCCCGCGATCTCATCGGCTACGGCGCCACCCCACCCGACCCGCGCTGGCCGGGCGGCGCCCGCATCGCCGTAAACTTCGTCCTCAATTACGAGGAGGGCGGCGAGAACAGCGTGCTGCATGGCGACGCCGGCTCCGAGGCGTTCCTCTCCGACATGGTCGGCGCCCCCGCCCATCCCGCCCGCGCGATGGCGATGGAGAGCCTGTACGAATATGGCAGCCGCGCCGGCTTCTGGCGCCTGCGCCGCCTGTTCGACGAGCGGCAGCTGCCCCTCACCGTCTTCGGCGTGGCGACCGCGATGGAGAAACATCCGGAGGCCGTCGCGGCGATGCTCGCCTCCGGCTGGGAGATCGCGACCCATGGCCTCAAGTGGATCGATTACCAGAATGTGCCCGAGGAGGTCGAGCGCGCCCACATCCACCAGGCGATCGCGATCCACACGATGCTCACCGGCGAGCGGCCGCTCGGCTGGTATCAGGGCCGCACCAGCCCCAACACCGCGCGGCTGATCGCGCAGGAGGGCGGCTTCCTCTACGACGCCGACAGCTATGCCGACGATCTGCCCTATTGGGACAAGGCCAACGGCGGGGTGCAGCTGATCGTGCCCTATACGCTGGAGGCCAACGACATGAAGTTCGTGGCCTTGAACGGCTTCACCGAGGGCGAGCAATTCTTCCGCCACCTGCGCGACACGTTCGACATGCTCTATCACGAGGGCGGGCGGATGATGTCGGTCGGGCTGCATTGCCGCATCGCCGGCAAGCCCGCCCGCGCGCTGGCGGTCGCCCGCTTCCTCGATCATGTGATGGCGCATTCCGACGTATGGGTCGCGCGCCGCATCGATATCGCCCGCCACTGGATGGAGACTTTTCCCGCATGACGATCGACGACCCCAAGCTGCTCGCCGAAGTGACCGCCGCCTTCCAGGAATATGAGCGCGCGCTGATGGCCGACGACATCCCCGCGATGGATCTGCTGTTCCACGACGCGCCGACCACCAACCGTTATGGCGTGGGCGAGGTGCTGTACGGCATCGAGGAAATCCGCGAGTTCCGCAAAGGGCGCGGCGGATCACCCCAGCGCAAATTGGGCAAGGTCGCGATCACCGTCTATGGCGATAGCTTCGCCACCGCCGACGCGGAGTTCTTCCGCGAGAGTTCCGACCGGCGCGGGCGGCAGACGCAGGCGTGGGTGAAGTTCCCGGACGGCTGGAAGGTCGTCTCGGCGCATGTCTCTCTGGAGGGCACCACCTCTTGACGATCGACGAGGTCAATAATCTGGACGAGGCCGGCTTCGTCGCCGCCTTCGGTTTCCTGTTCGAACATTCGCCATGGATCGTGGCGGAGGCGGCGGGCCGGCGACCGTTCGGCGACTTCGCGGCGATGCACGAAAGCCTGATGGCGGTGGTGGCCGATGCATCGCCGGAAGCCCGGCTGGCGCTGGTGCGCGCCCACCCGGAACTGGCCGGCAAGGCGGCGATCGACCGGACGCTGACGGCGGAATCCACCGCCGAACAGGCTTCGGCGGGCCTCGATCGATTGACCCAAGCGGAATATGACCGCTTCCACGCACTGAACGCGGCCTATGGCGCGCGCTTCGGCTTTCCCTTCATCATCTGCGTCCGGCTGACGGACAAGGCGGGGATATTGACGGCGATGGAGCGGCGACTGGCCCACGACAGCGATACCGAACTGGCCGAGGCCATCGCCCAGATCGGCGAGATCGTGCGGCTGCGCCTCGACGATCGGGTCGCCGGATGATGGGCCCGATGAGCCTCGACGACCTCGCCGCGCAGGTGGCGTGGGATCTGGAGGCGCTCGCCCATGGCGGGGCGAGCTGGACCCGCCCGCGCGCGCCGGTGGATGGCGAGCCGGTCCATGACGTCGTCATCGTCGGCGGCGGGCAATCGGGGCTCGGCGCGGCCTTCGGGCTGATGCGCGAGCGGGTGTCGAACATCCTCGTCATCGACGAGAATCCGGCGGGCTACGAGGGGCCGTGGGATACCTATGCCCGCATGGTGACGCTCCGCACGCCCAAGGCGATCACCTCGATCGACCTGGGCATCCCCAGCCTCACCTTCCGCGCTTATTGGGAGGCGCAGCATGGCCCCGCCGGCTGGGAAGCGGTCGGCAAGATCCCGCGCCGCGACTGGATGGCCTATCTGCGCTGGTATCGGCAGGTGCTGGGCATTCCCGTGCGCAACGAGACGCGGCTCGACCGGATCGAGCCGCAGGCGGGTGGCGTGCACGTGTTGCAGGTCTCCGGCCCCGGCGCGCCCGCCTCCGGGCGGATCGTCGCGCGCAAGGTGGTGCTGGCGACGGGCATCCAGGGCGGCGGCGAGTGGCATACGCCCGGCTTCATCCGCGATGCCCTGCCGAAATCGCGCTACGCGCACACGTCCGAGCCAATCGATTATGAGGCGCTGAAGGGCAAGCGCGTCGCCATCCTCGGCGGCGGCGCCTCGGCGTTCGACAATGCGCAACATGCGCTGTCGCTGGGCGTGGCGGCGGCGGAGGTGTTCATTCGCCGGCGGGAGATGCCCCGCGTCAATCCGATCCGCCACATGGAGCAGGCCGGGCTGATCGGCCGCTACACCGCGCTCGACGATGCCGGCAAATATGCGGTGATGGTCAGCTTCCTCGATCGCAACCAGCCGCCGACCAACGACACGTTCGATCGCGCGGCGGCCTATCCCGGCTTCGCGCTGCATCTGGGCGCCCCGTGGGAGAGTGTGGAGGAGACGGCCGAGGGCGTGGTGGTGACGACGCCGCAGGGCCGTTTCACCTATGATTTCCTCGTCCTGTCGACCGGCCTCGTCAGCGATCCCGCGCTGCGGCCCGAACTGGCGCTGGTGGCGGACGATATCGCGCGCTGGTCGGATCGCTACGTGCCCGATGGCAGGGGCAATGCGCTGGCCGACGCCCACCCCTATCTGGGCCAGGGCTTCCAGTTCACCGCGCGCAGCGAGGCGGGGGTGGCGCGGCTGCACGGGCTGTTCGCGTTCAACTATTCGGCGCTGATCTCGCTGGGCCTGTCAGCCGCCGCGCTGTCCGGGCTGAAACAGGCCATTCCCAAGCTGGTGACCGGCGTCGCCAACCAGCTCTTCCTCGATGACGAGCAGGCGATGTTGCAGGATTATCTCGACTATTCGGAGATCGAATTCACTGGCCAGTGGGTGCGCCCGGAGGCCGGCGCATGAGCCTCTCCACCCACGTCCTCGACACCGCCCACGGCCGCCCGGCGGCCGGCATCGCCCTCCGCCTGTTCGTGGGCGGCGAGCTGGTGGCGGAGGGCGTCACCAACGGCGACGGCCGCTGCCCCGGCCTGATCGGCGACCGTCCGTTCGCGGCGGGGCAATATCGGCTGGAGTTCGCGGTGGCGGACTATTTTCGGGGCGCGGGCGTGGCGCTGCCCGATCCGCCCTTCCTCGACGTGATCGGGATCGATTTCGGCGTGGCCGAACCCGATGGCCATTATCATGTGCCGCTGCTGGTCTCGCCCTTCGGCTATTCGACCTATCGGGGGAGTTGAGGTGGCATACGTCACCCCACCAACCCCGTTCGCCCTGAGCGCAGTCGAAGGGCGTGCCCCAAGCGCTGCGTCCAGCCGCACGTCCTTCGACTACGCTCAGGACGAACGGGTGGACGGGGCGGCCCGCGCATGACCGGCGCCCGCTTCCTGCTCGACGGCGAAATCATCGCGCCCGGCCCGGTCGATCCCACCGGCACCCTGCTCGATTGGCTGCGCACCCGCGCCCGCCGCACCGGCACGAAGGAGGGCTGCGCCGAGGGGGATTGCGGCGCGTGCACCGTGCTGGTCGGCGAATTGGCGGGCGACGGCATGGCATGGCGCGCGGTCAACGCCTGCATCCTCTTCCTCCCCGCGCTCGACGGCAAGGCGCTGCTCACGGTCGAAAGCCTCGGCACGCCCAGGGCGCTCCACCCCGTCCAGCAGGCGATGGTGGAGCGGCACGGATCGCAATGCGGCTTCTGCACGCCGGGCATCGTGATGTCGCTCTACGCGCGCAGCATCGATGCGGCGGGCAGCGGCGGATCGGCGGCGGACCTGCTCGGCGGCAATCTGTGCCGCTGCACCGGCTATGGCCCGATCCTCGACGTGGCGCGCGACATCGTGCCCGAGGCGCGCGACGATGGCGCGACGATCGCCGCGTTGCAGGCGATCCAGCGCGACGCGGCGCTCGATTTCACCTGGGCCGATCCGATCGTCGGCACCACCCGCCGCTGGATCGCCCCGCGCACGGCGGACGAATTCGCGGCGGTCATGTTGCGCCACCCCGACGCGCGGATCGTGGCGGGCGCGACCGATGTGGGCCTGTGGGTCACCAAGATGGGGCGGATCATCGATACCGTCGTCTCGATCGCCGACATCGCCGATCTGCGCGATACTCAGGACAGCGATGCCGGCCTGACGATCGGCGCGGGCGTGCGCTATGCCGAGGCGCAGGCGGCGCTGGGCGGGCTGCATCCCGATCTCGGCGAACTGGTGCGGCGGATCGCGGGGGCGCAGGTGCGCAACGCCGGCACGATCGGCGGCAATATCGCCAACGGCTCGCCGATCGGCGACATGCCGCCCGCGCTGATCGCGTTGGGCGCCACGCTCACCCTGCGGCGGGGCGATGAACGCCGCACGATGCCGCTGGAAGACTATTTCCTCGCCTATGGGAAACAGGATCGCCAGCCCGGCGAGTGGGTCGAGAGCGTCTTCGTGCCGCGCCCCGCGCCCACCGATATCGTCCGCATCGTCAAACTCTCGAAGCGGTTCGATAGCGATATTTCCGCCGTCTGCGCCGCGATCCGGCTGACCATGGCCGGGGAGATCGTCACTGCCGCACGCATCGCCTTCGGCGGCATGGCGGGCACCCCAAAGCGCGCGCCCGCCGCCGAGGCCGCGCTCACCGGCGCACCGCTATCCGCCGCTTCGCTCGACAGCGCCGCCCGCGCGCTGGCGGAGGATTATCAACCGCTCGACGATCTGCGTGGCACCTCGGCCTATCGGCTGGAGGCGGCGGGCAATATCCTGCGGCGGATGTGGCACGAGCGCAGCGCGCCCGCCGGCCTGCTCGCGCTGGAGGCGGTGGATGGCTGAGGCCGATCCCCGCCGCCCGACCCGCCAGGTCGCCCGCGCGCTGGCGCACGACAGCGCGGCGCTCCACGTTTCGGGCACGGCCACCTATACCGACGACACGCCCGAACCCGGCGATATGCTGCACCTCGCCTTCGGCGGATCGGCCCATGCGCGGGCGAAGATCCTGTCGGTCGATCTGGATGCGGTGCGCGCCGCGCCGGGTGTGGTCGGCGTCTATACCGCCGCCGACATTCCCGGCCGCAACAGCGTCGGCCCGGTGTTCGCCGACGATCTGCTGCTGGCCGATGGCGAGGTGATCTCGCACGGCCAGCCGATCTTCCTCGTCGCCGCCACCAGCGTCCGCGCCGCGCGCGCCGCCGCGAAGCTGGGCCGGATCGACTATGCGGTCGAGCCGCCGCTCGTCACTATCGCCCAAGCGCGCGCCGCCGGATCGGTGCTGGAGAAAGCCCAGCGCATGGCGCGCGGCGACGCCGATGCCGCGCTCGCCACCGCGCCGCACAGGATCGCCGGATCGATCGAAATCGGCGGGCAGGATCATTTCTATCTCGAAGGGCAGGTCTCGATCGCAACCCCGCGCGAGAGCGGCGCGGTGCACATCCTCGCCTCGACACAACACCCCTCCGAAATCCAGCATCTCGTCGCCCACATGCTGCACCTGACCCACGCCGACGTGACGGTGGAGGTGCGGCGCATGGGCGGCGCGTTCGGCGGCAAGGAAAGCCAGGCCGCGCTGTTCGCCGCCGCCTGCGCGCTGGTCGCGGCCAAGACAGGGCGGCCGGCGAAATATCGCGTCGATCGCGACGAGGATATGGCGATCACCGGCAAGCGCCATGATTTCGTGGTGGATTACGACGTCGGCTTCGACGGCGACGGCCGCATCGCCGGCATCCGCCTCGATCTCGCGTCACGCTGCGGCGCCACGGTCGATCTCAGCCTCGCGATCAACGACCGGGCGATGTTCCACGCGGACAATTGCTATCATTTTCCGGCGGTCGAGATCGTCAGCCACCGCTTCCGCACCCACACCGTCTCCAACACCGCTTTCCGGGGCTTCGGCGGGCCGCAGGGGATGGTCGCGATCGAGCGGGTGATGGACCATATCGCCGCGACGCTTGGGGCCGATCCGCTCGCCGTGCGCCGGGCCAACCTCTACGGGCCGGAGCGCGACGTGACGCCCTATCACATGATCGTCGAGGACAATGTCGCGCCCGAGATCATCGACGAACTGGCCGCCTCGTCGAATTACGAAGCCCGCCGCGCCGCCATCGCCGAATTCAACGCCAGCCACCCCTATCTCCGGCGCGGCATCGCGCTGACGCCGGTGAAGTTCGGCATCAGCTTCACCACGACGCATCTCAACCAGGCAGGCGCGCTGGTGCATGTCTATGCCGACGGGTCGATCCTGCTGAATCATGGCGGCACCGAGATGGGCCAGGGCCTGTTCGTGAAGGTAGCGCAGGTGGTGGCCGACGTGTTCGGCGTGTCCGTCGATCGGGTCCGCACCTCGGCCACCGTGACCGACAAGGTGCCCAATACGTCCGCCACCGCCGCCTCCTCGGGCGCGGACCTCAACGGCATGGCCGCCTTCAACGCCGCCACCGCGATCCGCGACCGCCTCGCGGCGCTCGCCGCCGCCCGCGCGGGCGTAGCGGCGGAAGATGTCACCTTCGAGGGCGGCCATGTCGTCGCCGGCACCGAGGCGACCCCGTTCGACGATTTCTGCCGCATCGCCCATCTCGCCCGCGTGTCGCTATCGTCGGCCGGTTTCTACGCCACGCCCAAGATCGGCTACGATCGGGCCAACCATCGCGGCCGGCCTTTCTATTATTTCGCTTATGGCGCCGCCGTCGCCGAAGTCGCGATCGATACGCTGACGGGCGAAAGCCGCGTGCTGCGCGCCGATATCCTCCACGATGTCGGGAAATCGCTCAATCCGGCGATCGATCTCGGCCAGATCGAGGGTGGGTTCGTGCAGGGCATGGGCTGGCTGACGACCGAGGAACTGGTGTTCGCGGACGACGGCCGGCTGCTGACCCACGCCCCCTCCACCTACAAGATCCCCTGCGCCTCCGATCGGCCGCCGGTGATAAACATCGCGCTGTGGGCTGGTGGGCGGAACGTGGAGGAGACGATCCACCGCTCCAAGGCGGTGGGCGAGCCGCCGCTGATGCTGGCGATCAGCGTGCTTTCCGCGCTGACCGAGGCGGTCAAGGCGGCGGGCGATGGCGCCATGCCGCGCCTCGACGCGCCGGCCACCCCCGAACGCATCCTCGCCGCCATCGCGAGCGTGAAGCCCCAAGCATGACGACCGAAGCCTTTCACGGCGAATTGCTGACCACGCTCGCCGATCCGCAGCGCGACGGCGAGGCGGCGATCCGCCACATTCCCTCCGCCCTGATGGTGGTCGAGGATGGCGAGATCGTCGAGGTCGGCCCGCGCGCCGCTTTGGGGTGGAAATATGACGGCGTGCCGACGACCAGCCTGCCCGGCCTGATCGTCCCCGGCTTCGTCGATACCCACATCCATTATCCGCAGACGGACCGCATCGCCGCGCACGGCCATCAGTTGCTCGACTGGCTCGATCGCCACATCTTCCCCGCCGAACTGGCCTTCGCGAACCGGGCGCATGCCGACGGGGTGGCGGATTTCTTCCTGGGCGAACTGCTCCGCAACGGCACCACCGCCGCGCTCGTCTTCGCCACCGTCCACCGCCAGTCGGTCGAGGCCTTGTTCGATGCCGCCCTCGCCCGCGACATGCGGATCGTATCGGGCAAGGTGCTGATGGACCGCGACGCGCCCGATGGCCTGCGCGATACGGTCGCCAGCGGGCGCGAGGAGAGCGAGGCGCTGATCGCGCGCTACCGGGGGCGCGGGCGACTGGGTTATGCCGTCACCCCGCGCTTCGCGCTCACCTCCACGCCCGAGCAACTCGGCAGCGCAGGCGCGATGCTGGCCGCGCATGACGACGTGCTGCTCCACACGCATCTGTCCGAAAATCACGGCGAGATCGCCGCCGTGGCGGCCTGCTTCCCCGATCACGACGATTATCTCGACGTCTATGCCCGCCACGGCCTCGTCGGCGATCGATCGGTGTTCGCGCATGGCGTGCACCTCGATGCCGGCCAGATGGCGCGGATGGCCAAGGTGGGATCGGCGATTTCCTTCTGCCCCACCTCCAACCTGTTCCTCGGCTCCGGCCTGTTCGACCTTGCGGCGGCGGATTCGGCGGGGGTGACGGTCGGCATGGGCACCGATGTCGGCGCGGGCACCAGTTTCTCGCTGCTGGCGACGCTCGCCGAAGCCTATAAGGTCGGCCAGTTGCGCGGCACCAGCCTCGATCCCTTCCGCGCGCTCTATCTCGCCACGCTGGGCGGGGCGAAGGCGCTGAAGCTGGATCGCAGGATCGGCGCGCTGGCCGCCGGATACGAGGCCGATTTCGTCGTGCTCGATCCCGCCGCCACGCCGTTGCTCGCCCGGCGGACGGCAGCCACCACCAATCTCCACGACCGGCTGTTCGCGTTGATGATGCTGGGGGATGACCGCGCGGTCCACAGCACCTATCTGCGCGGCCGACCCGCGCACATCAGGGATAGCAAATGACCGATCTCGACCGCTTCGTCTCCGGCCTGCCCAAGGCCGAACTGCACCTGCATATCGAGGGCAGCCTGGAGCCCGAGCTGATGTTCGCGCTGGCGACGCGCAACGGCATCACCCTGCCCTACGCCGATGTCGAGGCGCTGCGGGCGGCCTATGATTTCTCCAACCTTCAGGATTTCCTCGACATTTATTATCAGGGCGCGGGTGTCCTCCAGACCGAGGCGGATTTCCGCGATCTGGCGCTGGCCTATTTCGATCGCGCGGCGGCCGACCATGTGACCCATGCGGAAATCTTCTTCGATCCGCAGACCCACACCGATCGCGGCCTGCCCTTCTCGGTCGCCATCGAAGGCCTGCTGGCGGGCATGGCCGAGGCCGAGGCGCGCCACGGCATCACCTCGAAACTGATCCTCTGCTTCCTGCGCCATCTGAGCGAAGCCGAGGCGTTCAAGACCTTGGAGCAGGCGGAGCCGTGGCTCGATCGCATCGCCGGGGTCGGCCTCGATTCCTCCGAAATCGGCCACCCGCCCGAGAAATTCGCCCGTGTGTTCGCCGCCGCCGCCGCCAAAGGGCTGAAGCTGGTCGCCCATGCCGGCGAGGAGGGGCCGCCGGCTTACGTGCACGAAGCGCTCGACATCCTCAGGATCGACCGGCTCGACCATGGCAATCGCGCGCTGGAGGATGCCGTGCTGACCACCCGGCTGGCGCGCGAGGGGATGACGCTCACGGTCTGCCCGCTCTCCAACCTCAAGCTTTGCGTCGTGCCGGAGATGGCCGGCCACCCGATCGAGCGGATGCTGGGCGCGGGCCTGCGCGCGACGATCAATTCGGACGATCCGGCCTATTTCGGCGGCTATGTGAACGACAATTACCGCGCCATCGCCGCCAACGGCGTGCTGACGAAGGCCGATTTCGCGACCCTGGCGCGCAACAGCTTCCTGGGCTCGTTCCTGGACGACGAAGCGGTGACGAAGCAGATTGCGGCGATCGACGATTATGTGGCCGCCTTCCAGTAAGCCCCACCGTGCTGCGGCGCAGGCCGGAGCCCAGGGTTACGGAGCGCAGCACCTGCGGCCAAGGCTCCGGCCTGCGCCGGAGCACCGAATTTCTTCGACCACACAGCCAGTGGCGAATCCCCTTCTCCCGCGCTAGAGGCCGCGCATGAGCCAGCCCAATCTCGCCTACATTCCCTATGAGGATTTCGTCGCCGACGTGAAGGCGATCGGCGCCGCCGTGCGCGCGGGGGACTGGACGCCCGATTTCGTTGTCGGCATTGGCCGCGGCGGGCTGGTTCCGGGGGCGTATCTCTCGCACAGCACGGGGATCTCGATGCTGTCGGTCGATCACAGCAGCAAGGTCTATGGCTTCGCCGACGAACTGCTCGTGAAGCTGGCCCACCAGACCGCCGAGGGTGAGCGCATCCTGTTCGTCGACGATATCAACGATTCGGGATCGACCATCGCCTATCTGCTCGACGCGATCCGCGCCCACGGCGGCGACATGGCCAACGCCCGCGTCGCCGTCCTCATCAACAATGTCCGCTCCAAGGCGACCGTCGATTACTGGTCGCGCGAGATCGATCGCTCGGTGACCAAGGACTGGTTCGTCTTCCCGTGGGAAGCGATGCAGGAGCGAGAGAGTCTGATCGACGAAGCCGAGGAAGTGCCAGAGCGGCTGGCCTAACCTAAGCCCCTCCCCTTCAAGGGATGGGCTTGTTTACTTCACCCGCTTCGCCGTCTCGATCTTCACCGGCGCCGCCAGCATCTGGCCCTTCATCGGCCCCACCCCTGCCGTGGGGGAGGTCGGCGCGGTCAGGATGCGACGGACGATGTCCATCCCCTCCACCACATGGCCGAACGCCGCGAAGCCCTGATTGTCGCCGGGCGCCTTGGGGTCGGCGTTCATCGAGGGCATGTCGCCGATGGTGATGAAGAAATCGGCCGTCGCGGTGCCCGGCGCGCCGCGCGCCATCGATATCGTGCCGTCGGTATGGCCAAGGCCCGTCACCGTCGTCGGCTCATGCTTGATCGGCGGCAGCACCTTCTTCGGATCGAACTTCACGCCGCCCTGGATCAGCCCGAACAGAGGCTCCTTCGCCACCATCGTCGCCCGGTAGAAACTGGTGCCGTCGAGCCGCTTCTGATCGACATATTTCAGGAAATTGCCGGTCGTGATCGGCGCGCGCTCGCTCTCCAGCTCCAGCACGATCGGGCCTTCGCTGGTGGCGAGCGTGACCTTCACGGTCGCCGGGCGCGGCGCGGGGGCGACGCCCAGCATCGGCGGCGCGGGCGGCGGCACCACCGGCGTCTGCGCCGCCAGCGGGGCGGCGAGGAGCGCCAGCACCAGCGCGAAAGTGCGAACCATCGAAACCCTCCTCAATCGCCCGGCCGGTAGCGGCGCTCGGCATGCGCGGCCACATCCTCGGGATAATAATATACCGGCCGCAGCGCGCCATCGGCATAACGCTGCGCCTGATCGTTGAAGTGCGGCGAGGCCGGATCGCCGCTCTCGCCACCCGCGCTCACCGCCCAGGCGCGCACCTTCGGCCCGAACTCGACCACCGCGACGAAGCTGTTGCCCAGCGTGCCATAATATCGCTTCGTGCCCGGATAGCGCCGCGCGCCGAACGCCGCGAGCGAGCCCCATTGCGATCCGGTGAAGGGCACCCCGATCGACGGTTTGGCGTCGTCGAACTGCTGCACGATCCGCCCGTCGTTGCGCTGGAAGCGGTTGATCTCGCCCCACGGCGCCGCGACCGAGCCGAAATCCTGTTTCAGCCGATCGGCGGCGGCGGCCAGCGCGGCGAGGCGCTGGGTGTCGCTCGCCCGATCGCTCATATAATCCCATGGCGATATGCGCTGCGCCTTGGCCGCGTCGGTCACCGCCGCCCACAATATCTCGCCCCAGAAGACCGCGAGCGAGGTCGGCTTGGAGGCCAGCCCCCAGCGATAATCCCAGCCGCGCAGCAGCGCGATCGGCTCGGCCAGCTTCGCTTTCTGCGGATCGCCCGCCGGCAGCGCGTCATAAGCGGCGATCAGCGGCGGCAGCATCCGCGCGAAGCCGGTGAGGTAGGGATCGTAGGCCGCCGCGATCAGCGTCTCGGGCGTGAAATCCTTGCGCGCTTCCAGCACGCGCAGCGCGTGCGGCCCGCGCGGATTTTCGCCGACCTGATCCATGTAGCGCGGAAAGGCCTCGCGCTTCGGGCTGTCCGCCCCGGCCGCCGTCCACGGCCAGTTGTTGACGTTCATCGTCCAGCCGTTGGCGGGCTTCAGCGCCTGCGGCAGCTGCGCGAAGGGGGTCAGCCCCTTCCAGTCGGTCGCCGGATCGCTGCCGTCGACCGGGCTGCGATAATCGAAGCGATCGTCCCGCACCGGCACGAATTGCGGGTGGAGATAGGCAATCTCGCCCCTGGCGTCGGCGAACAGCGTGTTGTTCGAGCTGTTCGCCTGATGATGCCCGGCCACTTTCACGAAACCGGCCAGATCGGCCGTCTTGGTGCGCAGGAAGCTCTGTTCCAGCGCGGCGATCGGCCGGTTCATCAGCGCGGTCGCGATCCACTTGCCGCCAGCCGCGCGCGTGATCGGGCCGTGATGGGTGGCATAAGTGGTGATGCGCCGCTCGGCGAGCGAGCCATCGGGCTGGCGCACCTTGAGCGTGATGACCTTCTCGATCAGCCGCCGCCGCTCCGTGCCGTAGAGATAGGTGCGGCGCCCGTCCGCGCCGGTCTCGATCGTCTCGGCGAATTCGTCGACCGCATCCACGCCGCTGGTGGTGTGCATCCAGCCGGCCTTCGCGTTGAAGCCCTGATAGACGAAGAATTGCCCCCAGGTCGCGGCGCCATAAGCGTCGAGCCCCTCGTCGCTCGTCATCTGCAATTCGGATCGGAAGAAGAAGCTGGTGTGCGGGTTGATGAGCAGCAGCGCGTGGCCGTTCTGCGTATGGCTCGGCGCGATGGCGAAGCCGTTCGATCCCTGCGGCTCGCGATAGGCGGTGCCACGCTCCACATCGGTCATCGCCACCGCCTGCCGGCCGTAGAAGGCCTGTACCTGCGTGACGGGCACCTTCTCGATATCGCCGCCGATGCTGCCCTCGGTGAAGCTCAGCGCCATCCACGGCTCGAAATGCGTGATGACCCGGGGCACGACATGCGGGTTGGTGGCGAGATAATAGTTCAGCCCGTCCGCCCAGGCATCCATCAGCTTTTTCAGCCACGGCGGCGACTTGGCGTAATCCGCCTTCAGCACCTCGGGATCGATGAACAGCCGCTGCCGCAGATCCTGCCACACAGCGATCTCGCCCTCGCTCTCGGCCATGCGGCCGAGGTTGGTGAGGTAATTGCTCTCGATCCGGTTGAAGTCGTCCTCGGCCTGCGCGTAGATCATGCCGAACACCGCGTCCGCGTCGGTCTTGCCCTTCACATGCGCAATGCCATGCGTGTCGCGGGTGATGGTGACCCTAGCCGCCTGCGCCTTCCAGCGGCCGAGATCGGCGGGGCCCTGCGCGATCGCCGGCGTGGCAATCAGCAGCAGCGGAAGCAGGACGCGGGTGGCGAAGCGGGTGGATTGCGGCATAGTCCGAAACCTAACCGCCGCGACGGGGAAGTCCATGCGCCTGCTGATCGCCCTGCTCCTTCTCCTCGCGCCCGGCCTGGCGTCGGCCGAGACCGTCTATCTCATCCGCCCCGCCCGCGTCTTCGACGGCATGGATCCGCGCCCGCACGAGGGCTGGCAGGTGCTGGTGCGCGGCGAACGCATCGCCGAGGTCGGGCCGAACCTGTCGGCCGCCGGCGCGACCGTGATCGACCTGCCCGGCGCCACGCTGATGCCCGGCCTGATCGAGGGCCATTCGCACCTGTTCCTCCATCCCTATAACGAAACATCGTGGGACGATCAGGTGCTGCACGAGCCGCTGGCGCTGCGCACCGCGCGCGCCAGCGTCGCGGCGAAGGCGACGCTGATGGCGGGCTTCACCACGGTGCGCGATCTCGGCACCGAGGGGGCGGGCTATGCCGATGTCGGGCTGAAGCAGGCGATCGAGCAGCGCATCATCCCCGGCCCGCGCATGCTGGTCGCCACGCTCGCGCTGGTCGCGACCGGCGCTTACGGGCCGAAGGGGTTCGAGCCCGGCGTGGTCGTGCCGCAGGGCGCCGAGGAGGCGGATAGCGACGGGCTGGTCCGCGCGGTGCGGCGCCAGATCGCGAACGGCGCCGACGTGGTCAAGCTCTACGCCGATTACCGCTGGCGGCCGGGCGAACCCGCCCGCGCCACCTTCACCGAGGCGGAGCTGGCAAGCGCGGTCGCCATCGCCCATGGCGCCGGCCGCACCGCCGTCGCCCACGCCTCCACCGCCGAGGGGATGCGCCGCGCGATCCTCGCCGGGGTCGATACGATCGAACATGGCTATGCCGGCACGCCCGATCTGTTCCGCCAGATGAAGGCGCGCGGCATCGGCTATTGCCCGACCCTCGCCGCCGCCGACGCGATCGCCCGCTATCGCGGCTGGACGGGCGGCGATCCGGTGCCCGCTTCTCTCGCCACCGCCCGCGCGGCCTTCTCCGCCGCGCGCGCTGCCGGCGTTGCGATCTGCGCCGGAGGCGATGTCGGCGTCTTTCCCCATGGCGAGAATGCCCGCGAGCTGGAGTTGATGGCGGCCGCCGGCATGCCCGCGCCGCGGGTGTTGATCGCCGCCACATCGGGCAATGCCGCGCTGTTCGCCATCGCCGACCGGCTGGGCGCGGTGAAGCCGGGCCTCCTCGCCGATCTCGTCGCGGTGGCGGGCGACCCCACCCGCGACATCACGGCGGTGCGCGCGGTGCGGCTGGTGATGAAGAATGGCGTGATCGAACGGGAGGAGAAATGATGCGGCCAGCGATCCTGACGGGCCTCGCGCTCGCCACCCTCGGCGCCCCGGCTCCGGCCGCCGACACCGGCCCCGTCCTTGGCCCGATCCGCGCCCAGCTCTATTACAAGACGACCGGCACGCTCTCGGCCAACATCGCCTCGCCCGCCAAATTCGTCGGCTGGAATACGGGTGCCGGCGAAGGCGACACGAAGGAGCCAGCCGAGGACATGATCGTCAGCGTCGCGGTGCGGATGCCGGCGGGGCGCGACATGGGGGAGAATAGCGAGGTGCCGCTGACCCTGACGGCCACCAACACGGCGGGCAAGGTGCTGGCGAAACGCACCTTCCCCTACCTCTCGATCCCCTATCGCGATCCGGTGGTGAGCCCGTTGTGGGTGCCGAACATCCAGTGCGCCGGCAAGGTCACCCTCACAGCCATCTGGGGCAGGCAGCGCCAGACGGCGACGGTGAAGCTCGACTGCGGCGAATAGCCCCCAACATTTCCCGAAAGCGCCTGTCGATTATGCGCGGATGTCGGTTCCGTTAAGAACCTTTTCGCGCCGCAACCCGCGATTGACGGTCCGGCCCTCACCCACCAACGCACCCCGCAATTGCTAATCAATCGCATTATCGGGGGACGAAATGCTGCACGCCCATACACGCCATCTGGCGCTGACCAGCGCGCTTGCGCTGTCGCTCTGCCCCGCCCTCGTGCTGGCCGCACCGGCGACGGTGGCGCCCGCGCCCGAGGTGAGCGACCCCGACGAAATCGTGGTGACCGCCGCCGGCTTCGAGCAGAAGATCCGCGACGCGCCGGCCAGCATCAGCGTGCTCAATCGCGCCGAATTGCAGGAGCGCCGCTTCGGCAGCCTCGCCGAGGCGCTGACCAACGTGGAAGGGATCGACGTCGGCCAGACGGCGGGCAAGACCGGCGGGCTCAACATCTCGATCCGCGGCATGCCGAGCGATTACACGCTGATCCTGGTGGATGGACGCCGCCAGAACGCGCCGGGCAACGTAACGCCCAACGGCTTCGGCGAGACCTCGACCAGCTTCCTGCCGCCCTTCTCCGCGATCGACCGGATCGAGGTGGTGCGCGGGCCGATGTCGACGCTCTACGGATCGGACGCGATGGGCGGCGTGGTCAACCTCATCACCCGCAAGGTCGGCACGCGCTGGGCGGGCACCGTCACCGGCGAGGCGACGCTTCAGGAGGATGGCCAGTTCGGCAACATCTATTCGGGCAACGCCTATCTGCATGGGCCGCTGGTCAGGGATCTGATCGGCCTTTCGGTGCGCGGCAGCTATTTCCGCCGCGAGGCCGCCGACATCACCTACGAGACGATCACCGGCACCGAAGCGGAGGTGAGCAAGCGCGGGCCGGCACCGGTCAAGTCGCGCACGCACACCTTGGGCGGCCGCCTGTCGATGACCCCGCATGTCGATCACGACCTCTGGTTCGAGGCGGATATTAACCGGCAATGGTATGACAATTCGGACTCGCAGCTCGGCACCGGCACGGTGCAGGGCGGTTACGGCCCGGAGATGAGGTTCAACCGGGACAATTATGTGCTGGCGCACAGCTGGCGCGCGGGCTTCGCGCAGATCGACACGACCCTGACGCGCAACATCACCGAGACGTTCGGCCGCACCATCCCGCCCGGCACCCCCGGCAAGGTCGCCGGCGATCCGCGCGGCTTGACGGCGACCAACAGCATCGCCGACAGCCGCGCGGTCGTGCCGCTGGGGCCCGTTACCGCCACCGTCGGCGGGCAATATTGGCAGGCCGAGATGGTCGATGGCGTCGCCGTCGATAAGTACGAATTCGTCCAGTGGGCGCTGTTCGGCGAGGCCGAGGTGAAGCTGGTCGATCGCTTCAAGGTGACCTTGGGCGCGCGCTACGACGATCACGAGACGTTTGGCGGCAAGCTCTCGCCGCGCATCTACGCGGTGTGGAACACCAGCGACGCCTTCACCGTGAAGGGCGGGGTCAGCCGGGGCTTCAAGACGCCGCGCCTCGACCAGATCGCGCCGGGCATCGTCGGCTTCGGCGGGCAGGGCACCATTCCGCTGATCGGCACGCCGGGGCTGAAGCCCGAGACCAGCACCTCGATGGAAGTGGGCGTCTATTATGACGACGGCGGCGTCGTCAGCGGCAACGCCACTGTCTTCAACAACCGCTTCAAGGACAAGATCGCGACCGGCGCGCCGATCCCCAACTGCACCTGGAGCGTGCAGCGCAACCGACCGGGTTGCCTCGATCTCGGCGAATTCCCGCGCGCGGAGAATTTCGGCCAAACGGTCAACGTGGACAAGGCGGTGACGCGGGGTGGCGAAGTGGCGGTGAAGTTCGCCTTCACGCCGGCCGTCTCGCTATCGCTCAACTACACTTATACCGAAAGCGAGCAGAAGAGCGGCACGGAGGCGGGCGAGCCGCTGGTCAACACGCCCAGGCATATGGTGAACGGCAATCTGCGCTGGAAGCTGACCGACGCGCTGACGACCTGGGCGCGCTCCGAAATCCGATCGAAGCGCTATCGCGGGCGCGGCGCGGAGCAGACGGCGCTGGGCAGCTACAAGGGCTATGCGCTGTTTCACCTGGGCGCCAATTACCAGCTAACCCCGGTGATCCGCCTGGGCGCCGCACTCTACAATGTGTTCGACAAAGATTTCACCGGCTTCCTGCCCTATCAGAGCGGGACGCAGACGATCTACGCCTCGGCCTACACCAACCTGCAGGAGCCGCGCCGGCTCTGGCTATCGGCGACGGTGGATTTTTAGGATTCGATCCGCTCACGCGGATGGGCGGCACCAGCCCGCGCCGTTAGGCGCATCATCAAACCGTGAAGCTCTCGCCGCAGCCGCAGCTGCCCTTGGCGTTGGGATTCTGGAAGACGAAGCCGGCGGTGAAATCATCCTCCACCCAGTCCATCGTCGATCCGATGAGATAAAGGATCGATCCGCCATCGACGTAGAAATCGCCGCCGGGGGTGACGATCTTCTCGTCGAACGGATCGGCGGCTGTGATGTAATCGACCGAATAAGCGAGGCCCGAACAGCCCTTGCGCGGGGTGGAGAGCTTGACGCCCACCGCCCCCTCGGGCGCCTCCGCCATGAGCGCGGCGATCCGCGCATGTGCGGACGGGGTGAGGTTCAGCGCCGCCGGGCGGGCGCGAAGGGTGGTGGCCATCTTGATCTATCCTTCCAAACGGCCCGTGCGCCGCCTTAAAATCCGTTCGTACTGAGCGAAGTCGAAGGACGTGCCCCAAGCGGGGCGTCCAGTCGCACGTCCTTCGACTTCGCTCAGGACGAACGGGTCACTTTTGCACCCTTCAGCCTTACAACATCCCCAGTTCGAGCTTCGCTTCGTCCGACATCTTCTGCGGGTCCCACGGCGGGTCCCAGATCAGATTCACTTCGGCCGAGCCCACCCCCGGCACCGCGCCGACGCGCAATTCCACCTCGCCCGGCATCGATTCCGCCACCGGGCAATTGGGTGTCGTCAGCGTCATCGTCACCACGACATGATTGTCGGTCGTCACGTCCACGCCGTAGATCAGGCCCAGTTCGTAGATGTTCACCGGGATTTCGGGATCGTAGATTTCCTTCAGCGCATCGATCACGCCGTCGTAGATCGATCCGCCCGGTTCCCCTTCCGCGATTACCGCCGGCTTGGCCGCCAGGAAGCCATCGAGATAGTCGCGCGGGCGGCCCGCCTCCGCCATGGCCGGCGCCTCGGCATCCTCGACGCGCGCGCGCGGCGGCGGCGGGGGGGCCGCGTCCAGTTCCTGCCGTTCGATACCGTCGCTCAACGCTCTGCCCTCATCACCCGAAAATCCGTGTCACGCGCTGGATGCCCTTGACCAGCGCATCGATATCCGCCGGGCCGTTATAGACCCCGAAGCTCGCCCGCGCCGTCGCCGCCACGCCCAGCGCCTCCATCAGCGGCTGCGCGCAATGGTGGCCGGCGCGGATCGCGACCTGCCCCTCGTCCAATATGGTGCCGATGTCGTGCGGATGCACCCCCTCGATCGCGAAGGAGACGATCCCGGCGGCATCCTCCGGCCCGAACAGACGCACGCTGTTGATCTGCGACAGCGCCTCGCGGGCCTGGGCGACCAGCGCGGTCTCGTGCGCGTGGATCGCCTCCAGCCCGATGCCCTCGACATAATCGATCGCCGCATGGAGGCCGAGCGCGCCGACGATGTGCGGCGTGCCCGCCTCGAACCGTCCCGGCGGGGGCGCGAAGGTGGTGCCGGAAAAGCTGACCCGATCGATCATCGACCCGCCGCCCTGCCACGGCGGCATCACCGCGAGGATCTCGGGCCGCGCCCACAGCACGCCGATGCCGGTGGGGCCGTAGAGCTTGTGGCCGGAGAAGACGTAGAAATCGCAGCCCAGCGCGCCGACGTCGACCGGCAGGCGCGGCACGGCCTGACAGCCATCGACCAGCAGTTTCGCGCCCACACTGTGCGCCGCCTTCGCGGCGCGGGCGACATCCAGCACCGAACCCAGCACGTTGGAAACATGCGCCAGCGCGACGAGCTTGTGTTCGGGGGTCAGCATCGCCTCGACCGAGTCGAGATCGATCCGGCCGTCGGCGGTGAGCGGCGCCACGTCGATCGCGATGCCCCGTTCGGCCGCGATCATCTGCCAAGGCACGATATTGCTGTGATGTTCGAGCTGGCTGAGGAGGATGCGGTTGCCCGGCCCGAGCTGGTTGGCCGCCCAGCTATAGGCGACCAGATTGATGCCCTCGGTCGCGCCGCGCACGAACACGATCTCGTCGGCCGATCCCGCGCCGATGAACCCCGCCACCCGCTCGCGCGCCGCCTCATAGGCGAGCGTCATGTCGGCCGAGCGTTGGTAGACGCCGCGATGGACGGTCGCGTAGGTCTCGCCATAGGCGCGGGTGATGGCATCGACGACGACCTGCGGCTTCTGCGCGGTGGCGGCTGTATCGAGATAGGCCCAGCCCGCCGGGATCGCCGGGAAATCGGCGAGGCGGTCGAGGGGCCTGGTCGCGACATCGAGGCTCATCGCGCCAGCACCCGATCGAGCCAGCGATCGGCCTCGTCGGCGAACCCCTCCGCCAGCGCGCCTTCGGGCAGCCGCGCGAAGGCGTCGGCGGCGAAGGCGCGGGTGAGCATCGCGCGCGCCTCGCCCTCCGGAATGCCCCGGCTGGCGAGGTAGAAGAGCGCGCGTGCGTCCAGTTCGCCCACGGTGGCGCCGTGCGCGCATTTCACGTCGTCGGCGAAGATTTCCAGCTCGGGCTTCAAATTCACCGTCGCGGTGCGATCGAGCAGCAGGCCGCGCAGCGACTGCTCGGCATCGGTGCGCTGCGCGCCGCGCGCCACCTCGACGCGGGCGGCGGCGCTGACGGTGCCGCGATCGTGCGCGACCAGCCGCCACAATTGCCGGCTGACCCCGCCGGGCGCGGCATGGCGGACGACGACGGCCGCCTCGTGGCGATCCTGCCCGGTGGCGAGCAGCGCGCCGCCGACTTCGGCGAAGGCGCCCTCCCCGTTCAGGGTCGCGGCGACATCGATGCGGCTGCCGAGCGTGCCATGGCCGAGAAAGGTCGAGACGAGGCTGGCGCCGGTGGCGACCTGCGCCTCGTCGCGCAGCGAGACGAAGCCCTCGTCATGCAGCAGTCGCACGCCGCGCATCAGCCGCGCCGAGCGGGCGAGGTCGATGCGGGTGAGGCGGTTGGCCCAGCCGCGCCCGACGAACGTCTCGGTGACGGTGGCGGCGGAATCCTCGGCCAGCACGATCTCGCCGGGGAGATGATTCTCGCCGCCGGAGGACCAGTGGACGATCTGGATGGGATCGGCGGCGGCCTGTGCGTCGAGCATCAGCCGCCAGCCGGTGCCGCCCCCATTTTCCTTGGCCGCACGCGCGCCGAGCGGGTGGGCGGTGTCGATCGCGAGGCTCTCGATCGCGATCGGGCCGGGCTTGCTTTCGGCGGGCTGATAGACGCCGTCGAAGAAGACCAGGCGCGGCCCGGCGACATCGGCGAACATATCCGCCGCGCTGGTCGGGCGCGGGGCGGCCGGGAGGGCGGCCGCCTGCTCGACGGCGGCCGGCGCGAACCAGCGCCAGGCTTCGTCACGGGTGGAGGGGAGGGTGAGGCTCATACGTTCCTCCCCATCGCAGATGGGGAGGGGGACCATCCGCAGGATGGTGGAGGGGCAAGGCGGCCGGACGCAACGCGGGGGGCCATACCCCTCCACCCCGCCTTCGGCGCGGTCCCCCTCCCCCCGCTTCGCGCGGGGAGGAATTTCAGGATAGCCCTCACGCCGCCACCTGCGCGTAGCCCTCGCGCTCCAGTTCGAGCGCCAGTTCCGGGCCGCCCGAGCGGACGATCCGCCCCGCCGCCAGCACATGCACCACATCCGGCTTCACATAATCGAGCAGCCGCTGATAGTGCGTGATGAGCAGCACCGCCTTGTCGGGCCGCCGCATGATCGTATTGATGCCGTGGCCGACGGTGCGCAGCGCATCGATGTCGAGGCCGCTGTCGGTCTCGTCGAGGATCGCGAACTTGGGGTCGATGATCCCCATCTGCACCATCTCGTTGCGCTTCTTCTCGCCGCCCGAAAAGCCGACGTTGACCGGGCGCTTGAGCATCTCCTGATCGAGGCCCAGCTCGGTTGCCTGCGCGCGGGCGATCTTCATGAACTCCGCGCCCGACAGATCCTTCTCGCCCCGCGCCCGGCGCTGCGCGTTGAGCGCGGTGCGCAGGAATTGCAGGTTGGAGACGCCGGGGATCTCGACCGGATATTGGAAGCCCAGGAACAGCCCGGCGGCGGCCCGCTCGTGCGGCGCCATGGCGAGCAGGTCGGCGCCGGCCAGAGTGGCCGTGCCGCCGGTCACCTCATAACCCGGCCGCCCGCCGAGCGTATAGGCGAGCGTCGATTTGCCGGCGCCGTTCGGCCCCATGATGGCATGGATCTCGCCCGCCTTCACGGTGAGCGAGAGGCCCTTGAGAATGGCCTTGCCGGCGGTTTCGGCGTGGAGATTGTCGATTACGAGCATGTCACTCATCATTCTTGCGCTGCTGGGCAGCCATCGAGAGGGGAAGGATGATGGCAACGGCGACGCCGATGCCGATCGCGATCCAGGCGGCGGGGTTCATCCGACCGAGCCTTCCAGTGAAATCCCGAGCAGCTTCTGCGCCTCGACCGCGAATTCCATCGGCAGCTGTTGCAGCACTTCCTTCGCGAAGCCGTTCACGATCAGCGCCACGGCATCTTCCTGCGAAAGCCCGCGCTGCATCGCGTAGAAGAGCTGGTCGTCGCTGATCTTGCTGGTGGTCGCCTCATGCTCGATCTGGGCGCTCGGGTTCTTCACCTCGATGTACGGCACGGTGTGCGCGCCGCACTGGTCGCCGAGCAGCAGGCTGTCGCACTGGGTGAAGTTGCGCACCCCCTCGGCCGTCGCGCCCACCCGGACCAGCCCGCGATAGGTGTTGTCCGATCGGCCGGCCGAAATGCCCTTCGACACGATCGTCGAGCGCGATCCCTTGCCGAGATGGATCATCTTCGTGCCGGTATCGGCCTGCTGGCGGTTGTTGGTGACAGCGACCGAATAAAATTCGCCCACCGAATCCTCGCCCGCCAGTACGCAGCTGGGATATTTCCAGGTGATCGCCGAGCCGGTTTCGACCTGCGTCCAGCTCACCTTGCTGCGCGCGCCCTGGCACAGCGCCCGCTTCGTCACGAAATTGTAGATGCCGCCCAGCCCCTCGGCATTGCCGGGATACCAATTCTGCACGGTCGAATATTTGATCTCGGCATCGTCGAGCGCGACCAGCTCGACCACGGCGGCGTGGAGCTGGTTCTCGTCGCGCATCGGCGCGGTGCAGCCCTCCAGGTAGCTAACGTAGCTGCCCTTGTCGGCGACGATGAGCGTGCGCTCGAACTGGCCGGTGTTGGCGGCGTTGATGCGGAAATAGGTCGACAGCTCCATCGGGCAGCGGACGCCTTCGGGGATGTAGACGAAGGTGCCGTCCGAAAAGACCGCCGAATTGAGCGTGGCGAAATAATTGTCGCGCTGGGGCACGACCTTGCCGAGCCACTTGCGGACGAGATCGGGATATTCGCGCACCGCCTCGCTGATCGAGCGGAAGATGACGCCGGCCTTCTCCAGCTCGGCGCGAAAGGTGGTGGCGACCGAGACGCTGTCGAACACCGCGTCCACCGCGATCTTGCGGCTGCCCTCGACACCCGCGAGCACCTTCTGCTCCTCGATCGGGATGCCGAGTTTCTCATAGGTGCGGCGGATTTCGGGATCGAGTTCGTCGAGCGAGGCGAGCGTGGGCTTCACCTTGGGCTCGGCGTAATAATAAGCGTCCTGATAGTCGATCGGCGGCACGTTGAGCTTGGCCCAGTCGGGGGCCTCCATCGTCTGCCACAGACGGAACGCCTTCAGCCGCCAGTCGAGCATCCACTCCGGCTCGCGCTTCTTCATGGAGATGAAGCGCACGGTATCCTCGTTCAGGCCCTTGGGCGCGAAATCCTGCTCGATATCGGAGGAGAAGCCCCATTCGTAGGTGGAGGCGCGATCGGCGGCCTCCTGGGCTTCCTTGTTGCGGACGTCGCTCATGCGGGCAGTTCCATCTCGTTCGCGGGCGCGGGGGCCGGCGCGTCCAGCCCAAAGCCGGACGGGGCGGCACCGGCAAGGGTGGCGAGACTGACGCCCGCCAGCGCGCCGCGCATCGCATCGTTCACCGCCGACCAGTGCGGGCGGACGGCGCAGCTCTGTTCCAGGGTGCAATCGTGGCGGCCCTGTTCGACACAGGCCGTCATCGCGATCGGGCCTTCGACCGCCTCGACGATGTCGGCCAGGCTGATCTCGCCGGCCGGCCGTGCGAGGCGAAAGCCGCCGCCGGTGCCCCGCGCCGAACTGAGCAGCCCGGCGGTGGCGAGCCGGCCCATCAGCTTCTGCGCGGTGGGCAAGGGCACGCCGGTCTCGCCCGACAGCGTCGTCGCCGTCAGCCGCGCGGCCGGATGGCGCGCGGCGGCGGAGAGCATCACCACCGCATAATCGGCAAGGGAAGACAGGCGCATAGGTTCCAATCGGATTGATTCGATCCGATTGGGCAGATGGGGGCGGTGGGCGCCGGGGTCAAGACGAAAAGGGGCGCCGGCGAATGCTATCCCCCAAAGCGATCGGGGATGCTAGGAGGCTCGCCACGACAGCCGCACGGCCCGGAGCGGGCACCGGAAAAGCGTCGATAGAGGAGCCATGGCGTGACGCAAGACCCCCGCGCGATCCTGTCCGACATGGCGATGCGGCCGATGCAGATCGCGGCGGTGGTGCTTTGCGTGCTGCTGAACGCGCTCGACGGCTTCGACGTGCTGGCGATCAGCTTCGCCGCGCCGGGGATCGCCACCGAATGGGGCATCGATCGCGCCGCGCTCGGCCTCGTCCTGTCGATGGAATTGATCGGCATGGCGGTGGGATCGGTGCTGCTGGGCGCGCTGGCCGACCGGATCGGCCGGCGACCGACGATATTGCTGTGCCTGATCGGCATGGCGGCGGGCATGGCGCTGGTCCCGCTGGCGGGATCGATCGTGGCGCTGTCGGCGATCCGACTGGGCACCGGGCTCGGCATCGGCGGGATGCTCGCCTGCACCAATGCGATGGTCGCGGAATTCGCCAACGCCCGCAATCGCGCGCTGGCGGTGGCGATCATGGCGGGTGGCTACCCGCTGGGCGCGGTGCTGGGCGGATCGGTCGCGGCGTGGCTGCTGGCGCACGGTGGCTGGCGCGACATCTTCCTGTTCGGCGCGATCGTGACCGCCGGCTTCCTGCCGCTGGCGTGGTTCCTGCTGCCGGAATCGATCGGCTTCCTCGTCCAGAAACGTGGCGCCGACGCGCTCGCCCGGATCAACCGCACGCTCCGCCGGATCGGTCACGCGACCGTCACCGCCGTGCCGCCGGCCGACGCGGATGCGCCCCGCGCGGCGCTCGCCGAACTCTTCTCGCCGCGCCTCGCCCGCACGACGATCCTGCTGACGATCGCCTATTTCGCGCACATCATGACCTTCTACTTCATCCTGAAATGGGTGCCCAAGCTGGTGGTGGACATGGGCCATGCGCCGGCTGCGGCGGGCGGCGTGCTGGTGTGGGCCAATGTCGGCGGGCTGGCGGGCGCCTTGCTGCTGAGCCTGCTCACTCGCCGGGCGCCGGTGCGGACTTTAGTGATCGTGGCACTGCTCGCCTCGACGATCCTCGTCACATGGTTCGGGCAGGGGCAGAGCGACATCGCGCAACTATCGCTGGTGGCGGCCATCGCGGGTTTCTGCACCAACGCCGGGGTGGTCGGCCTCTACGCGCTGATCGCCGAGGGCTTTCCCACGGCTGTGCGGGCGGGCGGCACGGGGCTGGTGATCGGCATCGGCCGGGGCGGCGCCGCGCTGGGGCCGATCGTGGCCGGGCTGATGTTCGCGGCCGGCGCCTCGCTGGCGGTGGTGGCGGCGCTGATGGCGCTCGGGTCGCTGGTGGCGGCGGGCGCGCTGCTGGGGTTGCGGCGGGCGGAAGCATAGCCGTCGCCTGATCGGGGACCGTGCTCCTGCTTTCGCAGGAGCACGGTATCTTACTTCGTCTTCGCGATCCATTCGTCCACGCGCGTCTCCAGCACGTCGAGCGGCAGTGGGCCGCTCAGCAGGACGAGGTCGTGGAACTTGCGGACGTCGTATTTCCGCCCCAGCGCCTTCTGCGCGCGATCGCGCAATTCGCTGATCTTGAGGCGGCCGATCATGTAGGCGGTCGCCTGCCCCGGATAGACGATATAGCGTTCGATCGCTTTCTCGGCCGATCCCTTCGTGTCGGCCGAATTGTCGGTGACATATTGGATCGCCTGCTCGCGGGTCCATTTCTTGCTGTGGATGCCGGTATCCACCACCAGCCGGATCGCGCGGTGGAGTTCGAGGCCGAGGCGGCCGAAATCGCTATAGGGATCCTTGTAGAGCCCCATGTCCTTGGCGAGCTTCTCCGAATAGAGGCCCCAGCCCTCGGTATAAGCGGTGAACCCGCCGAAGCGACGGAACGGCGGCAGCGCGCCCGCCTCGGTCTGGATCGTGCGCTGGAGGTGATGGCCGGGAATGCCCTCGTGGTAGAAGAGGCCCTCCACCTCGGTCAGCGGCATGTCCTTCATGTCGTAGAGGTTGACGTAATAGGTGCCGGGGCGCGAACCATCGGGCGAGGGCGACTGGTAGAAGGCCTTGCCGGCCGACTTCTCGCGGAAGGGCTCGACCGGCTTCACGACCAGCGGCGCCTTGGGCAGCGTGCCGAACCACGCCGGCAGCTTGGCGGTGACGGCGACCTTGGCGGCCTGCGTCCTGTCGAGATAGAGCTTGCGGCCCGCCTCATCGCTGGTGGTGAAGAAGCGCGGACCCTGCATGAAGGCGAAGAAGGCCTTCAGGTCGCCCTGGAAGCCGGTCTTCTTCGCGATCGCCATCATCTCGCCGTGGATGCGCGCGACATTGTCGAGGCCGATCTGGTGGATCTGGTCGGCGGTGAGGCTGGTGGTCGTGTAATTGGCCAGCCGCTCGGCATAATAAGCGTCACCGCCCTTGAAGCGCCATACGCCGTCGTCGGTGCCGGCGGCCTTCTCCTGCTCGGTCATCAGCGCGATCAGCCGCTCGTAGGCGGGCTTGACCCCGCCGGTCAGCGCGGCGGCGCCCCTCTGGATCAGATCCTGCTTCTCGGCCGGGGTGATGGCCAGCGCGTTCACCTTGGTCTTGAGATCGGCGAACAAAGCCGAATCCGGCCCGCCGTCGAAGGGCGCGCCCTTGATGACGTTCTGCGCGTCGGAAATGACGTAGGGGAACACCCACTTGGGCGGCAGCACGCCCTTCTTGGCGCGGGCCGAGGCGATCAGCATCTGCTGGTCGAGCGCGCCGCCGAGCGTGCCGAGGCGGCTGACATAGGCTTCCGCGTCGGCCTTGTTCGTCACGCGGTGGATGTTGATGAGGAAGGCGGGCAGCTGGCTCTGCGCACCGCTCATCTGATCGAAGACATAATTGAAGTCGCGATACTGGAAGCCCTTGGCGCGCATCTCGGCCGACTTCACGAACAGATCGTAGGACAGCTGATCGTCGGCATCGAGCATGGCGCGATCGAAGGTGCCGCGCATCGTGGCGAGCGCGTCCATCGTCGCCGAGAAATCGGCGGCCGCGTTGGCGTCCGAAAAGTCGTTCCACTTGCCGTAATCGGCGTCGCGGATGCCGCGATAGGCCTTGCCCATCGGCGATCGATCGAGCTGCGCCTTGTCATAGGCGTCGAAGAAGGCGGCCAGCGCCGCCTTGCGCGTGGTCGGCGCGGGCGCGCCGGGTCCGCCGGGCAGCGCCACCGGCACGCCGCTCTTGGTAATCGGCGCCTGCGCCAGAGCCGTCGCCGAGAAAGCGAGCACGGCCCCGCCCCACATCATTGCGCGCTTCATCGAAACCGTCTCCCCGTTCGCGGCGCCGCCCGACGAGGGGCGTTGCCGGATTTCCTGTTGGGCACAGCCTAAGCGGCTGGCATAGCCCAGGTCCATGACAACATTTACGCTCATCCGGCCGTTACTGTTCCGTATCGAGGCGGAGCGCGCGCATCGCCTGACGATTCAGGGGCTGAAGGCGCTCAACCGGACGGCGCCGCCGCGCCCCGATCCGATCCTGGCGACGCGGCTGGCGGGGCTCGATTTCCCGACGCCGATCGGGCTGGCGGCGGGCGTGGACAAGGATGGGGAGGTGCCCGACGCCTTCCTCGCGCTCGGCTTCGGCTTCGCCGAGGTCGGCACGCTGACCCCGCTGCCGCAGGCGGGCAATCCCAAGCCGCGCCTGTTCCGGCTGGCGGAGGATCGCGCGGTCATCAACCGTATGGGCTTCAACAATGGCGGCCAGGCGGCGGCGCACGCGCGGCTGGCGGCGCGGGCCGGGCGGCCGGGCATCGTCGGCGTCAACATCGGCGCCAACAAGGACGCGGCCGACCGCATCGCCGATTATGCGGCGGGCGTGCGGGCGATGGCGGGGGTGGCGAGCTACCTCACGGTCAACATCTCCTCCCCCAACACGCCCGGCCTGCGCGCCTTGCAGGAGGCGGCAGCACTCGACGACCTGCTGGCCGGCGTGATGGAGGCGCGCGGGGCGGACGGCCCGCCGATATTCCTGAAGGTCGCGCCCGATCTGGCACCGGCCGATATCGACGCGCTCTCGCGGGTGGCGATCGACCGGGCGGTGGATGCGCTGATCGTCTCCAATACCACCATCTCGCGCCCGGCGCTCAAATCGGCCAACGCCGGCGAGGCGGGCGGGCTCTCCGGCGCGCCGCTGAAGGATCTCGCCGCCGAGCGGCTGGGCGATTTCCGCAAGGCCACCGGCGGCGCGCTGCCGCTGATCGCGGCGGGCGGCATCGCCTCGGCCGGGGATGCCTATGCCCGCATCCGGGCGGGCGCGAGCCTCGTCCAGCTCTACAGCGCGCTCGTCTACGAAGGCCCCTTCCTCGCCCGGCGGATCGCGACGGGGCTGGCGACGCTGCTGCGCCGCGACGGCTTCGCGAGTGCCGCCGAGGCGGTGGGCGCGTCGGCTTAGTAGCGCGGCTCTTTGAGCCCTCTCCCGCCTTCGCGGGAGAGGGCTCAGGTCACCGCTTGACACCACCGCGCGTCCAGCCAGATTGAGCTGCATCGTATCCGGGGGGTTGCGGGTGGCTTGGGCGTCGGGGATCGCGCGTTCGATGATGGTCTGGCTGCTGGCGGCGCTGGCCCTGCCCGCCGCCGCGCAGCCGTCGCATACGCAGGTCTCGCCGCTGCTGAACGGCCTGCCCGATTTCACCGCACAGGCCGATGGCGGCACCCAGCTCGAATGGGGCCGCTCGGCCGGCTGGGCGCTCGGCGAGCATCGCAAGCTGGCCCGCGCGCTGGCCACGCTCCAGCCGCAGCGCAAGGGCGTGGTCGATGCCTATGTCGTGTCGATCGCGCTGGACAGCGATCCGGTGTTCGGGCGGGAGGCGCGCGAGGCCGGCAAGGTGCTGGCGCGCCGCTACGACGCCACCGGCCGCACGATCGTGCTGGCCGGGCCGGACAGCCCCGCCGCCAGCAGCCTGCCGCACGGATCGCCCGAAAGCCTCTCGATCGCGCTGGCCCGCATCGCCGAGCTGATGGACCCGGCCGAGGATGCGCTGATCCTCTACACCACCAGCCATGGCGCGCCGTTCGGCATCGTCTATGCCGATGGCGATGCCGGCCATGGCCTGATCTCGCCTTACTGGCTGTGGACGACGCTCAACCAGCTCAAGGTGAAGAACCGGCTGCTGATCCTGTCGGCCTGCTTCTCAGGCATCTTCGCGCCCTTGCTCTCCTCCGACGAGGGCGTCGTCATCACCGCCGCCGCGTCCGATCGCACCTCCTTCGGCTGCGTTTCGGAGAATGACTGGACCTTCTTCGGCGATGCGATGGTCAATCATGCGCTGCGGAAACCCCAGCCGATCGACCGCGCCTTCGCCGAGGCGCGATCGATGGTCGGCGGGTGGGAGGCGCAGGGCCGGCTGATCCCCTCCAATCCGCAGATCGCGGCGGGCGCGGGGGCGTCACGCTGGCTGACGGCGCTCGACCAACGCAGCCCCAAGGCGCCCACGGCTCCGGTGGGCCGCCCGGCAGCCGAGGCTCTGCCCGAGGCACAGCGGCGGAATCACTGAGCGGCGGAAGGCCTTGGAGCCTGATCCGGCTCCACCGGATCAGGGGCGGCACCGGCCCGCTCCCCACCCGGCCTCCCATAGCATATCCTGATTGGGAGGCCGGGTGGGGGAGCGGGCCGGCGCCACCCATCCGCGTGAGCGGATCAAACTAAAAAACGCCCCGAAGCCTTTCGCACTCGCGAAATCGGCGCTATCGGCTTCCCCCAAGTAGAGCCCTGGGGACCGCTGAACGATGGCCGAATTCGCCCTTCCGAAGAACTCGAAGATCAAGCCCAAGGGCAAGGTCCACAAGGCAGCGGCCGACGCCAAGAAGGTCAAGGCGTTCAAGGTGTATCGCTACGATCCGGATTCGGGCGAGAATCCGCGCTACGACACGTTCGAGATCGACACCGAGAATTGCGGCCCGATGGTGCTCGACGCGCTCATCAAGATGAAGTCGGAGCAGGACCCGAGCCTCACCTTCCGCCGCTCCTGCCGCGAGGGTATCTGCGGCTCCTGCTCGATGAACATCAACGGCAAGAACGGCCTAGCCTGCACCACCGCGATCGAGGATTGCAAGGGCGACGCGCGGATCACGCCGCTGCCGCACATGGACGTCATCAAGGATCTCGTCCCCGATTTCACCCATTTCTACGCGCAATATGCCTCGATCCAGCCCTGGCTGAAGACGGTGACGCCGGCGCCTTCGGGCAAGGAGCGGCTCCAGTCGCCGGAGGATCGCGCCAAGCTGGACGGCCTGTACGAGTGCATCCTGTGCGCCTGCTGCTCGACGAGCTGCCCCAGCTATTGGTGGAACAGCGACAAGTTCCTCGGCCCTGCGATCCTGTTGCAGGCCTATCGCTGGCTGGCCGACAGCCGCGACGAGATGACCGGCGAGCGGCTCGACGAGCTGGAGGATCCCTTCCGCCTCTATCGCTGCCACACGATCATGAACTGCGCCAACGTCTGCCCCAAGGGCCTCAGCCCCGCCAAGGCGATCGCCGAGGTGAAGAAGATGGTGGTCGAGCGCCAGATTTGAGCCGGCCCGAACTGACGATCCGCAGCTACGCGATCGACGACGTCTTCGGCCCGCCCGACGCGGAGGGCTTCCGGCTCTTCCATCCGGGCGGCGACGGCGGCCACAACAAGAGCTATCCGCCGATCCGCTGCCGGGTCGAGGGCGATCGCAGCCGCGCCCGTGTCGAGACCGGGCCGGACAATGCCAACCTCCAGGGTGCGCTCCACGGCGGTTTCCTGCTCTCGCTGGTCGATCAGCTCCTGTTCCTCGGGCCGGCGCTGGCGGGGCAATTGCCGCTCGGCGCGGTCGTGACGATCGACGCGGGCGTCAAGTTCATCGGCGGCGGCAAGGTCGGCGAGCCGATCGACGCCGTGGTCGAGCGGATCGCCGAGACCGGCCGGATGATCTTCCTGCGCGGCACGATGACGCAAGGCGAGCGCATCGTCGCCACCTTCGAGGGCACCATGCGCAAGATGACGCCCAACGCGGCATGAGCCGGATGCTCGCCCGCTACGACGCGCTCGTCGCAGCCGGCGAGTTGCGCCCCGACCCCGACCAGCGCGCCGCCGCCGCCAAACTCGCGGCGCTGGCCGACCAGCTCGAGGCCGCCCCGCCCGCCAAGACCGGGCTCTTTGCGCGTTTTTCAAAGCCCAAACCCTCGTCGATCCGGGGCCTCTACATCTGGGGCGGGGTCGGGCGCGGCAAATCCATGCTGATGGATCTGTTCGTCGAGAGCGTGGAGATCGAAGGCAAGCGCCGCACCCATTTCCACGAATTCATGCTCGAAGTGCATGATCGCCTGCGGATCGAGCGGGCCAAGGAAAAGGGCGATCCGATCCAGCCGGTCGCGCAGGCGCTGGCGGCCGACGCGCGGATGCTGGCGTTCGACGAGATGGTCGTCAACAACATGGCCGACGCGGCGATCATGAGCCGGCTGTTCACGGCGATGATGGATCTGGGCACGGTGATCGTCACCACCTCCAACCGGCCGCCGAGCGATCTCTACAAGGACGGGCTCAACCGCCAGCTGTTCCTGCCCTTCATCGCGCTGCTGGAAGAGCGGCTCGACGTGATGACGCTCAATGGGCCGACCGATTATCGGATGCAGCGGCTGGGCGGTTTCCCCACCTGGTATGCCCCGCTGGGCGACGCCGCGACCCAGGCCGTGTCGCGCGCCTTCTTCCGCCTGACCGATTATCCGCCCGAGGACCGCGAGCATGTCCCGTCCTGCGAGCTATCGGTGCCGGGCGGACGGACGCTGCATGTGCCGAAGGCGCTGAAGGGCGTCGGCGTCTTTTCCTTCAAGCGGCTGTGCGGCGAGGCGCGCGGCGCGCCAGACTATCTCGCCATCTCACGCGCCTTCCACACCGTGATCCTCGTCGGCATCCCCAAGATGGACGCCGACAAGCGCAACGAGGCGAGCCGCTTCAAGGTGCTGATCGACGCGCTGTACGAACATCGCGTGAAGCTGCTGGCGACGGCCGACGCCGAACCCGACAAGCTCTACACGGCGGGCGACGGCCTGTTCGAATTCGAACGCACCGTCAGCCGGCTGGAGGAGATGCGCTCGGCCGAATATCTCGCCGAAGCGCATGGCTCGGCGAGCGTGGGTGGGGCGTAGGCAGGTCGACCGAATCCGGCCGTTCCACCCGATTGATCACGCCCTCGGCCGCTTCGGCTCGCGCAGAAACGCACTGCTGGAAATCAGGAAGATCAACGGCACATAGAAATAGGTCGGCAGATAATGCGCGATCTCGAACAGGGAGCCGGAGACGAACATCGATAGCAAGATCATCAGCAACGACAGGCACAGGAATCGCTTCCTGCGGCTCGGAAAACGCAAGCATTTCAGGAGCGAGAACAGGATGCCCAGGATGATCGCGAAATAAGGCCAGCCGAAGCCGGCCGCCAGACGAATGGGCGTCTCCACCGCCGCGATCACGTTATAATTCTCGTCCAGCAGGCCGATCAGAAACAGTGGATGATCGCGGCCGACCCCAAAGGTCGGCGCACTGTTGGCGAGCGAGAGGTAGGCATCGGTCAATCCGCTGCGACCAGCGGTCAGATCCTCGCCGGCCACGACCTCGCCATCCCGCTGGAAATCGCGCAATGGACTTAGCAAGTCGGTCACCGAGACAGTGCTAAAGAGCGCGATCGCACCCACCGCCACAAAGGCATGAACCACGTTTCTGGAGCGCCACCTGAGCGGCAGAACCATCTCCACCAGATAGACATAGCCGATACCGATCAGCGCACCGTAGGTAGTCGAAGCGCGGGTTAGCATGGCCACCACCAGGCATACGACCGCGATGGCAAGGCTTGAATTTGTCGATCGGCCGCTGAATCCCGCAATAGAAAGGATCAGCAGAACCAGCGACAGATCATAGGCCGCACTGTGCCCCGCCATCTCCCCTGCGAAGAGCAGCAGCCGGCCGCCGGATGCCACCGACGACAGGCTGACAACCTGGAATGCGCCCGGTGCGACCATTCCGATCGCGAAGCCGATCCCCATGATGACAAGGAAGACCGTGTAGATCTTACGGAATATCTTGGACATCGAGGCCGGATCGGACGGCGTCACCACGATCAGGGCCAGACATGTGATGTCGGCCAGCATGATCGAGCAGGCGTTAATGATCGTCTTGGTACTCTCGCTATGGGCCAGAATACTCAAGGCAAGGAAGGCGACCTTCACGACCATTATCCAAGGGATTACATCCCAACGGAATTTCACGCCTTTGATCGCTATGATCGCGAGCAAGATGATAGCGTATAATATGTAGAATGACTGCCAAAGCAAAAGATTGGCAAACAGACATAAGGGTGTCAGATAAATCCAGACATCGGCCGGGCTCAGCCTGATGATGCCGCCCCGGCCTTGCTGCTGGACTCGACCAATCGCAGCCTGACGCAGCAGAAGATTCACGCCGGGATATCCCGGTATTGTCGGGCGATTATAGCGCGAGAACGGAGAGACCGATGCGATTCATCCGCCAGACCGAACTGCGGATACAGCAATAATCGTCCGCCGGTCATCTCGCCCCCCCGAATTCAGGGGCATTTTGATAGGGCCACAACAGACTTCGACAACAAGTTAGATTGCCGAAAAAACGTGATTTACGGATAGTTCGCACAGATTTTTGGGATGATTGCGCCATTTTGGCGAAAGGCGCGGAGACTTGCTCCGAACTGCCCAGAAGCTCCGCCCGTGTTCCTGCGAAGGCTGACGAGACTACCGAACCCGCGCCGTCCGCGCCCGCGTCGCCAGCCGCGCCACCGCCGCCGCGTGAATGCCCGGCGCCGCGATCAGGACGCCGAAGGCCTCGCCCTTGGTCGAATTGTAACGGATCGGCTGGCCGAGCGCGTCGGTGACCGTCGCGCCCGCCTCGTGCGCGATCAGGGCGGCGGCGGCGATGTCCCATTCGTGGCCCCAGCGCAGCGTGGCGAGCAGGTCCACCTCGCCGCTGGCGACCATGCCGATGCGCAGCGCGATCGAATTGGGGCGGGGGATGGGGACGAGATCGGCGTCGGCCTTGGGCAAGGTGTCGGCGGGGACGCGCGCGCCGGGCAGGTCGGTGCGGGCCGAGCAATGGACGGGCGCGCCATTCAGGGTGGCGCCGCCGCCCCAGCTGGCCGCCCAGCGCTGGCCGCGACCGGGCGCGTCGAGCACGCCCAGCACCGCGCGACCGCCCTCGACCAAGGCGATCGACACCGCCCAGCCATCGCGCCCGCGCAGATAGTCTCGCGTACCGTCGATCGGATCGACCACCCACACGCGCACGCGGGTCAGCCGTTCGGCGCTGTCGGCGGTTTCCTCGGAGAGCCAGCCCGCTTCGGGGTCTATCGCGGCCAAGCGGCGGGCGATGAAGGCGTCCACCTCCAGATCGACGTCGCACACCGGCTGGCCCGGCACCTTCTCCCATCGCCGGAACGCCTCGGTCTGGCGGCGCAGCGCGAGCGCGCCGGCCTCGGCCGCGACGGCGGCCACCGCGGCGAGGCGCGGATCAGGCACCGGCGAGCGTCATCCCGTCCACGCGCAGGGTCGGCACGTCGACCGCCTGGCGGAACACGAGATCGGAAGCGGGCACGAGGGCGGCGAACATATCCTTGAGGTTGCCCGCCACGGTGATCTCGGCGACCGGCTCGGCGATCCGACCATCGCGGATGGCGAAGCCCGAGGCGCCCCGGCTGTAATCGCCGGTGACGCCGTTGACGCCCTGGCCGATCAATTCGGTGACGAGCACGCCCAGCTTCACGTCGGCCATCAATTCCTCGACAGAGGCGGCGCCGGGGGCGAGATAGAGGTTGGTGGCGGACACGCCCGGCGGGCCGCCGACGCCGCGCGTCGCGTGGCCGGTGGGGGCCAGGCCAAGCTGGCGGGCCGAGGCGCTTTCCATCAGCCAGCCGGTCAGCACCCCGTCCGCGATGATGTCGGTGGCGCGGGTGGGCAGCCCCTCGCCGTCGAACGGCTTGGAGCGCAGGCCGCGCGGGCGATGCGGATCGTCGCGCAGGGTGACGCCGGGGGCGAAGATACGCTCGCCCAGCCTGTCGAGCAGGAAGCTGGTGCGCCGCGCGACCGAACTGCCGGTGATCGCACCGATCAGATGGCCGACGAGACTGCCGCCGATCCTCGGATCGAAGAACACCGGCATCGCTCCGCTGGGCAGCTTGCCGGGGTTGAGCCGGCCGACCGCGCGGGCGCCGGCGCGCGCGCCGATCGTCGCGGCATCCTCCAGATCGGCGAGGTGGCGCGCCGAATGATAGGCATAATCGCGCTGCATGGCGGAGCCGGTGCCGGCGATCACGCTGGCCGAACTGCCATAGCCGCTGGTGCGATAGGCGCCGGCGAAGCCGTGGCTGGTCGCGAGCGCCAGGGTGGAGCGGCCGGCCGAAGCGCCCGCCCCCTCGCTGTTGGTGACGCCGGCGACGGCGCGGGCCGCATCCTCGGCGGCCATCGCCCGCTCGCGCAAATCGGCGGGGGCGGGATCGGCGCCGTCGTCGCCATCGACATCGACGGGCGTTCCCCGGAACAACATCTCCTCGGGCGCGAGGCCCGCGTAGGGATCTTCCGGCGCCTCGCGCGCCATGGCGACGGCGCGCTCGACGAGCGCGGTCAGCGCATCGGCCGACAGGTCCGACGAGGAGACGCTGGCCGAGCGGCTACCGACGAACAGGCGCAGGCCGATTTCCTCCCCGTCCGACCGCTCGACATCCTCCAGCGCGCCGAGGCGGACCGAGACCTGGGTGGATTCGGAGCGGACATAGAGGGCATCGGCGGCATCCGCGCCGGCCTTGCGGGCGGCGGCAACGAGATCGGCAACGCGGGACTGGGCTTCGTCGAGTGTGGACATGGCCCGCACTTAGGCACGGACCGCGCGGGATGCGAGGGGAAAGCGGAACCAAGCGGCGGTCGCGGCGCTCTACCCCCGTAACGAACCTTGCGGGGAGATTGGGACATGATCGGGAAAATCATCGGCGCGCTCGTCGGGCGCGAGATCGATCGGCGCGACGGCGAAGGCGGCGCCAAGGGCGCGGTGCTGGGCATCGCGGCGGTGAGCGTGATGCGGCGCCTCGGGCCGCTCGGCCTGCTGGCGGGCGGCGCCTATGTGGCGAAGAAGGCGTATGATCGGCGCAAGGGTGGGCGCACGGCGGGGTGATGGCCCAATCCTCCCCTGCAAGGGGAGGTGGCAGCCCACAGGGCTGACGGAGGGGTATCGCGCTTTCGAGAGCGGGTCACCCCTCCACCATGGGCTGCGCCGACGGTCCCCCTCCCCTTACAGGGGAGGAACTTGCGCGCAGCAAAAAAGCCCCCGGCCCGCTTCCGCGCCGGGGGCTTCCTGTATGGTAAGGGCCCACCGCGTGGAGGCAGCCAGCGCGGTGAGCCCACACGGGGCGCATCGCGAGCGACGCCCCCTGTGTTCAATCCATAATGGTGGTTTGGCCGACCGCGCGCCCGGCGACCAACGAATTGCGCCATATAGACATATCGATAAACTCGATCAGTTTTCCGAAACGATCGGCGGAACGCGCAGGCGGGGGATTTCGATCGCGGGGCAGCGGTTCATCACCACCTTCAGCCCGGCGGCTTCGGCGCGCGCGGCGGCGGCTTCGTTGACGACGCCGATCTGCATCCAGACGGATTTCGCACCGGCGGTGATCGCCTCGTCCACCGCCTCGCCGGCCGCTTCGGAGCGGCGGAAGATATCGACCATGTCGATCGGCTCGCCGATCTGGCTGAGTTCGCGCCAGACATATTCGCCCAGCACATGATCGCCGGTGATCTGCGGATTGACCGGGATCACGCGATAGCCATGGCCTTGCAGCATCGCCATCACGCCATGGCTGGGGCGATTGGGGCGATCGGACGCGCCGACCAAGGCGATGGTGCGGGTTTCGGCGAGAAGGGCGGCGATGTCGGCGTCGGCGGTGAGCGGCATGATATCCTCCGTGTGCCGGCACGCACCGGCTTCGGAAGCTAGAACCGTGGAGAAAGCGAAGGGTTCAGCCAGGCCGCGACGCGCGTCGCCAGATCGGTGAAGGCCGTCGCCTCCGGCCCGTCGCCCGCCGCCGGGGGATCGCCCGCGTCGGACGCGGTGCGGATCGCGATGGCGAGCGGGATGCGGCCGAGGAAGGGCAGGCCCAGCGCCTTGGCCTGTGCCTCCGCCCCGCCCGAACCGAACGGATCGGAGATTTCGCCGCAATGCGGGCAGGCATAGCCCGCCATATTCTCGATCAGGCCGATCACCGGCACGCCGGCCTTCACGAACAGGTCGATCGCGCGGGTCGCGTCGATCAGCGCCAGATCCTGCGGGGTGGAGACGATCACCGCGCCGGCCGGCTTGTGCTTCTGGATCATGCTCAGCTGCACGTCGCCGGTGCCGGGCGGCATGTCCACCACCAGCGTATCCACGCCCATGCCGGCCCAGTCCGCATCGACCAGTTGGCCGAGCGCGCCCGCCGCCATCGGCCCGCGCCACGCGATCGCCTGGCCCCCCGGGACCAGCTGGCCCATCGACAGCATCGGCACGCCATGGCGGGTGGCCACCGGGATCAGCTGCTTGTCGCGCGCCTCGGGCTTCACCCCCTCGGCCGCCATCAGGCGCGGCTGCGAGGGGCCGTAGATATCGGCATCGACCAGCCCCACGTTCAGCCCGAGCCGCTTCAGCGCCACCGCCAGATTGGCCGACACGGTCGATTTGCCGACCCCGCCCTTGCCGCTGGCGACAGCGATGATGCGCCGGCCGGTCTTCTCGGCGGTCTGCATGATCCGCACGTCGCGGATGCCGGGCACGCCCAGCGCCACCGCCCGCGCCGCCTGCTCCAGCGCGCCGCGCTGGGCTTCGTCGAGTCCCGTCACGTCGAGGATCAGATCGGCGATGCCGCCTTTCTCGCGCGGGGTGGCGATGCGGCCGGAGGCGACGAGGCCGCGCCCGGAAAGCGGATCGGGGATCGTGTCGAGGGCGTCTGCGAGGGTCATGCGGCGCCCGATAGGGGCTTTCGGCGGGGGAGGCACTGTTTTTCCCCGCCCGCGCTCCTATAATGACTGTCATGGAACGATCTTCGGGGGCGGGCGACGAGCCCATCGCGGTAATGAACGAAGGCGGCCCCTGGGGCGGCCGGGGCGACGATTCGGACGGCGGCGGCGGCAAGGGCCCGCTCGGCCCGCGCAATCCGTGGAGCCAGCCGCCGCGCAAGCGCCCCGAGGGCGCGCGCGGCCCCGCCGGCCCCAGCGCGATCGACGAACTGCTCCGCAAGGGCCGCGAACGCTTCGGCGGCAATCTGCCGCAGGGCAATGGCAAGCCGGTGTGGATCTGGGGCGTGGTCGTGCTGCTCGCCGTGTGGCTGCTGCTGACCGGCATCCACCGCATCGAGCCGGGCGAGCGCGGCGTCATCACCCGCCTCGGCCGCTATGCCGGCACCTTCCAGCCGGGCATGCAGATGTCCTTCCCCGCGCCGATCGACAAGGTGTCGATCGTGCCGGTCGAGACGATCCGCTCGACCCAGATCGGCTCCGCCGCGCCCGACGCGCAGAATCTGATGGTGACGGGCGACCAGAACATTATCGACCTGGCTTATGCCGTCCGCTGGAACATCCGCGATCCCGAGCGCTATCTGTTCGAGCTGGAGGATCCCGACGGCACCGTGCAGCAGGTGGCCGAAAGCGCCATGCGCGCCGAGATCGCCAAGGTGACCCTGAACGACGCGATCGGCCCGCAGCGCAGCCAGATCGAGGCGATGGTCGCCCAGCGGATGCAGGAAATCCTTGACAGCTATCGATCGGGCATCGCCGTGCGCGGCGTCGCGATCAACCAGGCCGATCCGCCCGCCGCCGTGATGGACGCCTTCAAGGAAGTGTCCGCCGCCCAGCAGGACGCGCAATCCTACATGAACGGCGCCCGCGCCTATGCCCAGCAGCTGCGCGAGAAGGCGGCCGGCGAGTCGGCGGCGTTCGACCGCGTCTACGCGCAATATCGCCTCGCCCCCGAGGTGACCCGGCGCCGCATGTATTATGAAACTATGGAGCGCGTGCTGGCCAAGACCGACAAGACGATCGTCGAGGCGCCCGGCGTGCAATCCTATCTGCCGCTGACCCAGCTGCCGAAGGGAGCCGCCAAGTGAACCCCTTCGCCACCCTCGGCCGCAACGGCATCGCCATCCTCGCGCTGGTGATCGTCGCCCTGATGCTGCTGTTCAGCACGGTCGCGATCGTGCCGGAGACCAAGCAGGCGCTGATCGTGCGTCTCGGCCGGCCGGTGCCGGGCGTCTACAACGCCTACAAGCCCAACGAGGATTATGGCCGCACCGGCGCGGGCCTGATCTTCCGCATCCCCTTCGTCGATACGATCGAATGGGTCGACAAGCGCGTGCTCGATTTCGACATGGATCGCCAGTCGGTCCTGTCGACCGATCAGCTGCGGCTCGAGGTGGATGCCTATGCGCGCTATCGTATCGTCGATCCGCTGCGGATGTTCACCACCGCCCGCACCGAGCGGCGCGTGTCGGAGGCGCTGCGCCCGATCCTCGGCTCGTCGCTGCGCAACGAACTCGGCCGCCGCACCTTCGCGGCGCTGCTGAGCCCGGAACGCGGCCAGCTGATGGACAATATCCAGGTCCGCCTCAACCGGGTCGCCCGCCAATATGGCGCCGAGATCGTCGACGTGCGGATCAAGCGCGCCGATCTGCCCGACGGCACCCCGCTGACCTCCGCGTTCGAGCGGATGCGCGGCGCCCGCCAGCAGGAGGCGCTGACTCTCCGCGCACAGGGTATGCGCGAGGCGCAAGTGACGCGCGCCGATGCCGACGCGGACGCCGCCCGTGTCTATGCCGACGCGTTCAACAAGGACCCGGCCTTCTACGATTTCTACCGCGCGATGCAGTCCTACCGCACCACCTTCGGCACGGACGACGCCAACCCGCGTGGCAGCTCCAACGTGATCCTGTCGCCGGACAATGAATATCTGAAGCAGTTCAAGGGCCAGAACTGACCGAAAGGCCCTTGCGGCGGAACGGCGCCATTCAAACGCCGTTCAGCAGCAAGCCATAGGATTTGACGGTTGCAAGGCCGTCCGGCCGTTGAAGAGAATATCCCCGAAGGAGGTTTGCCCAGTGCGTTACGCCTACGCGATCACGGCCGCATTGTTGGCCGGTGGTGCCACGACCGCCGTGATGCTCCAGGAGCCGGTCTCGGCGCAGGTCGCCCAGAATGCGCCCGGCACCATCCCGGCCGTCACCCCGCGCCCCGGCGCGCCGATGAGCTTCGCCGATCTCGCCGCCAAGCTCCAGCCGGCGGTGGTCAACATCTCCACCACGCAGAAGGTGCAGGTCCGCCAGCAGCAGCAGAACCCCTTCGCCGGCAGCCCGTTCGAGGATTTCTTCAAGCAGTTCGGCGGCCAGGGCGGCGGCGGTGGCCAGGGCGGCGCGCCCGCGACCCGCGAGGCGCAGTCGCTCGGCTCGGGCTTCATCATCTCGCCCGACGGCTATATCGTCACCAACAACCACGTGATCTCGGGCGGGCCGACCAATTTCGGCACGGCGACGGTCTCGTCGATCAAGGTGACCCTGCCCGATCGCAAGGAATATGTCGCCCGCGTCATCGGCAAGGACGTGCAGTCCGATCTGGCGGTGCTGAAGATCGACGCGCAGAACCTGCCCTTCGTCAGCTTCGGCGATTCGACCCGCACCCGCGTCGGCGACTGGATCGTGGCGATCGGCAATCCCTTCGCGCTGGGCGGCACCGTCACGGCGGGCATCGTCTCGGCGATCCACCGCTCGATCGGCAATTCGGGCGCCTATGATCGCTATCTGCAAACCGACGCGGCGATCAATCAGGGCAATTCGGGCGGCCCGATGTTCGACATGGCGGGCAACGTCGTCGGCATCAACACCGCCATCTATTCGCCCACCGGCGGCAATGTCGGCATCGGCTTCGCCATTCCGGCGGAGCAAGCCAAGCCGGTCATCGATCAGTTGATGAAGGGCGGCCGCATCAAGCGCGGCTATCTCGGCGTCGGCATCCAGCCGATGACCGAGGATATCGCCGCCGGCCTGGGTCTCCCCAAGGATCGCGGCGAGATCGTCGCTCGCGTCGAGCCCGGCCAGCCGGCCGAACGCTCGGGCATCCGCCAGGGCGACGTGATCCTGAAGGTCAACGGCAAGGACGTGACGCCCGACGACACGCTCTCCTACATCGTCGCCAACACGGCGATTGGATCGAAGGTGCCGATCGAGCTGATCCGCAACGGCCAGCGCATGACGCTGACCGCCACGGTCGGCGAGCGCCCGCCCGAGGAGCAGCTCGCGGCCGCCGACGGCGACGAGGACAGCGCCGTGCCCGGCGGCGCCAACGCGCCCGCCTCCACCAAGAGCGCGGTCGGCCTGTCGCTCGTCACCGTCACGCCCGAGGTCGCGCGCCAGCTCCAGCTGCCGCCGACGACGCGCGGCGTGGCCATCTCCGACGTGGATGCGTCGAGCGACGCGGCCAACAAGGGGCTCCAGCCGCGCGACGTGATCCTCGCGATCGGCCAGCGCCAGGTGTCGAGCGTGGCCGAGGCGGTCGCCGCGATCGACACGATCAAGCGCGGCGGCCTGAAGAGCGTCCTCCTCCTCGTCCAGCGCGGCACCCGCCCCGCGCAATATATCGGCGTGGACCTGATGGGCCGCTGACGATCCGATCCTCCCCGGCACGGGGACGTGGCAGCCCGCAGGGCTGACGGAGGGGGTGCGTCCCGCAGCGCAGCGCTCGTGGACAGCCCCCTCCACCATGCTTCGCATGGTCCCCCTCCCCGTGCCGGGGAGGATCGATATGGATGTGCCGGCGTAATGACGTTACGCTCGATAGGGCATTGGTGGCAGGGCGGGTGACATGAGCGACGGCATCTTCGTGGGCACCACCGCCAGCGGCGAGCGCGAGACGCTCACCCTGAAGCGCGCCAACCGTCACGGCCTGATCGCGGGCGCCACCGGCACCGGCAAGACCGTCACCCTGCAAGGCATCGTCGAGGGCTTTTCCGCGGTCGGCGTGCCGGTGTTCGTCGCCGACGTGAAGGGCGATCTCTCGGGCCTCGCCATGGCAGGCTCCCCCACCGCGCCGATCCACGCCACGCTCGCCGCGCGCGCCGCCGAGATCGGTGACGGCGACTGGCATTATGCCGACAATCCCGTCGTCTTCTGGGATCTCTACGGCGAGCAGGGCCACCCGATCCGCACCACCGTCTCCGAAATGGGGCCGCTGATGCTGGCGCGGCTGATGAACCTCACCGATGTGCAGGAAGGCGTCCTCACCGTCGCCTTCAAGCTGGCCGACGACGAGGGGCTGCTGCTGCTCGACATGGAGGATCTGCAAGCCCTGCTGGCCCATGTCGCGGGCCGCGCCAGCGAATTGCAGGCGCGCTACGGCAATATCACCAAGGCCAGCGTCGGCACGATCCAGCGCCAGCTGCTCCAGCTGGAATCGCAGGGCGGGGCGCTCTTCTTCGGCGAGCCCGCGCTCGACATCCACGACATGCTGACGCTCGACGACCAGGGGCGCGGCGCGGTCAACATCCTCGCCGCCGACAAATTGATGGCGGCGCCCAAGCTCTATTCCACCTTCCTTCTGTGGCTGCTCTCCGAACTGTTCGAGACCTTGCCCGAGGTGGGCGACCCCGAGAAACCCAAGCTCGTCTTCTTCTTCGACGAAGCCCATCTGCTGTTCGACGACGCGCCCCCGGCGCTGCTCGACAAGATCGAACAGGTCGTGCGGCTGATCCGGTCGAAGGGCGTCGGCGTCTATTTCGTCACCCAGAACCCGATCGACATTCCCGAGGATGTCGCCGGCCAGCTCGGCAACCGGGTGCAGCACGCCCTGCGCGCCTTCACCCCGCGCGATCAGAAAGCGATCCGCGCCGCCGCCGAGACCTTCCGCGCGGGCGATGTGAACGTCGTCACCGCCATCACCGAGCTGAAGGTGGGCGAGGCGCTCGTCTCGCTGCTCCAGGCCGACGGCGCGCCCTCGCCCGTCGCCCGCACGCTCATCAAGGCGCCCGCCTCGCGGGTCGGCCCGCTGACCCCCAAGGAGCGTGCGCTGCTCCGCTCGCTCTCCCCGCTCGACGGCAAGTACGAAACCGCGATCGATCGCGAATCCGCCGCCGAAGTCCTCGCCGCCAAGGCCGGCGACAGCGCCGCCGCCGCGAGCAAGGCGAAGCTGGAAGCCGAAACCGCCAAGGCCCAGGCCGAGGCCGCCAAGGCGCTCGCCCGGCAGGAAGCGCTCGACGAACGCAGCCGCCTCGCCGCGCAGAGGGAAGCCGATCGCGCCGCCGCCGCCCAGGCCCGTGCCGAGGAACGCGCCCGCGTGGCGGCCGCGCGCGAGGCCGCCAAGCCTACGCTCACCGAAAAGATGATCCAGTCCGCCAGCCGCGCCGCCGCCTCGTCGATCGGCCGTCAGGTGGCGGGGCAGCTCGGCAGCCAGCTGGTGCGGGGCATTCTGGGTGGGCTGTTCAAACGCTAATCAGCCGAGCAGCTTCAGCCCCACGATTGATCCGATCAGTACCGCGATCAGCGCCAGCCGCATCGCCGACGCGGGCTCACCGAACCACAGGATTCCGACCATCACGGTGCCGGCCGCGCCCACGCCGGTCCACACCGCATAGGCCGTGCCCAGCGGGATCGTGCGCGAGGCGAACCACACCAGCCCCATCGACATCGCCAGCGAACCCAGGAAGCCGAGCGTCCAGGGGATGTTCCGAAAGCCATCGACGAAGCGCAGGCAGGTGGTGAAGCCCACTTCGAACAGGCCACCGATGAGGAGGAAAAGCCAAGCCATGCGGCGGCCCTAACCCAGCCCCGTCGTCATTGCGAGCGTGAGCGAAGCAATCCAGCCTCTCGACTGGACACTGCCGTTCGAGCGGGATTGCGTCGCTGGCGCTCGCAATCACGAGGGCGAATTACTCCCGCCGCCCCTTGCGCTCGGTGGCCAGCAATTTGTCGATCTTGCGCCCGTCCATGTCGACCACCTCGAAGCGCCATGCGCCGAAGCGGAAGATCTCGCCCACCTTCGGCAGATGACGCAGCACCGACAGCGCGAAGCCCGCGACCGTCGCATAATCGCGATCCTCGGGCAGCGTCAGCCCCAGCCGGTCGGCCAGCACGTCGGCGGGCAGCGATCCCGAGACCAGCCAGCTGCCGTCCTCGCGTTCCACCAGCGGCGGATCGGTATCGTCGTCATTGTCCGACGCGAACACGCCCGCGATCGCCGCGAGCAGGTCGGCCGGCGCCACCAGCCCGTCGAAATGGCCATATTCGTCGTGCACGAACGCCATCGGCACGTCCGCCTCGCGCAGCACCGTCAGCACGTCCATCGCGTCCATCTGGTCGGGCACGATCGGCGCCGGGCGCATCAGCGCGCGCATGTCGAGCGGCCGGCCCTCGATCTGTGCCGCGACGATATCGCGCGCCTGCACCACGCCGATCAGCGCGTCGACCGATCCTTCGGCGACCGGCATCCGGCTGTGCGGCAGCTTGGCCAGCGTCTCGCGCACCGTCGCCTCGTCGGCGTCGGCATCGATCCAGCAGACTTCGGTGCGCGGCGTCATCACCTCGCGCACCGGCCGGTCGGCCAGCCGCACCACGCCCGAGATGATCGCGCGCTCGCTCTCCTCGATCACGCCCGCCGACGAGGCTTCGGCGACCACCAGATGCAGCTCCTCGGCCGTCACCTTATTTTCGGATTCGCGGCTCAGGCCGATCAGGCGGAACATCAGCCCGCTCGATTTATCGAGCAGCCACACGAACGGCAGCGTGATCCGCGCCAGCCATGTCATCGGGATCGCCACCAGCGCCGCGATCGGCTCGGGGCTCCTGAGCGCGATCTGCTTGGGCACCAGCTCGCCGATGATGAGCGTCAGATAGGTCGTCAGCGCGATCACCAGCACGAAGCCGATTTCGGGCGCCGACGCCGCCGGCACGCCCGCCCAGGCCAGCCGCTCGCCCACCGGCCCGCCCAGGCTCGCGCCCGAATAGGCGCCCGCCAGGATGCCGACGAGGGTGATGCCGATCTGCACCGTGGAGAAGAATTTGCCCGGATCCGCCGCCAGCAGCAGCGCCGCCCGCGCCCCCGCCCCGTTCCGCCCACGCCCCATCGCCTCCAGCCGCGGCTTGCGCGCCGAGACGATCGCGAGTTCGGACATCGAGAAGACGCCATTCAGCACGATCAACGCGATGATGATGGCGAGGTCGCCCCAGGGGAAAGGATGCATGGCGTCGGGCATGGCGGCGTCCCTAGCTCTGTAGGGCCTAAGGGCGGGCGATCACAATAAGGAATGCCGCCGCGATATGATTTGGTGGGCGCGGCATCGGCAGGGGGGCGAATTGGCCATCCCGATTACCCGGCGCCCCGGCGAAGGCTGGGGCCGCAGGCGATATGCGCTTCGGATCGGGAGCCGGCCACCGGCACGCATGGTCAAGAAGCGCCACCCATGTCTTAGCCGCGCTCCACCCGACCACGGATCACCGCGACGCTCGCGACCACCAACGCAATGGCATGGACAAGCAACGCCGTGATCAGAAAGCAGAACGCGGCGATCAGGGTGTAGCCTTCGACGCTGTCGCCATCCGGCACATCGGTTGCAAAGAACAGGATGGACGCGCCGACTTGGGCCACCGCAATGGCAGAGGGAATGTATAGCAGGTGCAAGAGCCACCAGCCTTGATGCCGTCTCAGCAAAATCCACACGGCGATAGACAGACCGAGCGGCCCAAGCGTGGCGATCGACCATCCCACTACGCCGAGCGCACCCTGTCCGCCGGATGATTTTGATAGAGGTAAACGCTCGGCTCGATCACCTCACGCGCCACTAACAGCGCAACACATTCGATCGCTGCGCCATATGCGAGCAGGCCGAGCCGATTCATTCGGTCAGCATCACCGCCACGATCGACATTCGCAAGGGGGGAGCGCCACGCTCTCGCAGCGTCCCGATTCCCCGCCGTTGCGATAGATACCGATCTACGCCACGCCTCAACCGACGATTGCCTCGCCGATCTTGGCCAACGATAAAGATGCCATGCGCCAAGACCGTGCCGACGAACTCTACAATCGCGCGGAGGCGATCCTGGATGACGCCGCAATCGGTTTCGGCGAACCGATTCTGTGGCACCTTGCGCTGAGGCGCCACGTCGATGCCATGCTGGCGCTGGCGGACAGGGTTTTCGGGGGCAAGGCCAGCGACCCCTTCTCCGGGCAAGGACTGGAACGAAGGGCTCCGCTTGGGGTCGGCCCGCGCCGCGCAGCATCTGGCCATGCGCTGCTTCAATCGGGGCGATATGGCCGGCTATAGGCTTTGGCTCCATCGCGGGGCGCGATGCGGCGATACCGAAGCCCGTGCCGAACTTCGCCGGTTTGAAATCCGCCTGCCGCATGGCGCGGCCGCCTCGATCGGGCGCGGCCGCCCGTACCGCCCAAGCGACGGGCTTTGGACCGCGAACCACCGGGCCAGCAAGCCGACCAAATATTATCCGCCCAATCCGTTCAGGCCGCGCAGCGAGCAGTAAGCAAGCTTTCTCGTCTGGCATTCTTGCCGGCGGCGGGGACAAACGCCGGCTCAACGACAGGATCATCGCCGACGGCAATCGGACACATACCCCCAAACAGAAAAAGGGCCGGCCTCGCGGCCGACCCTTTCTCTTTGCTGTCGCGGTCCAGCCCCTGTCGCCAGGGGCTGGGATCGCCCTCTTACTGGCCCGAGCCAGCGCCGAAGGTGATTTCCACGCGGCGGTTCTGCGGCTCGCGCACACCGTCGGCGGTTTCGACCAGCGGGCGGCTTTCGCCGAACGCTTCGGTCGAGAGCGCGCTCTCGGGGATGCCCTTGCCAGCCAGGTAGGACTTCACAGAGTCGGCACGACGCTGCGAGAGACCCACGTTGTACTGGTCCGAACCCGACTTGTCGGCGTGGCCGGCGAGAACGACCGAGGCCTGGCCCGTGGTCGCATAAGCCTGCGCGGCGTTGTCGAGGATCGAAGCGGCCTCCGGCGTGATGTTCGACTTATCCCAGTCGAAGAACACGATGAACGGCCCCGGGGTCACCGGCGGGGGCGGCGGCGGCGGCGGCGGCGGGGGAGGCGGCGGCGGCGGCGGGGGAGGCGGCGGCGGCGGCGGAGCAGCCGGTTCGCCGAAGTTGTAGGTCAGCGTGCCGAGCAGGCTGTGCGAGCGGAAGCGCGATTCGAACGCGTTGCCGGCGACCGACACCATCTTCACGTTCGGGACGTTGAAGAAGCGATAGCGGATGCCGAGATCGATGTTCGTCGTGACCGGAACGTTCACGCCGGCGAGGGCCTGCCACGCGAAGCGGGTGTCGCTGTCGCTGAGGAAGGGGTTCGGGCCGGAGAGCTTGTAGTCCGAATACTTGACGCGCGCCACACCGGCACCACCGCCGACGTAGCCCGAGATGCCTTCGTCGCCGAAGTCGAGCAGGCCGTTCAGCATGAAGCTGAGCGCCGAGGTCTTACCGCCGGCGAAGTCATAGACGCCGGCCGGAACCGGGCCAGCGCCCGGGGTCGGCGTAGCCGTCGCCGAGGTGTACTGGTCCATGCGGGTGCGCTTGTAGGCGGTCTCACCCTCGACGCGGAACATGCCGAAGTCGTAGCCGACGTAGCCGCCCACGTCATAGCCATACTTCTGCTTCGCCTTGGCGGCGTTGTTCGTCGTGTTGATGTCGAACGGAATCTTTTCGACGAGAACGGCACCGCCCTCGACACCGACATACCAGGCGCCGTCCTTCGCCAACGCCGGCGAAGCCAGCGCGGTCGAAGCGAGCACGGCCACAATGGCGAGCTTACGCATTTTGATCCCCTTTTCCTTCATGTCCGTCTTAGAACATGGCTTCAAGTAAACAACTGCCCCGTTTTACGCAAGCGCGCAAGGACGTGGTCTGACACCGAAATGGCTTGGCGTGCAAAGAAAAACCCCGTCTCCCCGCTCGGCTGTCGAAGCTGCTCAACCCGCTCATACGCTCCCGGTTTCATGGCGTCGCAAAAAAATTACGAGGGGATCAGGCCCTGTGTCTTTAGGGCAACAAGTATCGCCCCGATCGCGGCCCTGGCTTCGGTATCGATCGTGGTGCCGCCGCCCGTCTCCGGCACGGCGTCACCCACATGCCATGCCGCATGATGGTAACAGGCGCGCAGGCCCGGATCGGTCAGCCAGACGGCCATTCCCGGTTGCGGTGCGGCGAAGCGCCAGCCGCCGCCGGTGAAGCCCGCCAGCGCCCCGGCACGGCCCGCCCACGCGCCCGTCGGCGCGTCGCCCACGATCCAGCATTCGCCGATCGCGGGCCCGGCGGGCGGCGCATCGGCGAAATTCCGCGCATTTGCGTGCAAAAGCAGGTCGATCGTCGCCAAGGCTTCGTTGTGAAAAAGCTCTTTCTGCGCCTGCCCCGCCTGTAGATACGGCAAGTCGAACCGCGTGCTTTGCTCGCTCATCCCATGATCTCCCCGATGTGGATATTGGCCCGTAACGGTGGATCGGAGGGCGCGACGGCGCCCGCCTGCCGCACCGTGATCGCGATCGATCCGCTCGCCCCGTCAGCCGCCCGCTCGGCCGGGCCGTAATTGAACCACGGCGCGGCGGTGTCGATCGCCCGCACCACCGCTCCGCCCACTGCAATCTCCAGCCGATAGGCCTCCGCCTCCTCGCCCAGCGGTGCGTCGGCCCCGTCGATCCACGCCCAGCCGGTCCGGCTGCGCCGGGTCCAGCCGATGCGCAGCACATCGCCGCCGCGATCGATGGCGCGCGGATGCACCGGCGACGGCGGCCGCACCGCCCGCGCGCCAAGGATCGCTTCGGCCACCACCGGCTCGGCATCACCGATGCCGATGGCCTGCACCCGCACCATCGTCCCGATCGCCGCCGCCGACAGCGGGATCGGCAGCAACGCCCCGCTCTCGATCAGGGTGAAGCGATCGCCCACGGCATGGCCGGCCACCGCCGCCTCGCTCCCCCGCCGCCCGCGCAGCAGCCGGCCGATCCGCCAGCGGCGCGGGCCGATCTGCACCGCCTCGCCGAACTGGATCAACTCCTCGCCCAGCATCGCGCTATTCGCCCCGCCGATCAGCGCCGCATCGCTCGCCCCCGCCAGCGCCATCCCCTCATGCGCCAGATCAATCTCGACGCTGTTGGCACAATCGAACAGCGCCGGATCGCCTTCGCCCAGCGCGCTCACCGCGACACCCAGCACCGCCGGCGCGGCGGTCTCCCCGATCGCCGACCAGCTCGCGCCGCCGTCCAGGCTCAGGCTCACCACCGCCCGTCGCCACCCCGCGCCACCCGCCGCCGCCAGCCACAGCCGGGGCGTCGCGTCCGCCGCACCCTCGATCGGCGGCAGGTCGAGCAGATGCAGGATCGTCGCCCCCGCCACCCCATCCGGTGCGCCCGCCGCCCGCCCCGCCACCGCCGGCGGCGTCGCGGCGACACCCTCCACCGCGCGCACCAGCGCCAGCTCCACCGCCCCGGCGTCGATCGTCGTGCCGCGCACCGCCCAGACGCCGTCGTCTCCCGGCAGGCTCAGCCGCATCCCCGGCCCCAGCGCCAGCCGGTGCCACGGCAGCCGCAAGGTCGCCGTCGTCCGCTCGGTCCAGGCGCGCGCCAGCCCCGCCTCGGCCAGCCGCCGCGCGTCGCCCGCCGCCAGCGCCGCCGCCAGCTCGATCCGCCGCCCGCGCAACGCCGGCCCGCCGCGCCGCGCGCGTTGCAGCCCCGCCTGATAATCGCGAGCCGGATCATAATAAAAGATCGCCACCTCGTCGGGCAGCGATCCCGCCGCGACCCGCTCGATCGCCCGCCGCGCCTCGCCGACGCCCAGTTCCTCCTCGCCGATCGCCACCGGCGCGCCCGCCGCAGCCGCGAGCCGCAGCACCGCGCCATCGTCCACCACCGATACCGGGCAGGCCGCCGCCAGCGCCTCGATCGCGCCGCGCACGCTGTCGCCGCTTGCCGCATAGCCCGCCAGCGCCTCGCCGCCCTCGCCCGCGACGCCCTCGCCCGCCAGCGCCGCCGCCACCGCGCCCACCGTCACCGGCGCGGCATCGGCCTCTACCTCGAAGGTGAGCGAGGGGATGCGGTTGCCATAATCCGCCAGCGCCAGATGCTCGAAAACCGCATAGGCGATCCCGCGATGCGCCGGGCAGGCATCCACCCCCTCCACCGCCGCGATCAGCGGATCGGCCGCCTGATCCTCGCCACCAAGATACAGCCGGAACCCCGTCTCGCTCTTCCAGTCGCCCGCCGCCCCGCGCAGCAATTTCCCGTCCGCCCAGATGCGATGCACCGCCCGGATCGGCCGCGCCGACAGCGCCACCGCGAAGCTCGCCGAATAGCTATAGGCCGTCGCCTTCCCGCCCGCCTTGCCGCCGCCGACGCTCTCGCGCGTCTCCTGCAATTCCGTCGCCCAGATCACCGTACCGGCCACCCGCAGAGTGCCGAACAGCTTGGGCAAAGGTATGCCATAGGCCGATGTCTGCACCTTCAGGTCGGTCAGCCGCGCCCCCTCGCGCCGGCCGCCACCCAGCACCCGCCGATCGACCTGTTGCCCGACCAGCGCCCCGATCGCGCCGCCGATCGGCCCGCCGACCGCGCTGCCCGCCGCCGTCAGCACCAAAGTCGCCATCAGCCCGCCTCCGCCCATGCGCCAAGCAGCGGCCACGCCGGCCGCCCCGGCACCTCCACCACCCGCCGCAATTTCGCATCGGCATGGACGAAGCCCGCGCCCGTCCCGACCGCCAGATGCAATTGCCCCGCGCCGCAATCGAGCAGCAGCAGATCGCCCGCCGCGTCGCCCCCGGCCGCCACCAGCCCCGCGCGCCCGATCGCCGCCGCCACCGCCGGGGCCGATCCGCCGCGCACCGCATAATCCGCCGGCAGCCCGGTCCGCGCGAAGGCGATCCCCACCAGCCCGACGCAATCCAGCCCGAACGCCGGATCGCGCCCATGCACGCGAAAGCGCGCCCCGACGCACCCCCGCGCCCGCGCCACCACATCGCCCCGCATGTCAGGCCCCCGGATAGCGGGTCAGCAGGTCGTTGCCCGGCAGGTAGGGCTCGCCCCGGAAGTTGGCCGCATTGGCGAAGCGATCGCAGCATGTCGCGAACAGCCGGTCGCAGCCCTCGGTCAGTTCGACCAACGTATCCGCCTCGACCGGGAACGGCGGCGGCTCGCGCAGCCATATTTCCGCCCCCGCCGATCGCAGGATCGCGCTCGCCAGCCCGCTGTTCGCCCCATCCAGCCAGCGCAGCCGCCCATAGCCATAAGCATTGTCCTCCGGCCCGGCCGCCTCCGCCTCCACCAGCCCCGCCTCGTCCCCCGGCGACACGCGCAGCACCCGCACCCGCCCCGCCATGTTCACCCGGCACCGCCGGTCGCCCAGATCGGCGCGGCAATCGGGCGCGGTCATCTCCACCACCGGCCGCTCCAGCGCCGCCACCGCGCCGCGCAATTCGGCGGTGAAGGCGCCGTCCGCCGTCGAGATATCGCCCAGCTCGCCCCGCGTCAGGAACACCGCCGGCGCTTGCGGATCGGCCCAGTCCACCGCGAACAGCCGCACCCGCGCGCCATCCCAGCGCCCCGCGCGCAAATCCTCTTCCCGGATCGCGTCCGCCGTCAGCGCGCCCGACACATCCAGCGTATCCGCCGCGAAGCCGTCGCTGCGCGTGATCGCCGAGGGCAGCATCCCGGGCGCCGCGCGATAGACGAGCCCATCGCGCGCGATATCCCGATCATGCGCGGTGAATCCCAAGGTCACGCCGTCGCGCCGATCCAGCCGCCAGCATAAAGCCAGCGTCGAAGCCCCGCTCACTCCTTCACCTCGATCAGCGGCACCCTCGCCATCTCGCCCGCCGCCCAGGTCGCCCGCGCCACCTCCAACCGATCCTCCGCGAAGCGCACCGGCACGTCGAAGCGAAACCCCGCCGTCACCACCGCGCCCGCCCCCGGCGCCGCATCGAATTGCACCGTGCCGCCATCCAGCGCCCAGCCCGCCAACCGCTCGATGCCGTCCACCGCCACCCGCACGCTGCCCGCCACCGGCCGCGTGATCCGCCGCACGCTCTCCCCATAAGCCTTCACCAGCGCGAACCGCGTCGCGACCCCGTCGCCCGTGCCGATCGCCTGATCGCCCGCCCCCGGCACGCCCGTCATGCCCGCCGAACTGTCATCGAACGGATCGCGGAAGCGGAACCCCCGCGCCGGCCCCATCCGCGCGCGGAAGAAGCCGATCAGCGCCTGCACTTCCGCCTCGGATCGCACCCCCGGCCCCGCATCGAAGCGCAGCCGCGCCTCGGCCCAATCGGCGTTGCGCCATTCATGGCCCGAGGCGCTCGTCGAAATCCGCGTCGAGAAACCCGGCTCCACGCTCGCCGCCTGCCCGATCGCGATCGGGAACGACACGTCGTCGAACGCCTGCATGTCATCCTCCCCGCCATCGAAATGGGTGAAGCCGTCGCGCAGCACCTGTGGCAGCGCCCAGAAGAAGGCCTCTGCCGCGCCGCGCCGCGCGGCCGCCACCGCCGCCGCGTCGATCGCGCGCCATTGCCCGCGATCGGCAGCGTTCAGCACGAAGCCGCTCAGATAATGGGTCTCGCCGATCGCATAGCCGAGCCGCCCCAGCATCGCCGCGACACCCCCCGCCGTCGCGCCGGCATTGTCGCCGGTGACCCAGTCATAATCCTCGATCTGCAACACGTCGAACGCCGGCCGCGCCCAGCCGACCGGCACGTTGGCGCGCGCCAGTTCGGGCGCGGCGCGGTCCAGCACCGTTGGCAGATAGACCAGCAGCAGGGTCTCGGCATCCGGCGCCACCGCCCGCACCGCCGCGCACAGCGCCGCGGTCGATCCCGCCAGCAAAGCCCCGGCCGCATCCAGCACCGCCAGCGCCGCGCCGTCCAGCGGCGCCCGCACACTCACCACCGGCGGATCGCCCAGCGCCGCGCGCGCGGCCTCGTCATACAGGCAGATCGTCCCGTCGCCGCGCGTCCACCACCAGGGCTCGCCCACCTGAAAGCGCACCGCCACGCCCGCCCCTTGCGCGATCCCGACGAACGCCACCGCCACCGCCTGAAGGTACGCCATCGCCGCCGCATTGGCGGGCGACAGCAGGGTCGAGGGCGGCACCCAGCCGGTCAGCGCCGGGCTCCCGTCCGCCGCCCGCTGCTTCCACCCCTCGGGGCAATGCGCGTCGAACAGTTCGTAGGACAGCGACAGGATCGGCGAATATCCCAGCGCCCCCGCCCGCGCCAGAAAATCGCCATGCCACGCCGCGGACGGCCCGTTCAAAACCCCGCCCGCCGCCGTCACCAGCAGCGCCCCGTCGAGCCGGAAATAATGGCTCATGCCGACATAATGGTTGATCGGCCCGCGATAGCCCAAGTGCAACATGTTGCGCAGCAATCGCGCCGGGGTCAGGTGATAATGATCGTCATAGCCGGTCGCCATCCGCATCCCGTGCGCCGGCACCAGCGCATCCCCGATCGCCAGCACTGCCCCCGGCCCGTCGCAGCAAATCCCCGACATTTCCGCCCAGCCCCCGGCGGGCTCGGCCAGCATCGCATCGCCGCCGTCATAATCCGGCGGCACCAGCGACACGAACATCCGGTCGACATCCCCCGCCCACACCGGATCGGCATCGGCCGGCAGGTCGAAGCCCCCGACCAGCGCCGCGAAATCCAGCGACACCAGAGCATCCTCCGGCGTGCCGACCGCATAATTCCACAGCCGCACATACCAGGCGCGCGGGGCACCGCCCGCGTCCCGCCCCTCGATCGTCAGGGTCGGCCCATGCACCGCGTCCAGCGCCCGCACCCCGCCCGATCGCCAGCGAAATGTGAGCCGGCAATCCCGAAAGTCCCGCGCCGTCTCATAGGCCAGCAGCGGATGATCGTATCGATCCTCCGCCTCCCAGATCAGCCCAGCCAGATCGCCCGACCGATAGAAAACCGCATCCACCCGCAGCGCATCGGCCGCCACCGTGGTCACCGCCGCCATCATCGGCCGCGGAAAATTCACCGACCAGAAGCGCGCATCGAACCGCTGCACAAACCCCCGCTCGATCGCGTCGCCCGAGGATGCCAACCGCCAGCCCATCGCCGCTCTCCATCATCGCAAACGTCACCCCGGACCCCGGACCAGGTCCGGGGTGACGAAGAAGCAAAGAACCCCCGTGCTCCGGCGAAGGCCGGAGCCCAGGGTTACGAAGCACAGCGCCCGCCTCCTACGCTCCGGCCTGCGCCGGAGCACGAAGCGGCTCATGACGGCGACACTCGCGTCCCCGTGCTCCTGCGGAGGCAGGAGCCTAGGGCCACACACACTGCGCCCTCCCACCCTGGGCTCCTGCCTGCGCAGGAGCACAACGATGTTTCAGGGATCAGCCCGCTCCAGCGCCGCCCTTACCGCGCGCGCCACCTGCCGCCCCGATCGCGCCAGCGCCACCGGTGCCGCATCGCCGCCCGCGTTCACCGTGATCGCCACCCGCACCTCACGCGCCGTTCCACCCACCGGCCCAGCCGCCACCACCCGCCCGCTGGCGGTCGGCACGAACAATTCCGGCCCCCGCTCGCCCACCACATAGGCAGCACCCGGCGACACCGGCCCACCCGTCGCCCGCCCCGGCAACCCGAGCAGCCCGCCCAGCAGCCCCGTCGCCACCGACGCGATCCCGCCGATGCCGCCAATCCCGGTCGAGGCCACCCCCTCCCGCACCGCCGCCCGCGCGATATCGTCGAGCGCGCCCAGCGCCACCCGCCGCAGATCGTCGAATCCGAACTTGCCCGATCGCACCGCGCGCCCCAGCGCGCTTTCGATCGCCCGCCCCGCGCGCTCCGCCCCCGCGCCCAGCCCGTCCTCCAGCTCCGCCCGCATCGCCGCCACGTCGCGCGCGAAGCCGCCGCCGTCGGCGCGCACCGCGCCCAGCAGCCGCTCGATCTCCTCATCCATCGGGAAATGCCTCCATCAGCCGCGCGAGATCATCGGCCAGCGCCGGCCGCTCGCCCCCCTGGCCCGCCCCGACACCCGCCAGCGCCGCGACGACGGCCGCGAACTCCCCCGGCGTCGCCCGCCAGAATTCCTCCGGCCGCCACCCCAGCAACGCCCCGGCGACACCCGCCAGGCGCGCCGCATTTTCTCCGAACGTCACCGCCCGGCGAGGATCTGGTGCAGCAATCGCTTCAGCACCGGCGCCACCGCCGCCAGCCCGGCCTCGGCGATCGCCTCGCCCAGCCGCTCGCGCGTCACCCCCTCGGGCGGATCGGTCAGGCAATGCCAGAACAAGGCGACCATCTCGGCCAGCCCCATCCGCCCGGCCGCCGCCCGCTCGACGAGATCGAACAACGGCCCCAATTCTTGCTCGGCCGCCACCAGCGCCTGAAATGTCGGCCGCAGCATGACCGCAGCATTTTCGATCTGCACGACCGCCTCGCCCCGCAGCGGGTTCGCCGCCCCGGTCATGCCGACACCACCGCGCCCGAGCTTTCCAGCGCCAGCGCGTAGCTGCGCTCGCCGTTGAAATCCCCGGCATAATCCAGCCGTGTCACCAGAAAGCGCCCGCGCAGCCGCTCGCCGCTTTCGAAGCTCAGCTCATAATCGTCGATCAGCCCGGCCAGCGCATGGCCCTTGATCCGCAGCTCCGCGCCCGATCCGGTGAACACCCCTGCCGCCGATACCGATACCGATCGCACCCCCGCGCCCGACAGCAATTCGCGCCACCCGCCGCTGGCCTTGCTGGTGATCGCCACCGCCTCGCCGTTGATCGACAGCTGCGTCGTCCGCATCCCCGCCACGGTGGAATAGGCCGGCGTCCCCGCCCCATCCCCCACCTTCAACAAAAACGCGCTTCCTTTTTCGACCGCCATGAGAACCTCCTTGATCGCTGCAACAAAAACCCCGTTCGTCCCGAGCGAAGTCGAGGGACCGCAAGCATCGAGCGAAGCCGAGATGCGGATGGCAGCCACGACCTCGGCTACGCTCGGTCGGACGGATCCCTCGACTTCGCTCGGGACGAACGGAGGAGTAAGACCGCTCACCCCTCCACCCACCGCACCCGAAATTCGATCACCCCGGCCCACGCCCCCCGCGCCGGCCGCACCACCCGCGCCCGCAGGAACGCCACGCTCGCCACCCGACAGACGCCGAGGTCACCCCCGACCCCCTCGATCGCGAATTCCGCCCGCGCCATCAGCCCATGCAGCCGCGCCGCCGAAGCCCCGTCGTCGCGCAGCACCGCCACGAACCGCTGTTCGCGCCCCCGCGCCCCCTTAAAGCTCCAGTCGGCCGATCCGCCCTCCTCGATCGACACGAACGGAAAGACCGCGTCGGCAGGCACCCCATCGAACACGCCCGACACGTCCGCGCCCAGCGCCTCGGTGAGCGCCGCCACGATCGCCGCCTGCACCGCCACCGCGCTCATCGCATTTCCTCCGCCATCAGGATCAGGCGGTCGGGCGTGCGCGGGTCGATCGTCACGTCGGTCACCCGCAGCCGTCGATCGCGCCACGTCATCCGCCAGCCCTCGCGGATCGCGCTCGGCCGGCGCAGCACCACCCGCCAGCCATTGCGCCCCTCGGGCACCAGCCCGGCCGAGATCGTCGCCACCGCGATCCACTGGCCGCTCGCCGATCCGATCGCATCACGCGCCGGATCGGGCCGGGCGATCGCGACCCGCTCGGTCAGCAGCCCCGCCAGCGCGCTCACAGCCGCATCCTCCGCCACGGCCGCCACAGCGCCGCCACCGCCGCCGGCGGCCCCGCCTCGTCGGCCTCGTCGCGATGCGCGTGGAGGTGCGCCACCAGCCGCACGATGCCCTGCGCCAGCCCCGCCGGCAGCGCCTCGGCGTCCGCCGCGATCCCCGCCGTATAGGTCACGCGGATGCGCCCGATCCCCGGCACGGTCACCCGCACCAGCCCGTCGCCACGCGGATCGATATCCACCGCATAGGCCGCCACCGGCAGCGCCACCGCGCCCGAGGACGTCACCTCCTCCACCGCCGTGATCGCCACGATCGGCCACACGCCCAGCGGATGCCACCAGCCCGGCGCCGCTATCTCTTCCGTCATCGCGCGGCGGATCAGCACCTGCCCGATGAACCCCTCGCACAGCCCTTCCGCCGTCGCGATCAGCCGGCCGAGCAGATCGTCATCCTCGTCGCCCTCGATCCGCAGATACGCCTTCACCGCCGCCAGGCTCACCGCCTCGCCCATCGGGTGTCTCCCGCTGAAAAATGAAAAGCCCGCCCGCGCCCACAACCCGTTCGTGCTGAGTAGCTGCTGAGCGCAGTCGAAGCGGCGTATCGAAGCATCTCGCGAGACCCTTCGATACGGGCCTTCGACTGCGCTCAGTCCCTACTCAGGGCGAACGGCTTGGGGATGAGTTCTCAGCTCGCCGCGAACTTCATCAGCTTGATCGCTTGGGCATCGCTCACCCCGCCGCCCACGCGCTTGGTCGCGTAGAAATGCACGAACGGCTTGTGGCTGAACGGATCGCGCAGGATCGCCGTCTCGGCGCGTTCCGCGATCAGATACCCGGCGCGGAAATTGCCGAACGCGATCGAAAGGCTGCCCGCCGCGATATCGGGCATGTCGTCCGCCTCCACCACCGGATAGCCCAGCAGCGTGTCCGCCCGCCCCTCGGCCAGCGCCGGCTGCCACAGGAAGGCGCCGTCGGCCGTCTTGAACTTGCGGATCACCGCCAGGGTCGCCGAATTCATCACGAACACGGCCCCCTGTCGGTAGGGGCTGGCCAGCGCCTGCACCAGATCGATCAGCCGGTCCTGCGGGCTCACCGGATCAAAGCCGCCGGCCGCCCCCGACAGCACATGCTGCAACGTGCCGAACGCGCGCGTCCCGTCTCCCGTCGCCGCCGTGGCATAGCTCAGGAAGCCCTTCGGCCGGTTGGTGCCGTTGCCGGCGACGAACGCCTGCCCCTCGGCCCGGCCGAACTCGCGCGCCACCTCGTCGGCCAGCCACGCCTCCAGGTCGAACGCGGCATCGTCCAGCATCGCCTGGCTCGCCGCCGGATTGGCGTACAGCTCGCCCGACGGTGGCACGATTTCGTGAAAGGTCGGCGTCGCCGTCTCGGCCCGCGCATCGCCTTCGCCCGCCCAGCCGCTGGCGAAGCCGCCGCTCGTCACCAGCTTGCGATAGCCCGCCGTTCCCACCTTCACCACATTGGCGATGGCGCGGATCGGCGAGATGCCGCGCAGCAGCGCATCGATCCGCCCGTCGATCTCGCGCGGCACGGCATAGCCGCCCGCCGCGTCGCTCGTGCCCGCCAGGCTCTTGCGCTCGACCGCGCCCTCCATCCCCTTGCGGAGATATTGGTCGACGAACGCCTTCGTCTCGGGGCTTCCCGCGCCCTTCGCGCCCGCCAGCGCCGGCCGCCCGGCCTGCACGATCGCGGCATCCACCCGCGCCGTCAGCGCCGCCACGTCGGCGCGCACCGCATCCACCGCCTCGATCGCGTCGAAGCTCGCTTCCAGTTTGTCCATATGCGTCTCCATATCCGTCACTCCTCCGTCACCAGATGCACGCGGGCGCCCGGCTGCATCGGCAGGGTCACCAGCGAGATTTCCACGAGATCGAGATCGGCGAGCGCGCGCGGAGAAGCCCCCCGCGCCGCCCGCACCCGATATCCGAAGCTGAGGCCCGCCACCGCGCCCTCGCGCAGCAGGGCGCCCGCCTCGCGCGCCGTGCCGCTCGCGTCGGACAGCCGCGCGATCACCCGCAGGCCGCGCGTGTCCTCGCTCAGATGCTCGATCCGCCCGATCGGCCGGCGCGGATCATGCTGCCACAACAGCGGCACGCCCCCCGGCCCCGCCGCGACCGCGCGCGCGAACGCGCCCGGCCGCACCAAATCCCCGCCCTGATCGACCCGGTCGAACAGCGCCGCATAGCCTGCGAACCTCATGCCCGGATCAGCTCGGCGAGACCCAGCCGCACCGCCAGCCCGATCACCAGCAGCGCCAGCCCGACCCGCACCACCCAGGCCACCACCTCACGCCGCGCCGATCGCTTCGCGTCGCGCCACGCCCCCAGCAATTGCCGCAGCTCGCCCAGATCCTCGCGTGCGCCGGCATCGTGCAGCCCCAGCCGCTCCAGCGCCCGCCCCGCCCCGGCCTCGCTCGCCTCCTCGGCCAGCCCCCGCAGGGTGACGAGGCTCGCCCCCTCCCCCTCCGCCTGCGCGATCAGCCGCGCGAGCAGTCCCGTCTCGATCATGTCGCTATCTCCCACCCCTCCGTGCTCCGGCGAAGGCCGGAGCCCAGGGTTACAAAGGGCATCCCAAGCCCCCCCGCGCTCCGGCCTTCGCCGGAGCACAGCCCGTCAGGCCACCGCCCACCGACCCAGGATCCCGTTCGTCCTGAGCGAAGTCGAAGGACGTGCACCAAGCGCGTGGCTCTCCCCGTGCTTCGACTTCGCTCAGCACAAACGGATCACGGGAGGTCAGCCCGCCGAAGCCTCCACCCCAAACCCCAGCATCTCGCGCTTCTCCGCCCGCGTCAGGAAATCCGCCCCCGCCGCCTGCGCCCACAACCGCTCGCGATCCGCCGCCAGCGCCGGCACCTGATCCAGATCCAGCCGCAGCGCCGCCCCCAGCCCGGCCCCCACCGCGTCCGCGATCTTCCGCGCGATCGGCACCACCGTCAGCCGATAGAGCGCGCGATTGGCCTCGCCGTAATTGGCATAGGTGTTGTCGCCCGGCAGCCCGAGCAGCATCGGCGGCACGCCGAAGGCCAGCGCGATCTCGCGCGCCGCCTGCGCCTTCATCCCCGCGAAATCCATGTCGGCCGGCGTCAGGCTCATCGCCTGCCAGCGCAGCCCGCCTTCCAGCAGCATCGGCCGCCCGGCATTGGCCGCGCCGGAAAAGCTCGCTTCCATCTCCGCCTTCAGCCGCTCGAACTGGTCGGGCGACAGCGTCGCCCCCGGCTCGCCCGGCTCATAGACCAGCGCCCCCGAAGGCCGCGCCGCATTGTCGAGCAGCGCCTTGTTCCACGCGGCCGACGCATTGTGGATCGCCACCGCGCCCGCCGCCGCCCCCAGGCACCCCAGCCCATAATGATCGTCGAGCGGATGCACCGCGCGGATATGGATCACCCCCGGCCGCGCGCCTTCATCTGCCACCAGCCGCGCCACGCTGTCCCCCGCCGCATAACGATAGGCCACCGGCCACCCGCCCGCATCGGTCTCCACCGTCACCCGCTCGGGCCTGAGCGCCACCAGCTCCACGACCCGCCCGGCGCCATCCGCCACCGGCCGCAGATACGCGTTGCCGTGCAGCAGCAGATGCGCCGCCGCCACCTCGACCACACCCGCCGCCAGCCCCGCGACCCGCGCACCATCCGCGTCGTCGCCATACAGCGGCACCCCGGCCGCCCCCTCGCTCACCAGCCGCATCGATCGCTGCGCCACCGGATTGCGCATCACCGCCTCGCGCACCTGCCCCTCATAGGATTGCGGCCAATCCCCGCCCGCGCCCCCGATCCACCCGATCCGCCGCCCCAACACCGGCCGCGCGTCCGCACGCCCGGATTTCCACCCGAACCAAGCCATGTCTGTCTCCATTCGTCATTGCGAGCGCAGCGAAGCAATCCAGCTCCGCCGGCTCCCCACTGGATCGCGTCGCCGCTTCGCGCCTCGCGATGACGACGTAAGCAACGTGCTCCTGCGAAAGCAGGAGCCCAGCGCCCCAATCGCCGCGCCCGAACACCCTGGGCTCCGGCCTTCGCCGGAGCACACAATCGCTAAAGCGCCCGCACCCCCGGCCGCCCCTGCGGCCCGAGCATCAGCGCCCACAGCGCCCACACCAGAGCATCCGCGCGATCCGGCGACCGCCCCGGCCCGCAATAGCCGCCGCCCGCCGTCAGCCCCGCCATCTGGTCCTCCAGATCGGGAAAGCCGCCGACGTGAAACACCCGCCCCCGCTCGTACAAAGCCTGTACCGGCTCCGCCCGCGCCACCTTGCCATGGCTCGCGTGCACCAGGGTCAGCGGCAGCACCGCGTCCGCCGCGAGCAGCACGCTGCGCACCATCTCGCCGCCATTGTTCGCCTCGGCCACGATCCGGTCGGCGCCCGTCCGCCGCGCGGCCTCCGCCACCGCCCGCGCCCAGCCCTCCGGCGACACACCCGAAACCGTCGCATCCTCGATCACATAGGCATGCCCATCCACGCCCCGCGCCACCGCGACGATCCCGCAGGCATCACCACCGATCCCGGCCGGCGGATCGACCCCGATCACCACCCGCGTCACCTGCGGAACGGCCTGCACCCGGCACCGCTCGATCAGGTCGCGCGGCCACAGCGCGCCCTCGACATCGTCGAGCAGCACCCCGTCCAGCTCCTGCCGCCCGAGCCGCGTGCCGCCGTAGCTCGCCCGCATTCCGCTCAGGAAACCGCTGCCCAGATGCGCGCGATTGTCCTCGCTCCGCCCGCCGGTCACGATCGTCCCCGCCGCCGCGACCAGCCCCCGCACCAGCGGCACCGCGCGCGGCGTGGTCGTCGCGACGATGCGCGGGGCGTCCGCCAGCCGCAGCCCCAGCTCTAGATTCGACCACACCTCCCGCCCCGCCGGCCATTTGCCGATCTCGTCGGCCCAGGCGTGATGATGCTGCGGCCCGCGCAGCCCCTCGGGCTCGGCCGCCGAATAGAGCCGCGCCTCCGCCCCGTTGGGCCAGGTCAGCCGCCGCAGCGAGGAATGATAGGTCGGCCGGTTGCCCGGCGATGCGATCGCGAGCAGCCCGCTATCGCCCTCCACCATCACCGCCCGCGCCTCCGCCGCCGTCGCGCCCACCAGAGCGATCCGCACGCCACCCTGCCGCTCGGCCAGGCCGCGAACCCATTCCGCCCCCGCCCGCGTCTTGCCGAAGCCGCGCCCCGCCAGCATCAGCCACGTCCGCCAGTCGCCCGCCGGCGCCACCTGCCCCGGCCGCGCCCACAGATCCCAGCGATAGGGCAGCATCAGTCGCTCGTACGGCGACAGCCCCGAAAGCCACCCCCGCCAATCCCCGCCCGGATCGAGCACCCGCCGCTCGATCACCGAAAGATGGTCCATCCCCCGCTCCTGAAAAATCCTCCCCTGCAAGGGGAGGGGGACCGTCGGCGAAGCCGATGGTGGAGGGGTGACCCGCTATCGAGAGGGCGACACCCCTCCGTCAGCCCTCCGGGCTGCCACCTCCCCTTGCAGGGGAGGATCGAAGGCCCGGCTCCAACACACCGCCATGCCGAGCGCAGTCGAGGCATCCCAGCATCGAGCGAAGCCGGGATGCGCACCCCACGCATCACCCCTCCCCCCGCAACCTCCGCCCCATCTCCTCGAACTTCGCCTCCAGCCGCGCCTTCACCGCCGAATCATCCTCCACCACGGCCTCCCCGGTCGCGGCCCCACGATGCGCCGCCAGCAGCGCCAGCGCGGTCCGGTCCGAATATTCGGTGATCTCGCCGATCTGCTTGCCGCCGAAGAACACCGGTTTCACCTGGCCGCTGATCGCGCGCTCCAGCATCATCAGTTCCAGCCGGGCATAGCCCTCGCGCAGCGCCACGCCCCACGCCGCCCGAAATTCGGGCGACTTGGCGCGCTGGCGATAGACATGCGCCTCGCTCACCTTGGCGGCCCTTGCCGAGGCCGAGACGTTGCACGTCTTCACCAGCGCCGCGAGAAACACGACCTCCTTCTCCTGCCCCCACCGCTCGGCGGGCTTGGGCCGAGCCTTGCGCACCGGCGTTTTCCTGAAGGCCATCCGATCCTCCCCCAACGAAAAAGGGGCCGCGATGATCGCGACCCCCACAAGCCCTACCGTCACCCCGGCCCTGTGCCGGGATGATGGCACAACCAAAAAAACCACCGTGCTCCGGCGGAGGCCGGAGCCCAGGGTCACAAAGCGCACCCCAAGCCACCCTAGGCTCCGGCCTCCGCCGGAGCACAACCGCGCGCTTCTCTAGCCCCTCCCCTTCAGGGGAGGGGTTGGGGTGGGGGCTGTCAGCGCAATCCAGCAAACGTGGTGCCGGATGGACACCCACCCCCGGCCCCTCCCCTTCAGGGCAGGGGAAGAAACCCCACCGTGCTCCGGCGCAGGCCGGAGCCCAGGGTTACAAAGCGCACCCCAGGCCACCCTGGGCTCCGGCCTGCGCCGGAGCACAAACCCGCACCAAGAACCAAGCCCCAAGAAAAAAGGGCCGCAACCTCCCGGCCACGACCCTTCCCGAAATCCCGCCGCCGATCCGCGCCACCCCGGAGGCCACCGCCCCACCCGGCTACACTTCCTCAGCGTGCACCCCTAATGCCACAACAGCGCCGCGCTGTCAAGCATTTGTTCTACTCTTGTTCCGTTTTCGCAAGCACCGCCACCTGCACCTCATTCTGCTTCAGCGGCCCCGGGATCATCGGCGAATTGTAATAGGCATGTTCCGCCGGCCCCACCGCGCCGGCCCCGCGCGCCGCCAGCCACTTGCGCAGTTCCGCCTCCTTCTGCGCCAGCAATCGGTCGCTCGGCGTCCCCCCGAAGCGGATCGCCGCCACCGCGCGCACCGGCACCTCCACCAGCTTCACGCCCGGCCCCGGCGCCGGCAGCGAGGCGAGCGCGCGCCCTTCGGGCATCACGAAGCGCACCGCCCAATTCTCCTCGTCGATCGGGATCGCCACCACCGGCACCGTCATCGGCAGTTCCTCGCCCTGCCGGCTTTCCGCGAAGACGTAATCCGCCAGCAGGCCGAAGCCGTTGCCCAGCGCCCGATCGCGCGTGCCGGGCTGGATCGTCTCGGCCACCACCAGCGCGGGATAATGGCGCAGCTCGATCGGCCCCTCGCTCGCGTCGATCACATAGCTGGGGCTCTCGGTCCGGCGCTTTTCCCGGATGTAGAACCAGGTCGCGCCCGCCGCCGCCACGCCCGCAACCGCCGCGAACAGCTTGCCCCGCCCCGAAAGTGCCACCGCTTCAAATCTCCCGAATCTCAACCGAGGCCGTAATAGTCCGCCACCCGATCTAGCGCCATCAGCAGCACGAGCCGCCCGGCGCGTTTCGGCCAGCCGAGCGCGCTTTCCGCCGCCTCCATCCCCTCGCCGGCGCAGATCACCCGCCAGGCGATGTCCTTCAGGCCCGGCCCCGCCTGCGCCAGCGCGCCCTCGAACCGGCGCCTGGCCGAAATCTGTGCCATCGTCGGATCGAGCCCCTCGCCGGTCGATCGCGCGCCCAGTTCCCAGCGCATCGTCACGCGCGGTCCCAGCTCCGCCACCGTCCAGTCGGCTCGCAGCCGCTCGCCCGCCTCATACTGCCGGTCGCTTACCTGCCCCCGCGCCCTGAGCCACCCCAGCGGCGATTCGGCGAGGTTCACCGTCACCCGCCGCCGCCCGCTCGCGTCGCCCGGCATGGGTCGCTCCACGAGAAGCCGTTTGCCCTGCGCCATGATTCGCCTCCATCGATCTCCGAAAGGGCGCCGCAAGTGGCACATATCCCGGCCTGTAGGACAGCCCCCAGCCCCCCGATCAAACCCGCCCATCCCGAGCGAAGTCGAGGGACCATCGCCGCCCAACTCACTTTCCCCGCGAAACCGTCACCCACCTGTGGCAAGGCGAACCCCATGTTCGCCCAGGCCCAGCGCGTCCCCTCCCCCCGTATCGAAATGTTCCTGCGCCGCGATTTCCTCTCGCCCGAGGAATGCGCCGGCCTGATCGCCCTGATCGACGCGGGCCGCCGCCCCTCCACCATCACCGACGACATCGGCGTGGCCTATTACCGCACCAGCGAGACCTGCGACCTCGATCGCGCCGATCCGCTCGTGGCCGCGATCGACGCGCGCCTCGCCGCCTTCGCCGGCCTCGATCCCGCGCTCGGCGAGCCGCTCCAGGGCCAGCGCTACGCGGTCGGCCAGGAATTCCGCCAGCACACCGATTATTTCGAGGAAGCCAGCGCCGACTATCACGTCCACACCGCCGTCGCCGGCCAGCGCACCTGGACCCTGATGACCTACCTCAACGCGCCGGAAGCGGGCGGCGCCACCCGCTTCAAGGTAATCGACAAGATCGTCCAGCCCGAACCCGGCAAGCTCGTCGCCTGGAACAACCGCCGCCCCGACGGCACCCCCAATCCCGCGACCCTCCACGCCGGCATGAAGGTCCGCGCCGGCGTGAAATACGTCATCACCAAATGGTATCGCGAGAGGCCGCTGGGCTGAAACCGACCGTTCCGATCGGAAAGCGCGGCACGAACGACACGGACTTTCGCCAATCGCCCCCCGACGATGCGAACATTGCGATTGCCGGTAGCGGGAATCGCGGTCAGTATCGTTACAGGGATTTGACGCGGACCACGGGCGAAAGACCGGTGGCGGCGATCGGGTTTGAGGATGGACCGGGAAAGCGACGGCCCCCCGTTGATGGGAACGGTGGGCCGATCCATCACGACTAGGGGTGCAGCATGTTCGACCAGGACGCCAAGGAAGACCTTCTCGATCGCGGCTATTCGCGCCGCCAGCTGGGCCGCATCGCTGCGCTGATCGGCGCCGGGGCCGCCGCCTCCACCGCGCTGCGCCCGGCCTTCGCGCAGAGCCAGGCCGCGCGCGGCGTGGCCGGCGCGGTGCAGATCGGCGCCAACGAATGCTGGACCGGGCCTTTCCCGGTCGCCGCCGACGCCGCCGCCAAGATCGTGTTGCAGGGCAACCGCTACGATCCGTCGGACGTGCGCGGCCAGTTCGTGAAGACCGTCGCCGCCGTCGAGAAGGTGCCGGAGAATTACGTGCTGCCGTGGCCGGGCTCGGGCGATCCGCTGGTCCGCACCGTCATTTCCTTCTGCTCGCCGCAGAAGGGCCTCGTCACCGCCGATCCGACCTTCGAATCCGCGTGGCGCGCCGCCGCCTGGCTCCAGGCGCCGCTCGCCAAGGTGCCGATGCAGCCCGGCAAGGGCGCCGACGTGAAGGCGATGCTGGCGGCGAACCCCAATGCCGGCCTCTATTACATCTGCACGCCCAACAACCCGACCGGCACGATCACGCCGCTGTCGGACATCGAATGGCTGATCGCAAACAAGCCCAAGGACGCGGTGGTGCTGATCGACGAGGCCTATATCCACTTCTCCGAAGCGCCGAGCGCGGTGCAGCTGGCGGCCGGGCGCAACGACGTGATCGTGATGCGCACCTTCTCCAAGCTGTTCGGCATGGCGGGCATCCGCCTCGGCATCACCATCTCGCACCCCGACCTCCAGGCGCGGATGATGCGCTATGACGGCCGCCAGGTGAGCGGCACGCTGCCGATCACCGCGCTGGCGTGCGGCAACGCGGCCTATACCCAGGCCGCGCTCATCAAGGCTCGCCGCGAGGAGATGATCGCCACGCGCGAGGCGACCTACGCCCACCTCAAGAAGCGCAACATCGCTTTCCATCCGGGCAGCGAGGCCAACATGTTCATGGTCGACTGGAAGACCAAGCCGGCCAAGGAAATGCAGAAGGCGTTCCTCGACCAGAAGATCCAGATCGGCCGCAGCTGGCCCATCTGGCCGAACGTGAGCCGCGTCACCGTCGGTTCCGCCGACGAGATGAAGGCCTTCTGCGCCGCGCTCGACAAGATCGTGATGGCGTAATCGAGAGAGTCGTGCTCCGGCGAAGGCCGGAGCCCAGGGTGGCTTGGGGTGCGCTCCGTAATCCTGGGCTCCGGCCTGCGCCGGAGCACGATGGCTTTTTGAGGCAGAGGGCGGGCCCGTCCCGCCCTTGCCATGTCCTGGGGCCACCGCCTAAGCCTCCCCCGACCTGAACCGGGAGAGCCGCGATGAGCCTCGAAGGCACCTACGACCCCGACAACATCTTCGCGAAGATCCTGCGCGGCGACCTACCGGCGTACACGATCTACCAGACCGACGACGTTCTCGCCTTTCTCGATCTCTTCCCGCAATCGACCGGCCACAGCCTCGTCATCCCGCGCCGGTCGGCGGCGCGCAATTTCCTCGATATCGCGCCGGATGAGCTGGCGGTGCTGTATCGCGAGACGCAGATCGTCGCCCGCGCGATCGTCGCGGAGCTGGCGCCGGACGGCGTGCAGATCATGCAGTTCAACGGCGCGCCGGCCGGCCAGACGGTCTTCCACCTCCACGTCCACATCATCCCGCGCTGGAGCGGCACCGAATTGGGGATGCACGCCAAGGGCAAGGCCGACCCGGACGAACTGGCGGCGTTGCAGGCACGGCTGGCGAAGCGCCTCAAGGGCGAATGAGCGGCGACATCGCCCTCTTCTCCTACGGCACGCTGCGCGATCCGGCGGTGCAGAGGGCATTGTTCGGGCGGGCTCTGGTTGGCGAAGCGGATGCGCTGGCCGGCTTCGCGCTGGGCGAGGTGGCGATCCCCGATCCGGAGGCGGTGGCGACGAGCGGGTTGGCGGTCCACCTGATCCTGCGGCGCGCGGACGGTCCGGTGCCCGACATCGCGGGCGAGCGGCTGGTGGTGACGCCCGAGGAACTGGCGGCGGCCGACGCTTATGAGGGCGAAACCTATGCGCGGATCGCGGTGACCTTGCGATCGGGGCGGGCGGCGTTCGTCTATGTGGCGCCGGGGGCCGGTTAACCCGATCCGTCATCCCGGCGCAGGCCGGGATCTCGGGAGGCTGGCCGCGCCGTTCGGGAGCCACCTCGGCCTTACCCCCAAGACGCCTGAGGCCCCGGCATGCGCCGGGGCGACGAAGTCGCCAGGGAGCCATCGCAAATCCACCGATCCGCCTTGTTCGTAGACGACCCTGCTCCACGATCGGGCAGAAATCGCGTCACGCTTCCGTCCCGACCGATCAGGCTCTAAGGGAGCGCATGGCCAAACTTCCCACCGTCGCGATCGTCGGGCGCCCGAATGTCGGTAAATCGACCCTGTTCAACCGGCTCGTCGGCAAGAAGCTCGCGCTCGTCGACGATCGGCCCGGCGTAACGCGCGATCGGCGCGAGGGCGACGCGACCCTGATCGGGCTCGAATTCCGCGTGATCGACACCGCCGGTTTCGAGACCGACGACCCCCAGACGCTGCCCGGCCGGATGCGCGCGCAGACCGAGGCGGCGGTGATCCAGGCCGATGTCGCGCTGTTCCTGATCGATTCCCGCGCGGGCGTGACCCCGCTCGATGAGGAGATCGCGCAATGGCTGCGGAACGGCGACACGCCCGTCATCGTGCTGGCCAACAAGGCCGAGGGCCGCGCGGGCGAGAGCGGCGTGATCGAGGCGTTCGCGCTGGGTTTCGCCGAGCCCGTGCCCTTCTCCGCCGAACATGGCGAGGGCCTGGCCGACCTGTTCGACGCGCTGCTGCCCCATATCGAGGCGGCGACGATCGAGGAGGACGAGGACGAGTTCGACGAGGCCGATCCCGAGGCCGGCCCGCTCAAGCTCGCCATCGTCGGCCGCCCGAACGCGGGCAAGTCCACCCTCGTCAACAAATTCCTGAACGAAGAGCGGATGATTACCGGGCCTGAAGCCGGCATCACGCGCGATTCCATCTCGATCGACTGGGAGCATAAGGGCCGCGCCGTTCGGCTGATCGACACCGCCGGCCTGCGCCGCAAGGCGAAGGTGGAGGACAAATTGGAGCGCCTGTCCGCCGCCGACACGCGCCACGCGATCGATTTCGCCGAGGTGGTCGTGCTGCTGTTGGATGCCACGCGCGGGCTGGAGGCGCAGGATCTGCGCATCGCCGATCAGGTGTTGCAGGAGGGCCGCGCGCTCATCATCGCGCTCAACAAATGGGACGTGGCGGACAATCCCCCCGCGCTGTTCCAGGGCGTCCGCACCGCGCTCGACGAGGGGCTGGCGCAGGTGAAGGGGCTGCCCGTCCTCACCGTATCGGCCTTCACCGGGCGCGGGCTGGATCAGTTGATCGAGGCAGCGTTCGAGACGCGCGCGGCCTGGTCGAAGCGCGTCACCACCGGCCAGCTCAACCGCTGGTTCGAGAAAGCCGTCGAACTCAATCCCCCGCCCGCCCCCGGCGGCAAGCGCATCAAGCTCAGGTATCTGACGCAGGCGCGGGTGCGGCCGCCCAGCTTCGTGCTGTTCGGCACGCGGGTCGATCAATTGCCCGAAAGCTATCGCCGCTATCTGGTCAACGGCATTCGGCGCGACCTGGGCTTCGGCGCGGTGCCGGTGCGGCTGACGCTGCGCGCGCCGAAGAATCCGTTCGGCGACAAATAGGCTTGGCCAGCGCCTTGGCCGATCTGGTGGTCGATGCGCGGGGAATGCGTTGCCCCTGGCCGGCGCTGCGGCTGGCCAAGGCGATGCGCGAGGCGGGGGCGGTTACGCTGCTCGCCGACGATCCCGCCGCCCCGCGCGAGGTGGCGGCTTTGTGCGCGGACCAGGGCTGGCAGCTGGAAATGCCGGACAAGGGCCATTTTTCGGTTCGCCGCTAACCCGGCCTTTACCCATTTGGCGCAAAGACTCGGGGCGTAACGAGTAGCGGGCAGGCAAGCGCCTCATGGCAATCATCGACTGGGCCGCACTGGCCAAATTGAAAGCCGAGATCGGGGCGGAATTTCCCCGCATCCTCGGCTATTTCCGCGAGGACGGGGTGCGCTCGATCGTGGCGATCGAGGATGCGATGCGCGCCCGCGACGCCGCCCGCGTGGTGCGCCCGGCGCACACGCTGAAGGGCGAATCGGCGCAATTCGGCGCGGAGCCGCTGCGGCTGCTCTCCGAACAGATCGAGCGCGGCGCGCGGCGCTGCGTGGAGACGCACGACGTGCCGGACGAATTGCTGGAGCATGTCGTGCAACTCCGCCCGCTGTTGCAGCAGACCCTCGCGATGCTGGAAGCTCACGCCGCCCCCGGCGGCCCGACCGCGCCGGCGCCGGTGCTGGCGCCGGGCGTGCCGCGCCGACCGCAGGGGTTCGGGCGCAAGGTGGGCGGATTCGGGCGGGGCTGATCTGATATCGTCGCCCCGGCGAAGGCCGGGGCGACGTGTCATGTGCCCCCCACCAACCCCTCCAGCAAGTCGATCAACGGCGCCTGGCTCGGCAGGATCGCCGCCCGCGCCGCCGCCACCGTGAACCACGCCGCGCGATCCACCTCCGGGAAATGCTGCATCCGCCCGCTGCGCGGCGGCCATTGCAGCTCGAACGTCACGCTCTCGATCCGCCCGCAATCCAGATCGCCCGCCAGCGCGAACGCCTCGACCATCTTGCCCCCGGCCTGGCGGATGATGCCCAGCGGCACCGGATCGCCCGGCGGCCGCGTGCCCAGTTCCTCGGTGAATTCGCGCAGCGCCGCCGCGACGGCGCTCTCGCCGGGTTCGATCCCGCCCTTGGGGATCTGCCACGCGCCGGCATCGCGCTTCGCCCAATAGGGGCCGCCGGGATGGACGAGCAGAAGCTCCAGCGCGCCGCCGCGCCGTCTGTAAAGAAGGATGCCGGCGCTTACGGCAGCCGGCATGCGTCGACCCATCCCGTCGCGACCAGCTCGCCCAGCCGTTGCGGCGTCACCTCGACCGAACTGTTGAGCGATCCCGCCGCCGGAAAGACGGTCAAATACGATTCCAGCGAAACGTCGCAATAGACCGGCAACGGCGCGGCGAGGCCGAACGGGCAGACGCCGCCGACCGGATGCCCCGTCAACGCCAGCGTCTCTTCCGGCCCCAGCATCCGTGGCCGCCCGCCGAACGCCGCCTTGGCCTTGCCATTGTCGAGCCGCGCATCGCCGCGCGTCACGAGCAGCAGCACCATGTCGTTGACCCTTATGGCCAGCGTCTTGGCGATGCGGCCGGGCTCCACGCCCAGCGTGGCGGCGGCCTCCAGCACCGTGGCGGTGGAGGCATGGGCCTCGATCAGGCGCAGGTCGGGCGCGTTTTCCGCCAGCCAGTCGCGCACCGATTCGACGCTCATCTCATTCCCCCAGCAGATGCAGCGCGATCGAGCGGGCGTGCGGCCGCCGGCGATGCTCGAACAGATAGATGCCCTGCCAGGTGCCGAGTGCCAACCGTCCGTCGATCAGCGGGATCGAAAGGTGGATGCCGGTGAGGATGGCGCGCAGATGCGCCGGCATGTCGTCCGGTCCCTCGTCGTCATGCGCGTAGGCGGCCGGGTCTTCGGGCGCGAGCCGCTCGATCCACCGCTCGATATCGCCGCGCACCTCGGGCGCCGCATTCTCCTGGATCAGCAGCGAGGCAGAGGTGTGGCGGCAGAAGAGGGTCAGCAACCCCTCGTCCATCCCCTGCGCCGCGACCCATTGCGCGACGGCGCGCGTCACCTCGACGAGGCTGCGCCCGTGCGTGTCGATCCCGATGAGCCCCGTCGCCTGCCGCATCCCGCCTCTACGTTCGGGCGGGCGGATCGCTCCGGTTCAGCCGAGGAAGAGCGCCAATATCCCGACCCAGATCACCGCCGCGACCGGCACGGACAGCAGCGCCGCCCGCGCCATCATCGCCCGGCCGGCGGCCGAGCGGCCGACGCCATGCATGTCATGCGGCGAATCGTGAAGCGGTGACTCGATGGCCGCGGGCTGCGGCGGGAATATGGGCATCTCTCTCTCCTGTCCGGCCCGTCCTCGGCCGATACTGGTCCGCCCCGCTCCCCATTGTTCGAGTCTTGAGCCGGGCCAATGTAGCGCAATGTTGCCGGGTGCGTCGAGAGGCGCGATTTCGGCACATGCGGGCACCATGTTGATCCTCCCCCGCCAGGGGGAGGTGGCAGGCGCAGCCTGACGGAGGGGGAGGACAGCGGCCAAGTCGAGGTCATCGCAACCGCCCCCTCCGTCGCCTTCGGCGCCACCGCCCCCTGGCGGGGGAGGATCGATGGTTTTCGCTTGCCAGCCTCACCACCATTGCCGCGCCGCCCCCCGCCCCCTAATTTGGCGCCATGAAATATCTCCACACCATGATCCGCGTGTCCGATCCGGACGAGACCATCCGCTTCCTCGAACTCGTCGGGCTGAAGGAAATCCGGCGGATGGAGAATGAGAAGGGGCGCTACACGCTCATCTTCCTCGCGGCGCCCGGCGACGAGGACGCGCAGGTGGAGCTGACCCACAATTGGGGCGAGGCCGGCTATGACGGCGGGCGCAATTTCGGCCATCTGGCGTACCGCGTCGACGATATCTACGCCACCTGCCAGCGGCTGATGGACGCCGGCTACACGATCAACCGCCCCCCGCACGACGGCCACATGGCCTTCGTCCGCACGCCCGACAATATCTCGATCGAGCTGTTGCAGGACGGGTATCTCGATCCCGCCGAGCCCTGGGCGTCGATGCCGAATACCGGGGTCTGGTGATCGCCATGGGCGCGCCGGCCCGGCTGCTCGTCAACATCGACGTGCCGAACGTGGCGGCGGGCGAGGCTTTCTATGCGGGCCTGTTCGGGCTGACGGCCGGGCGGCGGTTCGGCGACACGGTGGTCGAGCTATTGGGGCTGGAGGCGCCGCTCTACCTGATCGCGCGGCCGGCGGGGCCACGCGACGAAGCCTACGGATCGGTCGCGCGCGATTACGGCCGCCACTGGACGCCGGTGCATCTGGACGTCGCCGTCGAGGATATCGAAGCGGCATCCGCGCGGGCCGTCGCGTTGGGCGCGATAGCCGAGGGCGGGGTGCGCGAGGCGGGCTATGGCCGCATCGCGACCTTTGCCGATCCTTTCGGGCACGGCTTCTGCCTGATCCAATTCACCCCGGAGGGCTATGATGCCGTCGCCGATTGAGATCGTCCGCATTCCCGCGCTGAGCGACAATTATGTGTGGCTGATGCACGATGCCGACAGCGGCGAGACGGTCGTGGTCGATCCGGCGGTGGCGGAGCCGGTGCTGGCGGAAGCGGACGCGCGCGGGTGGCGGATCGGCCAGATATGGAACACGCACTGGCATGGCGACCATGTCGGCGGGAACCTCGCCATCAAGGCCGCGACGGGCTGCCGCATCACCGGGCCGGTGGATGAGGCGGCGAAGATTCCGGGGCTCGATCGCGCCGTGGGCGAGGGCGACGTCGTGGCGATCGGCGCGCATGACGCGCGGGTGATCGCGGTGCCGGCGCATACGGCGGGCCATATCGCTTACCATCTGGCCGGGGACGATGTGGCCTTCGTCGGCGACACATTGTTCGCCATGGGCTGCGGCCGGCTGTTCGAGGGGACGCCCGAACAGATGTGGCGCAACATGGAGCGGCTGGCCGCGCTGCCGCCCGAAACGCGCGTCTATTGCGCGCACGAATATACCCAATCGAACGGCCGCTACGCGCTGGCGGCGGAACCCGACAATCGCGCGGTGATCGAGCGGATGCGCCGAGTCGATGCGGCGCGCGCGGCGGGCGGGGCGACCGTGCCGACGACGATCGGCGAGGAGCGCGCGACCAACCCGTTCATGCGTGCGGGGAGCGCGGGGGAACTGGCGCGCCGCCGCGCGGCGAAGGACGTGTTCGCCGGCTGACCCGCCTACTTGTGCTCCGGCCTCCGCCGGAGCACGGCAGCTCAATTTCGTCGCCCCGGCGCAGGCCGGGGCCTCAGGTGGCTGCCACCACGTCGCCCCTGCCGAGGCCCCAGCCTCCGCCGGGGCGACGCTCAATCCCTACTTCCCGTACAACCCATCCAACCGCTCGCCATAGCGCGCTCGCAGGATATGCCGCCGGATCTTCAGCGATGGCGTCATCTCGCCGTTATCGGTCGTGAACGGCTCGTCCGCCATCGTGATCCGCCGCACCTTCTCGGTCGTCGAAAGCGTCCGGTTCACCCGCTCCACCGCCGCCGCCATCGCCTTCTCGATCGCCTCGGGGCTCATCGCGCCCTGCTCCGCCAGCCAGACCGCGTCGGGCACGATCAGCCCCACCAGATGCGGCCGCCGATCCCCCACGACCATCGCCTGACCGATCTCGGGCTCCATCGTCAGCATCCCCTCGACCCGCTGGGGCGAGACATTGTCGCCCTTGTCGTTGACGATCAGATCCTTCTTGCGATCGGTGATGACCAAGCGGCCGGCGCCGTCGAAATGGCCGACGTCGCCCGTATGCAGCCAGCCCCCCTCCAGCGCCCGGGCGGTCTCCTCCTCGGCCTGCCAATAGCCGTGCATCACGATCTCGCCGCGCACGAGGATTTCGCCATCCTCGGCGATGCGCACCTCGACCCCGTCGAGCGGCGGGCCGACGGTGGACGGGTCGATGCCGGCGCGCGGGCGGTTGCACGAGATGATCGGCGCCGCCTCGGTCTGGCCATAGCCCTGCAACAAGGTGAGCCCCAGCGACTGGAAGAATTGGCCGATTTCGGGATTGAGCGGCGCGCCGCCCGAGACCATCGCCTTGATCCGCCCGCCGAAGCGCCCCTGCACCTTCTTGCGCACCGTCACGTCGAGCAGCGGCCCGAGCAGCCGATCGCGCTTCACCGCGCGGGCGAACAGCCAGCGGCTGACCCCGCCGCCCTTTTCGACCTGCTTCAATATCCGCGTGCGCAGCAGCTCGAACAGGCGCGGCACGACCACCATGATCGTCGGGCGGACCTCCTCGATATTGGCGGAGAGCTTGTCGAGGCCCTCGGCATAGCTGATCTGCCCGCCCAGCATGATCGGCAGATATTGGCCGGCGGTATGCTCGTAGGCGTGGCTCAAGGGCAGGAAGCTGAGGAACATCTCCTCGTCGATCCCGAAATCCTCGGCGACGATGATCGCCGCGCCCTTGGCGCTGGCGAGGACGGCGCCATGATGCTGGCGCACGCCACGCGGGGTGCCGCCGGTGCCGCTGGTGTAGATCAGGCAGGCGAGATCCTCGCGGGTGAAGTCGATCGTCGCGGCGGTCGCGGCGACGTCGGTGGGGTGTGCCGCGATCAGCGCGTCCCAATCGCAGATGCGCACCCCCTGCGGCCGGTGGGCGGGCGGCTCCATCGCGATCAGCGCGTCGCACCGGCCGGTCTCGATGATGGCGGGCAGCAAGGTCGCGGCGAGCTTCGCGGTGGAGACGATCGCCATCCGCGCGCCGCTGTTGCCCAGGAT